>NZ_JAOWIA010000029.1:0-659400 GCF_030332345.1 Citrobacter sp. Cpo221
GCCTGATAAGCGCAGCGCATCAGGCGTTGTGATTGCGGCTATTGTGTAAAACCGTTTTGCATACAAATTTGCGCGCTGGTTCTCAGAGTAAAGGCGACTTTGTCTGGGTACTGGCTGTAATAGTTATGCTCTTCTTCCAGCCCTTTTGCCTGCGCCAGACGTACCGTTTCCAGCGAGCAGGTACGGTAGATCAGGTCTTTATTCATATTGGTCTGCTTCTCGCGCTGTTTATCTGCGGACAGCGCCAGCCAGCTTTCAGACAGTGAGTAATCGTAGACCACCCGATTTCCTTTCGCCTGCACGTTCTCAATGGTAATGAATTCGTCGATTTTCAGTCTTGGCTGCCCACGCATTTTTTTCTTATCTTCTGCGGCGGCATATTGGGCCAGCGCATGAATATCCATACTGGCTATTTTCTGTTTATAAGCATCTACATAAGCACCAGGTTGCTGATAATGCTGAGCGTAAGCGTTTCTTAATTCCCCGTCGCTCATCGTACAACCCGCCAGAAAAAGAGGTAATAGCAGTGCCAGTTTTATTTTAGTCATGATGTTATCCCGTTCATTATTTTGATCCCAGTCGCCCATAACAAAATAGAAAAATTATTACAGATGATATTTAAGGTTGTATAAACGAGAGCGCGATGGCACAAGTTCAATTGTCTTAAAATGGCAAAAGACGCGGGAAACCCTGCCAGAATTGGCAGGGTTTTGAACATACTGATAAAAAAATTAATGGCCGATCATCTTTGCCTTCGGGATCAGCTGGAAATACATATGATCGGGCACTGGCGTATCCCAGACATTGGCATAAACGGCATAACCAATAGTGGCAAACAGAATGCCCAGCACCAGTAGCGTCATGGCAACACCTGACAGCGTCCTCTGGCGCCATAATGATTTACCACCGTTGCCTTGTGCTCCAGGCAGAGTCTGCAGTGAAAAGCTCAGCGTTGAGGCTACCGGGCAGGATTCAACGCAGGTCATGCAGCCAGTGCATTCCACGGTACGCACCTGAATCAGTCTGTCGACCGGGATATTCGACGGGCAGTTTTTCGCGCATTTTCCGCAGTCGATACAGCTGTCAGCGTTACGGCGGATTTTAAACGGTGAGAGTAATGAGAACAGGCCGAGCAGCGCACCATAAGGGCACAGATAGCGGCACCAGGCATTGCGAATAAACAGGCTCAGGACGCTGATAACGATAACAAAGATGAGCGTAGCGGAGCCAATATGGCGAAAGAAATCGAGCATCTTCACGTCGATAATCATGCCATAGGCCGACATTAGAAAATACTGAATCCCCTGCGCAGGCATCGACAGGGCGATATACAAAAAGAAACTCAGCAACAAATACTTCAGACTGAGCAGCGGAATATCCAGCCAGCGCGGCAGCGTGAAGTTGCGACCAAATACTTTTTTCCCCAGATTGCCGAGCAGTTCGGACAGCGTGCCCACCGGGCATAACCACGAACAGAAGGCTTTTTTTAACAACAGACTAATCAGGATAAACGCAACTAACAGCAGCATGGAGGCGGCATGGATAGGCGGAAGAAAACCAGTCTCCAGCGTATAGCGGATATTCATCAAACCCGCGATTGGTAGCCATCCCTCAATACCACCTGGCCTTGGAATATAGACGCTGGTGCCGGCGGTTTCGAAATAGCGGACCCAGTAATAGAACGTTACGCCAATATAAATATTAATAGCCAGCAGGAGAAACTGGGTGGCTTTTCGCCAGCTGCTGGCGTTGCGCCAGTCATTCCACGGCAGTTTGCCTCCGATCGTGCCAGGACGGCGCTGCCAGCGCGTTCTTTTCTTCCCGTTCATGATTTTATACTATCCCTCATATTTCCCCTTCTGCATTCAGAAGGCGTCATCACCGGGATATGCTAGCGCTATTCAGATTTGGTGTATTTGATTTGCATCTTATTACGTGGCTGTTATTTTCATCATGCCAATATGCCTGAATAAAAATAACAGCTCGATATTTATCGCAAGTCAGATAAATACCCTGAATGGGGTATTTATTTCTCTGCAGGGCAATGGTTATTCCTGATAAACCTCAACGCGGTCGCGACCATTACTTTTTGCCTGATAAAGTGCGCGATCGGCTTTATCAACCAGCTGTTTGTAGTCGGGATGATAATCATATTCGGCAATACCGATACTGACGGTAATAGAAAACGTTTCTGTCGCAGAGGCTGCCATGCGCATCCCGGCAATTTTCATACGCAGCGTTTCCAGAATAATACTGGCCTGCGATTCATCTGACTCGACGAGCAAGATCATAAATTCTTCACCACCGTAGCGGAACACGTAATCGCTGCTACGGATATGATCATAAATGACCGCTGCGACATTTTTGAGCGTCAGATCGCCGGTATTATGCCCGAAGTTATCGTTAATTTGCTTGAAGTAGTCGATATCCAGCATCGCCAGGCTAAAAGGCTTACGCGCATGTAACGCCAGCGAGATTTCGCGTCGCATGATGGTCGGAATAAAGCGGCGATTAAGCAACTGGGTCAGCGAATCTTTACCATTTTCCTGCTTAACCAGTGCCTCAAACATCGAAGCGAGCAGGAAATGGATTTTTGCCGACAGCTGGCGAACATCCTGTAATAAGCTCATCCGCTCGGGTTCTGTCGGCTGATGCTGAGGTGACAGGGTGGTCGTCAGACGGGTGTCGATCTCTGCAATTAGCGATTCCATTTCTTTGAGCAAATTGCTGTTGCCAAGAATATGTTTTCCCTTATGTGAGAACCACATACCAAAATCAGAGTTCGCCAGAAACACCATTTCACCGAAAGGCATTCCGGTGGCAATGTTATAGATAAACTGGTTTTCCCAGTCGGTAAATGAACGAATTTGCCGTTCGCGCTCGACGTTAACGTCATCGTAAATAGTCTGCAGACGATACTGCTCCTGAGTATGCAGCGAGTTTTGATGGCTTGGGGAATAGGAGACGGTCATGGCCTCCAGTGCGGTATCCATTGCCAGACTGCTGAAACAGATAGCATTGCTCAGCAGGGAAGACGAGTCGTCAGCTTTGGTTTTCAATACCCGATACAGCTCATCCTTGAGCTTACGCGCGCCGCGATTCACCAGATCGATGGGCAGACCGATGCGGGCATGCACCACGCCAATTTTGCGCTGTTTGGCCAGCAGCTGCGGTAGATCTTCGTGCGCGCTGCCGAGCACGCTGCGTAACCAGTCAAACATACTACCGCTGAGGCGGGTACTGACCTGTTCCGTATTAAGGAACAATGCGCTCTGGGCATGGGAGAGCATATAGTCATAAAAAACGGTCACTAAATGGCGGATCTCTTCATCGCTTAACGATGTGAGGAGCGTGTGAACGTCAGGCGATGTTTGTCGTATCAGCGCCTGCCATTCCGTAAGGAGTAATGTGTCGTTTACCGGTTCAACCTGTTCCATCTCACTGCCACTCAACCTGCGATTAAAAATTCAGGCGGTATTACGGACAATTACCTCACGATGGTCAAGTTAAACTCTCTTATCGATGGCTAATACCTTCATAAATAAGTCTTAGCGCGAAGACACCTATTATTGCGCCAATTACCCGGCTGGCAACCCGTTGGATACGACCATACGCCCGTCGCACGGCAGGCAAAGAAAATGCCTGGCTGAGAAAAATACGCCAGATAACGGAAGACAACACAATGCCTGCCCAGGCCATCAGTCTGGCCCACGTAGGTGTGTCTGCGCTTAAGGTGACCGAGAAGATACTAATAAAAAAGAGTACAGTTTGTGGGTTCGATAAATCTGTTAGTAATCCACGGCGGAAAAATACATACCAGGGGGCGGAAAGCGGCTGCTGTAGCGTGGGCATTTGCGGCGTGGCCTGATGGCGGATGCTGTTCCAGGCAAACCACAGCAGATAGGCGCCGCCGACAATCTTAATCAATGAAAATATCTCTTCACACTGGGTGATTAGCGTTGCCATACCAAAGAGCCCAAGGCCGGAGTAAAACGCATCACCTAAGGCAACACCCAGACCGGTCATCACACCTGCGCGTCGTCCGGATGCCAGGCTAGTTTGTACCACCACGAACAGATTTGCGCCGGGGTTAAAAAAGGTTAAAACAAACAGGCTGACGGTGAGTACAACGGCGTGCAAAGGTTCCATAGACAACGTTTCCATTAGTAAACACGGGAAAGACAGCTAACACTATAATTTTAGTGCGCACGTCATTCTGCGCATTCACTCACAGTGCGCGTTGAAAACGTAGCGCCACTGCGTTTTGCGTAATTAACGATTCGCAAAATCTCTTTATATTTCCGCCTGCTCTGGATCTTTTTGTCAGCCTGAACTACTTATTAATCATCCTTGACTCGCATGTCGAATGTTCAGGGGGCGATGATGGCATATATAACAAAATCTGGAGCTTTTATATGAAAACTGGAATTAAAGTACTTATTGGTGCGTTAGCTTTTGTTGTGACCAACGCGTATGCCGCGGAATTTATGACGAAGGTTGAGTTTGAAAAGGTTGAGTCTCAGTACACAAAAATCGGTGACATTTCAACGAGTAATGAAGTATCTACTTCGGATGCTAAAGAAGACCTTCTGAAGAAAGCTGAAGAGAAAGGCGCTGACGTGGTGGTATTAACCTCCGGCCAAACGGATAACAAAATCCATGGCACAGCCAATATTTACAAGAAAAAATAACGTGCAGCTGTAAAAAATACAACACCCGTCGGTCATTGTACCGGCGGGTTTTCTTTTAATCGGCGCCAGAACGTGGTTCTGCTAATTCCGAGATAGCGTGCAGCCGCGGTTTTATCACCATTGAATTGTGCCAACACCTGCTGCGGCGTCAGCAATGAAGATGCTTGCGGTGAGTCAGCAGCAATGGCCAGTTCCGGTAATAGCTGTTGTAAAAAATCCATATTCAGCTCCGGCTGCGGCTCGACGCTTAAAAATAGCGCCAGGCGCTCCATCATATTACGCAGTTCGCGGATATTCCCCGGCCAGCCATAATTCAGCAGCGTCGGCTGACTTAATCCCAGCCCCTTGCGTACTGGCTCAGAAAACGGCACGTCCAGTTCCGCCAGCGATTGTTTTAAAAAGCTTTCCGCCAGCGGCAGGATATCGGGCAACCGCTCGCGTAGCGGCGGCAGCTTGAGGCGTAAAATGCTCAGGCGATAAAACAGATCGGTACGAAATTCCCCCTGTTTCATCTCCTGCTCCAGATTACAGTGTGTGGCGCTAATCACCCGGACATCGACCGGAATCGGCTGATGTCCACCGACCCGGGTAACCTCTTTTTCTTCCAGCACGCGCAGCAGTCGGGTTTGTAACGGCAGCGGCATCTCGCCTATCTCATCAAGAAACAGGGTTCCGCCGTGGGCGATTTCAAACAGGCCCGCGCGCCCCCCTCGGCGAGAGCCGGTAAAGGCGCCGTCCTCATAGCCGAACAGCTCCGCTTCCAGCAATGACTCGGTGATTGCTCCGCAGTTGACGGCAACAAACGGCGGCGAGGGTTTACCGCGTCGATTCTCCTGACGGGTGAAAAACTCACGGTGAATGGCCTGTGCGGCCAGCTCTTTACCCGTTCCTGTTTCGCCCTGAATGAGGACCGGCGCACGCGAGCGGGCGTAGAGCATAATGGTGTGCCGCACCTGTTCCATCTGCGCAGAGTGACCGCGCATATCTCCCAGCGCATAACGGGTGCGCAACGTATCGCCAGAGGCGTACTGACCGTTTCTGCGCAGCGTCAGGCGAGTCATATCCAGCGCATCGACAAAGGCCTGGCGCACGGTGGCCGCCGAATAGATAAAGATGCCGGTCATACCTGCTTCTTCTGCCAGATCGGTAATCAATCCCGCACCAACCACTGCCTGCGTACCGCCGGCCTTCAGTTCGTTGATTTGCCCACGGGCATCTTCCTCGGTGATATAGCTGCGCTGTTCAAGCTGCAAATTGAAGGTTTTTTGAAACGCGAGAAGCGCAGGAATGGTTTCCTGATAGGTAATGACGCCAATCGACGAGGTGAGTTTTCCCGCTTTTGCCAGCGCCTGTAGCACGTCGAATCCGCTGGGTTTAATCAGGATCACCGGAATCGATAAACGGCTTTTCAGATATGCCCCGTTGGAGCCCGCCGCAATGATGGCATCGCAACGCTCGGTAGCCAGCTTCTTACGGATATAGGCCACCGCTTTTTCGAAACCAAGCTGAATGGGGGTGATGGTCGCCAGGTGGTCGAACTCCAGACTGATGTCGCGAAACAGTTCAAACAGGCGGGTGACCGAGACTGTCCAGATAACCGGTTTATCGTCGTTCACTCGCGGCGGTAGATGCGTATCTGCCATAACTAACCCCAAAAATTAAGGAACCGAGTAGTAGGGTTTAGTTGTGTTTCATAAATGTTGCAATAAAACGTGAAGGAACGTTTCATGAAACGATAGCTGACACGCTTTTGTGCAACAAAAATAGAAGCATTGGATTTAATATATTGTTTTAAAAGATAAAAAATTAAATTGAAGAGAAAATAAGCTCCCTGGCATACCCCTTGCTTTAGAAATATCAACGAACGATAACAAGTTGATAACAAGAGGACGGGATATGTCTCTACACTCCCCAGGGCTGGCGTTTCGCGCTGCGCTTACCAAAGAAAACCCATTACAAATCGTTGGCACCATCAATGCCAACCACGCTCTGCTGGCTCAACGCGCCGGGTATCAGGCGATTTATCTCTCCGGCGGTGGCGTCGCTGCGGGCTCGCTGGGGCTGCCGGATCTCGGTATTTCTACCCTTGATGATGTGCTGACTGATATTCGTCGCATTACGGATGTTTGCCCGCTGCCATTGCTGGTGGATGCGGATATTGGTTTTGGATCGTCTGCATTCAACGTGGCGCGTACCGTCAAGTCGATTTCCAAAGCGGGTGCTGCTGCGCTGCATATTGAAGATCAGATCGGCGCCAAGCGCTGCGGTCATCGCCCGAACAAGGCGATCGTCTCGAAAGAAGAGATGGTCGACAGGATCCGCGCCGCCGTTGATGCGCGCACCGATCCCAACTTTGTGATTATGGCGCGAACCGATGCACTGGCGGTGGAAGGGTTAGAGGCTGCCATCGATCGTGCCCAGGCGTATGTCGAAGCGGGCGCTGACATGCTGTTCCCGGAAGCCATTACCGAACTTGCGATGTACCGCCAGTTTGCCGATGCGGTACAGGTACCAATTCTTGCCAACATTACTGAATTTGGCGCCACACCGCTGTTTACCACCGATGAACTGCGCAGCGCGAATGTTGCGATGGCGCTATACCCGCTGTCAGCTTTCCGCGCCATGAACCGCGCGGCGGAGAAGGTTTACAACGTGCTGCGTCAGGAAGGTACGCAAAAGAACGTTATCGACATTATGCAGACGCGCAACGAGCTGTATGAAAGCATCAATTACTACCAGTTCGAAGAGAAACTCGACGCGTTGTACACAAAAAAGTAACCGTCGTAGGCCGGATAAGGCGTAGCCGCCATCCGGCAATAAATTAGTACCCTACATATTACAATAATGACGAGGACAACATGAGCGACACAACGATCCTGCAAAATAGTACCCATGTCATTAAACCCAAAAAATCGGTTGCGCTGTCAGGCGTCGCTGCCGGAAATACTGCCTTATGTACCGTGGGTAAAAGCGGTAACGATCTACACTATCGTGGCTACGATATTCTTGACCTGGCACAACAGTGCGAATTTGAAGAAGTTGCGCATCTGCTGATTCACGGGAAATTACCCACCCGCGATGAGCTCACCGCCTATAAAAGCAAACTGAAAGCGCTGCGCGGATTGCCCGCTAACGTGCGCACCGTACTGGAAGCGCTGCCTGCCGCCTCGCATCCGATGGACGTGATGCGCACTGGTGTTTCCGCGCTGGGTTGTACTCTGCCAGAAAAAGAAGGACATACCGTCTCCGGCGCACGCGATATTGCCGACAAACTGCTGGCATCGCTCAGTTCTATCCTCCTGTACTGGTATCACTACAGCCATAACGGCGAGCGCATTCAGCCGGAGACCGATGATGATTCTATTGGCGGTCACTTCTTGCATTTGCTGCATGGTGAAAAGCCATCACAAAGCTGGGAAAAGGCGATGCACATTTCGCTGGTGCTGTACGCCGAACACGAGTTTAACGCTTCTACCTTCACGGGGCGTGTGATTGCGGGAACTGGCTCTGATATGTACTCCGCGATTATCGGTGCGATTGGCGCACTGCGTGGGCCGAAACACGGCGGAGCGAATGAAGTATCGCTGGAGATCCAGCAACGCTATGAAACGCCGGATGAAGCCGAAGCGGATATCCGTAAACGCGTTGAAAATAAAGAAGTGGTGATTGGCTTTGGTCACCCGGTTTACACCATCGCCGACCCGCGCCACCAGGTGATCAAGAGCGTGGCGAAACAACTTTCTCAGGAAGGCGGTTCGCTGAAAATGTACAACATCGCCGACCGTCTGGAAGAGGTGATGTGGGAAACGAAAAAGATGTTCCCCAACCTCGACTGGTTCTCGGCAGTCTCTTACAACATGATGGGCGTCCCCACTGAAATGTTCACACCGCTGTTCGTTATCGCCCGCGTCACTGGCTGGGCGGCGCACATCATTGAACAGCGCCAGGACAACAAAATTATCCGTCCTTCCGCCAACTATACCGGCCCGGAAGATCGCGTATTTGTCTCGATTGATCAGCGTTGCTAATGCAAAACCTCTAAAGATAAAAAACAGGAAATGTAC
The DNA here is from genome assembly GCF_030332345.1 of Citrobacter sp. Cpo221. Lineage (NCBI taxonomy): Bacteria > Pseudomonadati > Pseudomonadota > Gammaproteobacteria > Enterobacterales > Enterobacteriaceae > Citrobacter > Citrobacter sp. Cpo221. The sequence goes on from NZ_JAOWIA010000029.1 coordinate 8,756, forward strand.
CCTATGTCTGCACATATTTCGAACGTCCGCCCTGAATTTGACCGTGAAATCGTTGATATCGTTGATTATGTCATGATCTACGAGATCACCTCGAAGGTGGCGTATGACACCGCGCATTATTGCCTGCTTGATACCCTTGGCTGTGGCCTGGAAGCGCTGGAATATCCGGCCTGTAAAAAACTGCTGGGGCCGGTTGTACCGGGTACCGTCGTCCCGAACGGTGTGCGCGTACCAGGTACCCAGTTCCAGCTCGATCCGGTGCAGGCGGCGTTTAACATCGGTGCGATGATCCGCTGGCTGGACTTTAACGACACCTGGCTGGCCGCAGAATGGGGTCATCCTTCCGATAACCTCGGCGGTATTCTGGCGACGGCTGACTGGCTGTCGCGCAATGCGGTGGCGGTGGGTAAAGCGCCGTTAACCATGAAAAAAGTGTTAACCGGAATGATTAAAGCCCATGAAATTCAGGGCTGTATCGCGCTGGAAAACTCCTTCAACCGCGTCGGTCTGGATCACGTCCTGCTGGTAAAAGTCGCCTCCACGGCGGTGGTTGCCGAGATGCTCGGCCTGAACCGCGATGAAATTCTCAACGCCGTCTCGTTGGCGTGGGTCGACGGTCAGTCGCTGCGTACCTATCGTCATGCGCCGAATACCGGCACGCGTAAATCCTGGGCGGCTGGCGATGCCACCTCACGTGCTGTACGTCTGGCGCTGATGGCGAAAACCGGTGAAATGGGATACCCGTCCGCACTGACGGCAAAAACCTGGGGCTTCTATGATGTCTCTTTCAAAGGCGAATCTTTCCGCTTCCAGCGCCCGTACGGTTCGTACGTGATGGAAAACGTGTTGTTTAAAATTTCCTTCCCGGCAGAGTTCCACTCGCAGACCGCGGTAGAAGCGGCGATGACGCTGTACGAGCAGTTACAGGCCGCAGGTAAGACCGCTGCCGATATCGAAAAAGTGACCATTCGTACGCACGAAGCCTGTATCCGTATCATCGATAAAAAAGGCCCGTTGAATAACCCGGCGGATCGTGACCACTGCATCCAGTACATGGTGGCTATCCCGCTGCTGTTCGGACGCTTAACGGCGGCAGATTACGAAGACGGCGTGGCGCAGGACAAACGCATTGATGCACTGCGTGAAAAGATTAACTGCTTCGAAGATCCGGCCTTTACTGCCGATTACCACGACCCTGAAAAACGCGCCATCGCGAATGCCATCACGCTTGAATTCACCGACGGCTCGCGCTTTGAAGAAGTGGTAGTGGAATACCCAATCGGCCACGCGCGCCGTCGTAACGACGGTATGCCGAAGCTGGTCGAGAAGTTCAAAATTAACCTGGCGCGTCAGTTCCCGACCCGTCAGCAGCAGCGCATCCTGGATGTCTCCCTGGACAGAACTCGTCTGGAGCAGATGCCGGTCAATGAGTATCTGGATTTGTTCATTATCTAAAACCCGACTCATCAGGCGTAAGTTCAACAGGAGAGCATTATGTCTTATAGCGAGTTTTATCAACATTCTATTACACAGCCGGAGTCGTTCTGGGCCGAACAGGCCCAGCGTATTGACTGGCAGCAGCCGTATACGCAGGTGCTGGACCACAGTAATCCGCCGTTTGCCCGCTGGTTTTGCGGCGGCACGACCAATCTGTGCCACAACGCCATCGACCGCTGGCTGGAGAAACAGCCTGACGCGCTGGCGCTGATTGCTGTGTCATCAGAAACTGAAGAAGAACGCACGTTTACCTTTCGTCAGCTGTATGACGAAGTGAACGTCGCGGCGGCGATGTTGTTGTCGCTGGGCGTACAGCGCGGCGATCGGGTACTGGTTTATATGCCGATGATCGCCGAGGCGCACATTACGCTGCTGGCCTGCGCGCGCATTGGGGCGATCCACTCGGTGGTGTTCGGTGGTTTCGCCTCGCACAGCGTAGCGGCGCGTATCGACGACGCCCGACCGGTGGTTATCGTGTCGGCGGATGCCGGGGCGCGCGGCGGCAAAATCCTGCCGTATAAAAAGCTGCTCGATGATGCGATCGATCAGGCGCAGCACCAGCCGCGTCATGTGGTATTGGTCGATCGCGGTCTGGCGAAAATGGTGCGGATAGAGGGGCGAGACCTCGACTTTGCCGCGCTGCGCCAACAGCATCTCGGCGCGCGGGTGCCGGTTGCCTGGCTGGAGTCGAACGAAACGTCCTGCATTCTCTACACCTCCGGGACAACCGGTAAACCGAAAGGCGTGCAGCGCGACGTTGGCGGCTACGCGGTCGCGCTGGCGACCTCGATGGACACAATTTTCGGCGGTAAAGCGGGCGGCGTGTTCTTCTGCGCATCGGATATCGGCTGGGTGGTTGGGCATTCGTATATCGTGTATGCCCCACTGCTGGCGGGGATGGCGACAGTGGTTTACGAAGGGTTGCCAACGTACCCAGACTGTGGCGTATGGTGGAAAATTGTTGAGAAGTATCAGGTCAGCCGGATGTTCTCTGCCCCAACCGCCATCCGCGTGCTGAAGAAATTCCCGACCGCGCAAATCCGCAATCACGATCTCTCCTCGCTGGAGGTGCTGTATCTGGCGGGTGAGCCGCTGGATGAACCGACCGCCAGTTGGGTAACGGAAACGCTGGGTGTCCCGGTTATCGACAACTACTGGCAGACTGAATCCGGTTGGCCGATTATGGCGATCGCTCGCGGGCTGGACGACCGCCCGTCGCGGCTGGGTAGCCCAGGCGTGCCGATGTACGGATATAACGTGCAGTTGCTCAATGAGGTGACCGGTGAGCCCTGCGAAGCGAATGAAAAGGGCATGCTGGTGATTGAAGGGCCGCTGCCGCCGGGCTGTATCCAGACTATCTGGGGTGATGACGCGCGGTTTGTGAATACCTACTGGTCGCTGTTTTCTCGCCAGGTGTACGCCACCTTTGACTGGGGTATTCGCGATGCGGACGGCTATTACTTCATCCTTGGCCGTACGGATGATGTCATCAACGTGGCCGGGCATCGGTTGGGGACGCGTGAGATAGAGGAGAGTATTTCCAGCTATCCGAACGTTGCCGAAGTGGCTGTGGTCGGCGTGAAGGACGCGCTGAAGGGGCAGGTCGCGGTCGCGTTTGTCATTCCGAAACAGAGCGACAGCCTTGAAGATCGCGACATCGCACATTCGGAAGAGAAGGCGATTATGGCGCTGGTGGACAGTCAGATTGGTAATTTTGGCCGTCCGGCGCACGTCTGGTTTGTGTCGCAGTTGCCGAAAACGCGCTCTGGCAAAATGCTCAGACGGACGATCCAGGCGATCTGTGAAGGCCGCGATCCTGGAGATCTAACGACCATTGACGATCCCGCGTCGTTGCAGCAAATCCGTCAGGCGATTGAAGAGTAACATCGTGTGATGCCCGGCGGCGCAATGCTTACCGGGCCTTTTAGTATTGTAGGCCGGATAAACCACGTGAGTGGTGCATCCGGCATGACGACTTAAAGTAACGGATCCACTTTATAATTTTGGTAATAGTACTCTTTATCTCGTTCATTAATGGTTCTGAGAACTCGACAGGGAGCCCCCACGGCCACGACATCTGCCGGAATGTCTTTTGTGACTATACTCCCCGCGCCGATAACGGAATTATCGCCAATCGTTATGCCGGGATTGATCACTACGTTACTGCCAATCCATACGTTATTGCCGATGGTGACTGGAAAGGAAAACATCTCTCCGGATTTCCTTAATTCATGGTGCACAGGGTGACCCGTTACCGTGATCGTGACGTTTGGTGCAATTAAAACGTTATCGCCGATGGTGACCGTGTAATCATCCACAATGGTAAAGTTAAAATTGGCGTAGAAGTTTTTGCCAATGTGAATATTGCTGCCGTAAGAGAAATAAATGGGGGGCTCAATCCACGCATTTTCTCCTATGGAGGCAAATATTTCGCGAATCAGTTTTTCCCTCTTTTTAATCTCAGATGGACGCGTGTGGTTAAACTCATACATTAACTCCTTTCCGCGCAGTCTCTCTTCTGGCAGCCCCTCGCACATATCAGTAAACAGCTTGCCTGCTTTCATTCTGTCTCTCATAGACATGCTCATCGAAGATATTCCTTCTTGTTATTTGTCTTCAGACTTGTTTACCTGCCGGGGTGAAAACGCGGGAAAACGGCCCCGGCCCGCTAAGGGTAAATACGGAAATCAGCGTGAAGCTCAGCGCAATAATCCCCAGCACCAGATAAGCTCCCTGGAAACCAATGCTCTCATACATTTTTCCGGCCAGAACTGACATGAAAATCATGGCTAACTGTTTGAAGAAGCAGAAACACACCAGGTAAATTGTGGCCGAGAAACGCACTTCAAACTGACTGGTGATGTATTTGAAGCAACCGACAATCAGGAACGGTATCTCGAACATATGCAGCGTTTTGAGGATCACGATCTCCAGCGCAGTGGTGGCGAATGATGAACCAATGATCCGCACCGACATGATCGTACCGGCCAGCAGCAGGGCGTTCTTTCCGCCGATGCGGTTCACAATCAGCGGCGCAAAGAACATGATCGAGGCGTTGAGTAATTCCCCCATCGTTGTGACGTAGCCAAACACACGGGTGCCCTGTTCGCCAGTGGCAAAGAACGAAGTAAAGAAGTTGGCGAACTGCTGGTCAAACACATCATAAGTACAGGAAACGCCGACCACGTACAGGGAGAGAAACCAGAGTTTCGGTTGTTTAAATAACTCCAGCGCCAGCTTCAGGCTGAATGCCGAGTTATTGGCGCCTACCGCATCTGCGACTTTTGCAGAAGAGGGGGCATCTGTTTTTGAAAAGAGCAGCAGCAATGCCAGAATGACCGCACAGCCGGAACCTAACCAGAAGACGAATTGGTTATTGATGGTGAACATAATTCCGGCAATCGAGGCGCACAGCGCCCAGCCCACGCAGCCAAACATGCGCGCGCGACCAAATTCAAAGTTGCTTCGGCGGCTGGCTTTTTCAATATAGGCTTCAATCGCCGGAGCGCCGGCATTGTAAATAAAACCAAGATAAATCCCGCCGACAATTGAACCCAGTAAAATATTAACCTGTAATAACGGACCAAAAACGTAAATAAAGAACGGGGCAAACATTACCAGCATGCCGGTAATTACCCACAGCAGATGTTTACGCAGGCCAAGTTTATCGGATAGTAGTCCGAAAATTGGCTGGAATAACAAAGAAAACAGTGAGATACAGGCGAAGATGATGCCGGTATCGCCTTTGCTGATATGGTTTACATCGTGTAACCAGATAGGGAAGAAGGGGAAATAGGCACCCATAATGAAAAAGTAAAAGAAGAAGAAAAAGCCGAACATCCAAAAGTTAGTGTTTTTTAAATAATACATAACAGACTTCCTCAGGAAAAATAAGGGCAGGTCATAACCTGCCCATTATTATTATGTTTAACCCCAGATAACCTGGTAGTGATAACGCCCGGCGCTTAGCTGGAATTCCGGTGACACGGAAGGACTCCACGAATCATCGCCGCCGACGCCCATATGGAAGCCATCAATATTGAGCCAGGTGCCCGCCTCAGGTTGCAGCAGATGGCGGTGGCTGGTTTCCATCAGTTGCTGCTGGCTAAAGCGGCTGATGTTGAACAGGAAGTCTCCGCGCCACTGGTGCGCGCCGTAGTGCAGTTCACGCGTGCCGCAGCGCAGACCGTTTTCGCTCGGGAAAACATACGGGGTGTACATCTCATCAAGCGACAGATCCCAGCGATCGAAACAGGCGGCGCCCAGACGGTCCGGGTAGTTCTCATGCGGGCCGAGACCTAACCAGTTCACTCGCTCCGCAACCTGCGCCAGCTGGCAGCTCAGGCCGATGCGGGCCGGATGCGGCGTACCGCTGGCAACGTCAACATCCACCGTTATCTGCATTTCACCATTGCCGTCAATATGATAGCTTTTTCGGCTGACGAACAGCGTTTCGCCCTGATACTGCCACGCATGTTCGGTGGTGATCAGTACCGCACTGCTCAGCGTATCGGCAGCACAGTACAGTAACGTTGCTTCAGCCTGATAGTGACCGGCGGCCTTCCAGCGTTCAACCCAGGCGTTAGGGTCGATGCGGGTTGATTCGCTCACGCCGATATCGTTATCCAGCGGTGCGCGGGTGAACTGGTCGGTCAGTGGGGTTAACAGTTGGGCTTTATCGCCAATCCAGTACTGTGTCAGCAGGCCAGACTGACGGTCGAATTGCCAGCGCTTGTTATCGTTCTCAACGGTAAAGATGTTTTCGCTAACGTTAAGCTGTGGCGCGAAACAGTGAGTTGGCTGCCGTGCCAGACTGAGTTTTTCTTCCAGCTTCCACTGCTGCCAGGCGCTGATATGCCCGGCGTCTGACCATGCGGTTGCCTGAGGTTGTTCTACGCGCACTGTCAACCACAGCTGGCCTGCGGTTTCCGGCATCGGGACATCAGGCAGGGTAATCACCTGGCGGCCCTGTGGGGCGATATCCAGAACGATTTCTCCGGCGGCCAGCGGATTGCCGTCCTGAGCAATCGACCAGTGCAGAACTTCGTTATCGCTGCGGCGGAACAGATATTCGCTGGTCACTTCAATCTGGCGTTCAGCGCCCGGCAGTAACGTGAACTGGAAGAACTGCTGTTCATGTTTGGCCTCGTATAACGCCGGATGCGGAGTGCGATCGGCGAACACCAGTCCGTTCATGCAAAACTGACGATCGTTAGGCGTGTCGCCAAAGTCGCCACCGTAGGCTGACCATGCCTTGCCGTTATCATCATATTTAATCAACGACTGATCCACCCAGTCCCAGACAAACCCGCCCTGCAGGCGCGGATACTGGCGGAACGCTTGCCAGTATTTGGCGAAGCCGCCAAAACTGTTGCCCATAGCGTGGGCATATTCACAGAGGATCAGCGGACGCTGCTCGCCGGGCATCGACAGCCACTTTTTAATCGACCATTTGGGGACTGCGGGGAAGGGCTGATCCTGATCTACGCGGGCGTACATCGGGCAAATAATGTCGGTCGCCGCGGTATTTGCGCCGCCGCCTTCATATTGTACCGGGCGTGACGGGTCTTCTGATTTTATCCAGCGGTAGAGTGCGTCGTGATTGACGCCATGGCCGGATTCATTGCCCAGTGACCAGATGATAATGCTCGGATGGTTGCGATCGCGTTGTACCATGCGCGTGACGCGCTGGCTCATGGCAGGCAACCAGGCGGGATCGTCGGTGAGGCGGTTCATCGGCACCATGCCGTGGGTTTCAATGTTGGCTTCGTCGACGACATACAGACCGTAGCGATCGCACAGGGTGTACCACAACGGATGGTTCGGGTAATGTGAGCAGCGCACGGCGTTAAAGTTATTCTGCTTCATCAGCAGAATATCCTGCACCATCGTCGCCTCGTCCATCACCTGGCCGTTGACCGGATGGTGCTCATGGCGGTTGGTACCGCGAATCAACAGCGGCTTGCCGTTTAACAGCAGCAGGCCGTTTTCGATACCAACCTGACGAAAGCCGACGTCACAGGCTTCCGCTTCAATCAGCACTCCGTCCGCGGTGCGTAACTGCACAACGGCGCGGTACAGATTGGGCGTTTCGGCACTCCACAGCGCCGGTTTTTCGACGTTCAGACGCAGAGTCACCCGGTCATGATAAGCGCCGCGTTCATCAATGATCTCGCTGCCGAGCGGTGAGGTCGTTTCGTGGGTAAGCGTTTCACCTTCCCACAATTGCAGGGTGACGCGTAAATCTTTGCTCTCGCTGCCCGCCACTCTGACTTCCGCTTCCAGCGTGGCGCGGCTGAAGTCATCATTAAATCGGGTATTAATGCGCAGGTCGCAGATTTGCGTAGTGGGCTTATGCAGCAGGGAGACATCGCGAAAAATACCGCTCATGCGCCACATGTCCTGGTCTTCCAGATAGCTGCCATCGCTCCAGCGCAGCACCATCACAGCCAGGCGGTTTTCGCCGCGCAGCAGATAATCGCTAAGATCAAACTCAGACGGTAGACGGCTATCCTGACCGTAGCCGACCCAGCGACCGTTGCACCACAGATGAAACGCGGAATTGACGCCGTCAAAAACAATGCGCGTCTGACCTTCATCTAACCACGCGTCTTCGATATTAAATGTGAGCGAGTAACATCCCGTCGGGTTCTGCGCCGGAACGTATGGAGGATTCACCGGGATTGGGTAGGTGACGTTGGTATAAATTGGCGCATCGTAACCGTCCATCTGCCAGTTAGAAGGGACGGTGATGATGTCTGCTTGTGGCAGATCGCTTGTCAGCCAGCTTTCCGGTACTGCCTCCGGCGCGTCAAACCAGGCAAATTGCCACTGGCCATTCAGCGAGCGTAACTGACTCGAATGCTGATTGGTACGTGCATCATCCGCTGAGCGCCAGCTACAAAAAGGCGGGTGCGCCTCCAGGCGGTTGAGCTGCGTGACGCCGGGATTTTCCCAGTCGCGGCGGGCCAGAACAGCGGAGAGTGAATCTGTGTTCAGGTTCATAACGGTATCCTGTTTGAATTTGTTACTCGCTCACAATTTCAATCAAAATACGAACAAGCGCTCCTTTCTGTAAAGGATGGGGCGTTCAATAAGTGAGCTGACTCACACAATTGTTATGCGTTCACAATTTGGGTGTGAGCTGAGAAACTTGCCGTGCCAGCTGGATCAGGGAATCAGCCAGCGCCTGGGGAGTGGTGGTTTGCGAATCGGGAGGCAGAACCGTTTTGCGCTTGACCAGGGTGACAGGCAGCAGTTGGTTACCCACGATTGATTCGCCACGGGGGAGTTGTAGCAGCCTGTCGACGCTGGTTTCACCCAGTAACGGAAAATCCTGCCTGATGGTGGTCAGCGGTGGGATGTAACAGGCGCTGTCTTCGGTGTCATCGTAGCCAATTACCGATATATCCACCGCAACCCGCAGACCGAACTCGCTGATTGCCCGCATCGCGCCCAGCGCCATTTGATCGTTAGCGACCAGCATGGCGGTAGGAAGGTTACCGTTATTCAGCATGTGCATCGTTTGTTGAAAACCAGACATCGCGCTCCAGTCGCCTTCCAGCTCCGCTACGGGTTGTAGCTGGTAATGTGCCAGATACTTGTGCCAGCCCGCATGCCGAAGCCTTGCCGAAACGGAGGTGTGCGGCCCGCTCAGCAGGGCGATCCGTTGATGTCCGTGCTGCACCAGATGTTCAACGCCAAGGCGCGCGCCGTCGTCATGAGAGAAAATCACGCTGTTAATTGGCGTCAGGTCAGAGACATCGAGAAACAGCACCGGCACCGTACCGCAGGCAGCGGCCACGGCAATGGCATCTTCTTCATCCAGCGGATAGTTTATGATAAGCCCGGTTACGCGTTGAGAAAGCAGATTGTGGACCGCGGCTTTACAGGACTCAACGCCGCTGCGCTCGACCATGGCGATCACCACGCTGGCACCGGACTGGTCGGCGCGGGATTTTATGGCAGCAACGATTTGTGAGGGGGCATGCAGGGCAAGGTTTGCCGTCACAACGCCAATCAGTGGCGTCTGTTTGCCAGCCAACTGCTGTGCAACGCGGTTAGGAATGTAATTGAGTTCCGTCATCGCGGCCTCAACTTTCTGTCGGGTTTTTGCGGAAACGTGGCTGGCCTGGTTCACGACGCGAGAGACGGTCTGGTAAGAGACGCCTGCATGGTCTGCCACATCGTATAGCGTTACCGGTTTCACGTTTATCACCCCTGTAATGACGTTATCTGTGCGCTATGATGCCACAGCGGGGCGGTTTTGGGGTATTTGCGCATGGGTTCTGCGAGGCGCATTCCAGGGTTTGAGGATAGCGTGCTGAAGGATTTATCGCCGTTATACCTAACAGAAGAAAAAAGTGAGGACATTGTGAGCGATTCTGCGGCAAAAAATATTCTGTCCATCTATCGACGCCATGCGGATGCTTTTGCCAGCCAGCGCTCGCGCACCTTGTTCGAGAAACGCTGGCTCGATAAATTTATTTCCGTGATGGGCGGGCAGGGCAGCATTGTGGATATTGGCTGCGGCAACGGCCAGCCGATCGCCGGTTATTTTATCCAGCAGGGTTTTCAGCTTACCGGCGTTGATGGTTCCCCGGCGATGCTGGCGCGGGCCCGAAACACTTTTCCCGCACAGCGCTGGCTGGAACAGGATATGCGCGAGCTGGCACTCAATGAGACTTTCGATGGTCTGATCGCCTGGGACAGCTTTTTCCATTTAACTCAGCAGGACCAGCAAAAGATGTTCCCGATTTTTGACCGCCTCAGCCATCCAGGCAGCGCGCTGATGTTCACCAGCGGTACGGACAACGGTATCGCGATGGGGCAATTTGAGGGTGAGCCGCTGTTTCACGCCAGCCTCGCCCCGGATGAATACCGCGCACTGCTGTCAGCACACGGTTTTGCGGTGGTCGAGATGGTGATGGAAGATCCGCACTGCGCCGGGCACACCATCTGGCTGGCGCAAAAAAGAGGCTAATCACCGCGAAAGGTTTTACGCCATTCAGCCGGGCTAACGCCAAAGTGGGATTTAAAATGCTGGCGCCAGGTGACGGGCGACTGAAAACCAACCTGTTCTGCGATGCGTTCAATGGGTAACTGGCTGGACTCCAGCAACGTCTGGCTACGGCGCAGGCGCTCGGCAATCAACCATTCGGCCACGCTTGACCCTGTGGCCTTCATAAAATGACGGGTGAGGGTGCGACGGCTCATCATCACCCGTTGCGCCAGCTCGTCAAGATTATGCGGTTCATGGAGATGCTGGCGCAAATAGTCGAGCAGGGCGTTGATGCGCTGATCTTTGGTATTTTTCGCCACCGGTTGCTCGATAAACTGTGCCTGGCCGCCCTCGCGATGTGGCGGCACAATCATCCGTCTGGCAATCTGATTCGCCACCGTGCTGCCAAAACGCTGGCGGATGACGTACAGGCAGCAATCCAGCGCAGCGGCGGTGCCTGCCGAGGTAATAATACCGTCGTCATCCACGTACAGCGCGTTGATATCCAGATGAGCTGCCGGAAAGCGGGCCTGAAAATCCTGCTCGAACTCCCAGTGCGTAGCCGCCCGTTTGCCATCCAGCAGACCGGCGTAGCCGAGCACAAACGCACCCAGGCATAACCCAACAATCTGCGCGCCGTTTTGTCGCGCACGATTGAGCGCATCAAGCAGGCTTTGTGGTGGCCGATGTGCTGTGGTGCCCCACCAGGGGATCACCACAATATCGGCGGCCTCCACCGCTTCATAGCCGTAGGCTGCGTTGATGGAGAAGCCATCCTGCGAGGAAACGATGCCCGGCTGTTCGGCGCACAGTTGCACCTCAAAACGCTTTTTCGCCGCCACTTTGTCACTGAAAATAATGCACGGCACCGAGAAGTGGAACGGGCTGAAATCTTCCACGGCAACAATGGCGACGTTAAGCGGTTGCATACGATTCCTCTGTGGAGATTAAAACGTCAGGGTTTCGCCATCTTCCGGCACGTTAACGAATTGCGCAATCTGGTTGTCGCAGGCGTACTCTTTCAAGGCCGCGCGGGTCAGCAGACAGTGGTTAATCGCCTCCATATGGGTCGCCACAATTTGTGCTTCGGGCAGCGTGAAGTGGGTTTTAAGTACATCTTCAGCGCCCATGATAATTGGGCCAAACCCGATAACGTGGGCAAAGCCTGCATTCACAATGACCACGCCTGGCTGGAAAGTCCGCATGTTGGTTTCCACCTCGTCGCGCCAGATGGTGTCCCCGACCAGATACAGCGTTTTTTCCGCCGGATGTTGGAAGATAACTCCGCAGGCATCACCCAGACGCTCAGCCATTTGCGGGATGGCGTAAGCGCGATCCGAACCGTGCTGGCCGCCGGTTTTACGCAGGGTGATATCACCAAGCGCAGTGTTTTGCGTCAGTACGGTCAGTTGCGTGAAACCTTGTTCCCGCAGTACCTGCGCATCGCGATCGTTTTGCACATAAATCGGTTTGTCTTTCGGTACGACACGAGCCGCGGCTTCATCCCAGTGGTCTTCATGCAGATGGGTCACGATCAGCGCATCAACGTTGAGCAGGGTGTCGATATCGACAGGCAGATCAACGGTCGGGTTGCGGATCTCGGCGCGTGCCGTACCGGCAAAGCCCGGATAAGTACCTTTTGCCGCCAGCATAGGGTCGATCAGAAATGTTTTGCCACCAAAGGTGATGTGCTGCGTGGCGTTACGGATTTGCGTGATGTTCATGGTGTTTGCTCCACGTGTTGGGTCAGTGGTGTCATCGTAGAGTGTTGTCCAGAAGATGAATGTGGGCAAATGGGCGACTAGCGATGAGATTGGGCCAACTGCAGATGATAGATATCAATTATGTAATTAAAGTAATTTAATATTCCCTTTGTGGCTCGTTATTTAATTCGCAGCCATTATATCGAACTGAATAAGAATGCTGTTATTTAAATACGGAAAGATTTATTAAATACGAAGTGGCGCCAGAAAACATTATTGATATATGTAAAGCATAGTGGCCAATAAAACAGATCGCGAACCATGAAATAAGAATGCTATCATTCACATCAGACGCGGCAGGCAACTGCTGGCACACGCATTTACCCCGGAGCAACTGATGAACAACGACATTCCGCTAAAATATTATGATATCGCCGACGAGTACGCGACCGAGGCCGCAAAGCCGGTGAGCGACACAGAACGTGACGCGCTGGCGCACTACTTCCAGCAGTTGATCACCCGTTTGATGAACAACGAAGAGATCAGCGAAGAAGCACAGCAGGAGATGGCAACCGTGGCAGGTGTCGACGCTCAGCGTATCGATGATATCGCGGAGTTCCTCAATCGTTGGGGTAACGAGTAGCCAAAGACATGGCCTGTGTTTTACACTGCGCGCAAATTGAGTAGGTATACTCTACGAGTAATAGGTTTAATCAGGCGGAAACAGCAATGAACGGAACAATCACAACGTGGTTTAAAGATAAAGGCTTTGGATTTATCAAAGATGAAAACGGCGACAACCGCTATTTTCATGTGATTAAGGTTGCTAATCCTGAGCTGATCAAGAAAGACGCGGCGGTGACTTTTGAGCCCACCACCAACAACAAAGGCTTGTCTGCCTACGCGGTAAAAGTCATACCAGACAGCAAGTACATCTATATCGCAGGCGAGCGTCTGAAGCTCACCTCGATCAAGTCATTCCTGGTCTACAGCGAAGAAGTCCCTGTAGAGACCCGTATCGACAAAGAAAATGCTGTGCTGTCTGTCGGCGTGCTGATGAACAGCATCCGACCGAAATCAGATGTCAAGCCTGGTGAAATGCGCACGCTGAAAAAGCTGGCTATTACCACCTTCCAGGGCACGACACTGATCTTCTCGGAAGATGAAATTGACATCGACGCGACGGTGAAACTGCTTAAAGTCTGAAACCCTTCAGACTGAATAAAAACCGGAACGCTGCTCTTTTCAGGAGCGGGTTTCGGTTTTTTTTTGATATGTGTAATTTACGTGATTCAGGTATGTAGTGATAAAATTAGTAGGTAGCAATCCGTTTCTGAATAGGTATATATTATCCGTATTAAATAAATATGATCGCCAACTATTTGCAGATTAGTAGCGCGGTTAACTAATAGTGATTCACCGGTATAACTAATGGGGTAATATAAGTGATTTTTAAAAAAATATGGAAAGCTATATCTTCTGAATATATACCATCGGCCATTTGCTTTTTTCTCCTTGCAAAAATGGATTATGAAATAATATCTATCTGGCCACAGAATGAATCGGTTGATGACAGAATTAAACTTTCTTTATTATTCATTCATTTGGTGATGATTTTAGTGATGTTTACTCCGCTAATTAATCGGTTTTTGTCACGAGTAGACAATGAGAAACTTGAAAAGTTTATAGCTCTTCCGCAGAAAGATAAAAACATCACATACATCGATTATTATGATTTTCTGAGCGGGCTTGCTTTATCAGGATTTTACTTATCTATCCTTATTTTTACAATGAAGAGTATTTACGAAGAAGCAGGATGGATAATTTCTGGTATTTATATATTTACAATGTTTGTGTCTTCTATTTCTATTGCTGCATTGTCATTGCTTAGATTTATCTGGTTATTTACAAAGTTTAATAATTATATATATTGGTTTATTGTTTTACTTGCGAGCAGTATGTGTATGGCAGTTATTGGTGCCGCGATGAAAATGGCCTCGTAAAAATGCGCTTAATATCTGGAACAGTGATGATTCCGTTTTGTAATCCGTGGGATGCATTGTTGCAAAGCTTAAAGCCTCTTTTGAAGAGGCTTTAAGCCCTCAGCGACCAGGGAAGTAAAAGACTGTCTTTCCTGGTGTTGAGCATTCTGCCAAAAACATAATTAACAGTATTCCAACTACTTTCTTCATTATCACGAGACTGCCGGATTTACCACGTCATCCATCAGTATGTAACGTGCTTCCTGGCGCGTGTATTGATCGATTAATGGTACAAGTCGCTGGAAATGCTCACTGGCACAATGTTCATCGAGAGCCGCGTGGTTTGGCCATTCTTCGATAAAAATAAAATGCCCCGGATCTTTTTCATCAATATAGAGGTCGTAAGAAATACAGTGCGGTTCTTTCTTCGTTGCCGATATTAGCTCACGATACAACGGGAGAACGGTTTCAATATACTCAGGTTTGATGAAATCCTCAGCAATGACCTTTAACATGCAGCCTCCTGGCAGAAAACGAATGCACACTATGTAATGAAGATATTTTTTGGGCAAGAGGTCACAGAGTTTTATCGGCCGGTTAGTGAGTTATGCCAGCTATCAATCAGATAATCCGCATAACTGTGATCCATCTCACCTCCCGGCAACCAAAATCTCCTGCGACTCGACGCCGTCCTCTATTTGTTTCGCCACCTTTTGTAAGGCCGGAAGATGCTTTTCCGCAGCCTGTTCGATGGTCATGGCGCTGGCCATATACACCAGATTCAGGCAGCCGATCACCCGCTGTTCGCTGCGGATGGGGACGGCGATAGAAGCGATTTTCTCTTCCTGATCCCAACCGCGAAAGTTCTGGCCAAAACCGTCTTTTCGCGCGCGGGACAAAATGGCATTGAGCTTCAGCGGTTCGCGCGCAAGCTGAAACTCTTCTCCCGGTCGGGAGGCCAGCATTTCAATCAGTTCCTGCCGTTCATTCTCCGGACAAAATGCCAGCCAGGTCAGGCCGGATGCGGTTTTCAGCAGTGGCAAACGACGCCCTACCATCGCCCGGTGAAACGACAGGCGGCTGAAACGGTGGGTGGTTTCACGTACCACCATCGCGTCCACATCCAGCGTGGAAACGTCGGTCGGCCAGATGACCTCGCGCAGTAAATCCCCCAGCAGCGGGGCGGCGAGTGCAGAAATCCACTGCTCGTCACGAAACCCCTCGCTGAGCTGGCGGACTTTAATGGTTAAGCGAAAGCTGTCATCGGACAGGCTGCGCCGGACGTAACCCTCATCCTGCAGGGTTTCCAGCAGCCGTCTGACCGTGGTGCGATGCAGGCCGCTTAACTCAGCAAGTAAGCCAACACTGGCCCCACCATCGAGCCGGTTTAACATATTTAATAACATTAATCCGCGCGTTAATCCGCGTACGGTTTTGTACTCAGTGCTCTCGTCATTTTTCATATTCATTGACAAATCTACAGGTAAAACAACGTTGTGCACTTAGTGCACATCCTGGCATGTTTTGATTGTAGCGCAAAAACTCGCTTCTATACTGACCGCACAACAAAAAATTATTCACATATTTTTAACAAAACAGATTGCGCCTCACCAGGGTCTGCAATTGCGTTTTGTCCGAGTCGTGAGGTTCTGAAATGACAACAAAAAAACCGGATATCCAACCCGCTGTGCAGCATACCGCGCAGGTAGCGATTGCCGGCGCTGGTCCGGTAGGGCTGATGATGGCCAACTATCTTGGCCAGATGGGCATTGAGGTGTTGGTAGTGGAGAAGCTCGACACGCTGATCGACTATCCTCGCGCCATCGGCATTGACGATGAAGCGCTGCGCACTATGCAGTCTGTGGGGCTGGTCGAGCGCGTTTTGCCGCACACCACGCCGTGGCACGCAATGCGTTTTCTCACCCCGAAAGGCCGCTGCTTTGCTGATATCCAGCCGATGACCGACGAATTTGGCTGGTCGCGCCGCAATGCGTTTATTCAGCCACAGGTGGACGCGGTGATGCTGGAAGGGTTGTCGCGTTTTCCCAACGTGCGCTGCCTGTTCTCCCGCGAACTGGAGGCCTTCAGCCAGCAAAACGGCGAAGTGACGCTAAATCTGAAAGCGCCGGACGATCAACGTGAAACGGTGAAGGCCCAGTGGCTGGTGGCCTGCGATGGCGGCGGCAGCAACGTCAGATGCTCGCTGAACGTGCCGTTTGAAGGTAAAACCGCGCCGAATCAGTGGATTGTAGTGGATATCGCCAACGATCCGCTCAGCACGCCGCATGTGTATCTGTGCTGCGATCCGGTGCGCCCGTACGTCTCCGCCGCACTGCCGCACGCGGTGCGCCGTTTCGAATTTATGGTGATGCCGGGGGAAACTGAAGCGCAGCTTAGCGAGCCGCAGAATATGCGTCAGCTCTTGAGCAAAGTGCTGCCGAACCCGGACAACGTCGAGCTGATCCGCCAGCGCGTGTATACCCATAACGCCCGTCTGGCCGAACGTTTTCGTATTGACCACGTGCTGCTGGCGGGCGATGCGGCGCACATTATGCCGGTCTGGCAGGGTCAGGGATACAACAGCGGCATGCGCGATGCTTTCAACCTGGCATGGAAACTGGCGTTGGTGATTAACGGTAAAGCCGGCGATGCGCTATTGAATACCTACCAGCAGGAACGTCGCGACCACGCCAAAGCGATGATCGACCTCTCTGTGACCGCAGGCAACGTACTTGCACCGCCGAAACGCTGGCATGGTGCGGTGCGCGATGGGGTTTCCTGGCTGCTGAACTATATTCCGCCGGTCAAACGCTACTTCCTTGAAATGCGCTTTAAGCCGATGCCGCAGTACCACGCCGGGGCGCTGGTGCGTGAAGGCAACGCGAAAACTTCACCGGTCGGCAAGATGTTTATCCAGCCGAAGGTGACGTTGGAATCGGGCGAAGTGACGTTGCTCGACAACGTCATCGGACCGAATTTCGCGGTGATTGGCTGGGGCTGTAACCCGCTATGGGGCATGAGCGAGGCGCAGATCCAACAGTGGCAGGCGCTGGGGGCGTGTTTTATCCAGGTCGTGCCGGAGACGCAGATACATACCGATCAGGATAACCACGATGGCGTTACCCGCATTGGCGATACGCAAAACCGCCTGCGCGCGTGGTTTGCCCAGCACAACGCCGCGCTGGTAGTCATGCGCCCGGACCGCTTCGTGGCCGCCATCGCCATTCCGCAAACCCTGGGCAGCACCCTGAATAAACTGGCGTCGGTGATGACGCTCACTCGCGCTACTGCCGACATTCCTGTTGAAAAGGTTGCCTGATATGCACGCTTATCTTCACTGTCTTTCCCATTCGCCGCTGGTGGGCTATGTCGACCCGGCACAGGCTGTGCTCGACGAGGTTAACGGCGTGATCGCCAGCGCTCGGGCACGTATTGCGGCGTTCGAACCTGAACTGGTCGTGCTGTTTGCCCCCGATCACTACAACGGATTTTTCTACGACGTGATGCCGCCGTTCTGTTTAGGCGTTGGCGCTACGGCGATCGGCGATTTTGGTAGCGCGGCGGGGGAACTGCCGGTGCCGACAGATCTCGCTGAAGCCTGCGCCCACGCGGTAATGAAAAGCGGTATCGATCTCGCCGTGTCCTACAACATGCAGGTCGATCATGGCTTCGCGCAGCCGCTGGAGTTTTTGCTCGGCGGCCTGGATAAGGTGCCAGTGCTGCCAGTGTTTATTAACGGCGTCGCCGCGCCGCTGCCGGGCTTTCAGCGCACCCGCATGCTTGGTGAAGCGATTGGCCGTTTCGCCAGCTCGCTGAATAAGCGCGTGCTGTTTTTAGGCTCCGGTGGTCTGTCGCATCAGCCGCCGGTACCGGAACTGGCGAAGGCCGATGCCCATATGCGCGACCGCCTGCTCGGTAGCGGCAAACAGTTACCTGAACACGAGCGTGAGCTGCGCCAGCAGCGGGTGATCAGCGCCGCCGAGAAGTTTGTGGTCGATCAAAACACGCTACACCCGCTTAACCCCGTCTGGGATAACCGTTTTATGACCCTGCTTGAGCAGGGGCGTTTGCAGGAGCTGGACGCGGTCAGTAACGAAGAGCTGTCCGCGATGGCGGGCAAATCAACGCACGAAGTTAAAACCTGGGTTGCCGCCTTTGCCGCCATTTCTGCCTTTGGCAACTGGCGCAGCGAAGGCCGTTATTACCGCCCGATCCCGGAGTGGATCGCCGGATTCGGCTCCCTGAGCGCCACTACGCAGAACTAAAACAGAACTGAATATGCAGGAGAACATCATGACTTACCAATCGCAAACCGAAGCCGCTACCAGTCGTTTTCTGGAGGTGCAGGAAGCAGGCGAAACCCTACGCGTGCATTTCAATGACTGTGGGCAGGGCGAAGAGACCGTCGTGCTGCTGCACGGATCCGGTCCTGGCGCGACGGGCTGGGCAAACTTCAGCCGCAATATCGATCCGCTGGTACAGGCCGGATACCGGGTGATCCTGTTGGATTGTCCTGGCTGGGGCAAAAGCGATGGGATCGTTAACCGCGGTTCGCGATCCGATCTCAACGCCCGCATCCTGAAAAGCGTGGTCGATCAGTTGGATATTCAAAAAGTCCACCTGCTGGGTAACTCGATGGGCGGTCACAGTGCTGTGGCGTTTACCCTGAGCTGGCCGGAGCGCGTGGGCAAACTGGTGCTAATGGGCGGCGGAACGGGCGGCATGAGCCTGTTTACCCCGATGCCAACCGAAGGTATCAAGCGTCTGAATCAGCTGTATCGCGAGCCGACCATCGAGAACCTGAAGCTGATGATGGAGATCTTTGTCTTCGACACCAGCGACCTGACCGAGGCGTTGTTTGAGGCGCGGCTGAATAACATGCTGTCGCGCCGCGATCACCTGGAAAACTTTGTCCAGAGTCTGGAGGCCAACCCGAAACAGTTCCCGGATTTCAGCCCGCGTCTGGGTGAAATCAAAGCTCAGACCCTGATTGTCTGGGGACGCAATGACCGCTTCGTACCGATGGATGCCGGTCTGCGCCTGCTCTCCGGAATTGCCGGTTCTGAGCTGCATATCTACCGCGACTGCGGACACTGGGCGCAGTGGGAGCATGCGGATGCCTTTAACCAGCTGGTGCTGAATTTCCTCACACGCCCTTAAGGAACGGACATGACGAATCGTAATCTTGAGCAGCTGGCCGCCGATTTACGCCTGGCTGAAGAAAAAGGGGAAGCCATCGCCCCACTGCGTGAATTGATTGGTGTGGATAACGCCGAAGCGGCCTACGCCATTCAGCGCATCAACGTGCAGTACGACGTGGCGCGCGGGCGTCGCGTGGTCGGGCGCAAAGTGGGGCTGACGCACCCGAAAGTGCAGCAACAGCTGGGTGTCGATCAACCGGACTTCGGTACGCTGTTTGCTGATATGTGTTATGGCGATAACGAAACCATCCCGTTTTCCCGTGTGTTGCAACCGCGTATTGAAGCCGAAATTGCGCTGGTGCTGAACCGCGATCTGCCCAATACCGACACCACTTTTGACGAGCTCTACAACGCCATCGAGTGGGTCCTTCCCGCGCTGGAAGTGGTCGGCAGCCGTATCCGCGACTGGTCGATCAAATTTGTTGATACCGTGGCGGATAACGCCTCCTGTGGCGTGTATGTGGTCGGCGGTCCGGCCCAGCGTCCGGCAGGATTAGATCTGAAAAACTGCGCGATGAAAATGACGCGCAACAACGAAGAGGTCTCCAGCGGGCGCGGCAGCGAATGCCTGGGACATCCGATCAACGCCGCCGTCTGGCTGGCGCGCAAAATGGCCAGCCTCGGCGAGCCGCTGCGTGCCGGAGACATTATTCTCACCGGAGCGTTAGGCCCGATGGTGGCGGTGAATGCGGGCGATTGTTTTGAAGCCCATATCGACGGTATTGGTTCAGTCGCCGCCACCTTTTCAGCGGCGGATACAAAAGGAAGTCAGTCATGAGTAAGCGTAAAGTCGCCATTATCGGCTCCGGCAACATCGGTACCGATTTGATGATAAAAATTCTGCGTCACGACGTGCATCTGGAAATGGCGGTGATGGTCGGTATCGATCCAGAATCTGATGGCCTGGCGCGTGCCCGACGCATGGGCGTTGCAACCACCCATGAAGGGGTGACAGGGCTTATCGCCATGCCGGAATTCGCCGATATCGACATCGTGTTTGACGCCACCAGCGCAGGCGCGCATGTGAAGAACGATGCCGCGCTACGTGCCGTTAAACCAGGCATCCGCCTGATCGATCTGACGCCCGCGGCAATCGGTCCTTACTGCGTGCCGGTGGTGAATCTGGCAGCCAACGTTGATCAGCAGAACGTCAATATGGTGACCTGCGGCGGACAGGCAACCATCCCAATGGTGGCGGCAGTTTCTCGCGTTGCAAAAGTCCATTACGCCGAGATTATCGCCTCGATCGCCAGTAAATCGGCGGGGCCGGGTACCCGCGCCAATATCGACGAGTTTACCGAAACTACCTCGAAGGCGATTGAAGTGGTCGGCGGCGCGGCAAAAGGCAAAGCCATTATTGTCCTTAACCCGGCCGAGCCGCCGCTGATGATGCGTGACACGGTGTATGTGCTGAGCGAAGCGGCCTCTGAGGTTGAAGTTGAAGCGTCGATTAATGAGATGGCGGCGGCGGTGCAGGCCTACGTGCAGGGCTATCGCCTGAAACAGCGTGTCCAGTTTGAAGTCATCCCAGAAGATAAACCGGTGAATCTGCCGGGTATCGGCCAGTTCTCTGGGCTGAAAACCGCGGTGTATCTGGAAGTGGAAGGCGCGGCGCACTATTTACCAGCCTACGCGGGCAACCTCGACATTATGACCTCCAGCGCGCTGGCGACCGCTGAGAAGATGGCACAGTCCCTCGCTCGTCAGGCAGGAGAAGCAGCATGAACGGTAAAAAACTCTATATCTCTGACGTGACCCTGCGCGACGGTATGCACGCTATTCGTCATCAATATTCGCTGGAGTATGTACGCCAGATAGCCAAAGCGCTGGACGACGCACGGGTTGATTCTATTGAAGTGGCCCACGGCGACGGTTTACAAGGTTCCAGCTTTAACTACGGCTTTGGTGCGCACAGCGACCTGGAGTGGATTGAAGCGGCGGCGGACGTGGTGAAGCATGCCAAAATTGCCACGCTGTTGCTGCCGGGTATCGGCACTATTCATGACCTGAAAAATGCATATCAGGCCGGCGCACGGGTAGTGCGCGTGGCGACCCACTGCACTGAAGCAGACGTGTCGGCCCAGCATATTCAGTATGCGCGTGAGCTTGGCATGGATACCGTCGGTTTTCTGATGATGAGTCATATGACCACACCGGAGAACCTGGCGCAGCAGGCGAAGCTGATGGAGAACTACGGCGCGACCTGTATTTATGTGGTCGATTCCGGCGGCGCAATGAACATGAGCGATATTCGCGCCCGCTTCCGCGCACTGAAAGCGGTGCTGAAGCCGGAGACGGAAACCGGAATGCATGCGCATCACAACCTGAGTCTTGGCGTGGCGAACTCCATTGCCGCGGTAGAAGAGGGGTGTGACCGTATCGACGCCAGCCTGGCCGGGATGGGCGCAGGCGCGGGCAACGCACCATTGGAAGTGTTTATCGCCGCTGCGGAAAAACTCGGCTGGCAGCATGGAACCGATCTCTACGCACTGATGGACGCCGCCGACGATTTAGTGCGTCCACTACAAGACCGCCCGGTGCGGGTGGATCGTGAAACGCTGGCGCTGGGCTATGCCGGGGTGTACTCCAGCTTCCTGCGTCATTGCGAAGTGGCGGCAGCACGCTATGGCCTGAGCGCAGTAGATATTCTGGTGGAACTGGGCAAACGTCGGATGGTGGGCGGCCAGGAAGATATGATCGTCGACGTGGCGCTGGACCTGCGCAACCGCAAATAAAAAATGATTACGCGGCTGGCAACGTATCAGCCGCGATTCACCTGCATCGTGACCTCAGAGGGACATCTTATGACGACCCGTACCCCCGCATCTTACCGCCTGACGTTGACTGTTGGGCTTTGCTTTTTAGTTGCCCTGATGGAAGGGCTGGATTTACAGGCCGCTGGTATCGCTGCCGTCGGTATCGCCCACGCGTTTGCGCTGGATAAAATGCAGATGGGCTGGATCTTCAGTGCGGGCATTCTCGGGCTGCTGCCCGGCGCGCTGGTGGGTGGCATGCTGGCTGACCGCTACGGCCGCAAGCGTATTCTCATTGCCTCTGTGGCGCTGTTCGGCCTGTTCTCGCTGGCGACGGCGATTTCCTGGGATTTCTCATCGCTGGTATTTGCCCGTCTGATGACCGGTGTCGGGCTGGGCGCGGCGTTGCCGAACCTGATCGCGCTGACCTCCGAGGCGGCGGGCCCGCGTTTTCGCGGTACGGCGGTGAGTCTGATGTACTGTGGTGTGCCGATTGGTGCGGCGCTGGCGGCAGCGCTCGGGTTTAGCGGTCTTGCCTCCGCCTGGCAAACGGTGTTTTGGGTAGGTGGGGTGATCCCGCTGCTGCTGGTGCCGCTGTTGATGCGCTGGCTGCCGGAATCACAGGTTTATACCCAACAAACGCAAGTGGCCGTCGCACCGCTGCGGGCCCTGTTTGCGCCAGCGACGGCGAGTGCCACGCTGCTGCTGTGGTTGTGCTATTTCTTCACCCTGCTGGTGGTGTATATGCTGATCAACTGGCTGCCAATGCTGCTGGTGGAGCAGGGCTTTCGGCCATCGCAGGCGGCAGGCGTAATGTTTGCTCTGCAAATTGGCGCGGCCAGCGGCACGTTAATTCTCGGAGCGTTAATGGATAAACTGCGCCCGGTGGTGATGTCGCTGCTGATCTACACTGGGATGTTGGCTTCACTGCTGGCGCTGGGTACGGTGTCGTCATTGAGCGGCATGCTAATGGCGGGATTTGTGGCGGGGATGTTCGCCACCGGCGGGCAAAGCGTGTTGTATGCGCTGGCGCCGCTGTTTTACAGCACGCAGATCCGCGCCACAGGCGTGGGAACCGCCGTCGCAGTCGGGCGTCTGGGGGCGATGAGCGGCCCGCTGCTGGCAGGGAAAATGTTAGCGCTCGGTACCGGAACGGTAGGGGTGATGGCGGCTTCTGCGCCGGGCATTATGCTGGCAGGCCTGGCGGTATTTATTCTGATGAGCCGCAAATCGCAGATGCCGTTCCCGGTCAGCGGTGCTTAAGCACTCATCCGGTTGTGGGAGTGGGGAGATTTGATTCCCACTTCCGGGTGAACGCCGTCAGTCAACTGTGTTGCCAAAGTTTAGATAAAACATGGCAACGGAGGCGTTATGAGCTGGCGGCCCTTTTTGTATCTGATTATTAATCCCCACCCGCTATTAAGCGCCCGGCGCGGTCATCTGCGTCTGGTGCAGGGTTGACTTTGCATTCTGTTAACAAACACGGTATAACAAACCTTCTTTGGATGTTTAGATGTCCATACGTTTAGAAGGTTATATGCAAACAACACAACAAAATGCGCCACTGAAGCGCACAATGAAAACGCGTCACCTGATTATGCTTTCCCTGGGCGGCGTGATTGGCACAGGGTTATTCTTCAATACCGGGTACATCATTTCCACCACCGGAGCGGCGGGAACGCTACTGGCCTATCTGATTGGCGCGCTGGTGGTCTGGCTGGTCATGCAGTGTCTGGGCGAGCTGTCGGTCGCGATGCCGGAGACCGGGGCGTTTCACGTTTATGCCGCGCGCTATCTTGGTCCGGCTACTGGGTATACCGTGGCCTGGCTCTACTGGCTGACCTGGACCGTGGCGCTGGGTTCGAGCTTTACCGCCGCTGGATTCTGTATGCAGTACTGGTTTCCACAGGTGCCGGTATGGGTCTGGTGCGTGGTGTTCTGCGCGATTATTTTTGGTCTGAATGTTATCTCCACACGCTTTTTTGCCGAAGGGGAGTTCTGGTTCTCCCTGGTCAAGGTGGTCACTATCATCGCCTTTATCATCCTCGGTGGGGCGGCGATTTTCGGCTTTATTCCGATGCAGGATGGCTCGCCCGCGCCGGGGCTGAGTAATATCACGGCGGAAGGCTGGTTCCCGCACGGTGGCTTACCGATTCTGATGACTATGGTGGCAGTGAACTTTGCTTTTTCGGGTACCGAGCTTATCGGCATTGCCGCCGGTGAAACGGAAAACCCGCGCAAAGTTATCCCGGTAGCGATTCGTACTACCATCGCGCGGCTGATTATTTTCTTCATTGGCACCGTGTTTGTGCTGGCGGCGCTGATCCCGATGCAGCAGGCGGGCGTGGAGAAAAGCCCGTTTGTGCTGGTATTTGAGAAAGTAGGGATCCCGTACGCCGCTGATATTTTTAACTTCGTGATCCTGACAGCTATTCTTTCTGCAGCTAACTCCGGTTTGTATGCTTCTGGGCGCATGCTGTGGTCGCTGTCGAATGAACGTACGCTACCTGCCTGTTTTGCGCGAGTAACGAAAAACGGTGTACCGCTGACAGCGCTGTCGGTCAGTATGCTCGGTGGTGTGCTGGCGCTATTTTCCAGCGTAGTGGCCCCGGACACGGTATTTGTTGCGCTGTCGGCAATCTCCGGGTTTGCGGTGGTGGCGGTGTGGCTGAGCATCTGTGCCTCGCATTTTGTTTTTCGTCGCCGTCATCTGCAACAAGGTAAGGCATTGAGTGAATTACATTATCGCGCGCCGTGGTATCCGCTGGTGCCGGTATTAGGTTTTGTGCTGTGCCTGGTGGCCTGTGTAGGGCTGGCATTCGATCCAGCGCAGAGAATTGCGTTGTGGTGCGGGTTACCGTTTGTTGCGTTGTGCTATGGTGCTTATTTCCTTACTCAACCCCGAAACGCAAAACAGGAGCCAGAACATGTCGCAGAATAATCCGTTACGCGCTCTCCTTGATAAACAGGATATCCTGCTGCTGGATGGCGCGATGGCGACGGAGCTGGAAGCGCGAGGGTGTAACTTAGCCGACAGCCTGTGGTCAGCCAAAGTGCTGGTAGAAAACCCGGAGCTTATCCGCGAAGTACATCTTGATTACTACCGGGCGGGGGCGCAATGCGCGATCACTGCCAGCTATCAGGCGACGCCGGCGGGCTTCGCCGCGCGAGGCCTGGATGAAGCGCAGTCGAAAGCGCTGATTGGCAAAAGCGTGGAGCTGGCGCGTAAAGCCCGTGAAGCGTATCTGGCAGAGAACCCGCAGGCAGGAACGCTGCTGGTGGCGGGATCCGTTGGGCCTTACGGCGCGTATTTGGCGGATGGCTCTGAATACCGTGGCGATTATCATTGTAGCGTTGAGGCGTTCCAGGCGTTTCATCGCCCGCGCGTGGAAGCCTTGCTGGATGCCGGGGCCGATCTGCTGGCCTGCGAAACCCTGCCGAATTTTGCCGAGATTGAGGCGTTGGCTGAGCTGTTGACCGCATATCCGCGTGCGCGGGCGTGGTTCTCATTTACCCTGCGCGACAGCGAGCACCTGAGCGACGGTACGCCGCTGCGTGACGTGGTTGCGTTGCTGGCGGGTTATCCGCAGGTGGTGGCGCTAGGCATTAACTGCATTGCGCTGGAAAACACCACCGCTGCGTTGCAGCATTTACACGGTTTAACGACGCTGCCGCTGGTGGTGTATCCGAACTCGGGTGAGCAGTACGATGCGGTGAGCAAAACCTGGCATCATCACGGTGAGCATTGCGCGCAACTGGCGGATTATCTGCCGCAGTGGCAGGCCGCTGGCGCCCGGTTGATTGGCGGGTGCTGTCGCACCACGCCTGCGGATATCGCCGCGCTAAAAGCGCGAAGCTGAGAGTTTATCGGGCCTGCATCGTTCATTGTAGGCCTGATAAGCGCGGCGCATCAGGCATTGCCGGGTGGCGGCAAAAGCGCCTTACCCGGCCTACAAAGCCACAAACGTTATGCCGCATCCGCCAGAACAAACATGCCGTACGGATGGATTTCGAGATAATACTGTTCGCCGACGTCCGGTTGCAGGCGCGTAGCGTTGACCTGCAATAAAATCTCCTGCCCGTGCCATTCCACCGTCACTTCATACTGCGGACCCATATAGGCGACATGGCGGATCACGCAGCGCTGGCTCTCCTCGCCGCGATCGCTGAGCGTGATCGCTTCCGGGCGCACACCGACCATCCCTTCGCCCTGCGTACCAAAGTGCAGCGGACGCGGCAGATGATAGCCGTAGATATCAACGTATCTGTCGCTGAAGGTAGCCGGGAACAGGTTGGCATCGCCCATAAAGCTCGCCATAAAGCGGGAGGCGGGCTGGCGGTAAAGATCCTGCGGTGAGCCGATCTGCATGATGTGTCCCTTGTTCATCACCAGCACTGTATCAGAAACCGCAAAGGCTTCGCTCTGATCGTGGGTGACGTACAGCGAGGTGATATCAAACTGCTTTTGCAGCTCGCGGATCTTGTCGCGCATGCTGCGACGCAGGTTGGCGTCGAGGTTACTCAACGGCTCATCAAACAGCAGCACTTTCGGCTTGAGGATTAGCGCGCGGGCCAGCGCCACGCGCTGCTGCTGACCGCCGGAGATCTGGTCGACAAAGCGGTCTTCGAATCCTTCCAGATCCACCATCGCCAGCGCCTCTTTGACGCGGGCTTTCAGCTCTGCGCGCGGTACGCCGAGCATTTTCAGGCCATAACCGACGTTCTCTCCCAGCGACATATGCGGGAACAGGGCATAGGACTGAAACACCATGCAGATATCGCGCTGCTGAATAGAGCGATGGGTGACGTCTTCGCCATCAATGAAAATTTGCCCTTCGCTCGGTTTTTCCAGCCCGGCAACCAGGCGCAAAATGGTGGTTTTGCCGCAGCCGGACGGGCCGAGCAGGGTTACCATTTGCCCCTGCGGGATGGTGAGGTTGATATTGTCTATTACCGTATTACTGCCAAATCGTTTAGTGACGTTGCGCAGTTCAACGAAATTTTTCTGAGTCATAGTGCGCTCCATTACGCCTGGTTTTTGGCTTTTGAACGGGAGGTACGTGATTCGCCGATCAGCCAGTCAAAGATGAAAATAATCGCCAGCATCACCACGATCAGAATGGAACCGTAGGCAATCGCCACACCGTATTCGCCATCTTCAACGCGGTTCAGGATGTAGGCCGTCGCTACGCGGGTATCCGGCGTGACGAGGAACACAATGGCGCTGACGGTGGTAATGGCGCGCACAAAGCTGTAAATCAGTGCCGAAAGGATCGCCGGACGCAGCAGCGGCAGCAGGATATGTGTAATGGTCCGCAGCGAACCGGCGCGCAGGCTGAGCGAGGCTTCATCGAGCGATTTATCGATTTGGCCTAAGCCCGCGATGCCTGCGCGGATACCGACCGGGACGTTACGCATCACCATTGAGATAATGACGATGGCGGCGGTGCCGGTGAGGTACACCGGAGCGCTGTTAAAGGCCAGAATGTACGACACGCCCGCGACGGTGCCCGGAACGGCAAAGCACAGCATGGTGGTGAACTCGATGGTCTTCTTGCCTTTAAACTGCTGGCGCACCACGATCCATGCGATCAGCAGGCCGAAGATCGCGGTGATCGGCGCGGCAATCCCGGCGTAGAGCAGGGTGTCGAGCAGTGAAGGCCACGCGCCGTCGCTCATCCCCTGACCGAACAGTTTGGTAAAGTTCGCCAGCGTCAGGGTGTAGTCCACGCCCCAGTTGACGGTGAAGCTACCGTAGAAAATGCTGCCGTAGAGCAGGGCGTTAAAGGCAATCCACACTGCCAGCAGCGCGACCACACTCCATACCAGCGTTACCGGCAGCGGCTGTACGTCGCCCCGGTAGGATTTGCCGGAAACGGTGACGTATGAGCGTTTACCAATCCACATATACTGCACGCAGAATACCAGCAGCGAGAACAGCAGCAGGAAGGCTCCCAACGTACTGGCGGCCTGGTAGTCGAGCTGCGAACCGGTGATGTAGAAGTAGATTTGCGTTGCCAGCACGTCGAAGTTACCGCCGAGCACCAGCGGGTTACTAAAGTCGGCCAGTGACTGCACCACTACGATTAAAAAAGCGTTCGCCAGTGCGGGTTTCAGCAGCGGGACAAACACGCCGTTAAAGGTCTGCCAGCGGCTGGCACGCAGGGTGTATGATGCTTCTTCCAGCGACGGATGAATGGTTTTGATTGCTCCGTCGAGGATCATAAACGCCATCGGCGTAAAGGCCAGAACCTGCGCCAGCCAGATGCCGGTAAAGCCATACAGCCAGTTGGTGTTGGTTAAACCAAACCATTCGACCATAAACTCGGTGATGTAACCGGAGCGTCCCATCATCAGCGTGACGCCTAAACCGACGACAAACGGCGGAGTGACGATCGGCAAAATCGAGAAGATACGTCCGATTATGGCGCTGCGTCTGGCGATACGGGTGGTGTAGATAGCCAGTACCAGACCAAAGAAGGTACAGCCGACGCCGACGGCAATCGACAGCATAATCGAGTTGAGGATCACCTGAATGATATGTGCCTGCGACAGCACATTCATAAACGCCAGCGGGGCAAATTCCCCGGCGTCGTTGGTGAACATCGGAATGAAAATGGCGATGCTTGGCCAGACGATAAAAATACCGATCAGCGCGACAATCGCGGTAAGCGAGCCGATGACGAAACGGTCACCGCCCAGCCATTCGAGGCGGGTGAGCGCCAGGGTCATGATTGCGCCAAGCGCCACAAACAGCACGATGGTGGCATAGCCTAAGCCGCGACCCTCAAGGGTGGCGCTGGCGACAATAAAGGCCATACAGAAAAATGCCCAACCCGCGTCAAGATAATGGCGGCTGCGCTGTTCGCGCCTGGCTTCATGGAATGGGCGCACCAGCAGCAGACTTGGCAGCAGATACCACAGCCAACTGATATTGAACTGCGACCAGCCGTAGGCGGCGAGTATTTCTTCCCGCGTTGACTCCAGCAGACCGTAGTCCAGGCTCCAGCTCGGCAGCAGGGCAAACGCCAGCCAGCCGAGCAAAACCCAAAGAAATATCGCATCCCGTTTTTTTACGGGATGGAGTGCAAGTGTGTGTGACATAGCGTTTCCGGTAATGTAGGCCGGGTAAGGCGTTTACGCCGCACCCGGCAAATGAACGCAACGTGGGTTTATTTACCCATCTTAACTTCGCTAACCCACTTATTGATCAACGCCTTACGTACGTCAGTCGAGCCGTACTTATCCATGTCGTAATTGATAAGCTTCAGGTCGTCGAGCTTCAGCGAGTTAGGGGAGGTCTCGGCGGTGGTGTTGGTCAGGATCTGATAGGATTTGCCTTTCTTCCACGCCAGCTCCTGCGCGTCTTTTGACAGCACCCAGTCAACGAACAGTTTGGCATTGTCGACGTTGCGCGCACCTTTCAGGATGCTGACGCCGCCGATTTCATAACCGGTGCCTTCGCATGGAGAAATCAGTTCCAGCGGTGCGCCCTGTTCTTTTTCCAGCGAGTAGTCGTGCAGGAAGCCGATGCCGATAGCCGTTTCACCGCGGGCAGCGTTACGCGCCGGGGCAATGCCGGATTTGGTGTATTGAGAGACGTTGGCGTTGAGCTGTTTCAGGTAATCAAAGGCCTGATCTTCGCCCCACAGTTGAGCAAAGGTCGCCAGCGCGGTGTAGGCGGTACCGGAGCTTTGCGGGTCAGCAATCTGGATTTCGCCCTTGTATTCCGGTTTGGTCAGATCCTTCCAGCATTTTGGCACCGGCAGGTTTTTCTCTTTCAGGCGCTGGGTATTAACGCCAAAGCCCAGAATACCGACGTAAACCGCCGAAGAGAGGTTACCTTTGACCTTTGCGGGATCGCGGAATTTCTCCATGATCTGTTCGAGGTTTGGTGATTTATACGGCTGTAGCAGACCCATTTCACCGGCCTGAGATTGTGGATCCAGCGTACCGCCGTACCACACATCCGCCTGCGGGTTTTTCTTCTCTGCATCCACTTTCGCCAGCGTACTGCCCGAGCCGTTGCGAATGAATGAGGTTTTCACATCATATTTTTCACCGAAGGCTTTGGTTTCGGTTTCGCACATCTCGTTGGTGGCGCTGCAATACACCACCAGGCGGCCCTGCGCCTGGGCTGCGTTGCTGAAGGCAGCCAGCGTCAGAGCGGAAGCAATCAGGGTAGAGGTAAGCGTCAGTTTCATTGTTTTATCCTTTGACTGAGAGAAGGGGTAATGCCCGCAATGAGCAACGGCATCAGCAATAAACCCATAAAGACAGCGGCAACCGAGAGCAAACTGAACATTCCCGACCAGCCGTAATGTTCTATGACCAACGACAGCGGCCAACCCGCCAGCGCGGCCCCCAGATAGGCGAAAAGCCCGAGAAAACCGGTAATTGAACCTGCCGCCGCTTTGTGTCCGCATTCAACGGCTGCGAGGCCAATTAGCATCTGTGGGCCAAACACAAAAAAGCCCACGGTAAAGAAACACACTGCCAGTAACGCGTAGTGGTGCACTGGTGCCAGCCACAGTGCGGAGACGGAAACCATCAGCCCCAGCGTGAACAGCAAAATCATCGGCGCACGTTGACCGCTGAACAGCAGATCCGATCCCCATCCGGCAAACAGCGCCCCCAGCAAGCCGCCAACTTCAAACAGCATCACCGTGGCATTGGCGCTGAGCAGATTCACGCCGTGGCTTTCCGTCAGCCAGATATTGCCCCAGTCGTTGAGCGCAATGCGGATCAAGTAGACCAATACATACGACACGCCGAGCAACCAGATCATCGGGTTTTTCAGCATGGTGGTGCGCAACATTTGCCACAGCCCCATCGGCGGGCTTTGCTGCTCCTGGCGTAGCTCCAGCGGGTCATGCCGCCATTCCCCAACCGTGGGTAATCCTTCTTCCTGGGGCGTGCCTTTCAATTGCAGGGTGAGCCAGATTCCCAATGCCATGCTGATTATCCCCGGTGCCAGCATGGCTGCCTGCCAGCCCCACCAATGGGCGGCAAAAGCGCTAATCAGCGGGATAATGGCGCCACCGATATTGATCGACATATTCCAGCAGCCCCACCAGAAGCCACGTTCGTTGCGCGAGTACCAGTGGGTCAGTAGTCGGGCACAGGGCGGCCAGCCCCACCCCTGAAAAAATCCGTTCAGCGTCCAGACCACCAGCAGCAGCGTCAGCGATTCCCCAAAGGCGAACAGCACGTTTAAAACGCCGGTAGCAAACAGGCCAATTCCCATAAATGCGCGCTGTCCGTGGCTGTCGTGCCACAGCCCAGCGGTAAATTTCGACAAACCATAGGTCAGATAAAACAGTGACCCAAGCAGGCCGATATCGCCTTTATCCAGACCCAGATCCGTTTGCAGCGCCGGGAGGACGTAGTTAACGCTTTTGCGCGTCAGATAAAACGCGGCGTAACCAATTACCATACACATCAGCAGCCGGGGGCGTAGCGCCCGGTATTGTTGGTCTGTTTCGCTGGCTGAGCGTGTATGCATGGCAGTCTCCGTTTGTGCTGACTATAGGAAAGTGAAAGCAAAAGGGGATGAGAGAAAGTCCGCAGTGACTAAGACTTTTTCCTGGTTAGCGGCTGGTTTGTTGCAAATTTGTGGGCAGGTTAACAATTACCCGCGTGCCGTTGTTTGATTCGAGCGTCAGTTCACCGCCAAGGGCGCTCACCCGTTCACGCATCCCCTGGATACCGAAACCGGGGATTTTTTCTGGCAGAATACCAACGCCGTTGTCAGCGACGTCCAGAAACAAGCAATGTTCCCGCTGGCGCAGCGTAATCGACACATCGCTGGCATCGGCATGTTTGCAGACGTTATTGAGTAACTCCTGCAACAGGCGATACAACGTGAAGCGCACCGTTTCGTTTTCTGGCGTATTCTCTAGCTGATAATCAAAGCGGCAGCGAATACCCCGCTCAGCAAAAGCAAATTCATTCACCAGATGATGTAGTGCATCTTTAAAAGACAGTTCATCGAGCGCGGGTGGGCGCAGCTGACGAAGTAGCTGGCGGGTCGAATGGTGAATACGCCGGGCCAGGTTGTTGATCTGATTTGCTGCTTCGAGCGTTTGCTCAGGGCCTGGCGCGCGTTTGACCAGTTGCGACTGAATTTGAATGGCGGTGATGTTCTGACCAATTTCGTCGTGCAGTTCCCGCGCCAGGCTTTTGCGCGTGTTTTCTTCGGTGCGGATCAGCTGTTCGGTCAGCGCGCGACGCGCCGCCAGTTCGGTTTCCAGACGCTGGCGATAATGGTGCAAATTTTGCGCCAGATGCTGCTGGCGGCTGATGGCGATCCCCAGCCCGATGCCGAGCAGCGCCTGGGTGGCGAGGAAAATCTCCAGCTCCAGTAAGTTACTGAACCCGACGCCGATTTGCCGGGCGATGGTGATCATCATACTGCCGAGCAATCCAGACAACACGCCGCCCTGCCAGCCAAATTTCCACGCCATCACCACGTTCGGTAAGAACACCACGATCAGCAACAGGCGCTCGATCTCCGGCGACAGCACCATCTGAGTACCGATGCCAATAATAAAAAACAGGCTACACCAGATGATAAGCGAGGTGCGCAGTGGGGGATTGGTGGTATCCAGCCCGAGCAGATGATAGCGGTGCTGTTGGCGCAGAAATTCATAGATCAGATAGACAAACGGCGTCAGCAACACGCCGCCGGTAAACGACGCCAGGCCAATCAACGTTGCCGGGCTCTGGATAAACGGTGAAAGCAGGGCGGTATTGAGCAATGAGGTGAGCGTTACGGCGGCCAGCAGCAGCGTTAAGCGTTGCCAGTAAAGGGGAAAGCGGTGCCAGTATGACTGGCCGATGCTCGCCGGAATCAGGCTAATTAACGGCGCAGCCAGCAGGATATAGCCATTCAGTAATTGCTCGCTGTGCAGCCAGAACAACATTAGCAGGGGGGGCAGCACCAGTGCGGGCCAGTAACGGCGAGAAAGCAGAATTAACAGCGCGAGATAGACGCCGTGCGGCAGAAATAGCGCCGCCTGCTGGCCGTTGTGGGTCAGGTAAAACCCCAGCGTCCACAGCATCAGCCAGCCCGATCCCCAGGCCAGCAGAATAAACAGAGAAACAACCCAATGCCGAAGGTTACGCGACATTAATGCCCCGTCAATAGCTGGTGGTCGAGCGCAAAATGCACCAGATCGATGGTGCTATGGCATTGCAGTTTGCCCAGCACGTTCGCCCGATGAACGTGCACCGTCTTGTGGCTGAGATCGAGTTTGAAGGCGATCTCTTTCACGCTGTCGCCTTTGACCAGCAGATCAAACACTTCGCGCTCGCGTGGGGTCAGTACTTCCAGGACCTGCGCGGGCTGTTCGCCGCCGCGTAGCGCACGCAGCGCATCGGCGCACAGGTAATGCCCGCCCATACCTACCGAACGTACTGCCTGCACCAGTTCTTCCGGGCCGCAGCGTTTGGTCAGGTAACCGCTGGCACCAGCGTCCAGCGCGCTTTGCACAAACGTGGGCGAGTCATAAATGCTGAGAATGATGGCGCGAAAACCGGGCTTTAGCGCCCGCAGTCGTTTTAACAGGCTCAGACCATTTTCATCCGGCATGGCGATATCCATTACCGCGACGCTGACGTCATCATGCAGAAGTGCAGACCAGGCCTCCGCTGCGCTGCTGTACTGACCGGTAACGTTAAGATCGTCTTCGAGATTGAGTAATTGCGCAAAGCCGGAACGCACCACCACATGGTCATCCACCAGCACAACATGAATCATGATATTGCTCTCTTGCCTGACAATGGTCTCTATGATGCCTGCCAGCACCGCGCTGGCAATCACCGTGGCGCGGATATGTAACGAATGTAACAAAATCGCAATAATTTACAGCGAGTGTAGGCCTGATAAGCGCATCAGGCATTGATTGCCGGATGGCGGCGCAATCGCCTTATCCGGCCTACATTCCGTAATGAGCGAAATAGCTAACTATTGCCGCTTTTTTTCTAAAAACGCTTTGTTCTTAGCCAGAATTTTTAATTCCTTTATCAAAATGTGCCGCAACGAAATACTGCCTCCATAACAAGACAGGGGAGCAGACAATCATGGCTATTTCATCGCGTAACGCACTTCTTGCCGCACTGGCATTCATCGCATTTCAGGCGCAGGCGGTGAACGTCACCGTTGCTTATCAGACTTCCGCCGAACCCGCCAAAGTGGCACAGGCGGATAACACCTTTGCCAAAGAGAGCGGGGCGACCGTTGACTGGCGCAAATTTGACAGCGGCGCGAGCATCGTTCGTGCGCTGGCGTCCGGTGATGTGCAGATCGGTAATCTTGGCTCCAGTCCGCTGGCGGTTGCAGCCAGTCAGCAGGTGCCTATTGAGGTTTTCCTACTGGCATCAAAGCTCGGCAATTCTGAAGCGCTGGTGGTGAAGAAAAACATCAGTAAACCGGAAGATTTGATTGGCAAACGCATTGCCGTGCCGTTTATTTCCACCACCCATTACAGCCTGCTGGCGGCGTTGAAACATTGGGGGATTAAACCCGGCCAGGTGGAGATTGTGAACCTGCAACCACCGGCGATTATTGCCGCATGGCAGCGCGGAGATATTGATGGTGCGTATGTCTGGGCACCTGCGGTCAATGCGTTGGAAAAAGACGGCAAGGTGTTAACCGACTCCTCACAGGTTGGCGAGTGGGGAGCACCGACGCTTGACGTGTGGGTGGTGCGCAAAGATTTTGCCGAGAAGCATCCTGAGGTGGTGAAAGCCTTTGCCAAAAGCGCTATCGATGCCCAGCAGCCTTATATCGCTAATCCTGATGAATGGCTGAAGCAGCCGGAGAATATCAGCAAACTGTCGCGTTTGAGCGGCGTACCGGAGGCGGATGTACCGGGGCTGGTGAAAGGTAACACTTACCTGACACCGCAACAGCAAACCGCTGAGCTAACCGGCCCGGTGAACAAAGCGATTATCGACACCGCGCAGTTCCTTAAAGAGCAGGGCAAAGTCCCCGCTGTCGCGACAGATTACAGCCAGTACGTTACCGATCGCTTCGTGCAATAAATAAGGAGGCGATGATGCTGCAAATCTCTCATCTTGCCGCCAGCTACGGTGGAAAACCGGCGCTGGAGGATATCAACCTGACGCTCGATAGTGGTGAACTGCTGGTGGTACTCGGGCCTTCCGGTTGCGGGAAAACCACGCTGTTAAATCTGATTGCCGGGTTTGTGCCGTATCAGCATGGCAGCATCACGCTGGCGGGTAACAGTGTTGACGGTCCGGGGGCAGATCGCGGGGTCGTTTTCCAGAATGAAGGTCTGCTGCCCTGGCGTAACGTGCAGGACAACGTGGCTTTTGGTCTGCAACTGGCGGGCGTGGACAAGCAGCTGCGCCAGCGTATTGCCCTGGATATGTTGCAGAAAGTCGGGCTGGAGGGCGCGGGAAAACGCTTTATCTGGCAGCTTTCCGGTGGACAACGTCAGCGTGTCGGCATTGCGCGGGCGCTGGCGGCCAATCCGCAGCTGTTGCTGCTGGATGAACCTTTTGGCGCGCTCGACGCCTTTACTCGCGAGCAGATGCAAACCCTGCTGCTGAAGCTGTGGCATGAGACCGGCAAACAGGTGCTGCTGATTACCCACGATATTGAAGAAGCAGTATTTATGGCGACAGAACTGGTATTGCTGTCCCCAGGCCCTGGCCGGGTACTGGAACGTCTGCCGCTCAATTTCGCCCGTCGCTTTGTGGCCGGAGAGTCGAGCCGCAGCATTAAGTCCGATCCGCAGTTTATCGCCATGCGCGAGTACGTGTTAGGTCGTGTCTTTGAACAACGGGAGGCATTCTCATGAGCGTGGTGATTAATGATAAACCCCGTCGCCAGCGGGTGCTGAACTGGCATTGGCCGTTTTCGCGACAGATTACCTTAAGCCTCGGTACGCTGGCCGTCATTCTGGCGGTGTGGTGGACGGTGGCGGCGCTGCAGTTAATCAGTCCGTTGTTTTTACCGCCACCGGGACAGGTTTTACAAAAGCTGCTCGTCATTGCTGGGCCGCAAGGGTTTATGGATGCAACGCTGTGGCAGCATCTGGCGGCGAGTCTGACGCGTATTGTTATCGCGCTGCTGGCGGCGGTGCTGCTGGGCGTTCCGGTTGGGATCGCGATGGGGCTGAGTCCTACGATGCGCGGCATTCTCGATCCGATCATTGAACTGTATCGTCCGGTTCCTCCCCTGGCCTATTTACCGCTGATGGTCATTTGGTTTGGCATCGGTGAAACCTCCAAGATCCTGCTGATCTATCTGGCGATTTTCGCCCCTGTGGCGATGTCGGCGCTGGCGGGGGTGAAAAGTGCGCAGCAGGTGAGAGTGCGCGCCGCGCAGTCGCTGGGGGCCAGCCGTGCGCAGGTGCTGTGGTTTGTTATTTTGCCGGGGGCATTACCGGAGATCCTCACCGGGTTACGCATTGGGCTTGGCGTGGGTTGGTCGACGCTGGTGGCAGCTGAACTGATCGCGGCCACGCGAGGGTTAGGATTTATGGTGCAGTCAGCCGGTGAGTTTCTGGCAACGGATGTGGTGCTGGCAGGGATCGCGGTCATTGCCGTTATCGCATTTATTTTAGAACTGGGTCTGCGCGCGATTCAGCGTCGCCTGACGCCCTGGCATGGAGAAGTACAATGAGTGAACGTTTGAGCATTACCCCGCTGGGGCCGTATATTGGCGCACAAATCACTGGTGCGGATTTAACGCGTCCGCTGAGCGATAATCAGTTTGAACAGCTTTATCACGCGGTACTGCGTCACCAGGTGGTGTTTCTGCGTGAGCAGGTGATTACGCCGCAACAGCAGCGGGCGCTGGCGCTGCGTTTCGGCGATCTGCATATTCATCCGGTCTATCCACATTCCGAAGGGGTAGAGGAAATTATCGTGCTGGATACCCATAACGATAATCCGCCGGATAACGACAACTGGCACACCGATGTCACCTTTATCGACACGCCGCCTGCCGGGGCGATTCTGGCAGCCAAAGAGCTGCCATCAACCGGAGGAGACACCCTGTGGACCAGTGGGATTGCCGCTTATGAAGCGCTCTCTGAGCCGTTTCGTCAGTTGCTGAGTGGCCTGCGGGCAGAGCATGATTTCCGTAAATCGTTCCAGGAATATAAATACCGCAAGACCCCAGAGGAGCACCTGCGCTGGCTGGATGCCGTCGCTAAACATCCACCGTTGTTGCATCCGGTGGTGCGCACGCACCCGGTAAGCGGTAAACAGGCGCTGTTCGTGAATGAAGGATTTACCACGCGAATTGTTGATGTCACGGAAAAAGAGAGCGAGGCGTTACTGAGCTTTTTATTCGCGCATATCACCAAACCGGAGTTTCAGGTGCGCTGGCATTGGCAGCCCAATGATGTGGCGATTTGGGATAATCGCGTGACACAGCATTATGCGAATGCGGATTATCTGCCGCAGCGTCGTATTATGCACCGGGCGACAATTTTGGGAGACAAGCCGTTTTATCGGGCGGGATGATTGCCGGCGGCGATTGACTTATCGGGCCGGAATCTGTTGGCCCGATAAGGCGAAGTCACCATTCGGCAACAAAGTGGTTAGCGCAGGATTTTTTTCTCAGCCAGATCCAGTGCGAAGTAGCTGAAGATCAGATCCGCGCCAGCGCGTTTGATCGAGCCTAAGCTTTCCAGAACCACTTTATCTTCATCTATTGCACCTGCCATCGCCGCAAATTTGATCATCGCGTATTCACCGCTGACCTGATAAGCGCCAATCGGCAGTTCGGTGCGCTCGCGGATATCACGTAGAATATCGAGATACGCGCCTGCCGGTTTCACCATCAGGCAGTCTGCTCCCTGGGCTTCATCCAGCAGCGATTCACGGATCGCTTCCCGACGGTTCATCGGGTTCATTTGATAGGTTTTACGATCGCCTTTCAGCGCGGTGCCTGCGGCTTCACGGAACGGGCCGTAGAAAGAAGAGGCAAATTTGGTGGAGTAGGACATGATCGCGGTATCGGTGAAGCCCGCGGCGTCCAGCGCCTGGCGAATAGCCTGTACCTGGCCGTCCATTGCGGCGGAAGGGGCGATGAAATCTGCGCCCGCTGCGGCGGCAACGACTGCCTGTTTGCCGAGGTTAGCCAGGGTTAAATCGTTATCAACGCCGTGCTCGCATAACACGCCGCAGTGACCGTGCGAGGTGTATTCACAGAAGCAGGTGTCGGACATGACTATCATTTCCGGTACGGTCTGCTTACAGATACGCGACATGCGCGCCACCAGACCGTCTTCTTTCCAGGCATCGCTGCCGGTCTCATCGGTGTGATGAGAAATGCCGAAGGTCATGACCGAGCGGATGCCTGCATTAGCAATGCGTTCAATTTCGCGCGCCAGGTGCTTCTCCGGAATGCGCATCACGCCGGGCATGGCGTCAATAGCTTTGTAATCGTCGAGTTCTTCTTCAACAAAGATCGGCAACACCAGGTCATTTAAGCTGAGTGTTGTCTCTTCAAACATAGCGCGCAGCGCAGGTGATTTGCGCAGGCGGCGAGGGCGTTGGATTAGGTCTGTCATGGTATGCCTGATGTTTGTGGAATCGAAGGCCGTAGTATACCCGAACCTGAGGGCGAGGGGTTTACGAAAGTTGGCGTTATGCCGAGGTTATGGTGATGTTACCAATGCTTGGTATTATGTATTATCTCTATTTTTGCAATTATGACTATTTTAAATAGTGATTAGTTTTATGGTGAATTTAGTTTAATTTAATTTTTAATTAAGTAGCGGGATTTAACGGTATTTATTTGCTGACGTTTGATTTTTAAGTTAATCATAAATTTAATATATTGTTTTGCCAGTGTCTTTGCATGTAACTGTCTAAAATAGAAATGATTTTTACGTTTGTTTGCTGTTTCGAATAATTTGCATATCTATTGTCCGTAATCGGACTTAAGCCAAAGAATAATTGAACCTTTCCTTTGTGAAACCGCATAATCCTTCCCGCGAAACATAAAATGTTTTCTTTGCATTGATAATTGATGGATCAACTATATTACGTCCCTGAGGAGGGATGACAAATGCACACTTGGAAAAAGAAGCTTGTAGTATCACAATTAGCATTAGCCTGCACTTTGGCAATCACTTCTCAGGCGAATGCTTCAACTTACGATACCTGGACCTATATTGATAATCCGACTACTGCTCTTAACTGGGATAGTATGGATGCAGCTGGTACTGTAGATGGTAACTATGTAAATTATAGTGGCTTTGTCTATTACAACAACACCGATGGCGATTTCGATCAATCTTTTAACGGTGACACTGTTAACGGTACGATTTCTACTTACTATCTGAATCATGATTATGCTGACGGTGCTGCTAATCAGCTGAATATCAGTAATTCCATCATTCATGGCTCAATCACTTCCATGCTGCCAGGCGGTTATTATGATCGTTTTGATACAGATGGTAATGGCTTGGGGGGATACAGTTTCTATAATGATACCGTTGTAGACGGTAACTGGTATGATGGTGATGTTTTTACCCTGAACATTGCTAACTCCACCATTGATGATGACTATGAGGCTCTGTATTTCACAGACTCCTATTTATCTGGTGATGTTACTAAATACACCAATGAAACATTCGATGTCAGTGAAGGTGTTGCGGTTAATCTTGATGTAGAAAGCAATATCAACATTTCCAACAACTCTCGTGTTGCCGGTATCGCCCTGTCTCAAGGGAACACTTACAACAACACCTACACGACAGAATCCCATACCTGGGATAACAACATCAATGTTTATGATTCTACTGTAACTTCTGGTTCAAATTACATTCTGGAATCGAACTCCGCGTTCTTTGGTAATTCTGGTGAGCCAAGTGACTATACTGGTCCAGGTGATGTAGCATTGTCTTTCACTGACGGTTCTTCCGACTATGCAATGAAGAACAATGTGTATTTCAGTAATTCAACCCTGATGGGTGATGTCGCATTTACCAGCACCTGGAATGCTAATTTTGATACCATTGGCCATGATTCCAATGGTGATGGTGTGCCGGATACCAACCTTGGTTGGGCTGATGACAGCCTGAACGTCGATGAACTGAATCTGACTCTGGATAATGGTAGTAAGTGGGTTGGCCAGGCTACTATCGATGCTCAAGCCATCGCTCCAGCAAACATGTTTGATGTTGCTACCAACAGCCTGACTCCTGGTGGTGTAATAGAAGCCAATGGTTGGGGACGTGTCGTTGACAATAAAGTATTCCAGAGTGGTGTGTTTAATGTAGTGTTAAACAACGGTTCAGAATGGAATACGACAGGGGATTCTCTGATTGATACCCTGACCGTTAACAATGGTTCTCAGGTTAATGTAACTGATTCCTCTTTAGTATCCGATACAATTGGTTTGACCAATGGTTCTTCAATGAATATCGGTGAAGATGGGACTGTTGCAACTGATCATCTGACCATTGACAGTTACAGTACTGTAGCACTGACTGATGATGTAACTCGCAATTATGATTCGTCTCTGTATGCTAACACCATCACTGTCACTAACGGCGGTGTGTTGGATGTAAATGTTGATCAGTTTGATACTGAAGTTTTCAACACTGATAAACTGGAACTGACCAGCGGCAATTATGCTGATAATAGCAACCACGTGGTTTCCGGTGTATTCAACATTCACAGCAGCGATTATGTTCTGAATGCCGATCTTGTGAACGACCGTACCTGGGATACCACTCAGGCTAACTACGGTTACGGTACTATCGCAATGAACTCCGATGGTCACCTGACTATCAATGGTAACGGCGATATCAACAACGGCGACGAACTGGATAACAGCTCTGTTGACAACGTTGTTGCAGCAACCGGTAACTACAAGGTTCGTGTTGATAACGCGACTGGTGCTGGTTCTGTTGCTGATTACAAAGGCAAAGAGCTGATCTACGTTAATGACGCGAATACCACCGCGACCTTCTCTGCAGCCAACAAAGCTGACCTGGGTGCTTACACCTATCAGGCACAGCAGCAGGGTAACACCGTTGTTCTGCAGCAGATGGAACTGACAGACTACGCGAACATGGCGCTGAGCATTCCGTCTGCTAACACCAATATCTGGAACCTGGAACAAGATACCGTTGGTACTCGTCTGACTAACGCGCGTCATGGTCTGGTTGATAACGGTGGTGCATGGGTTAGCTACTTCGGTGGTAGCTTCGATGCAGATAATGGCACCATTAACTACGATCAGGATGTTAACGGCATCATGGTCGGTGTTGATTCCAAAATTGATGGTAACAACGCTAAGTGGATTGTCGGTGCTGCAGCAGGCTTCGCGAAAGGTGATATGAGCGACCGTACCGGTCAGGTGGATCAGGATAGCCAGACTGCCTACATCTACTCTTCTGCTCACTTTGCCAACAACATCTTTGTTGACGGTAACTTAAGCTACTCTCACTTCAACAACGATTTGACTGCTAACATGAGCAACGGTCAGTATGTTGATGGTAGCACCTCATCTGACGCCTGGGGCTTTGGCCTGAAACTGGGTTATGACCTGAAGCTGGGTGATGCAGGTTACGTAACGCCATACGGCAGCGTATCCGGTCTGTTCCAGTCTGGTGATGATTATAAGCTGAGCAACGACATGAAAGTTGACGGTCAGTCTTATGACAGCATGCGCTATGAACTCGGTGTAGATGCAGGTT
Source organism: Citrobacter sp. Cpo221 (assembly GCF_030332345.1). Lineage (NCBI taxonomy): Bacteria > Pseudomonadati > Pseudomonadota > Gammaproteobacteria > Enterobacterales > Enterobacteriaceae > Citrobacter > Citrobacter sp. Cpo221. The sequence goes on from NZ_JAOWIA010000029.1 coordinate 50,590, forward strand.
ATACCTTCGCCTACAGCGACGACCAGGCGCTGACCCCGTACTTCAAACTGGCCTACGTTTACGATGACTCTAACAACGATTCTGACGTAAACGGCGACTCTATCGACAACGGTGTAGAAGGTTCTGCGGTACGTGTTGGACTGGGTACTCAGTTCAGCTTTACCAAAAACTTCAGCGCATACACCGATGCTAACTACCTCGGTGGTGGCGATGTTGATCAAGACTGGTCTGCAAATGTTGGTGTTAAATATACCTGGTAAGACATCTCTTGTTGTTAAAGAAAAGATAATCTAACTCAGAAAAATGCCCGTCACGGATTTGACGGGCATTTATTGCAAGGAATGCCCAAATGTTGTCTGCAAATAAACCGCTTGTGGAATTTGGTAAGCTTGATAAATGTTTGTCAAAATATGGCAAACACTTTGAGTGTGATAACGATAAAGAAATAATTTATTCCAGTGATATAAACAGTGACGATACCTTTATCATTTTAAATGGTGTAATTTCCCTGAGGCGAGGGGAGAATGTGCTGGTCGGTATTGCGCAGGCACCGTTTATTATGGGGCTTTCAGATGGTGTGATAAAAACAGATATACAATACAGATTAATCACAGAAAGCGATTGTACGGGATACCATCTACCTGCCTCGCAAACAATTAATATAATTGAAGAGTGCCAGCTTTGGCGTGAAGCTTTTTGTTGGTTGGCATGGCAAAACTCCATGCTTGAATTACGCGATCTGCAGTTGATCGGCAACAACTCCTACGATCAGATCCGCGCGACATTGATCTCTATGACGAAATGGGATGAAGCCCTTCGTTCACGCATTGGCGTTATGAACTATATTCACCAACGCACACGAATTTCACGCTCGGTTGTCGCTGAGGTTCTCGCGGCATTGCGCAAAGGCGGTTACATTGAAATGAATAAAGGCAAACTGGTGTGCATTAACCGTTTGCCTTTTGAGTATTGAATCAGGATGCAGGAATGACCTGTGGCTTGTACCCGCTCAATTCTGCAACCAGTTCGTTGATACCGTCGCTCATATTGGTAAAACGGGTCAGCGGAGAGCGCGTCACTACGACAAATGCCCCAACGTTTTGCTGTGGGATCATCGCCATATAGGTAATGAAGCCACCGCCGCCACCGGTTTTTTGAATAATTCCCGGTCTGCCATTCTTCGGCGCCATGTAGACCCAGCCCAAACCAAGCGCATCGGCTCTGCCTGGAACGTCCATTCCCACCACTTTAGTTAACTGCGTACGCTGGTAAATCAGCGTCTGCATCCGGTCGGCCTGCTGGCTACGATGATAAAAGTCAGAAGAGAGATACTGCTGCATCCAGCGCATCATATCGCCAGGCGTTGAATAAACGCCGCCGCTACCCATCGCTGCCAGAGTATTGTTACAAGGGCTGGCACCTTTTTCCGCGACCATCAGGCGTCGGCACTGATCGGGGGATGGCGTAAAGGTGGTGTCTTTCATCCCCAACGGACGGGTGATTTTTTCTTCAAACAGCTGCGGATAAGGCTTACCTGACGCGGTACCCAGCGCATCGGCCAGCAGATCAAACGCCAGGTTGGAATAAGAAGCCTGCGATCCTGGCGCGGCTTTAAGCGTAGCCGTTGAGAGATAGCTCCAGCGCTGCTCGCGGGTTGGCCAGACAAACACCGGCCGTTTGGCTGCCCCGCCTGGCTGTTCGCGCGGTAGTGCGCTGGTATGTGTCGCCAGATTCACCAGCGTAATTGGTGTTCCTTGATAAGTGGGTACGCGTGCACCAGGTGGTGCATATTTACTCAATGGATCGTTGAGTTTGACCGTGCCTTGATCGAGTAATTTCACCAGCATTTCGCTGGTCATTAATTTGGTAATTGAGGCAATGCGGATTACGGAATCCAGTTGCGGGTGAACATTATTGCCGGGGCGTGTTTCACCAAAACTGCGAAATACACGCTGATTACCATCAATCACCACGAGCGCCATCCCCGTAGCACCACTGCCGTAAAATATATGGTCGGCATAACGATCAACGATATCAGAGGCGAAGACCGGATCGGTTATAGGCTGTGCCGCCTGGACAGATGTCAATGACGCCGCACACAGCGCGGCAGAAAAAAGCAGACTACGTTTCAACGGTGGTGTCCATGAGTTAGAGAAAGTGAAAAAGGATGTCGTGCGTATGCGTATTTATACTACTCATCGGCGTATTGCAAAGCGCTTATCAACCAATGATAGTGGGAAAAACGTAACGATGAGTAAACACAGGAGTTTCCTGGATTGCGGATGTTCGCTTTTGTGATCTCACGCTGTGATAATCTGCACATACTGGAACGTTGTCGAGTGTGAAAACCACAGAAACAATTCTTCATAACCGAGGTGCGAACTAAGTGCCTCGGTTTTGGTCACAATTGTCGGTTTCAGCTTGTGTTTTTGGGCGTAAGCCGTCTGGCCTCCGCACTCTACGGTGGCAAATGCACAGCAGTCGTCATAACGATAAGAAGTTAGCAGGAGAGCACTATGTTTAAGTCTTTTTTCCCAAAGCCGGGGCCGTTCTTTATTTCGGCATTTATTTGGGCACTCGTCGCCGTTGTATTCTGGCAAGCAGGTGGGGGAGCCTGGGTTGCACATATTACCGGCGCGTCGGGAGACGTACCTATTAGCGCAGCGCGTTTCTGGTCGTTGGATTACCTGATTTTTTATGCGTACTACATTCTTTGTGTCGGGGTGTTCGCGCTGTTCTGGTTTCTCTACAGCCCACACCGCTGGCAGTACTGGTCTATTCTGGGCACATCGCTGATTATTTTTGTGACCTGGTTTCTGGTTGAAGTTGGCGTCGCCGTCAACGCCTGGTATGCGCCATTTTATGACCTGATTCAAACTGCGCTCAGCGCACCACACAAGGTGAAGATTGAGCAGTTCTATCATGAAGTGGGCATTTTTCTCGGTATTGCGCTGATAGCCGTAGTCATTGGCGTGATGAACAACTTCTTCGTCAGCCACTATGTGTTCCGCTGGCGTACCGCGATGAACGAACACTATATGGCGCACTGGCAGCATTTGCGTCACATCGAAGGCGCAGCGCAGCGTGTGCAGGAAGACACCATGCGTTTTGCTTCTACGCTGGAAGATATGGGCGTCAGCTTTATCAACGCGATTATGACGCTGATTGCCTTCCTGCCTGTACTGGTTACGCTCTCTGCCCATGTTCCTGACCTGCCGATTGTTGGACATGTGCCTTATGGCCTGGTGATTGCCGCGATAGTCTGGTCGCTGATGGGAACCGGCTTACTGGCGGTCGTTGGGATTAAACTTCCTGGGCTGGAGTTTAAAAACCAGCGCGTGGAAGCGGCCTATCGTAAAGAACTGGTCTATGGCGAAGATGATGGCAATCGTGCGACGCCACCGACGGTGCGTGAGCTGTTCCACGCGGTACGGCAAAACTACTTCCGTCTCTATTTTCACTATATGTACTTCAATATCGCCCGTATTCTTTACCTGCAGGTTGATAACGTTTTCGGCTTGTTCCTGCTGTTTCCGTCGATTGTTGCCGGTACGATTACGCTCGGCCTGATGACGCAAATCACTAACGTGTTTGGCCAGGTACGCGGCTCGTTCCAGTATCTGATTAACTCCTGGACAACGTTAGTGGAACTGATGTCTATTTATAAGCGTCTGCGCAGCTTTGAACGAGAGCTTGATGGTCAGGATATTCAGGAAGTTACCCATACGCTGAGTTAATAATAAGGAGATGTTATGTCGACGGTTTCCCGTCTTTACCCCTTGTCTGGTCTGGCAGCACTGGTGCTGGTGGGATGTAGTAGCCAACCCGCGCAGCCGCTAAAAAAGGGGGAGAAAGCCGTCGATGTGGCGAGCGTGGTGCGCCAGAAAATGCCCGCCAGCGTGAAAGACCGGGACGCGTGGGCGCAGGATTTGGCAAAGACCTTTGAAAGCCAGAAGCTGGCACCGACGGTTGAAAACATCTGTTCGGTGCTGGCGGTAGCGCAGCAGGAGTCAAACTTCCAGGCCGATCCGGCTGTTCCTGGTTTAAGCAAAATAGCCTGGAAAGAGATTGATCGTCGCGCAGAACGCATGCATATCCCGCTGTTTGTCGTGCATACCGCGCTAAAGATTAACTCGCCAACGGGGAAAAGCTACAGCGAGCGTCTGGATACGGTGAAGACGGAAAAACAGCTTAGCGCCATCTTTGATGATTTCATCAACATGGTGCCGATGGGGCAGACATTGTTTGGAGCGCTTAATCCGGTACATACCGGTGGTCCAATGCAGGTCAGTATCGCGTTTGCTGAGCAGCACACCAGCGGGTATCCGTGGAAAATGGCGGGGACGGTACGTCAGGAAGTGTTTAGCCGCCGTGGTGGGCTGTGGTTTGGTACATATCATCTGCTCAATTACCCAGCGAATTACAGTGCGCCAATCTTCCGCTTCGCCGATTTTAATGCCGGATGGTATGCGAGCCGCAATGCAGCTTTCCAGAATGCGGTCAGTAAAGCCAGCGGAGTGAAGCTGGCGATGGATGGGGATCTGATTCTCTATGGCAGCAGTGAGCCGGGCAAAACGGAGCTGGCGGTACGTAAACTGGCCGGGAAGCTAGGGATGAGCGAGAGTGAGATCCGCCGTCAACTGCAAAAAGGTGACAGCCAGGCCTTTGAAGAGACCGCACTGTACGAGAAGGTCTACAAGCTGGCGGAAGCGAAGACCGGGAAAGCGCTTCCTCGAGAAATGCTGCCGGGCATTCAACTGGAAAGCCCGAAGATCACGCGTAATCTGACTACCGCATGGTTTGCTAAACGCGTGGACGATCGTCGGGCGAAGTGTATGAGTCAGTCATCTTTATGATGACGGTGACGCCAGTGCATGATCGCCGCGATGGCACCAAGAATCAGGCTTCCTACCAGGAAGGGGATCAGTCCAAAGAGAGTACCGACGCCTACACCGATTTCGACCCGCGGGCGTCCTGTCTCTTGCATTTGCAGCTGCATCAGTTCTTCATAGATGCCGGGCGCGTGGGCCAACAGATTTAAAATCTGTGCACCCGCCCAGAAGCAAAACAGCACAAATACGGCATACGCAATGTTGCCGGGCAGGGAGGAGGGATCCCGATGCTTGCCCTTAAACAGGGATTTTGAGAGCGTAAAATCAGCCATAAAGACCTCCGGAAATAACCTGCTTTTTTTGACGTAATGCCTGGAACTGAGAGTGAGTCTGACAGGTGATCGGCAATGTCAATATCAGAATGATGGTAATTTCAGGTAGAGATTATTCCTGGATTTCGGTTTTTTGTTGATGGTCACAATTATGTAACCTTAAGTAAAACTGAGTTACATTTAAGAAATTCCGCACAGACCACAGACGCCCTCGGGGAAATGTGCGAGGATGCCTCCCTGTGTTGTATTTTCACCGGAGCTGTTATGAACCTGCCTGTAAAAATCCGCCGAGACTGGCACTACTATGCTTTCGCTATTGGGCTTATCTTTATTCTGAATGGCGTGGTGGGGTTATTAGGTTTTGAAGCGCAGGGATGGCAAACCTATGCGGTGGGGCTGGTGACCTGGGTGATTAGCTTTTGGCTGGCCGGATTAATCATCCGTCGCCGCGTTGAAGATGATGAAGCAAAGGATGCCCAATAGCTCTATCAGGCATCCTGACGGGTTTACATACTGGTTTTCAGCGCGCTATCTGCAGCATGGCGTTCCAGTGCCAGTTCGATCAGGCGAGTGATCAAATCGGTATAGCCTAAACCGCTCGCCTGCCACAGTTTCGGATACATACTGATGTTGGTAAAGCCAGGCAGCGTGTTGATCTCATTGATCACAACGTCGTTTTCAGCAGTTAAGAAGACGTCCACGCGCGCCATGCCGGCACAGCCCAGAGTCTGGTATGCCTGAATGGCGATTTCGCGGATCTTATCGTTAATCTCTGGCGCAATTGCTGCCGGAACGACAACTTTGGCACCGTTATCGTCAATGTATTTAGTGTCGTAAGCGTAAAAATCGCTGTTCAGCACGATCTCACCACAGGTACTGGCCTGCGGATGATCGTTGCCCAGTACCGCACATTCGATCTCGCGGCCTTTGATCCCTTGCTCCACAACGACTTTATGATCGAATTCAAATGCCAGCGCGACGGCCTGATCGTATTGGGCTTCGCTGGTTACTTTACTGACGCCAACGGACGATCCCTGGTTGGCCGGTTTTACAAACAGCGGCAGACCCATGCGGGATTCAACTTCGGCAAAGCTGATGCTGTTGCGATTCGCGCGAGTGAGCGTAATAAATGGCGCGATGTTTAACCCGGCATCACGCAGCAGACGTTTGGTCACGTCTTTATCCATACAGGCAGCAGAACCCAGCACATCAGAACCGACAAACGGCAGGTTCGCCACGCGCAGCATGCCCTGCAGAGAGCCATCTTCACCCAAAGTACCGTGTACGATTGGGAAAATAACATCGACCGTCGGCAGTGGTTGACCGTTTTGTGCATCGATCAACTGGTGCGCTTGTTTGCCGGGTACCTGCGCCAGGCTGGTCTCAGAAGGTCGCAACGCAATATGCGCCGGATCGTCTGAATTGAGCAGATAGTTACTGGCATCGCTGACGTGCCATTGCCCTTGTTTATCAATACCTAACAGCACAACGTCAAAGCGAGTCTTGTCGATGGCATCGACAATATTTTTTGCCGATTGCAATGACACTTCATGTTCCGCTGATTTACCACCAAATACGATTCCTACCCGCAACTTTGCCATCTTAAAAACCCATTCCATGAATGCAAAGCACATACATTACCACGACAAAACGCAGGTTTCCTCGGCTTCTGGCAGATTGTTTTGGCGAATGACAGGGGATTAGAAGGGGACATACACGCAGATCGCGCGGGAAGCACAATCCCCTGTTTGTATTATGGGTTTGATGTGAGCTATATCACAAATATGATGAGCGGGAAGATAAAATCCTAAACTGTGATTTATCGCACCTGTAGACCCTTATTCGGCTCAGTAATTTGTTAAGCTGCTCGCAGTTTTCAGCTACTTATCGTTATGAGTCCTTATGGAATCCTGGAGAGTTAACCTTATTTCCGTTTGGTTCGGGTGCTTTTTTACCGGACTGGCGATTAGCCAAATCTTGCCTTTTTTACCACTCTATATCTCCCAACTGGGCGTGACCTCGCATGAAGCGCTATCAATGTGGTCCGGATTAACGTTCAGCGTCACCTTCCTGATTTCAGCCATTGTTTCTCCGATGTGGGGCAGTCTAGCCGACCGCAAAGGACGCAAGCTGATGCTGCTGCGGGCCTCACTGGGGATGGCCATTGCGATTTTGCTACAGGCATTTGCCACTAACGTCTGGCAGCTTTTTCTGCTGCGCGGGGTGATGGGGTTAACCTCCGGCTATATTCCTAATGCGATGGCGCTGGTTGCGTCACAGGTTCCACGCGAGCGCAGCGGCTGGGCGCTGAGTACGCTGTCGACGGCGGTGTCATTGGTGGACCGTTAATGGGGGGCTTTATCGCCGATCATGTTGGCTTACGGGCGGTATTCTGTATTACCGCTGCCTTGCTGGTGGTGAGTTTTATGGTCACACTGTTCTTGATCAAAGAGGGCGTTCGTCCGACGATTAAAAAAAGCGAACGTCTGAGTGGGAAGGCCGTGTTTGCCTCGCTTTCACATCCGGCGCTGGTGATCAGTCTGTTTTTTACCACCATGGTGATTCAACTGTGTAACGGCTCAATTGGGCCTATTCTGGCGCTGTTTATCAAATCGATGGTCCCAGATAGTTCGAATATTGCCTTTCTCAGCGGGCTGATAGCCTCAGTACCGGGCATTTCTGCTCTGATTTCCGCGCCTCGACTGGGTAAATTAGGCGACCGTATTGGTACTGAGCGGATTTTAATGGCGACGTTAATCTTTGCGGTGGTGCTGTTTTTCGCCATGTCGTGGGTCACCACGCCGTTGCAGTTGGGAGTACTACGTTTTCTGCTTGGATTTGCCGACGGCGCGATGTTGCCGGCGGTGCAGACGCTGCTGGTGAAATACTCCAGCGACCAGATAACCGGGCGCATCTTTGGCTATAACCAGTCATTTATGTATCTCGGCAATGTCGCCGGGCCATTAATGGGGGCGACGGTTTCGGCAATGGCGGGATTCCGTTGGGTGTTCATTGCTACAGCAAGCATTGTGCTTATCAATATCTGGCAACTAGCTATCGCGTTACGACGTCGGCGCGGGGTTCGTTGAGTTCCTGATTAACAACGCTGCCTGTCAGCGTTGTTAATCCATAATTGCGTATTATATATTTGTGTGATTATTAATTTTCTTACCTTTTTATATTGAATCATTCTGCATCCAGACGCATTTACCCTTATTTTGTGTTGTGATTGTTTTCGCAAATCTTTTTATTCCTTATAAAAATACAACTTTCATCCTCTAGGCAGTTGTGAGCCTTAATGATAACGTGGCCCATATTTTGTTAAGGGAATAGGCAAATGAAAAACCTCGTCACTGAGTTGTTACTTAAGCTCGCGCAAAAAGAAGAAGAGTCGCAAGATCTGGCAGCACAGGTCGAAACGTTGGAACGGGTAATCATCGAAATGCTGCGCAATATGGCGTGGAACGATCGGCAAATATTTATTCGTCAAATTGAGGGGGCGCTGGCTGATGTAAACCACATGCCCGCGTTTCTGACGAACATACATAGCGCTTGCGAGGGCGTACAAAAAGCGTTTTGAACCCTCTGTGGCGGGACACCCACAAATTATCATAAAAGTGTCACATCAAATACTTATAGTCGCTTTGTTTTAATTTTACCGTATTTATACATGGAGAATATAAAGTGAAACAAAGCGCACTCGCTATTGCCCTGTTACCTTTGCTGTTTACCCCGGTTATTAATGCAGAAACATCTACTGTAGCGGTTATGGATAATCGTGCCGCTCAAGGTGATATCACCACGCCGGGTGGCGCTCGCCGATTGTCTGCCGATCAAACGGCGGCTCTGCGCGAATCCCTGAACGATAAACCAGCCAAAAATATTATTTTGCTGATTGGCGATGGGATGGGCGATTCCGAAATAACGGCAGCGCGAAATTATGCTGAAGGCGCGGGCGGCTTTTTTAAAGGTATTGATGCTTTACCGCTGACCGGGCAATACACGCATTATGCGTTGGATAAGAAAACAGGGAAACCTGATTATGTGACAGATTCAGCAGCATCCGCGACGGCGTGGACGACCGGCGTTAAAACTTACAATGGTGCTCTGGGCGTTGATATTCGTGAAAAAGATCACGCCACTATTCTGGAAATGGCCAAAGCGGCAGGTCTGGCGACAGGCAACGTTTCCACGGCTGAATTGCAGGATGCCACCCCGGCCGCACTGGTTGCCCATGTCACTTCGCGTAAATGCTATGGCCCGAGCGTGACGGCTGAAAAATGCCCGACGAACGCGCTGGAAAAAGGCGGTAAAGGGTCGATTACCGAACAATTATTGAATGCCCGTGCGGATGTTACGTTAGGCGGCGGAGCAAAAACATTTACTGAAACCGCTACGGCAGGTGAGTGGCAGGGTAAAACGCTGCGAGAACAAGCACAGGCCCGTGGTTACCAGATGGTCAGTGATGCCGCGACGCTGGCGGCGATTACCGAAGCGAATCAGGATAAACCGCTGTTGGGTCTGTTCTCAGACGGTAATATGCCAGTGCGTTGGGAAGGGCCGAAAGCGTCTTATCACGGGAATCTGGATAAGCCGGTAGTGACCTGTACGCCAAATCCAAAACGTAACGACAGCGTGCCAACGCTGGCGCAGATGACGGATAAAGCGATTGAGCTGTTAAGCAAGAATGAGAAAGGTTTCTTCCTGCAAGTAGAAGGCGCGTCAATCGACAAACAAGATCATGCCGCTAACCCGTGTGGTCAAATTGGTGAAACGGTCGATCTGGATGAAGCGGTGCAGCGTGCTCTTGCTTTTGCGAAGAAAGATGGCAACACCCTGGTTGTGGTAACCGCTGACCACGCGCATGCCAGCCAGATCGTCGCACCGGATACCAAAGCACCCGGTTTAACGCAAGCGCTGAACACCAAAGATGGCGCGGTGATGGTCATTAGCTATGGCAACTCTGAAGAAGAGTCCCAGGAGCACACCGGCAGCCAACTGCGTATTGCAGCCTATGGCCCTCATGCGGCGAATGTGGTTGGCCTGACCGATCAAACCGATCTGTTTTACACCATGAAAGCGGCGTTAGGACTGAAATAAGCTGACACTCGACGGCAATACTTTTGCCGTTGGGTGGTATTTTTATCGTTAGCAGCCAAACTTACCTGTGTGTCGTCGTTCAGAAAAGGATGGTGCTATGAAAATTACATTATTAATGACGTTACTCTTTGGCCTTATTTTTTTAACTACAGTCGGTGCTGCCGAGAAGACGTTAACCCCGCAACAACAGCGTATGACCACCTGCAATCAGCAGGCAACGGCGCAGACCTTAAAAGGGGATGCGCGTAAGACCTACATGAGTGATTGCCTGAAAAACAGTAAATCTGCGCCTGAGGAAAAGAGCCTGACGCCGCAGCAGCAGAAAATGCGTGAATGCAACGTCAAGGCGACGGAACAGTCGCTGAAAGGCGATGATCGTAATAAGTTTATGAGCGCTTGCCTGAAAAAATCTGCTTAGCACTTCCGGGTGAGCAGGTAAAATCGCTCACCCGAAATATCATACTTCCGCCACCAGACCCCTTCCTATAATTTGGGAAATTTGTTTCAGAATATTCCCAAATACGATGAATGATGAAAACTTTTATCAAAAGAAGGTCGTCCCGAATGAAGCATTTATATTGCTTCATCAAAATGACCACCAACGTTCCGGTCTGCGATTTGCCCGACGAATCAGGCTGCCGCGAGCGGTGGGACTGGGGGGAATGTTTTTCCCTATCGCGTCGGTATTAGTTTCTCAGCCAATAACCGGAGGCTGGTGGCTTTTGCTGGTGGGATGGGCGTTTGTCTGGCCGCATCTGGCATGGCAATTGGCAAGTAAAGCTATCGATCCACTACATAGCGAATATACCAACTTAAAAGCCGATGCCATCCTCGCCGGGATGTGGATGGGGATTATGGGGATAAACTTGCTGCCATCCACGGCGCTGTTGATGATTATCTGTATCAACCTGATGGGCGCAGGGGGGATGCGTGTCTTCATCGCGGGCGCCGTGTTGATGGTGGTTTCCTGCCTGGTGACGTTACAGTTAACGGATATCCCCGTAGCTTTTAGCAGTACGCAACTGGGCGTGCTGCTGTCGCTGCCGGTGTTAGTGGTTTACCCGTTGCTGTTTGCCTGGGTAAGTTATAAGACGCTTATCAGGCTGGCAGAACATAAACGTCGCTTACAGGTGATGAGTACGCGAGATGGCATGACCGGGGTGTATAACCGACGCCATTGGGAACTGTTGCTGCGAAATGAATTTGATAATTGCCGCCGCCATCAGCGTGACGCCACGCTCCTTATCATCGATATTGACCATTTTAAGAGTATCAATGATACCTGGGGTCATGACGTCGGGGATCAGGCTATTGTGGCACTGACCCGCCAGTTACAGATGACCTTACGTGGTAGCGATGTGATTGGTCGCTTTGGCGGTGACGAGTTTGCGGTAATCATGTGTGGCACGTCAGCGAGCAGCGCGATTGCAGCGATGTCACGTGTTCACGAACGGCTTACCCAACTGCGTTTATCCTGCGCGCCGCAGGTTGACCTGCGCATTAGCGTGGGCGTTGCGCCGCTGACATCTGAAACTGAACACTATCGAGAATGGTTAAAATCAGCAGATATGGCTCTCTACAAAGCAAAGAATTCCGGACGTAACCGCACTGAAGCGGCGGCCTGACGTCCGGCGGTGTTAACTCAGGAGCGGCTGAGTTTTTCCGACTGCTCCATGCACTTAATCATCGCTTCAATCACCGATGAACGGAAACCGCGTTCTTCCAGGACGCGTACCGCCTCAATGGTGGTTCCACCCGGCGAGCACACCATATCCTTTAATTCGCCTGGATGTTTACCCGTTTCCAGCACCATCTTCGCCGAACCCATTACCGCTTGTGCTGCAAATTTATAAGCCTGCGCGCGGGGCATCCCCCCCTGAACGGCGGCATCTGCCATCGCTTCGATAAACATAAATACATAGGCCGGTGCTGAACCGCTGACGCCAACGACCGGATGAATCATTGCCTCCGCAATGACTTCAGCTTCGCCAAAGCAGCGGAAGATATTGAGCACGTCGGCCGTATCTTCCGGCGTGACTAAGGCGTTTGGCGTGACGGAGGTCATTCCGGCGTTCACCAGCGATGGCGTGTTTGGCATCGCGCGAATGATTTTACGGTCATGACCCAGCGCGCGAGCGAGTTGATCGAGGGTGACGCCCGCGGCAATCGAGACGACAAGGGAGTCTTTGTTCAGGCTGGAGGTAATTTCGCTCAGCACCTTAATCATAATGCCTGGCTTTACGGCCCCAAAAACAATATCAGCGATCTGCGCGACTTCTTGTGCAGACTGCGCCGCATTAATGCCGTACTGGTCGTGTAGTGCGGCGACCTTATCCGGGGAAGGGGTATAGACCCAGATTTGTCCGGGGAGAACCTGACCGCTGGCGATCATGCCGCCAAGAATGGCTTTGCCCATATTACCGCAGCCGATAAAACCAATTTTCTTGTCCATCTTGTCACTCCCTATGGATGATATTCATTGTTTTATACCCTAAATACTTCAAGTTACTTGAAGTATTTAGGGTAAATCTGGGAAAGGTAAGCTTAGCGCGGAATGAATATGTGCAGAAGGAGAAACAGCACTTTGCCTGAAAGTAAAAGCACGCGACAATGTGCGACAGCACACCAGTGGGGAGAAGTTATGACAATATGGGTGGATGCCGATGCGTGTCCGAATGTGATTAAAGACATTTTGTACCGCGCTTCTGAGCGCATGCAAATGCCGCTTATTTTGGTAGCCAATCAAAGCCTGCGCGTCCCGCCTTCGCGTTTCATCAGCACATTACGTGTGCCTGCAGGCTTTGATGTGGCTGATAACGAGATTGTGCGTCAGTGTAGCGCCGGTGATTTAGTGATAACGGCAGATATTCCGCTGGCGGCTGAAGTGATTGAAAAAGGCGCGGCGGCGCTTAACCCGCGCGGTGAACGTTATACCGAAGCCACAATCCGCGAGCGTCTGATGATGCGTGATTTTATGGATACGCTACGCGCCAGCGGTATTCAGACCGGGGGGCCGGATAGCCTTTCGCCCCGCGACAGACAGCATTTTGCGGCTGAACTGGATAAGTGGTGGCTGGAAGTTCAGCGTAGAAAATAGAGTGTGTAATTTATTATTTACACTTTATTCATTGTGAATTCTTGTTATAGTAGGGGTTGACTCACCTCGCCATTCCTTCTGTAATTTTTTATTTACAGTTTTGGCGGTGTACTAGTTTGATGATATGATTATATTTTTAACCGCATCAGATCCCGCTTGTTGGCGGCTCTCTGGGGAAATTCTGTGATGACGCAACCTCTTTTTCTTGTTGGCCCCCGGGGGTGTGGTAAGACGACAACCGGTATGGCGCTGGCAAAGGCTATTGATTTCCAGTTCGTTGATACCGATCGCTGGTTGCAATCGCACGTGCAAATGACCGTGGCGGAAATCGTCGAAAGAGAAGGATGGGAAGGGTTTCGTGCCCAGGAAACGACCGCTCTGCAGGCTGTCACAGCTCCTGCCACGGTTGTTGCGACCGGCGGCGGTATCATTCTTACCGAATTTAATCGCCGCTACATGCGCAGCCACGGCGTGGTTATCTATCTAAGCGCACCGGTATCGGTACTGGTTGATCGTCTGGAGGCCACGCCTGAAGAAGGATTACGACCGACTCTAACCGGCAAACCGTTGACCGAAGAGGTTCAGGAAGTGCTCGCCCAGCGCGATGTTTTGTATCGCGAGGCTGCGCACTATATCGTTGATGCCACCAATCCGCCTTCGCAGGTAGTGGAAGACATTCTTGGAATACTGGCGCAGGCAGCGCCACGGTTGCAGGGCGGTGTCTATACTTAATGTTCATCCAGTGAAAAGGAAGAACTATGCCGACACAACCACCTTACCCACGTCAAGCGACCATTGTTACGGTTGAAAAAGGGACGCCAGGCCAGACGGTAACCTGGTATCAACTTCGTGCCGATCACCCTAAACCGAATTCGTTGATCAGTGAGCATCCTTCAGCTCAGGAAGCGATGGATGCTAAAAAACGCTACGAAGACCCCGATAAAACCTGATATGAAGACCGCTCTGGCACGAGTCTTAAAAGTGCCAGTCCGGGCGTGCATCACATTATTTTAAATTTCGCCGTATACAGTAAAAATTGAAAATTAAACAATAACAATCCAGTACTGGAATGATCTGGAATCTTTACACAATACACCGCCGATCTACTGCTACGCTTTTGAGCATTTGTAGCACAGGTCAGCGCCCGGCACTTATCCGGGATTTCACAGCAAAGTAAGAAGACGGTGGAGCAACAAATGAGTACGTCGTTGGCTATCCTCACGATTGGCGTTGTGCCGATGTGTGAGATGTTACCGCTCCTGACGGAATATATTGATGAACAGCACATTACTCACCACAGTCTGCTGGGGCAGATGCAGCGAGAAGATGTGATGGCCGAGTACGGGGCTTCACCCGGTGACGAGCTGTTATTAACACTGCTTAGCGACCACCAACTTGCTCATGTCTCACGTCAGAAAGTGGAACGCTCGCTGCAAAGCATTGTGGAGGTTCTCGATAATCAGGGATTTGATGTGATCCTGCTGATGAGTACCGCCTCAATCACCCGTCTGACCGCCCGCAATAGTATCTTGTTGGAACCCATACGCATTATTCCCCCGTTAGTGGCTTCAATTGTCGAAGGGCATCAGGTTGGGGTCATTGTACCTGTTGCTGAATTGCTCAAAGCCCAGACACAAAAGTGGCAGGTGTTACAAACTCCGCCAGTGTACGCCGTGGCGAATCCAGTAGAAGGTTCCGAACAACAGCTGATTGATGCCGGGAAATATCTCCTTGAGCAAGGTGCTGATGTTCTTATGCTGGACTGCCTGGGGTTTCATCAACGTCATCGTGATTTACTGCAAAAGTCGCTGGATGTCCCGGTTCTGTTGTCCAATGTGTTGATTGCTCGACTGGCTTCGGAATTGCTGGCGTAATTTTGCGTGACAGGTGGAACGTCAGCCCCCTATATTGGTTCCTAACTTAATCACGAGATAGGGCCAGTTGTATGCTTCAAAGTAATGAATACTTTTCCGGCAAAGTAAAATCGATCGGTTTTACCAGCAGCAGTACTGGCCGCGCCAGTGTAGGTGTGATGGCTGAAGGTGAATATACCTTTGGTACTGCGGCGCCTGAAGAGATGACGGTAGTTAGTGGCGCACTGAACGTGCTGCTGCCAGGGGAAACCGAGTGGAAAGTGTATGCCGCAGGAGACGTGTTTAACGTACCGGGCAACAGCGAGTTTCATCTGCAGGTAGCAGAGCCAACATCCTATCTTTGCCGTTACCTGTAAGCGTAAAAATGATGAATGGCGATATTGAGTCGCCATTCGCTAAACACGGCTTAACGTTGCGCTTCGCCGCCTAATCCTTCCACCAGACTTTTAATCAGCGCCGCCAGTTCACCTGTCATCAGGATGAAATCGGCATCAAAACGCTGAGCATAATCTTCGCGGTCGATATCTTCATTCTGATCGCGCAGCTCGTCGCTGAACTTCAGGCGCTTAATGGAGCCGTCGTCACACATAACGAACTGAATGCGCTGCTGCCAGTCGAGGGCCAGCTTGGTGACCAGTTTGCCCGCTTCGATATGCACGGCGATTTCGTCGCAGACCAGATCCTGCTTTTTCGCGCGGATCACACCGCCGTCTTCAAGGATCGCTTTCAGTTCAGCTTCATCCAGCAGTTGGAAGCCCTGCGCCGTGGTGCCGGAGCGAACCCATTCGGTCAGCGTCAGCTCAATAGGGTTTTCCATCGTCAACGGAACGACCGGCAGCGAACCGAGACTCTTACGCAGCAGCGCCAGCGTATCTTCGGCTTTTTTCGCGCTCGCACAATCAACCATGATCAGATCGTTGACGGTATCGATCCACATCATTGTCTGGCTGAAGCGGCTAAAGGCGCGCGGCAGCAATGAGTGCAGAACTTCATCTTTCAGCGAGTCTTTTTCGGTCTTCTTAAGTTTGCGACCTTGCTCAGCTTCCAGTTTGAATATTTTGGCTTCCAGCGCCTGTTTGATAACCGGCGACGGCAGAATTTTTTCTTCTTTGCGGGCGCAGATAATAATTTGGCCATTGGCGGTATGCGTTAATGCATCGCTGTGCGATCCCATCGGCGGAACCCAGCCCATTTTTGCCATATCCTGGCTACCGCAAGGGGTGAACGTCATTGATGCCAGCTGTTTTTCCATCTCTTCGGCTCGCAAAGAAACATCGCGGCTAAGACGGTAAACCATTAAATTTTTGAACCACAGCATGATAATTTCCACGGCCTTGTCGTTAAATCCAGCGGGCATGATAGCGAATTGTCGCTATGCTTGCATTGTTAATCGGGAAGAGGAGCAAACAGTGCGTATAGGTATCGATTTGGGCGGTACGAAAACGGAAGTTATTGCGCTTGGCGATGCGGGCGAGCAGCTTTTTCGCCATCGCCTGCCCACGCCGCGTGATGATTATCGGCAAACGATAGAAACCATCGCCACGCTGGTGGAGATGGCGGAAAACGCCACCGGGCAGACGGGAACCGTGGGAATGGGCATTCCAGGTTCAATCTCGCCCTACACCGGGGTGGTAAAGAATGCCAACTCGACCTGGCTTAACGGACACCCTTTTGACAAAGACCTGAGTTCGCGTCTGAATCGCGAAGTGCGGTTGGCAAATGATGCCAACTGTCTGGCGGTTTCAGAAGCGGTGGATGGTGCGGCGGCGGGGGCGCAAACCGTGTTTGCGGTGATTATCGGCACTGGATGTGGCGCAGGCGTGGCACTGAATGGTCGGGCGCACACCGGCGGCAACGGTACCGCAGGGGAGTGGGGGCATAATCCGCTGCCGTGGATGGACGAAGATGAGCTGCGTTTTCGACAGGAAGTCCCCTGTTATTGTGGCAAGCAAGGCTGCATTGAAACCTTCATTTCCGGGACCGGTTTTGCCACCGACTACCAGCGTCTGAGCGGTAAGAAGCTCAAAGGTAATGAAATTATCAGCCTTGTTAATGCGCAGGATGCTCTTGCGGAGCAAGCGTTGAGCCGCTATGAGCGTCGTCTGGCGAAATCACTGGCTCATGTGGTGAATATTCTCGATCCGGACGTCATTGTGCTGGGTGGCGGAATGAGCAATGTCGACCGACTGTATCAAAACGTTCCGACGTTGATTAAGCAGTTTGTCTTTGGTGGCGAGTGCGAAACGCCTCTACGCAAGGCGCTACACGGGGATTCCAGCGGTGTACGCGGTGCGGCCTGGCTGTGGCCGCAGGAGTAATGTTCGCGTAGCCGGGTAGCGCAGATGCTATCCGGCAGCGTGTGTCATCTGGGGGACTGCGCGCTTCAAGCGACCGTACAGCAACAGTGACGACATCGCAGAAAACGACAGCAGTGCCGCCGGCAGTGTCACGTAGTTGTAGGCAAAGCCCAGCGTCAGCATCATGCCACCGCAATAAGCGCCAATCGCGCTGCCGAGGTTAAAGGCAATTTGCCCGCCAGCCGCACCCAGCAGCTCCCCTCCTTTAGCATTTTGCAGCAGTAAAATTTGCAGCGGCGCCGACAGGGCAAACAGGCCCGCGCAGCAAATAAAGGCGAAGGTCAGCGACGCGACTTTGATCCCGCCAAAGGCAAAGAGCAACAGCAGAGCCAGCACAATCACGAAGTCGGTTATCACCGCAATGCGCAGCGACGTATAGCGACCAGACAGCCGACCGCTCAGCAGATTTCCCAACACCATTCCTAATCCTACCAGCATCATGATGAAGGTCATCAGCGATTCGGAGAAGCCGGAGATATACATCATGTACGGTTTGACGTAGCTGAACCAGGCGAAAACCCCGGCGTTACCGAACATGGTGGCGGAGAAAATGAGCCACGGGGCGGGGCTTTTCAAAAAGTGAAATTGTTCGCGCAGGTTCCCTTTTGCCTCATCGCTAATGTCGGGGACCCAAAAAGCGACCGAGACTATTACGGCGATATTAAAGACTGCTATCAGCAGAAACGTGTAGCGCCAGCTAAATTCCTGGCTCAGCCAGGTGCCGACGGGAATGCCAACCAGATTGGCAACGGTCATCCCCGAAATCATGCCCGCGACGGCGGCGGTGACTTTTCCCGGACGGGCCAGCTTCGACAGGATAATCGCGCCCACGCCGAAAAATGCGCCATGCGGGAAGCCGGAAACCAGCCTGCCTACCGCCAGCATGAAGTAAGAGGAGGAGAGGGTGAAGATGGCGTTGCCAATCACGCACAGCGTGATCAGAAACAGCAGAATATGCTTGAGCGAAAAGCGATTAGAAAAGAGCGCAATAATGGGGGCGCCCAGCACCACGCCAAAGGCGTAAAACGAAATCATATGGCCAGCGGCAGGAATAGAAATTCCCACGTCCCGCGCCAGCTCGGTGAGAACGCCCATAATGCCAAACTCGGCCATGCCCAGCCCAAATGTTCCCAGCGCTAAAGAGAAAATGACTTTTTTCATACCACCTGCCAACAAGAAAGACGCAGGATATGCGTCATAGCGGCGAACGTTCGCTGCCAATAGCGATAGCTTGCGGATAAGCGAAGTGGAATGCCATTTCATATCCGTCCCTGAGTATGCAATATTGTGCTACATAGAGTGCCGGATGGCGCTAGCGCTTATCCGGCCTGTGACACCACATCCGCTGGTCGATTACTCCACCGCAAACATCTTGTCGAGTTTGCTGTAGCCCAGACCGTTGATTTTTTTCACCTTGATCTGCACCGGAATGCGTTCTTTCATTGCTTCGACGTGGCTGATGACGCCAATGGTTTTACCGGTAGCGTTGAGCGCATCCAGCGCGTCCAGAGCGGTATCCAGCGTTTCACTGTCCAGCGTGCCGAAGCCTTCGTCGAGGAACAGGGAGTCAATTCGTGTTTTGTGGCTGACCAGATCGGATAATGCCAGCGCCAGCGCCAGACTCACCAGGAAGCTCTCGCCGCCGGAAAGCGTACGCGTGTCACGCACCGCATCGGCCTGCCAGGTATCAACCACTTCCAGCTCTAACGCTTCGCTGGCCTTGCGCTGCAACAAATAGCGACCGTGCAGACGAGTCAACTGGTTGTTGGCAAGCCAGACGAGGTTATCCAGCGTCAGCCCCTGGGCAAATTTGCGGAACTTATCTCCCTCTTTCGAGCCGATCAGCGCATTCAGATACCCCCAGTCTTCGACCTGCTGCGTGACTTTTTCAATCTCCTGCATCAGCGCCTGCTGCTGCTGGCGGTTCTCAGCATCTTGCTTAAGCTGCTGGCGAATTTCGCCCTGACGAGTCGTGTTATCGCGCAGCAGCTGGGTGAGCTGCGCCAGCGCGTCGTGCAGATGTTGTGCGGTGAGCGTGAGATCTACCCCGATTGGTTGCTGCTGTTGATGAGTCGCCAGCGCCTGCTGGGCCTGATTAAGCAGCGTTTGTGCCTGTTGTTGCTGGCTTTCCAGCGATTGCTTCAACTGCTCAAGACGGTTGAAAGTCTCTTCATCCAGCAGGGCGGCAATAAAGGCGTCACAATTGTCAAAGATGCTGGCCTGCAATGCGGAATCAAACTGCGCCTGAATGTCTGCGGCGTGCTGAACGTCCTGTGCTTCCTGCTGCTGCAAGGTTTGCCGTTGTCCCTGCAAGGAGAGGCAATCGTCGTGCACCTGCCGCCAGTTTTCCAGCGACAAATCCTCAATGTCTTCAGAAAGCGCCTCGGTTTCTGGCAGCGTTTCCAGCAGCGGCGCAAGCTGGGCAATCCGGGCCTGTAACTCGGTCAGTTCATTCTGGCGCTGTTGCCACATTTGCGCTTCGTTCGCCCGTTCGCTTAGCCATGAGGCGACGTCATCCTCGGGCGGAAGGGCCAGACCATGACGGGAAAGCTCGGCGGTTAGCGTCGCCTGGCGCAGGTCAATATGCTGCTGGAGCTGGGTAATCTGCTCGGTATGGGCTGCGATTTGCGCCTGCAGGGTATGACGCAGGCTCAACTGGTGAAGCTGTTGTTCGTGCTCTTCCTGAGCGGCCAGCCACGGGGCGATGTCATCCTGCGGTTGTAGCGTGACGTTGAGGCTGGCGGTGACGGTCAGCCACTCTTGAGTAAGTGCTTGCTCCTCCTGAGAAAGCGTCTGTGCTTCGCGTTCATCCCGCTGAAGTTGCTGCGTGATCGCCTCAAGCTGGCCGCGTAACGTGGAACCTTCATCGGCCAGTGTTTTGACCTCTTTTTCCAGCGCTTCACGCCGCGTCTGATTCACGCTCAGTTCGAGCGTTTGATAGCGTTCAATCGCCGGATGTGCGGTGGAGCCGCATAGCGGGCAAGGCATGCCGGATTGCAATAATGCCCGTTGGCTTTCCAGATCTTTGATGCGGGCTTCCTGCTCGCAAATGACTTTTACATCGGTAAGTTGCTGATTTTTATCTTTATAGCGCTGACGTTTTTCGGCAAGCACCGCGTTGCGCTGAGTTAGCTCTTGCTGACGCTGTACAAGCGTGGCGCGTAACTGTGCCAGTTGCTTTTGCTTCGGGGCGATTTGCCCGTGCAGATTGCTCAGCCGCTGGCGTAGCGGACGAAGCTGCACATGTTGTGCCAACGCATCCGTTACCTCCTGCGGCGAAAGGGTCAGCGCGGGAAGCGTTAGTGCATTGAGCTTACGGGTGTCGTTCTCCCGCAACTGCTGCCACTGGCGTAGCTGGGTGCTGGCGTCGGACTGTTGCGCCAGAAGCGCTTTCCATCCTGCCAGTTCGCTACTCCATAAGCGGAAGCGGTCATGTTCGTTCAGCCAGTCGGTTAACGTCTGTTGTTCGGCGAGTATCGCGGTCGATTGCGTGTGCGCCTGCTGACGGATGCGCCCGCACAGCGCTAAGCTGCTTTGTAAGCGAGTATTCACTTCCTGAATCTTCTGGCGCGTACGCTCGATAGTAGCCGTTTGTTCCTGGATTCGCTCCCAGTGAGGGCGCAATGCTCTGGCTGGCTGCGCCAGGCTCAGCGCTGCCAGCTGCGGCTGCGCGTCTTCTTGCGCCTGAAGTGCTGCCTGTAATGCCTGCTGGTGGCGGTTTATGTCCGTCTGAAGCTCATTTTGCCGAATAAGCCAGTTGAGGTGCTGTTGCTGGGTTTGTTGGCTGGTAAGGTATTGTTTTTCTTCGTCAGTAAGTACCTGCAAACTTTCCGTCAGGGACTGCACCTGCTCTGGTGCTAACAGCGCAACGCCGCTGGCCTGGGCCTGCAGTTTTTCCAGTTCTGTACGCGCTGACTTGTGCTTTTCAAACACCATGGCGGAGATTTGGCCGTAGATCTCAGTACCGGTTAACTCTTCCAGCAGCTCGGCGCGCTCTTTCGGTTTGGCATTAAGAAAGGCGGCAAACTGCCCCTGAGACAGCAGCATCGAACGGGTAAAACGCCCGTAATCCAGCCCGGTAAGCTCGGCGGTCATCTCCAGCTTGTCTTTGACTTTATCGGCGAGGATTTTACCGTCAGCGCAGCGGGCCAGCTCTACGCGCGGGACCTGCAGGTTGCCCTCAGGCTGGTTGCGTGCCCGGTTCTGACTCCAGAATGCGCGGTAGGCTTCGCCGCGCACCTCAAACTCGACCTCGGCCAGACACTCCGCGGTGTCGCGGGTCATCAGGTCATTTTGCGACTGTGACACGGTATTCAGGCGTGGCGTTTCGTGGTACAGGGCGAGGCATATCGCGTCCAGCAGGGTGGTTTTCCCCGCGCCCGTTGGCCCGGTGATGGCGAACAACCCGTTGCTGGCAAAAGGTTCTGCCGTGAAATCGACTTTCCATTCTCCCTTCAGGGAGTTGAGGTTCTTCAGGCGCAGGCTGAGAATTTTCATGCTTCACTCTCCCCTGCAAGCGTGTGTAAGGTTGCGCTAAACAGCTGATTCAACCGCTCGCGCTGAGGCTCTTCGAGCTCTTCCAGCGCCAGGCGGCGGTCAAAAACTTCCGTTACGCTTAGCTCGCTTAACGTTTCGCGTCGTTCACTGGCCATAATACGTTCACGTTGTTCCCGACTGCGGCGCACCAATAACACTTCGACCGGTAAATCTTCGGTTAAGGCCTGGATCTTACGTTGCATGTCATGCAGATAGTCGCCGGTGGTGATTTCAATATCCAGCCATATCGGCGGCTCTTGTGGTACGTTACGCCACTGTTCAAGCTGGGTGGTAATGGCAGCTAAATCGCCTTTCAGTACCGCAAGCGGCTGGGTGACCGGTACGGTGAGATTTTCAACGGCGCTGAGTTTCCCCGCTTCAAAGCTCACCAGATGTACACATTTGTTTTTGCCGCACTCGTCAAAACTGAGGGCAATCGGTGAACCGCAGTAGCGAATATGGTCCGTCCCGCCGATAACCTGCGCCCGGTGAATATGCCCCAGTGCGATGTAGTCCGCGGGTGGAAAGTTTTGCGCCGGAAAGGCGTCCAGCGTACCGATATAAATGTCACGTACGGCGTCACTTTTACTGGCGCCAACGGTGGTCAAATGCCCGGTCGCAATGATGGGCAGGTTTCGATCGCCACGCAGCGTGCAGGCGTCCTGATACTGCTGCTGGTAATAGTCGGTGATCGCCCCCAGCAAATGCTGCTGTTTTTCTTGTCCGGTTAGCCCGGCTTGGCTGGTAATGATGTCACGTGGTCGTAAGAAAGGAACCGGACACAGGATCGCCCCCGGCGTGCCATCACGTTGCGGCAGTACCTGCGGCGCATGGCCGGCGCTGGCAACGACCGTGGTGTTGAGAAACGCCAGAATATCGCGGGATTCATTGAGCGTGGCGACGGAATCGTGGTTGCCTGCCAGCACCACCAGATGACAGCCAGTTTGCTGCAGATTGACGACAAAACGGTTATACAGCTCACGGGCGTAGCTTGGCGGTGAGCCGGTATCGAAAATATCACCCGCCACAATAATGGCATCCACCTGCTGGGATTGTGCCGTCTCCAGCAGCCAGTCGAGAAAGGCCTGATGTTCAGCGGCGCGGCTCTTGCTGTAGAAATTTTGGCCCAGATGCCAGTCAGACGTGTGAAGGATGCGCATAAGAGTTCCATGACGATAAAACAGTGGCGGGGATTATAACCTTTCAAGGACGGTAATATCTTGTCTCCGGGCTGTCATAATTCGTCTGGCTGCGTTAAACCTGGACTATCTTTTCATAAATCTGTCATAAAACTGACGCATAATGGCACCGTATTGATGGCAAACGATTTAATTATAAACAGGGCAAATCATGGCGAGACGTATTCTGGTCGTAGAAGATGAAGCTCCAATTCGTGAAATGGTCTGCTTCGTGCTCGAGCAAAACGGTTTTCAACCCGTAGAAGCCGAAGACTATGACAGTGCTGTGAACCAACTCAATGAACCCTGGCCGGATCTCGTCCTGCTTGACTGGATGCTTCCCGGCGGCTCGGGTCTACAGTTTATTAAGCATCTCAAGCGCGAAGCCATGACACGGGACATACCCGTGATGATGCTGACGGCGAGGGGAGAAGAGGAAGATCGCGTCCGGGGTCTGGAAACCGGTGCGGATGACTATATTACCAAGCCGTTTTCTCCCAAGGAGCTGGTGGCGCGTATTAAAGCTGTGCTGCGTCGAATTTCCCCCATGGCGGTGGAAGAGGTGATTGAGATGCAGGGGCTGAGTCTTGATCCCACTTCGCATCGCGTGATGACCGGCGAAGAACCGCTGGATATGGGGCCGACCGAATTCAAACTGTTGCACTTCTTTATGACTCACCCCGAACGCGTATACAGTCGTGAACAACTCCTCAATCATGTCTGGGGAACCAATGTCTACGTGGAAGACCGGACAGTTGATGTGCATATCCGTCGATTACGTAAAGCGCTGGAGCACAGCGGACACGATCGTATGGTGCAGACAGTTCGCGGGACGGGATATCGTTTTTCGACCCGCTTTTGACTGACAAGAATCAGGGCCTGATGGATTAGGCCGTTTATGGAGTAAGACGTTTGCTAGAACGATTGTCATGGAAAAGGTTGGTACTGGAGCTGATCCTGTGCTGCATACCGGCATTTATCCTTAGCGCTTTTTTCGGTTACCTGCCCTGGTTTTTACTGGCGTCGGTAACGGGCCTGCTTATCTGGCATTTCTGGAATTTATTACGTTTATCCTGGTGGTTATGGGTCGACAGAAGTATGACGCCGCCACCGGGGCGAGGCAGTTGGGAGCCGTTGTTATATGGGCTGCATCAAATGCAGCTTCGCAACAAAAAGCGCCGTCGAGAACTGGGTAACCTGATTAAACGTTTTCGCAGCGGGGCGGAATCCCTACCCGACGCGGTGGTGTTGACCACCGAAGAAGGCGGTATCTTCTGGTGTAACGGACTGGCTCAGCAGGTTCTGGGACTGCGTTGGCCGGACGATAGCGGGCAAAATATTCTTAACCTGCTGCGCTACCCGGAATTCACACAATATCTGAAAACGCGCGATTTTAGCCGGCCAATCAATCTGGTGCTCAATACCGGACGGCATCTGGAAATTCGCGTGATGCCCTATACCGATAAGCAATTGTTGATGGTGGCGCGCGACGTTACCCAGATGCACCAACTGGAAGGTTCACGGCGTAACTTTTTCGCCAACGCCAGCCATGAGCTGCGCACACCGCTGACGGTGCTGCAAGGCTACCTGGAAATGATGCAGGAGCATCCGCTGGAAGGGACAACGCGCGAAAAAGCGCTGCATACCATGCGTGAACAAACGTACCGTATGGAAGGTCTGGTGAAACAGCTGCTGACGCTGTCAAAAATTGAAGCTGCGCCGACGTTGCAGCTGAATGAGAAAGTCGATGTGCCCATGATGCTGCGCGTGATCGAGCACGAAGCGCAAACCCTGAGCCAGCATAAACATACGTTTACCTTTGATGTCGATAACAGCCTGAATGTGCGAGGCAACGAGGAGCAGTTGCGTAGCGCTATCTCGAATCTCGTGTACAACGCGGTTAACCACACACCAGCGGGAACGCACATTACCGTACGCTGGCAGCATGTGGCGTCGGGGGCGGAGTTTTGCGTGGAAGACAACGGTCCGGGCATTGCCCCCGAGCATATACCACGTTTGACCGAGCGTTTTTATCGTGTGGATAAGGCGAGATCGCGACAAACGGGCGGTAGCGGGCTGGGTCTGGCTATCGTGAAACATGCGCTGCATCATCACGACAGCCGTTTGAACATCGAAAGCGAACCAGGCAAAGTGACGCGATTTAGTTTCATGATCCCGGAACGTTTCATTGCCAAAAGTAACGGCTAAGACGTATTCGTAAGATAATCTTTCCAAAAGCCAGCGCAAGCTGGTTTTTTTTATGTGGTCAATAGATGCCTCCTGAATTTTACGATGTTTGATTGTTTTTTGTTCGAATTATTACCCATACCTTTTTCCATGAAATGGTTTTTTGTGCTAACCCTATTTTTCATATCGCTATATTGTTCTGGTTTTTGGATCCCACCTTGCTTTAAAACGTTATAAGCGTTTAAATTGCGCTCCAGGTGCTGTCATACCGACTGCATTTACGCGGTAAATCGAAAAACTATTCTTCGCCGCGCCAGGTCGGGAGTGTTTCCCGCTGGAATTGAGCAAAAATGCCGCTGTATTGTCCCCCAGGGAAAGGCAAAAATTTACTATTTTCAACACCACATCCACAGGCAGTAAGACTTTATGACCCATCAGTTAAAATCGCGCGATATTATCGCTTTGGGATTTATGACATTTGCACTGTTCGTTGGTGCAGGTAACATCATCTTCCCCCCAATGGTTGGTTTGCAGGCAGGTGAACACGTCTGGACTGCGGCTTTTGGCTTTTTGATTACCGCCGTTGGCCTGCCGGTACTTACCGTTGTCGCGCTGGCGAAAGTCGGCGGTGGTGTGGACCGACTGAGCACGCCTATCGGTAAAGTTGCCGGTCTGCTGCTGGCGACCGTTTGCTATCTGGCCGTTGGGCCGTTATTTGCTACCCCGCGTACCGCGACGGTCTCTTTCGAAGTCGGGATTGCACCGCTGACTGGTGACTCTGCGCTGCCGCTGTTTATCTATAGTGTTATCTATTTCGCGATTGTCATTCTGGTTTCGCTTTATCCAGGCAAACTGCTGGATACGGTGGGTAATTTCCTGGCACCGCTGAAAATCCTGGCGCTGGTGGTCCTGTCTGTCGCTGCAATTGTCTGGCCTGCAGGCCCGATCAGTAATGCGATGGAAGCCTATCAAACTGCGGCGTTTTCTAATGGCTTCGTGAACGGGTATCTGACCATGGATACGCTGGGCGCGATGGTGTTTGGTATTGTTATCGTTAACGCCGCTCGCTCGCGTGGTGTTACTGAAGCGCGTCTGCTGACCCGTTACACCGTTTGGGCGGGTTTAATGGCGGGTGTGGGCTTAACGCTGCTGTATCTCGCGCTGTTCCGTCTGGGTTCAGATAGCGCGATTCTGGTCGATCAGTCTGCTAACGGCGCGGCGATTCTGCATGCGTATGTTCAGCACACCTTTGGCGGTGCAGGTAGCTTCCTGCTGGCGGCGCTGATTTTCATCGCCTGTCTGGTCACCGCGGTTGGCCTGACCTGCGCCTGCGCAGAGTTCTTTGCCCAGTACGTTCCACTGTCTTATCGTACGCTGGTATTTATCCTCGGCGGCTTCTCGATGGTGGTTTCTAACCTGGGTCTGAGCCATCTGATTCAGATCTCTATTCCGGTGCTGACGGCTATCTATCCGCCATGTATCGCACTGGTTGTATTAAGCTTTACCCGCTCATGGTGGCATAATTCTTCCCGCGTCATTGCACCTGCGATGTTTATCAGCCTGATTTTTGGTATCCTTGATGGCATTAAAGCTTCTGCAATTGGCGACGTGTTACCGGCCTGGACCCAGCGTTTACCGCTGGCGGAGCAGGGGCTGGCGTGGTTGATGCCAACAGTCGTGATGGTGGTCCTGGCAGTTATCTGGGATCGCGCCGCGGGTCGACAAGTGACCTCCAGCGCACACTAATATCACTGACAATAAGTTTTAACCACGGGGCTATTAACATGGCCCCGTGGTTTTTTTATTGTGTTAACAGGTTAGGAATCGATGGAAAGTAATAACAAGCTAAAGCGTGGGCTGAGCA
Organism: Citrobacter sp. Cpo221; assembly: GCF_030332345.1. Taxonomy (NCBI): domain Bacteria; kingdom Pseudomonadati; phylum Pseudomonadota; class Gammaproteobacteria; order Enterobacterales; family Enterobacteriaceae; genus Citrobacter; species Citrobacter sp. Cpo221. Next base: position 77,947 of record NZ_JAOWIA010000029.1, read on the forward strand.
CCCGGCACATCCGCTTTATGGCATTAGGTTCAGCAATTGGTACCGGGCTGTTTTACGGCTCGGCCGACGCCATCAAAATGGCGGGGCCAAGCGTGTTGCTGGCCTATATTATCGGCGGTGTCGCAGCGTACATTATTATGCGTGCGCTGGGCGAAATGTCTGTTCATAACCCGGCAGCCAGCTCCTTCTCGCGCTATGCGCAGGAAAACCTCGGACCGCTGGCAGGCTACATTACCGGCTGGACCTACTGTTTTGAAATCCTGATTGTCGCCATTGCCGACGTGACAGCCTTCGGCATATACATGGGCGTCTGGTTCCCGGCGGTACCGCACTGGATTTGGGTACTCAGCGTGGTGCTGATTATCTGCGCCATCAACCTGATGAGCGTGAAGGTGTTTGGTGAGCTGGAGTTCTGGTTCTCGTTCTTCAAAGTCGCCACCATTATCATCATGATTGTTGCCGGTTTCGGTATCATCATTTGGGGGATTGGCAACGGCGGACAACCAACCGGTATCCATAACTTATGGAGCAACGGTGGCTTCTTCAGCAACGGCTGGCTCGGCATGGTGATGTCGCTGCAAATGGTGATGTTTGCCTATGGCGGGATTGAGATTATCGGGATTACCGCAGGCGAAGCCAAAGATCCGGAAAAATCTATTCCGCGCGCCATCAATTCCGTACCAATGCGTATCCTGGTGTTTTATGTGGGGACGCTGTTCGTCATTATGTCTATCTACCCGTGGAACCAGGTGGGTACCGACGGTAGCCCGTTCGTTATGACGTTCCAGCATATGGGTATTACCTTTGCTGCCGGGATCCTCAACTTTGTGGTTCTGACTGCGTCGCTGTCGGCTATTAACTCTGACGTCTTCGGTGTGGGGCGTATGCTGCACGGCATGGCGGAGCAGGGCAGTGCCCCGAAAATGTTCGCCAAGACGTCGCGTCGTGGCGTGCCGTGGGTGACGGTAATGGTGATGACTATCGCGCTGCTGTTTGCGGTGTATCTTAACTACATCATGCCGGAAAACGTCTTCCTGGTGATCGCCTCTTTGGCGACTTTCGCCACGGTATGGGTGTGGATTATGATCCTGTTGTCGCAGATTGCTTTCCGTCGTCGTCTGCCGCCGGAAGAGGTCAAAGCGCTGAAATTTAAAGTACCGGGTGGGGTAACGACGACTGTTGTTGGCCTGATTTTCCTGGTCTTTATCATCGCGCTCATAGGCTATCATCCGGATACCCGCATTTCGCTGTACGTCGGCTTTGCGTGGATTGTTCTGCTGCTGGTCGGCTGGGGATTCAAGCGCCGTCGCGAGCGCCAACTGGCTGAAGCACAGTAATATTTTTGCCGGGTAGCTTTGCGTTACCCGGCAATTTTCTCCTCCCCCGAACTCCTCCCCCAATAAACGTTAAGATGATGAGTGATCCTGCACTTCGCTATGGCAAGGTGACGTCATTATCATCAAAGGGGATACGTGATGTTGAACGCCTGGCACCTTCCGGTTGCCCCATTTGTTAAGCAAGACAAAGATCAACTGACGATTACATTATGGTTGGCGGGGGAAAATCCACCCCAGCGGGTGACGCTACGCGCAGAAAACGATAACGAAGAGATTTCGCTGGCTATGCACAAGCAGCGCAGCCAGCCGCAGCCGGGCGTGACCGCGTGGCGAGCGGCGATCGATCTCTCCAGCGGGCAGCCTCGTCGACGCTATAGCTTTAAATTACTTTGGCCCGATCGTCAGCTGTGGTTCACCCCGCAGGGATTCGGCCGTTTTCCGCCTGCGCGTCTGGAGCAGTTTGCGGTTGATGTGCCGGATAACGGTCCGCAGTGGGTTGCCGATCAGATTTTCTATCAAATTTTCCCGGACCGTTTTGCCCGCAGCCAGTCGCGTGAAGCGGGCCAGGATAACGTCTATTACCACCACGCCGCCGGACACGACATCTTACGGCGCGAATGGGATGAACCGCTTACGGCTCAGGCCGGTGGCTCCACGTTCTATGGCGGTGATTTGGACGGCATCAGCGAAAAGCTACCGTACCTGAAAACGTTAGGGGTCACGGCGCTGTACCTGAATCCTGTATTTACCGCCCCGAGCGTGCATAAATACGATACCGAAGATTACCGTCATGTTGATCCGCAATTTGGCGGCGACAGGGCGCTACTGCGTCTGCGGCACAACACCCAACAGCAGGGCATGCGTCTGATTCTCGACGGCGTCTTTAACCATAGCGGCGATTCGCACGCCTGGTTTGACCGACATAATCGGGGGACGGACGGGGCGTGCCATAATCCAGAATCCCCCTGGCGCGACTGGTATCATTTCTCAGCCGACGGCGTTGCGCTCGACTGGCTGGGATATTCCAGCCTGCCCAAGCTGGACTTTTCTTCGGAAAGCCTGGTGAATGAAATTTATCGCGGTGAAGACAGTATCGTCCGCCACTGGCTGAAAGCGCCGTGGAGTATGGACGGCTGGCGTCTTGATGTGGTGCACATGCTGGGAGAGGCCGGAGGCGCACGTAACAACCTACAACATGTGGCCGGAATTACGCAGGCGGCAAAAGAAACGCAGTCTGAGGCGTATGTGGTGGGCGAGCATTTTGGCGATGCGCGCCAGTGGTTGCAGGCCGATGCAGAAGATGCCGCCATGAATTATCGCGGCTTTACTTTCCCCCTCTGGGGATTCCTTGCCAATACCGATATTTCATACGACCCGCAATCCATTGATGCCCAGACCTGTATGGCGTGGATGGATAACTACCGCGCGGGGTTGTCGCATCAGCAACAGCTGCGGATGTTTAATCAGCTCGACAGCCACGATACCGCCCGCTTTAAATCTCTGCTCGGTAAAGACGTCGCACGGTTACCGCTAGCGGTGGTATGGCTGTTTACCTGGCCTGGCGTGCCCTGTATTTACTACGGTGACGAAGTGGGGCTGGACGGGAACAACGATCCGTTTTGTCGCAAACCGTTCCCGTGGCAGCCTGAAAAACAGGACGCTACTCTGCTGGCGTTGTATCAGCGGCTGGCAAAATTACGCCACCAGAATCAGGCGCTTCGCCACGGTGGTTGCCAGGTGATTTACGCCGAGGATAACGTGGTGGTGTTTGTTCGCGTGCTAAACCGACAGCGCGTACTGGTGGCGATTAACCGTGGCCACGCTTGTGAAGTGGTCCTGCCAGCCTCGCCATTACTGAGCGTGAGTCAATGGCAGCATAAAGAGGGCAACGGTATGCTTACCGACGATATCCTGACGCTGCCGGCGATTTCCGCCTCGGTATGGATAGGTCATTGATATAAGCGCGCAATCTCCGGGCTTGCCAGCAGCGTTTCCCGCCACCAACGCTGTGCCAGCCCATCGCGGTTATTGCGCCATGCCATATAAGCCACGTCTTTTTGGCGAAATGAGATAACCGTTTTTTCCACCAGCTCGCCAGCGGTAAGCCACGGGCTGGCAATATGGCGGGGGAGAAATCCGCAGCCCATACCGGCCCGCAGTAACATCACCTTACTGTGGAAGTCATCGACGCGGATTTGCGCCTGTTCCTCCATCAGATTGGTTTGTAACGGATGGCAGAAGCGAGCGCTGTCGCTGATAACAATCGCCCGATGCAGGCACAGCTGCTCGTTAGTCAGGCCATCTGGCGCTGCGGCCAGCGGATGCTGAGGTGCCACGACAAATACATTGTCCAACGTGCCGAGCATTTTGTAGGACCAGGCCGCTGACGTTGGCGGTTCATTGATCGCTCCCAGGATGATATCTGCTCCGTTATGGGTCAGTTCCTCCCAGGAGCCCGCCAGCGTATGGTGGGTAAAACTGAGGCGAGTTTGCTTATTCAGCGCGTGAAATTCATCGATAATGGGTAACAGCGCGGCGAAAGGAAAAGAGTCGTCCAGCGCAATCGCCAGCTCTTTTTCCCAGCCTGAACTCAGCTGTACCGCCTGTTTTTCGAGATCTTTTGCCGCATTCAGCAGCAAACGCCCTTTTTCCAGCATCATCTGTCCGGTATCGGTAAATTTTGCCCGGTGCCCGGAACGGTCAAGCAGCTCGATATTCAAATCGCTTTCCAGCTTCTGAATCATATAGCTGAGTGCGGCAGGGGTTTTAAACAGCGACTCGGCCGCTGCGGCAAATGAACCCTGTTTGTCGAGAGCGTCGAGAATAAGCAAAACATCCAGATTAATGCGCATAAGCAGAAAATATCCTGAAAATTAAACCCTTCTGTTGTACCGAATGAAGAAAAACAATGCCAGTGAATAAATTAGATGAGTCATGCGCATTTTTTTGATGTTGTTTAGGATATATCGCAACACAAAATTAATAGTTTCACAGGATGGTAAGTTTTCTTTAATAACTCGTTAGAAATTTCCCGCTATACTCAACAAGCTTTCTGATTCAGGATCCTGCTGCTGACGGCAGATACAGACCGTTGCCTTTTAACTTATTGATTAAGAAGGTGTGCTATGTCTATTCGGGAACTGATTGACCCTCAAAACTCTACGCTTATTTTTATTGATCATCAGCCGCAAATGTCATTCGGTGTGGCGAATATTGATCGCCAGACTTTAAAAAATAATACCGTGGCATTAGCGAAAACCGGGAAAATATTCAATGTTCCGGTGATTTATACTTCTGTAGAAACTAAAAGTTTTAGCGGATATATCTGGCCGGAATTGTTAGCGGTTCATCCTGATGTCAAACCCATTGAACGCACCTCAATGAACTCCTGGGAAGATACGGCGTTTGTGAAAGCGGTGGAAGCGACCGGGCGTAAAAAACTGATTATCTCCGCGCTGTGGACCGAAGTATGCCTGATTTTTCCAGCGCTGATGGCACTGGAGGCAGGCTATGAAGTTTATGTGGTAACGGATACCTCCGGCGGCACGTCCGTAGATGCTCATGAGCGTTCTATCGACCGCATGGTACAGGCTGGTGCCGTACCCGTAACCTGGCAACAGGTTCTTCTCGAGTACCAGCGCGACTGGTCCCGCAAAGAAACCTACGACGCCGTAATGGATCTGGTACGCGAGCACAGCGGTGCCTACGGTATGGGCGTGGATTATGCCTATACCATGGTGCATGGCGCGCCGGAACGTAAAGCTTAAATACACGTCATCCTTCATGTTGCATCTTTGTTGGCTTCGCTTGCGTCCCCCGGTCACTTATTTATGTAAGCTCCCGGGGATCCACAACCTTGCCGCCTCGATGCACCATGAATGATTTTGTGTATTACTTTCCTGGCCTAAGCGGCCTGTTTCCTGTCAACAAGGAACCCTTCATGGCGCAGAACAAACATGTGACGTTGGTAATTACTCACACTCTGCTACCTGAGCAGGCGCAGCGGTATGAGCAGTGGCTGGGGAAAATCATGCCTGTAGCGGCTGAATTTCCCGGTCATCTCGGGGCGAACGTGATTCGCCCGGCAGATGGCAACAACCTGTGGAACATCATTATCCGCTTCGACACGCTTGAGCATCTGTATAGCTGGACCCAGTCCGATACGCGCCGCGTGTTGGTCGAAGAGATTGCTCCACTGCTGGCTGAAGGTGACAAAACCGAAATTCGCACCGAAGCAGCATTCTGGTTTACGCCGCCCGCGCCCCATGTACGACAGCCCAAACGCTGGAAACAGTTTCTGATAACCCTGCTGGTGATATTTCCCAGCACCAATCTGGTGCCGTGGTTGACCGGCATTGTGCTGCCTGCAATGAAGGGCTCGTTACTCCTGCATCTCATCAATGATGCCTTTGTGGTTGCGCTGGTGGTCTGGTTCTGGATGCCCATCGTAACCCGTCTGTTTGCCGGATGGCTGAAAAAAGCCTGACCGGTATCTCAGGAGATTGTTATGTCTCAAACTGCCACACTGATTCTGACTCACGGAAAAATTCATACTCTCGACAGACAAAGTCCTCAGGTCGAGGCGGTGGCGATCGCCAACGGAAAGATTCTGGCGACCGGTAGCCACGAACGGGTAATGAGCTTTGCCGCTGAAGGGACGCAGGTTGTCGATCTGCAAGGGCATACGGTGATCCCTGGCCTGAACGATTCGCACCTGCACCTTATTCGTGGTGGACTGAATTACAACCTGGAATTGCGTTGGGAGGGCGTGCCGTCACTGGCGGACGCGCTACGCATGCTCAAAGACCAGGCTGACAGAACGCCGTCGCCACAATGGGTACGCGTGGTGGGCGGCTGGAGTGAATTCCAGTTTGCCGAACGTCGCATGCCAACCCTCGAAGAACTGAATGAAGCCGCTCCTGATACTCCGGTTTTTGTTCTGCATCTCTACGACCGGGCTTTGCTCAACCGCGCCGCGCTGAAAGCGGTTGGCTATACCAAAGCGACGCCGGAACCGGCGGGTGGTGAGATTGTGCGTGATAGCAACGGCAACCCGACCGGAATGCTGATCGCTAAACCGAACGCGATGATCCTTTACTCGACGCTGGCAAAGGGACCAAAACTGCCGCTGGAAATGCAGGTTAACTCGACCCGTCAGTTTATGCGCGAGCTGAACCGTCTGGGACTGACCAGCGCCATCGATGCGGGCGGCGGGTTCCAGAACTACCCGGAAGATTACGAGATCATTGAGCAGTTACACGCCAACAAACAGATGACGGTGCGTATTGCCTACAACCTGTTTACCCAGCGTCCGAAGCAGGAACTGGAAGACTTTGAACGCTGGACCGATATGCTCAAGCCAGGGCAGGGAACCGACTTCTATCGTGCCAATGGGGCAGGGGAAATGCTGGTTTTCTCGGCCGCGGATTTTGAAGACTTCCTCCAGCCACGCCCGGATCTGCCGGAAGGTATGGAAGATGAGCTGGAGCGCGTGGTGCGACACCTGGTTGAGCACCGCTGGCCGTTCCGCTTGCATGCTACCTACGATGAATCCATCAGCCGAATGCTGGACGTGTTTGAGAAGGTAAATCGTGATATCCCGTTCAATGGTCTGCACTGGTTCTTCGATCACGCCGAAACGATTACCGAACGGAATATCGAACGCGTAAAAGCGCTGGGGGGCGGGATTGCGGTCCAGCACCGTATGGCGTTCCAGGGAGAGTATTTTGTCGATCGCTACGGCAAAGACGCGGTTAAACATACGCCGCCGGTGGCGAAAATGCTGGCGGCTGATGTGCCAGTTGGCCTGGGTACCGATGCTACGCGCGTGGCAAGTTACAACCCGTGGACAGCTTTGTACTGGCTGGTATCAGGACGCACCGTTGGCGGTATGGCGATGTACGATGATAACAATCGCCTGCCGCGTGATGTGGCCCTGGAACTGTGGACGGCCGGGAGCGCCTGGTTCTCCAGCGAACAGGGTAAGAAAGGGCGCATCGAGAAAGATCAACTGGCCGACCTGGTGGTGCTGTCCAAAGATTACTTCAGCGTGCCGGAAGAAGAGATTAAAGGTATTGAGTCGGTAATGACCATTGTTGATGGCAAAGTGGTTTACGCCGCCGGGCATTTCACCCCGCTGGCACCGCCAGCCATTCCGGTTGTGCCGGACTGGTCGCCGGTAGTGAAGGTGCCGGGGCACTATCGCTCAGCGCCACCTGCTGCGGCGAAAATTGGCGCAATGGTGCAGATGCACCAGTGCTGCGGTAGCTGCGGTGTACACGGTCACCAGCATGATATTGCGCGGAAATCGGGGATTCCGGTGTCAGATGACCGGGCTTTCTGGGGCGCGCTTGGCTGCTCCTGCTTCGCGTTTTAATTGTGGTTTGGATAAGCGTATCGTCACTGGCGATACTAACGGAAAGTGACGCAATCGCTTATCTGATCTGCGAACAATAAAAAAGGCCCGCATTTGCGGGCCTTTCGTCGATTCATGCCAATTACAGGCTGGAAACGTTCTCGGTCAGGTATTTTGCCACGCCGTCCGGAGACGCGTTCATACCTTCTTTACCTTTTTCCCACTGTGCCGGGCAAACGTCGCCGTGCTCTTCGTGGAACTGCAGCGCGTCAACCATGCGCAGCATTTCGTCGATGTTACGACCCAGCGGCAGATCGTTAACCACCTGGTGGCGAACAACGCCGTTAGCGTCGATCAGGAAAGAACCGCGCAGCGCAACGCCCGCTTCCGGGTGCTCAATGCCGTAGGCTTTCTGGATTTCGCGTTTAATGTCAGCAACCATTGCGTATTTCACTGCACCGATGCCGCCTTTGTCGACAGGGGTGTTACGCCATGCGTTGTGGACAAATTCAGAGTCGAAGGAAACGCCAACAACTTCAACGCCGCGCTTCTGGAATTCTTCGTAACGTTTGTCGAATGCGATCAGTTCAGACGGGCAAACGAAGGTGAAGTCCATCGGCCAGAAGAACAGAACGGTGGTTTTACCGTTGGTATGCTGTTTGAAGTTGAAGTTTTCAACGATCTCACCGCTACCCAGTACCGCAGCTGCTGTGAAATCCGGAGCCTGACGAGTTACCAGTACCATATAATTCTCCTGCAAAGTTAAGGGGTTTTTGGAACGCAACGCGGGCCAGTATAGAGAGTGTTCGGGAATAAGACAAAGAGGCGCTGGCAATCAATGAGACAGGTTTTGTCTATCAATCTTTTGCCGGACGGTGGCTACTGCTTATCCGGCGGGGAATACGGGCTGCGATCAAAGGGTTTTGCACCGCGCCTGTTCCATCATTTGCGGATAAAACTGCCAGAATCGTTCTTCTAACGCATCGTAATGCGTATCGAGGTCATACCATGAGTCGCGTAGGGCATCGAGCCGCGGACGGCGGCTGGCCATGCCGTTCAGGACGTTCTGGATAAAATCCATGTCCCGGTAGCGCTCAAGCCATTTCTCTGACCATATATAGTTGTTCAGATTGATAAAGCGCGGCGGCGATTCCGGCAAAATAGTGGTTACCTGGGTACGGGCATAGCGCACAAAGTCCGTCAGCGGGAAGTCAGGTGAGATTTCCGACCAATGGCGCGACAGAAAATGATCCCACATAACGTCCAGCGTAATCGGCGCGACGCGGCGCGTTTCGCTACGAAACCACTCTTTGGCTTCACGCACCTGCGGTAAGTTATCGGTCATCACATCGATACGACGATGCATAAAGATGCCTGCTACCACATCAGGCGAGTAGTGCGTTTCCGGATTACCCCGGACAAAATCGGCCAGCAGATTGCCGGAAAGCGAGCTATCGGCAAGGTGAGCGAGATGCAAATGTGCAAGAAAATTCATAGTTAAACGTTTATCCAGAGGGGTAAAGGTTGCAGGGAGAACGCCCCGGCACTAGACTACCCGCCTCTTATTTTAGTCTGAGTCAGTGTCATGCGCGTTACCGATTTCACCTTTGAATTACCCGAATCCCTGATTGCCCACTATCCGCAAGCTGAGCGCAGTAGCTGCCGCTTGCTGTCTTTGGACGGGCCGACGGGCGCGCTGACGCACGGTACTTTCACCGATTTGCTCGATAAGCTCAACCCTGGAGATTTGCTGGTCTTTAACAACACCCGCGTCATTCCTGCGCGTCTGTTTGGTCGTAAAGCCAGCGGCGGCAAGATTGAAGTGTTGGTCGAGCGTATGCTGGATGACAAACGTATTCTGGCGCATATTCGTGCCTCGAAAGCGCCGAAACCGGGTGCCGAGCTGCTGCTGGGCGACGACGAAAGTATTAAAGCGACGATGGTCGCCCGCCATGACGCGCTGTTTGAAGTTGAGTTTAACGACGAACGCAGCGTGCTGGATATCCTCAACGCCATCGGCCATATGCCGTTGCCGCCGTATATCGACCGTCCGGATGAAGACGCCGACCGCGAGCTGTACCAGACCGTATACAGCGAAAAACCGGGTGCCGTCGCTGCACCGACCGCGGGTCTGCATTTTGACGCTCCGCTGCTGGCTAAACTGCGCGATAAAGGCATTGAAATGGCGTTCGTCACCCTGCACGTTGGCGCGGGTACTTTCCAGCCGGTGCGCGTAGACACTATTGAAGACCACATTATGCACTCCGAATATGCGGAAGTACCGCAGGATGTGGTTGACGCGGTGCTGGCGGCGAAAGCGCGCGGCAACCGCGTGATTGCGGTGGGCACCACCTCCGTACGTTCACTGGAAAGTGCGGCGCAGGCGGCCAAAAACGATCTCATCGAGCCGTTCTTCGGCGATACACAAATCTTTATTTATCCGGGCTATAAATATCAGGTGATTGATGCTCTGGTCACCAACTTCCACCTGCCGGAATCAACGCTGATTATGCTGGTTTCCGCATTTGCTGGTTATAAAAACACCATGCACGCCTATCATGAAGCGGTAAAAGCGGAATATCGCTTTTTTAGTTACGGGGATGCCATGTTTATCACGTACAATCCGCAGGCTATTTCTGAGCGACCGTGAGAAGGCTATCTCACTTGCCATTTTGATGTCGGGCAGTGCTCGCCATCCTCTCGTACTGCGTGTACGCTCCGGTGGCTGTGCGCTGGTCGCCCCCAAACTGGCTGCGCCGATTGCGCCTTCGCCAGTGGGTTAATATATTTTTACTCCGTGGAGTAATTCCGTGGGGAAAGTTTAATCATCAGACTGTCTCTCTGATGCAGGAGAAAAAATGAAATTTGAACTGGATACCACAGACGGTCGCGCTCGCCGCGGCCGCCTGGTTTTTGAACGTGGCGTAGTAGAAACGCCTGCTTTTATGCCGGTCGGTACTTACGGCACCGTGAAAGGCATGACGCCGGAAGAAGTTGAAGCAACCGGCGCACAGATCATCCTCGGCAACACCTTCCACCTGTGGCTGCGCCCGGGTCAGGAAATCATGAAACTGCACGGCGATCTGCACGATTTCATGCAGTGGAAAGGGCCGATCCTCACCGACTCCGGCGGCTTCCAGGTGTTCAGCCTGGGCGATATCCGTAAGATAACCGAGCAGGGCGTGCATTTCCGTAACCCGATCAACGGCGATCCGATTTTCCTCGATCCCGAGAAGTCGATGGAGATTCAATACGATCTCGGTTCCGATATCGTGATGATCTTCGACGAATGTACACCGTATCCGGCCGACTGGGACTATGCTAAACGCTCAATGGAGATGTCTTTGCGTTGGGCGAAGCGTAGCCGTGACCGTTTTGATAGTCTCGGCAACAAAAATGCGCTTTTTGGCATCATTCAGGGCAGTGTTTACGAAGATTTACGTGATATCTCCGTCAAAGGTCTGGTAGATATCGGCTTTGATGGCTACGCTGTCGGCGGTTTGGCTGTCGGTGAGCCGAAGGAAGATATGCACCGCATTCTGGAACATGTTTGCCCGCAGATTCCGGCAGATAAACCGCGTTACCTGATGGGCGTCGGCAAACCAGAAGATCTGGTTGAAGGCGTGCGTCGCGGTATCGATATGTTTGACTGCGTGATGCCAACGCGAAATGCCCGTAATGGTCATTTGTTTGTGACTGACGGCGTGGTAAAAATTCGTAACGCGAAACATAAAAGCGACACCAGTCCGCTCGATGCTGAGTGTGATTGTTACACCTGTCGCAATTATTCGCGCGCTTACTTGCATCATCTCGACCGTTGCAACGAAATATTGGGCGCGCGACTCAACACGATTCATAACCTTCGCTACTACCAGCGTTTGATGGCGGGTTTACGCAAGGCTATTGAAGAGGGTAAATTAGAGAGCTTCGTGACCGATTTTTACCAACGTCAGGGTAGACCAGTTCCACCTGTGAACGTTGATTAATTTTAATAATGAGGGAATTTGAATGAGCTTTTTTATTTCTGATGCGGTAGCGGCAACAGGTGCTCCGGCGCAGGGCAGCCCGATGTCTCTGATTCTGATGCTGGTGGTGTTTGGTCTGATTTTCTATTTTATGATCCTGCGCCCACAGCAAAAGCGTACCAAAGAACACAAGAACCTGATGAACTCCATTGCGAAAGGCGATGAAGTACTGACTAACGGTGGTCTGGTGGGTCGCGTGACTAAAGTAGCAGAATCTGGCTACATCGCTATCGCGCTGAACGACACCACTGAAGTGGTTATCAAACGTGATTTCGTAGCTGCCGTTCTGCCGAAAGGCACCATGAAGGCGCTGTAATTTATTGTTTTCCCAAAGGGAACTGCCGTGTTAAACCGTTATCCTTTGTGGAAGTATGTCATGCTGATCGTCGTTATTGTCGTCGGTCTGCTCTATGCGCTTCCCAACCTGTATGGTGAGGATCCGGCTGTTCAAATCACTGGCGTGCGCGGTGCCGCCGCCAGTGAGCAAACGCTGATCCAGGTCCAGAAAACGTTACAAGAAGATAAAATCACACCTAAGTCTGTGGCTCTGGAAGAGGGTGCTATTCTCGCGCGCTTCGACTCCACTGATACCCAACTGCGCGCACGTGAAGTATTAATGGGCGTACTGGGCGATCAGTACGTCGTGGCGCTTAACCTAGCTCCGGCAACCCCGCGCTGGCTGGCTGCCATTCACGCAGAACCGATGAAACTCGGTCTTGACCTGCGTGGCGGCGTTCACTTCCTGATGGAAGTGGATATGGACACCGCGCTGAGTAAGTTGCAGGAACAAAATATCGATAGCCTGCGCAGCGATCTGCGTGAAAAAGGCATTCCTTATACTACTGTTCGCAAAGAAGATAACTACGGTCTGAGCATCACTTTCCGTGATAGCAGCGCCCGTGATGAAGCTATCTCTTACCTGAGCAAACGTCACCAGGATCTGGTTATTTCCAGCCAGGGCAGCAATGCTCTGCGTGCGGTAATGACCGATGCGCGCCTGAGCGAAGCCCGTGAATACGCGGTACAGCAGAACATCAACATTCTGCGTAATCGTGTTAACCAACTGGGTGTTGCTGAGCCGGTGGTACAACGCCAGGGGGCTGACCGCATTGTGGTCGAACTGCCGGGTATTCAGGATACCGCGCGTGCGAAAGAAATTCTGGGCGCAACCGCGACGCTGGAATTCCGTCTGGTAAATACCAACGTTGACCAGTCCGCTGCGGCATCCGGGCGTGTACCGGGTGACTCGGAAGTGAAACAGTCTCGTGAAGGTCAGCCGGTTGTGCTGTACAAGCGCGTGATTCTGACCGGTGACCATATCACCGACTCTACTTCCAGCCAGGACGAATACAATCAGCCGCAGGTTAACATCTCGCTGGATAGCGCAGGTGGTAACATCATGTCCAACTTCACTAAGGACAACATCGGTAAGCCGATGGCGACCCTGTTTGTGGAGTACAAAGACAGCGGTAAGAAAGATGCTAACGGTCGTGCAGTACTGGTGAAACAGGAAGAGGTGATTAACATCGCCAATATCCAGTCTCGTCTGGGTAACAGCTTCCGTATCACCGGTATCAACAACCCGAACGAAGCACGCCAGCTTTCCCTGCTGTTACGTGCCGGTGCGTTGATTGCGCCAATTCAGATTGTTGAAGAACGTACCATCGGCCCAACCCTGGGTATGCAGAACATTAAACAGGGTCTGGAAGCATGTCTGGCCGGTCTGGTGGTGTCTATCCTGTTCATGATCTTCTTCTATAAGAAGTTCGGTCTGATTGCGACCAGTGCGCTGATTGCTAACCTGGTGCTGATTGTCGGTATTATGTCGTTGCTGCCGGGTGCTACGCTGAGTATGCCGGGGATTGCGGGGATCGTCTTAACCCTTGCTGTCGCGGTCGATGCGAACGTACTGATCAACGAACGTATCAAAGAAGAGTTGAGTAACGGGCGTTCGGTGCAGCAGGCCATCAATGAAGGTTATGCGGGCGCATTTAGCTCCATCTTTGATGCGAACATTACGACGCTGATCAAGGTCATCATCCTGTACGCAGTGGGCACCGGGGCAATTAAAGGGTTCGCGATTACTACCGGTATTGGTGTGGCGACGTCGATGTTTACCGCGATTGTCGGTACACGTGCCATCGTAAACCTGCTGTATGGCGGCAAGCGCGTCAAAAAGCTGTCAATCTGAGGAGTGCGAAGTGGCACAGGAATATACTGTTGAACAATTGAACCACGGCCGTAAAGTCTGGGACTTTATGCGCTGGGACTACTGGGCTTTCGGCATTTCAGGTTTCCTGCTGATTGCGGCCATCGTGGTGATGGGCGTACGCGGGTTTAACTGGGGTCTCGATTTCACCGGTGGTACGGTTATTGAAATCACGCTGGAAAAACCGGCCGATATGGACGTGATGCGCGATGCGCTGGAGAAAGCGGGCTTCGTTGATCCGCTTCTGCAGAACTTCGGCAGCAGCCACGACATTATGGTACGTATGCCGCCAACTGAAGGTGCAGACGGCGGTCAGGTGCTGGGTAGTAAAGTGTTGAGTGTGATTAACGAATCCACCAACCAAAACGCCGCGGTGAAGCGAATTGAATTCGTGGGTCCGAGCGTGGGTGCAGACCTGGCGCAAACCGGTGCGATGGCGCTGATGGCGGCGTTGATCTCCATCCTGGTGTACGTCGGTTTCCGTTTTGAGTGGCGACTGGCGGCAGGGGTAGTTATCGCGCTGGCGCACGACGTGATTATCACACTTGGGATCCTGTCGTTGTTCCATATCGAGATTGACCTGACTATCGTCGCATCACTGATGTCGGTAATCGGTTACTCGCTGAACGACAGTATCGTTGTATCTGACCGTATTCGTGAAAACTTCCGCAAAATTCGTCGCGGTACGCCTTACGAAATCTTTAACGTGTCACTGACTCAAACGCTGCACCGTACGTTGATTACGTCCGGTACAACGTTGATGGTTATTCTGATGCTGTTCCTGTTCGGTGGTCCGGTACTGGAAGGATTCTCACTGACGATGCTGATCGGTGTTTCCATCGGTACTGCGTCTTCTATCTACGTGGCTTCGGCGCTGGCGCTGAAGCTGGGTATGAAGCGTGAGCACATGCTGCAGCAGAAGGTCGAGAAAGAAGGGGCGGATCAACCGTCGATTCTGCCTTAACCCATCCAGGAGTGAAGATACTGGAATCCCGATCGCAAGGTCGGGATTTTTTTTGCCTGTGAATTAGCGACAGGTAATTATCTTTTCCTGTCGCCACACTACTGACAGTATGCTGTCAGTAGCCCTGTCTTATAGTCCTCCTGAGATTACCCACACAGGCAGGAGGAAGTATGAGCAACGTAATTAATTGGTTTGAAATCCCCGTGGCACAAATGGATCGCGCCATCGCTTTTTATGAGCCAGTGATGCAGGTTTCTTTGCGTAGGGAGAACATGGACTGCGCTGAGCTCGCCGTATTTCCGCATCAGGATCCCGCTCCCGGCGGGGCGCTGGCTAAATTTGATGGTATTACGCCTTCAGCGCAGGGCGCTATTATTTATCTGCATACGGACGATTTGGCTGCAACGCTTGAACGCGTCGCCACTGCTGGCGGTCAGTGTGTGTTTGGCCCACTCGAACTGGGGCAGGACATTGGTACGATTGCGCTATTTACTGACAGCGAAGGCAATCGTGTTGGTTTACATCAACCCGCGTAATATTTTCAGCACTGAGGATTAAAATGAGCAGACGCGCCGACCGCTTGTTTCAGATTGTGCAAATCCTGCGTGGCAGGCGAGTGACAACGGCGGCGCTGCTGGCAGAGCGTCTTGAGGTTTCTGAACGGACGATTTATCGCGATATCCGCGATCTCTCTTTATCCGGCGTGCCTATTGAAGGCGAAGTGGGCAGCGGATACCGCTTAATGGCCGGGTTTGATCTACCGCCGTTGATGTTAACGCATCACGAATCAGAAGCATTGATGGTAGCGATTCGGTTGCTGAAAACATGGGGTGGGGATTCACTCTCACAGGCGTTGGAATCCGCGCAGGAAAAAGTGTTGGCGATATTGCCGCCAGAGAGTCGGCGCAGAGCCGAGCAAACGCGGATTTTCGCGCCAGATTTTGGTAATCAGCCGCATTCACGTAGTGCCTTCGATCTCATACATCGCGCGGTTTCAGCACAGCAGGTGCTGGCGCTGCATTATCGCGATGAGTCCGGGAACCTCTCCTGGCGCGACGTTCAGCCGCTGGGATTATTTTTCTGGGGCGAGCACTGGCTGCTGGTTGGCTGGTGCGAGAAGCGTGACGATTATCGTTGCTTTCGCGTTGATCGATGTCTGAAGATTACGCCACTCGACAGGCATTTTCGCGAATCGGCAGATCGCTCGCTAAGTGACTTTTTGCGTAAAGTACGCTGTGAAGACCAGCCATAAAAAAGCCAGCGGTTAAGCTGGCTTGTCTGCGAAACATTGTCTGGATTAGAAGTTGTAACCTACGACCAGGTAACCACCCCAACCGGTAGATTTCGCGCTGAAATCGCCTTCGCCCCAGTTCAGGGTATCTCCACCTTTCCACTGGCCGCCGTTATGGAAGTAACGCGCTACGACGGAGTAATGCCAGTGATCGTAGTTCAGCGCCAGGACGTGGCTGGACGCGATAGAGTTGCTGGTGCGGTTCGGATCATCACCCAAATCTGAGCCCCAGTCGAAGTTGGTGAAGCCGATGTAGGTCAACTGGCCGCCCCAAACCTGGGTGATCGGCACAAAGTATTTCACTTTGAAACGGTAGCCATCCCACTCGTTTTCGTTGGATGCGCCATAGTTCTGCCACTGGTATTTAGCATACACGTTCAAAGACAGACCCATCGGCAGACCGGTATCGATATCGGTACCCAGACCCATATACCAGGTGCTCTGGCGGCTGGCTTTGTTATCACCCATATCGTAGATGTAGTTGTTGGCGAAATACCATTCTTTGAACGGACCAAAGCTCAGGTCAGCACCGGTCAGTTTGTCGATGGAGAAACGCGGTTCGATTTCCATAAACAGCGGGGAACCGTCAGACCAGATACCTTTATCGTTGCCGTTACCCCAGTCGAAGGTTTTCGGAATATCGATGTAGCCATAGAAGTCAAACCAGTCTTTTTTAGCAAACGCTTCGTATTCCAGATACACGTCGTTGTTCAGTTTCGGGGAGAAACGGGTGTGATAGCTACCCACCACGTTAACGCTCTGGTGCCACCAGTCGGACAGATATTGCGGTTTGTCATTTTCTGCTGCGTTGGCAGTAAAAGACGAGGAGAGCGCCAGCACTGCACCGGCTGCAAGTAATGTTTTTTTCATATGTATGCCACTGTTTGAAATCCCTTTCGGGAGTGAAAAATGCGCAATTTGCGTTTCTAAATATTTCGTAATTCTTCGGAGCCTATTATAAAAATCATTGTTCACAAAAATATGTCTTGTTTCACAGTTCTATCATTTACGTAATCGATTGCGTTCACGTTTGCGTACTTTAGGCGACGAATTGTACTGGCTCCCATGAATGTTGCCAAGTTTTACCAGAAATATCGGTTATGTCAGGGGAGTAACAAAATGGAGCAGAGTGATGTTGCGGAACGCACAAAACGTTCCGCAAAAAAGTTTATTGGCTAACAGGCTGGACGTCGTGGATGCGCACAAATCCTAACTGATCTGGAGTGAGGCCATTTATCTGTAACGGAATGTCTACGTCGCTGGGAGCAAGAATACTCGCCGGAGCGTTGACCAACTGGTTATGAACGTTCACTTCCTGATAGTTGTCCGTGGTGCCCTGAATTTGCCCGTACTCGACGGTGGCGCTAAAAGCGGGTAAAGGCGTGTTGGATTCACCCTGAATCCGTAGCGTCAGGCGCGTACCATCGGCGTTCGGTGCAATGTTCACCAGCGACATGCGTAAGGTGCCAATCTGGCTGTCCAGTCGTGCCGGGGTTTTGGAACCCGGTAGCAGATAGACGCCGCTGGTTGATTTTGCATTCAACATATTTTGTTGCGTAATTTTTACCGTTTCTTGATTAAGCTGCGTCATCTCTTTATTCAACGTGCTAACGCTTTGATGCATCTGGCGTACTTCGCTTTGCTGTGCGCAGGCACTAAGACTAAAGAGACTTCCCACCAGGAGAATTCTTAGGTAACGTCTTGTCATTGTGATTACTTCCTTCATTGTCGCGATAGCATAATGGTAGTGTGCACTGAGCACGAAGGCATCGATCCTTTGTCTCAAAAGCGCAGCGCCTTTGTTGTCACGGCAGTTCAGGGTAAAATAGATTCTGTTAACCACTGAGGTACAGGACGCCGTATGCATTGCCCATTCTGTTTCGCCGTAGACACTAAGGTAATTGACTCTCGTCTTGTAGGCGAGGGCTCCTCGGTACGCCGCCGTCGGCAGTGTCTGGTTTGTAACGAACGTTTCACCACTTTTGAAGTGGCTGAACTTGTCATGCCGCGCGTTGTGAAAAGCAACGATGTGCGTGAACCCTTTAATGAAGAAAAGCTGCGCAGCGGCATGCTCAGAGCGCTTGAGAAACGGCCTGTCAGCGCAGATGACGTCGAAATGGCGTTAAACCATATCAAATCACAGCTGCGTGCGACGGGCGAGCGTGAGGTGCTGAGTAAGATGATTGGCAACCTGGTGATGGAGCAGTTGAAAAAGCTCGATAAAGTCGCCTACATCCGCTTTGCCTCTGTCTACCGGAGTTTCGAAGATATCAAAGAATTTGGCGAAGAGATTGCTCGCCTACAGGACTAAGCCATGCAGGATGAATTGTACATGGCGCGCGCGCTGAAGCTTGCTGCGCGCGGACGTTTTACCACTCACCCCAACCCCAACGTGGGCTGCGTGATTGTGAAAGATGGGGAGATCGTCGGTGAAGGATATCATCACCGTGCGGGCGAACCGCATGCCGAAGTTCATGCTCTGCGGATGGCCGGAGAAAAAGCGCAGGGGGCAACTGCCTACGTGACGCTCGAACCCTGCAGTCATCATGGTCGCACGCCGCCGTGTTGCGATGCGCTGATTGCGGCGGGGGTGTCGCGTGTGGTTGCGGCGATGCAGGATCCCAATCCGCAGGTCGCAGGACGTGGGCTCTACCGTTTACAGCAGGCGGGCATCGACGTCAGCCACGGGCTGATGATGAGCGAAGTTGAGCAACTGAATAAAGGCTTCCTCAAGCGCATGCGTACGGGATTCCCGTATCTTCAGCTTAAGCTTGGCGCGTCGCTTGATGGCCGTACGGCGATGGCCAGCGGTGAAAGCCAGTGGATTACCTCGCCACAGGCGCGCCGCGATGTGCAACGCTTGCGCGCGCAAAGCCATGCCATTTTAACCAGCAGTTCTACGGTGCTGGCAGACGACCCTCAGCTTACCGTGCGTTGGTCGGAGCTAGGGGAGTCAACTCAGGCGAGTTACCCGCAGGAAGAGCTGCGCCAGCCAATCCGCATTGTTCTTGATAGCCAGAATCAGGTCACACCGGAGCACCAAATTGTGCAACAGCCAGGAGAAACCTGGATTGTCCGGACTGAAGACGACCCTCGTAGCTGGCCGGAGACGGTGCGCAGCCTGAAGGTGCCGGAACATAACGGGCATCTGGATCTGGTGGTGCTAATGATGCAACTGGGCAAACAGCAAATTAACAGCATTTGGGTTGAAGCAGGCCCAACGCTCGCAGGGGCATTATTACAGGCCGGTTTGGTCGATGAGCTAATCGTTTATGTTGCGCCTAAACTGTTAGGCAGCGATGCGAGAGGATTATGTGTGCTTCCAGGCCTTGAGAAACTGGCTGACGCACCCCATTTCAAATTCAATGAGATACGCCAGGTGGGCCCGGACGTTTGCCTGCATTTAACGACTGCGTGAGGCTTTCTGATTTAGAGGAAGCAGCGCACAGAATATTATGATAAAATCCGCCCCCCTTACGGGGCCAAAAATCGAACCCGAAGGAAGAATATGAACATTATTGAAGCTAACGTTGCTACCCCGGACGCTCGCGTCGCCATCACCATTGCGCGTTTCAACAACTTTATCAATGACAGCCTGCTGGAAGGTGCTATCGACGCCCTGAAACGTATTGGCCAGGTTAAAGATGAAAACATTACCGTTGTTTGGGTTCCAGGTGCATATGAGCTGCCACTGGCGGCAGACGCACTGGCAAAAACCGGTAAATACGACGCGGTGATTGCGCTCGGTACGGTGATCCGTGGCGGTACCGCGCACTTCGAATATGTGGCTGGCGGTGCAAGTAATGGCCTGGCGCATGTCGCTCAGGACAGTGGCATTCCGGTAGCCTTCGGTGTTCTGACCACCGAAAGTATTGAACAAGCCATCGAACGTGCTGGCACTAAAGCCGGTAACAAAGGCGCAGAAGCTGCACTGACTGCGCTTGAAATGATTAATGTATTGAAAGCCATCAAGGCCTGATTTTTGTAAGGGGAAATCCGTGAAACCTGCTGCTCGTCGCCGCGCCCGTGAGTGTGCCGTCCAGGCGCTCTACTCCTGGCAGTTGTCCCAGAACGACATCGCTGATGTTGAATACCAGTTCCTGGCGGAACAGGACGTTAAAGATGTCGACGTTCTGTATTTCCGTGAACTGCTGTCCGGGGTGGCGACTAACAGCGCGTACCTGGATGGATTAATGAAGCCTTACCTGTCTCGTCTGTTGGAAGAGCTGGGTCAGGTAGAAAAAGCTGTACTGCGTATTGCGCTGTTTGAATTGTCTAAACGTAGTGATGTGCCGTACAAAGTGGCCATCAACGAAGCGATTGAACTGGCAAAAACCTTCGGCGCCGAAGATAGCCACAAATTCGTGAACGGCGTACTGGATAAAGCAGCACCTGTGATTCGCCCCAACAAAAAGTAATCCCGAGGCCGGCTGGATGGTGGAACCTGTTTCCGCTGTCCCCGGCTTTTTCTTTTTTTTCTGCTGAGGCATAACGTATGGCATGTGGCGAGTTTTCCCTGATTGCCCGTTATTTTGACCGCGTAAGAACGTCCCGTCTTGATGTCGAAACCGGTATTGGTGACGACTGCGCACTTCTGAACATCCCTGAAAAACAAACGCTGGCGATCAGTACCGATACGCTGGTGGCAGGTAACCACTTCCTCCCCGACATTGATCCGACCGATCTCGCGTGGAAAGCGCTGGCGGTGAATTTGAGCGATCTGGCGGCGATGGGGGCAGATCCTGCGTGGTTGACGCTGGCGCTCACGTTACCTGACGTCGATGAAGCCTGGCTGGAAGCCTTCAGCGATGGCCTGTTTGAACTCCTCAATTACTATGATATGCAGCTGATTGGCGGTGACACCACGCGTGGGCCGCTGTCGATGACGCTGGGTATCCATGGCTACGTCCCCGTTGGGCGGGCTTTAAAACGCTCTGGCGCGAAACCGGGTGACTGGATTTATGTTACCGGCACGCCGGGTGACAGTGCGGCCGGGCTGGCGATTTTGCAGAACCGATTGCAGGTTGCAGATGCAACAGACGCGGACTATCTGCTGCAACGCCATCTGCGTCCCACGCCGCGTATTTTGCAGGGACAAGCCCTGCGCGATCTGGCCAGTGCGGCTATCGATCTCTCCGATGGCCTGATTTCCGATTTGGGACACATCGTTAATGCCAGCGGCTGTGGCGCACGGGTTAACGTTGATGTGCTGCCATACTCCACGGCATTGTCACAGCACGTTGAGCCGGAACAGGCCCTGCGCTGGGCGCTCTCGGGAGGTGAAGATTATGAGTTATGCTTTACCGTACCGGAAATTAATCGTGGTGCGCTGGACGTGGCGCTGGGAAATCTCGGCGCAGCGTTTACCTGCATTGGGCAGATGAGCGCGGACGTGGAAGGCATTCACTTTACGCGCGATGGAAAACCCGTCACGTTTGGCTGGAAAGGATATGACCATTTTGCCGCGCCTTAAAAAAGATGTCGCCAAAAGCCGCCTGAGTATGCGCAATCCGTGGCACCTGTTAGCCACCGGTTTTGGCAGCGGGCTGAGCCCAATTGTTCCTGGCACGATGGGATCGCTGGCGGCGATCCCTTTTTGGTATTTAATGACCTTTCTGCCGTGGCAGCTGTATTCGCTGGTGGTGATGTTATCTATCTGTATCGGCGTTTATCTGTGCCATCAAACGGCGAAAGATATGGGCGTGCACGATCACGGTAGTATTGTCTGGGACGAGTTTGTCGGGATGTGGATTACCCTGATGGCGCTGCCGACAAACGACTGGCAGTGGGTTGCCGCCGGATTTGTGATTTTCCGTATTCTGGATATGTGGAAGCCGTGGCCGATTCGTTGGTTCGATCGCAACGTGCATGGCGGCACGGGGATTATGATCGACGATATTGTGGCCGGAATACTCTCTGCCGGAATTTTGTATTTTATCGGCCATCACTGGCCGGTAGGTATCATTTAACCTTTTTCAGGGGCTATTGTAGGCCCGATAAGCGCCGCGACATCGGGCGATCAGTGCCGGATGCGCTATGCTTATCCGGCCTACAATCTTCAATCGCGCTTATTTAAATCCCACCACCGGATGCTGTTTGTACGGCGTTTCCAGCTCGGCAATTTGCTCCGGCTTCAACGTTAAATCTACCGCGTTGAGCAACTCATCCAGCTGTTCCTCACGCGAAGAGCCAATAATTGGCGCTGCCACGCCGGGTTTGCTCAGCAGCCAGGCCAGCGCAACCTGTGCCCGCGTTACACCCAACTCCTCACTGACACCGGTCAGTCGTGCGGCGATTTGCGCGTCATTTTCATCGCTCTCGTTGTACAAATTTTTACCGACTTCATCGGAAACCAGACGTGCGGTTGTTTCTCCCCAGGGACGCGTCAGGCGACCGCGCGCCAGCGGGCTCCATGGGATGACGGCCACGCCTTCCTGATAGCAAAGCGGCAGCATTTCGCGTTCTTCTTCGCGGTAGATTAGGTTGTAGTGATCCTGCATGCTGACGAACTGCGCCCAGCCGTGTTGCTTCTGTAAGGCCAGAGCCTGGGCAAACTGCGAGGCGTGCATGGATGAGGCGCCAATATAGCGAGCTTTACCGGCTTTCACGACGTCGTTTAGAGCCTCCAGCGTTTCTTCGATTGGCGTGTTGTAATCCCAGCGGTGAATTTGCAGGATGTCCACATAGTCCATACCCAGGCGTCGGAGACTGTCATCAATCGAGCGCAGGATTTGTGCGCGGGATAATCCTTCCGCTAAATCATCAACCTGATGAAAAACCTTGGTAGCGACCACGACATCTTCGCGGCGGGCGAAATCACGCAGCGCGCGACCGACAATCTCTTCGCTACTGCCAGCGGAGTAGCTGTTGGCGGTATCGAAAAAGTTAATGCCGCCCTCAAGGGCGTGTTTGATTATCGGGCGGCTGCTTTCTTCGGGTAGCGTCCAGGCGTGATTGCCGCGATTGGGTTCGCCAAACGTCATGCAACCCAGGCAAAGGCGGGAGACCCGTAGGTCGGTTTTTCCTAAGATGTTGTATTTCATCAATCCACTCCTGCTTAGCTCGTGATGAATTAAGCATAGCAGGAGCGGGGAGGGGATTATGCCAGCCAGGCCTTGATTTTGGTCTCAATTCCGGCGGCATTCAGACCCAGATCGGCACGAGCTTCATCCTGAGTTCCCTGCGGGATGAAGAAGTCTGGTAGGCCAATGTTCAGCACCGGGACGGGCTTACGATGGGCCATCAGCACTTCGTTTACGCCGCTGCCAGCACCACCCATAATGGCGTTCTCTTCAATGGTAACCAGCACCTCGTGTTGGGCAGCCATTTCAAGGATCAACGTTTCATCCAGTGGTTTTACAAAACGCATATCGACCAGCGTGGCGTTCAGCGACTCTGCTACCTGAGCGGCTTCCGGCATCAGGGTACCGAAGTTGAGAATCGCCACTTTTTCCCCGTGACGTTTCACGATGCCTTTACCAATTGGCAGTTGTTCCAGCGGGGTCAGCTCAACGCCTACCGCGTTGCCGCGTGGGTAGCGCACGACCGTTGGACCGTCATTGTAGTGATAGCCGGTGAACAGCATCTGGCGGCATTCGTTTTCATCACTCGGGGTCATGATGACCATTTCCGGGATGCAGCGCAGGAAGGAGAGATCGAAAGCCCCCTGATGGGTTTGTCCATCTGCGCCAACAATCCCTGCCCGGTCAACGGCGAACAGGACCGGCAGTTTCTGGATGGCTACATCGTGCAGCACCTGATCGTAGGCGCGTTGCAGGAAAGTCGAGTAAATGGCTACCACCGGCTTGTAGCCGCCAATCGCCAGACCGGCAGCAAACGTCACAGCGTGCTGCTCGGCAATCGCCACATCGAAATAGCGGTCCGGGAACTTACGTGAAAACTCCACCATTCCGGAACCTTCGCGCATCGCCGGGGTGATTGCCATCAGCTTATTGTCTTTCGCTGCGGTCTCGCACAGCCAGTCACCGAAAATTTTTGAATAGCTCGGCAGGCCGCCACTGCTTTTCGGCAGGCATCCGCTGGATGGATCGAATTTTGGTACCGCGTGGAAGGTGATCGGATCTTTTTCCGCAGGCTCATAGCCACGACCCTTTTTGGTCATGATGTGCAGGAACTGCGGGCCTTTCAGATCGCGCATGTTTTTGAGCGTAGTAATAAGCCCCAGCACGTCGTGACCGTCCACCGGACCGATATAGTTAAAGCCCAGTTCTTCAAACAGCGTACCCGGCACAACCATGCCTTTGATGTGTTCTTCGGTACGTTTGAGCAGTTCTTTAATCGGCGGCACGCCGGAGAAGACTTTCTTCCCACCTTCGCGCAGCGAGGAGTAGAGTTTGCCAGAGAGCAGTTGCGCCAGATGATTGTTCAGCGCGCCAACGTTCTCTGAAATCGACATTTCATTGTCGTTAAGGATAACCAGCATGTCGGGCTTAATATCGCCTGCGTGGTTCATCGCTTCAAACGCCATCCCTGCGGTGATGGCTCCATCACCAATCACACACACGGTACGGCGCTCTTTACCTTCTTTCTCGGCGGCAACCGCAATACCGATACCTGCGCTGATGGAGGTTGAAGAGTGCCCAACGCTCAGTACGTCATACTCGCTTTCACCGCGCCATGGGAACGGATGCAGGCCGCCTTTCTGACGAATGGTGCCGATTTTATCGCGACGACCGGTCAGAATTTTGTGCGGGTAAGCCTGATGTCCTACATCCCAGATTAACTGGTCAAACGGGGTGTTGTAGACATAGTGCAGCGCGACGGTGAGTTCCACCGTGCCCAGACCAGAGGCGAAGTGCCCGCTGGAACGGCTTACGCTGTCGAGCAAATAGCGGCGCAGTTCGTCGCAAAGCTTTGGCAGGCTCTCTTTTGGCAGCAGGCGTAACTCCAGGGTGGAGTCGACCAGCGCCAGGGTCGGGTATTTGGCTATATCAAAACTCATCGCAAGCTCATGGGATATGTTGGTTTATTTATCACGCTGGATTATGTAGTCCGCTAGCGCTTCCAGTGCCGAGGTATCGAGTGACTGTGCGGCCAGCAGACTTAACGACTGGCGGGCATCCTCGATTAAATCCCGGGCTTTATTCTGGGCTTGCTCAAGACCCAGAAGTGCAGGATAGGTACTTTTGCCAAGCTGCTGGTCAGCACCCTGACGTTTACCCAATGTTGCAGTATCGCCTACCACATCCAGGATGTCATCCTGAACCTGGAAGGCCAGACCGATGCTTTCTGCGTATTTGTCGAGTATTGGCAGGCATTCTCGCCCTTTATCGCCAGCACTTAACGCCCCCAGACGCACGGCGGCGCGAATCAATGCCCCGGTTTTATGGCGGTGAATCCGCTCCAGCGCATCCAGCTCAACCTGATGACCTTCAGCTTCCAGATCCAGCGCCTGACCACCGCACATACCGGCGATGCCGCTGGCCTGAGCCAGTTCAGAGATCATCGCAATGCGGTCACGGTCAGCGACTTCCGGCATTGGGGCATCGCTGATAATAGAGAACGCCAGCGTTTGCAGCGCATCTCCGGCCAGGATCGCATTTGCCTCGCCAAATTTTACGTGGCAAGTAGGCAGACCGCGTCGCAGGTCGTCGTCGTCCATCGCGGGTAAATCATCGTGCATCAGCGAATAGGCATGAATGCATTCGACGGCGGCAGCGGGAGCATCAAGCGTACTCAGGCTGACACCAAACATCTGACCGGTCGCATACACCAGGAACGGGCGCAGACGTTTACCGCCTAATAATGCGCCATATTGCATGGTTTCTACCACGGGAGTGTTCTGAAAGGGCAGTGGCGCGATAAAACGGCTCAGTGCCTGGTTTGCCTGCTCAACGCAAGCCTGTAGCTGCTGCGTAAAATCCATTTACTCATTATCCGGTGTAAAAGGCGTAAGGGCGGCGTCTTCAGTATCTGACAGCAGGATTTGTACGCGCTGTTCAGCCTGTTGTAATTTGACCTGTCCCTGACGCGCCAACTGTACGCCACGTTCGAATTCGTTCAACGCTTCTTCTAACGGCAGGTCGCCGCCTTCCAGACGGGTAACAATTTGTTCCAGCTCGCTCAGCGCGGTTTCAAAACTGGCGGGCGCTTCATTTTTCTTCGGCATAATGAATGTCTGACTCTCTGTATTGGCAGCACAAGACTATGGTAACGGACTCGCACTGATAAGCAAATAACGCGCAATGTGCACAGTAGCCGCGTGATGGTGATATACTTGCGCGCCTGGATGCAGTCGCGGGTATGGGCTGCTGTATTTTTTTCCATTACAAGTCATTCAGACTTGCCTAAGAACCATTGCCGCCATGAAGTTTATCATTAAATTGTTCCCAGAAATCACCATCAAAAGCCAATCTGTGCGTTTGCGCTTTATAAAAATTCTGACAGGGAACATTCGTAACGTTTTAAAGCACTATGATGAAGACCTTGCCGTTGTCCGTCACTGGGATCACGTTGAGGTTCGCGCTAAAGATGAAAGCCAGCGCCTGGATATTCGCGACGCGCTGACCCGTATTCCGGGTATCCACCACATTCTCGAAGTAGAAGACGTGCCGTTTACCGATATGCACGATATTTTTGAGAAGGCACTGGTGCAGTATCGCGATCAACTGGAAGGTAAAACCTTCTGTGTACGCGTGAAGCGTCGCGGGAAGCATGAGTTTAGCTCCATTGAGGTGGAACGTTATGTTGGCGGTGGACTGAACCAACATATTGAATCTGCACGCGTGAAGCTGACGAAGCCGGATGTGACCGTTAATCTTGAAATCGAAAACGACCGTCTGCTGCTGGTTAAAGGCCGCTATGAAGGTATTGGTGGTTTCCCGATTGGGACGCAGGAAGACGTACTGTCGCTGATTTCCGGCGGTTTCGACTCCGGTGTGTCCAGCTATATGCTGATGCGTCGCGGCTGCCGTGTGCACTATTGCTTCTTTAACCTTGGCGGCGCAGCGCATGAAATCGGCGTTCGCCAGGTGGCGCATTACCTGTGGAATCGCTTCGGTAGTTCGCATCGCGTGCGTTTTGTTGCTATCAACTTTGAACCGGTGGTCGGTGAGATCCTGGAGAAAGTTGATGACGGCCAGATGGGCGTGGTTCTCAAACGTATGATGGTTCGCGCGGCGTCGAAAGTCGCTGAGCGCTACGGCGTACAGGCGCTGGTAACCGGTGAAGCACTGGGCCAGGTGTCCAGCCAGACGCTGACCAACCTGCGTCTGATCGATAACGTATCCGACACCCTGATCCTGCGCCCGCTTATCTCCCATGATAAAGAGCACATCATCAATCTGGCGCGTGAAATTGGCACCGAAGACTTTGCACGTACCATGCCGGAATACTGCGGTGTAATTTCAAAAAGCCCGACGGTGAAAGCGATCAAAGCGAAGATTGAGGCCGAAGAAGAAAACTTCGATTTCTCTATCCTCGATAAAGTGGTTGAAGAAGCGAACAATATCGATATTCGCGATATCGCCCAGCAGACGCAGCAGACCGTGGTAGAAGTGGAAACCGTGAGCGGTTTCGGCCCGAATGACGTAATCCTTGATATCCGTTCTGTGGATGAACAGGATGATAAACCGCTGAAGATTGAAGGTGTGGACGTCGTTTCTCTGCCATTCTACAAGCTGAGCACTAAATTCGGCGATCTGGACCAGAGTAAAACCTGGCTGCTGTGGTGTGAACGCGGGGTGATGAGCCGCCTGCAGGCGCTTTATCTGCGCGAGCAGGGCTTTGAAAATGTGAAGGTGTATCGCCCGTAATTGAGTCTTGCCCCGGCTTTATGCGCTGGGGCTGCGCTAATCTTGTGGCTGAAGTGATGCGATGCTGTTGACCAGTTGGTTGGCAATTTGCGGAATGGCTTCGGCACTAAAAAAACCCATTGTGACAGCAATTGCAATGAGCCCACCTTTACTATTCTGAAGCGGACAAGCGATAGATTGCGCTCCAGGGATCCCCTGAGTTGGGTTGTAACGCACGGCGTATCCCTGCGATATTATTTGTCTAATCAACTGTTTCTGCGCCAGATTTTGCGCCTGATAATCAGAAAAGCTCATAAAAATTTGCCCTGCAGCACTGGCATGAAGTGGAACCTGCGTATTGGGCAGAAAATCGATATCGACGTTTCGAAAGCTGCGATTGTAGTGTTTGAGTATTAATCCATTTTCAGAAGCAACGACGACCCCGGTGGAGTGGTTAAAGGTGTCGCGAAAAGTGACCAGCATAGCATTGAGCTCGTCAATTGCGTCTCGTGCGCCGGTTTGGCCTCCAGTCAGTTGCAGTGTGGTTGCTCCCAGGCAGTAAAGCCCTTTTTCGTTTTGGCATAGCATGCCGGTGCGACAAAGTGAGATAAGATATTTATGTAAACGGCTTTTCGACAAACCACACCCAGTAGCGATATCGATTGCCCTCGCTTGACCATTCTGACTGGCGACAAATGTCAAAATGCTGACGGCTATATCAACCGAATTAATCCCTTGTGATGTTTCAGTCATATGCGTTCTCTTATTAAATACTCCTCGATTATATCATTGAGTTCAGAAAGCAGTGCTGCTTTCATAGTTCAAAAAGATCGTTACCTCTAAATGATTAGATCATGACTCACCTCAAGTTAATTATTGGTGAATTTTAGTTCACTAATGATGAACTTTATTGGAGGAAAGATCATGGATGCTTTGAGCAATATACGTTTAAAAAGAAGAACCCTGTTAAAAGGGCTAGGTGTGGTGGGGCTGGCTTCATTAGGTCCAACCTTTCTAGGGTTGCGTCAGGTCAATGGCGCACCGCTGCCTCGGTTTCGTCTGCAGCAATCGGATTACCAGACATTTCGTTCGACCTGTGCAATGGAATGTTTGCATTGCAACCTGACGGCATATGTCTGGAAAGATCGTTTGATGAAAATTGAAGCGACAAAAGGCTTTAACGTGAAATGTTGTTTACGAGGGATTAGCCGAACGAAATGGGTGTATCACCCGCTACGACTGACGCAACCCTTGCTGCGTACGGGAGAAAAAGGTGAAGGAAAATTTAAGCCGATTTCTTGGGATGCCGCGCTTGAGCTTATTGAAAAGAAAATCAGAGAAACGATCGCTACCGATGGCAATAAAGGCCTGTTGCTAACAGCAGCCTCAGGGAATATGGACTCTATCAAAAATGATATGGGGAAGGCATTTTTTGATTATCTTGGTGGATCGACAAAACATGTTGGTTCGTTATGCTGCGCAGCCGTCACCGCTGCGATGATGCCAATGGTGGGCTTACGGTATGCTGATACCCGCGACACAATAAAGGAAAGTCGCTATATCCTTTGCTGGGGGAACAACCCGGCCGTTACGATGCATGCTTACTTCAAAGATTATTCAAATGCGCAGCGTAACGGAGCGCGAATGGTGGTAATCGATCCCCGGTTTAACGAAACCGCAGCAAAAGCGGATGAGTGGGTGCCTATTGTGCCGGGAACGGATATCGCGCTGGCGCTAGGGATGATCAACATTATTATGCAGGAAAAACGCTATGACGCGGATTTTCTGCGAGCGCACACCGGTGCGGTTTATCTGGTGGATGGACAACAGAAGTTAATGCGAGCCGATCCGCAGGATACTGACAGTTATCTGGTGTTTGATACCCTGACACAAAGCGTGAAGCGACATGATGCGCCGGGCGTTATTCCTGCATTGCTGAATGATGAACTGCCCAACGAGAGTGATTTTACGACCGTACTGGATAACGTTTGGGCGCAGGCAAAGCCCTGGACGACACAGAAAGTTGAGCAGGAAACGGATGTGCCAGCGCAAACGGTATTACGCCTGGCGAGAGACTATGCTTCCACGCAACCTGCGATGATAGTTCAGAATATGTCTGGTGCACAGAGAACTGAGTTTGGTACTTATGTTGCTGCCAGCCAATTTTATCTGGCGCTGATAACCGGCAATATCGGTAAGCCTGGTGCAGGGGTCTGTGATGCGGGCGGGGTCAGGCAAATGGCGAAATTTTCGCCCATTATCCCCCCTGCGCCAAATGCTGCCAAAATTCCATCGATCCCCATTTCTAAAATTGGGGACTGGATCGTTAACGAAAAACCTCATCCAATAAAATTCTGGTGGAACATGACACTGGGGGCGATGACGCAGTTGCCGAATACAAATCAGGTCAGAGAAGCCTTTAAAAAAGTGCCATTTGTCGTGGTGGCGGACAATTTGATGAGTTCGTCTGCACTGTATGCCGATTTGGTGCTGCCTGTGACGACCATTTTTGAAGATGTCAGTTTAATGGCGGGGGTACGCAGCCACTATGTACAACTGATGGAGAAAGCGGTGGAACCACCGGGAGAAGCTAAACCGGATTACTGGATTTTCGCACGCTTGGCCGAGCGTTTTGGATTTGGAGACGTCTTTAATCAGCCCATTGAACATTACATTGATACTTGCCTCAAAGGGTCGGGTATCACCCGTGAGATGTTAAAAAAAGGGCCGGTATGCCCCGTTAAAGAAGACTGGATCCCCTTTAAGGATGGGCAGTTTCGTACCTCAACCGGAAAGGCGCATTTTTATATCGAGGAGTGGGCCAAAAAAGACTTCCTGCCGGTGGTAACCTGGAGACAGGTGAAAGAGTCAGTGAAAGGTTCACCTGAACTGGCAAGCCACTATCCGTTAATGGCGGTACAGCGCAAACTGGCACGTAGCGTACATTCGAGCCACGGTATGAATGAATGGATCCTCGAGGTTCAGCGTAATCGCCCGAACGTTATGATTCATCCAGAAGATGCCCATAATCGTCAGATCCAGGCCGGAGAGTGGGTTGTTGTTTTCAATCATCGTGGAGAGCATAGAGCAATTGCCGATGTTACAACGCATATAAAACGGGGAGTTGTGAGCCTGGATAACGGCTGGTGGGAGCAACAGGGGGGAAGTAGTAGCCACGTCACCAACGATCAGGTCGAGTTGTTGGGCAATGGACACTCTTGTAACAGTACGTTAGTTGACGTGAGAAGGGAGGCATAATCATGACGAAACAGTATGGATTTCTTATTGATATGCAAAACTGCTATGGCTGTAAAACCTGCAGCATGGCCTGCAAATCAGAAAATATGACGCCGCTTGGTGTGTTGTGGCGGCGGGTGCGTGAGCGCAATACAGATGAACCTAATACTCAAGCCTTTATCAGCATGTCGTGTAACCATTGCGATGACCCTCAGTGCATGAAAGTGTGCCCTGCCGGGACTTATACCAAACGAGCTGACGGGATTGTTGTACAGGACCACGAACGTTGTATCGGTTGCCGGATGTGTATTATGGCCTGCCCCTGGAGTGCACCGGTTTACGATGCGGAAGAGGGGAAAACCAGTAAATGTAATTTGTGTGCGGAACGCCTGGATGAAGGTTTACAACCACGCTGTGTCGAATCTTGTCCCGCGGGGGTTTTACGATTTGGCGAGATAGAAGATCTTCGCAAAGAGCATACCACCCAATGGACGGTACTAGAGAAGCGCTACAACTTACCCGATCACAATATCAGTAAGCCCAATATTGTGATTATCGCGCCACGGGACTGAGGAGAGAGAAATGGAACACTATGAATTGCCATTAGTCTTTTTTACGGTCTTTGCTCAATGGGGGATTGGTGGTGTCCTGGCACTAACGTTGTGTCAGAATTTTGGTACGCTGAAATTCGATGCTAAACAGTATCGTCTGCTGGCGCTGTTATTTTGGGTCATCACTGTGCTGGGTTCTTTGGCATCCCTTGCACACCTGGGAACACCTACAGGCGCATACCGTTCAATGGCAGGGTTGGGAGTATCTTGGCTGAGCCGGGAAGTAGTGGCATTTATAGTATTGAATGCCGTGATATTTTGCTGGTTAGCGTTATGTTGGCTCAAGCCTGGGCATCCAGGGGCGAATCTTCTGGGTGGTGTGACTGCGCTTGTTGGCCTGGTGTCAATTTTTGTGACGTCTCAGGTGTATTACCAAATGGCGCTGCACTCGCTTTGGCATACCATAGCTACGCCGCTTGGCTTCCTGGCAACGGCAGTATTGCTGGGTTTTATGAGTGTGGCGGTGGCCGGTGGCTATTGGCATAAATCCTCTTCAACGACATGCAATGCAGGGATTGTAATTGGAATCGTGTTGACGGCGGGCGGGTTGTGGTTTCGCTATCATGTGCCTGGCGCTGATGCGTCAAGTCCTCTGCTATGGTGGCAGCTATTTGCCAGTATCTGCATTGCTGTGTGGGGAATATCGCGTCTGAACTACGGCCAACAGAGTTGGGTGTGGGTAGTATTAATGGCGACGGGGGAACTGGCGGGAAGAATGTTGTTTTATAGCAACGTTATGAGCGGAGTGCCTTGGTTTTAAATATTTTACCGGATGGTTGAAACCATCCGGTAAGCATATTTACTCGTAGTAGTTATAGATTCCCGCGGCCATCACCAGTTGTGACGCCACCTCGTGAGCTTTTTCGCGACTCACCAGAAGATCAATGATTTTCAAACCGAAATCGATTGAGGTTCCCGGTCCCTGGCTGGTTAACAGATTGACGCGCGGATCCCATACGACGCGCTTGTCCTGCCACTGGTCAGCGGGAATTTTGTCTTTCAGCGCCGGAAAACCGGTCATGTTACCGATGGGGAAAATATCGTGTGGGACGAGTACGGTGGCGGCCGCGGCGCAAATTGCCGCGACAATGCGCCCGGAACGATGAAACTGTTTCACGGTTTCGATAAGCAGCGGGCTGTCGCGAAAACACTCGGCGCCTTTAATACCGCCCGGTAGCACGATAATGTCGAAATCGCCGTCAGCAACTTCGACTAATGGTGCATCCGCCAGCAGCTTTACTCCGCGTGAGCACACAATAGTCAGGCCGCCATCGCTGGCGACGCTGGCGGTTGTGACCTTAATTCCGCCGCGAACCAGCAGATCGATAGTGGTGACCGCTTCGGTCTCTTCACTACCAGGGGCGAGACATACCAGTGCTTGAGCGCTCATACTCACTTTCCTTTCTCTTAACCATTTCAAACAGGTGGGCATTTTCCGGAACGGCGATGCCGTGCGCGCGGGCGCGTTTTAACAAATAACCGGTAATGTAGTCGATCTCAGTATGGCGCAGGGCACGTATGTCTTGCAGCATCGATGAGATATTTTCCGCCGTACTGTCAATCACTTGCTCGACATAATAGCGTAAATCATCCACAGATGTGTGGTGGCCTTCGCGTTCAATGACCGCGGCCACTTCCTCGCAGATGAGTGCTATTTTTTCAGGATGATGGCGTAACTCGCCGTTTGGGCAATCCCATAATGCGGTCAGCGGGTTAATGACACAGTTGACGGCCAGTTTGCGCCACAGCTCGGCGCGAATAGTGTCGTGCCAGGCGACGTCCGGTAGCACCTCTTGCAGGACTTCAGCCAGATAACTGAAATCACCGTCTTGTTCACGCGCCGGACCAATGCGCGTTGTTCCCTGAGCGACATGAATGATGACGTTGCCGTCACGGCGTGCCGCGTGGGTGGTGGTGCCCATCAGCAGAGGTTGCTTAATGCTATGCAGCTCTTCAATCGTCCCCATACCGTTGTGAATCAGCAGAATCGGGGTGGTTTCAGGCAGAATTGCGGCCAGGCCTTTTACCGCATCAGAAACCTGCCAGGCTTTCAGGGTGACCAGCAGCAGGTCGCTTTTTGCCAAAAAGTCGGGGTCGTTTGCCGTCAGGGATTCATTAAAAACTGACCCATCCGTGTCGATCAGGTTTACGCTGCAATAGGGTTGCGGTACGCGTAGCCACCCTTGCACCTCATGTCCATGTTTGCATAGCGCGGTAAGCCAAAGCTGTCCTAGCGCTCCACATCCCAGTACGGTAATTTTCATTCTTCCTCCTCACCTGCAACAGCACCAGGTGTTAATCCATATCGGCCGTACCCCATTATTGTTCGCAGGTGTCAGTACCACGTACAATTAAAGGATACAGCCTAGTATAGCGCTGTCTGTTGGGTAACTTTGCAGGTATTATGCTTCGCATCAAAAATGAAGGGAGAGGAAAAGATGCCATCTTTCGATATTGTCTCTGAAGTTGATCTTCAGGAAGCCCGTAACGCGGTAGATAACGCCAGCCGCGAAGTGGAGTCACGCTTTGATTTTCGTGGCGTTGAAGCGACTTTTGAGCTGAATGAGTCAAATAAGACGATTAAGGTGCTGAGCGAGTCTGATTTTCAGGTCAATCAGTTGCTGGATATTCTGCGTGCCAAGCTGCTCAAACGCGGTATTGAAGGCACGTCGCTGGACGTACCAGAAACCTTCGTGCACAGCGGTAAAACCTGGTTTGTTGAAGCTAAGCTGAAACAAGGCATTGAAAGCGCAGTGCAAAAGAAGATCGTTAAGCTGATCAAAGACAGCAAACTGAAGGTGCAGGCGCAGATTCAGGGCGAAGAAATCCGTGTAACCGGCAAGGCGCGTGACGACCTGCAATCCGTCATGGCACTGGTTCGCGGCGGCGATCTCGGCCAGCCATTCCAGTTTAAGAACTTCCGCGATTAAGTCGTAATGCCTGATGGCGCGACGCTTATCAGGCCTACAGGTAGCACACGCTATTGGTAGGCCGGATAAGACGATAGTCGCCATCAGGCAATCATCACGCCTGACTGATGGCCTGCTCAACCTCAAATCGATTGGTGACTTTGCTGTCGATTTTCACGTAGGCCGAATGCTCTTTCGCCACAATTAACACTTCGCTTATCCCTTCTTTAGCCAGCAGACGCTGCTTCAGGGTGTCATCCGCAGCAATTTCAGGTGGGATTTCCACCCGCAGGCTGCTGACATACGGCGGCTCTTTCATTGTACTCGCCACCAATAACCACACTGCCGCCAGAAGCGCACCGGCCAGGAATACGGCCTGACCATCAAACATTTCAACCACCCAACCGCCGAGCGAACCGCCAATCGCCACGCCAAGAAACTGGCTGGTGGAGTAAACGCCCATTGCCGTGCCTTTATAGCCAGCCGGAGACTCTTTACTGATAAGCGAGGGGAGGAGGGCTTCCATCAGGTTGAAGGCGAGGAAGAATATCTGCACGCCCGCAATCAACCCCCAGAAACGCACGTTAGCGCTCCACAATACAATCTCTGCAATAAGTATCAGTAACACGCAGGCGAGGAACACGCGTTTCATGCGGCGCTTCACTTCGGCGTAAATGATGAACGGCACCACGGAAACAAAAGACAGCAACATCGTCACCAGATAAATTTTCCAGTGCTCTGCGGCGGGGAAGCCTGCTTTCGCGAGTTGGCCTGGTAAGGCAACGAAGGTGGACATCAGCAATATGTGCAGACACATGATGCCAAAGTTGAGCTTCAGCAGTTTGGGCTCTGCCAGCACTTTACTGAAGCTGCCTTTTACCATCCCCGACTCGCGGTTCAGCACGTGGGTAGTGCTATTGGGAACGACCCAAATGGTCAGCACGATACCCGTGGTAGCAAGGGCTGCAATCATCCAGAACAGCGCGTGTAGCCCCAGCGCATGGGTAACGATTGGTCCCAGCACCATCGCAATGGCGAAGGTGATACCAAAGCTGACGCCGATAAACGCCATCGCTTTGGTACGGTTTTGCTCACGGGTTAAGTCGGAAAGCAGCGCCATTACGGCAGCAGCAATCGCGCCAGAGCCTTGTAAAGCCCGACCAAGAATAATGCCCCAGATTGAATCGGAGAGAGCAGCAATTATGCTGCCGAGAACGAATACCGCCAGCCCGCCGACAATAAGCGGCTTACGACCGATGCGGTCAGAGAGCAGGCCAAAGGGGATCTGGAAGACGGCCTGGGCCAGACCGTAAATGCCGATAGCAAGGCCTATCAGCGCTTCGCTGGCACCCTGTAGTGCCATACCGTATGTGGTCAGAACCGGCAGGACCATAAACATGCCAAGCATGCGCAACGAGAATACGGTCCCTAAACCCCAGGTGGCGCGCAACTCACCGGGCGTCATTTTGTAATCGTTCATTCCCACCTCTGTATTAATTTCGCGCCTAGTGTAAAGCGGGGAAGGAGTGCGGTAAACCTCTACGATATGTGGAATTGTGTTGTGGGATAATTGAAATAATTACCTATGCAACTAATTTGCTTGTGATAATTACGGGTGTAGTCTTTTTGTGGTTGTTTCTAATGGAAAGAGGGAAAAGGAAAATGGTATTTCGCGATAAATATAACCCATTTCTTCAA
Organism: Citrobacter sp. Cpo221; assembly: GCF_030332345.1. NCBI lineage: Bacteria > Pseudomonadati > Pseudomonadota > Gammaproteobacteria > Enterobacterales > Enterobacteriaceae > Citrobacter > Citrobacter sp. Cpo221. The sequence goes on from NZ_JAOWIA010000029.1 coordinate 114,336, forward strand.
GCTGATGTTTGTATTCAATGGACATCATTCTAGTGAGTATTCAAGACGATGTGTTAAAAATTTTCAGGGAAGAAATACCTGGGTATTTGGATGAAAACTGGAAGGAGGTTCCTTTAGAACTCGACACAGATTTATTCGATGAGCCACGAGACGATCTCTCAGATGCAATTGAAGAGTTCCGGAAAGTATTCAACGTTGATTTATCGGAAGTAGACTGGACCCGCTATTTCCCCTGGGAAAACACGCCACTTTTGGCACGATGGTTCAAGGTTAAACGGGAGGAGGTTGAAGCAACACGTTTACCTTTAACCGTAAGGATGTTTGCGGAGTCAGCAGAGGAGGGGAAATGGTTGTTTGAGATCTGGCCTGATGAGCAAAAAGACGAGACCTGACGCTCTCAAAATCGCGTAGTAAGTAAAAAGGGTGCCGAAGTACCCTTTTAGCATTCGCTGAATTTACCCAACCCAGGTCAACAGGTTGTGTGAATTATGCATCATAAAGTCTAATGATATCATCATATTAGTACGACCCAAAGATCGCATGCAGTGGACATCCTTCTGATGAGAAATTATGAAGCTGAAGTTATTGAGTACATCATGAAGAATTACCCAATCAGGGAACGTTGGTTCAGACCTGGTCTTAAGCAGGTCACTAAAGAATGGACCCTTGAGGATGATTTTCAGTTTGTTCCGGAAGATGCGTATGATTTTTTAGCTGATTTATTTGAGCATTTTAATATTGAATACTCGAAGTTTGATGGAAGGAATTATATTGAACAAGAATACCCTTTCTGGCGAAAAGATCCTCCTGAAATTGAGTTAAAGCCTTTGACAGTAGGTATGATTATCGAGTCAGCAAAGGCTGGGAAATGGCTCTATGACTGAATAATATTCCTGCCAATAAAAAGGGTGCCGGAGCACCCTTTTCGTATCTGCAGATTCTTACCAGACGTAAGTCAGCAGGTTCTGCGAGTTTGGCACCATAAAGTCGACGGACATCATCACGGAAAGCGCGGTAATGGCGATGATGGAGAAACCGAACAGCTTGCGCGCCCAGACTCTGTCATCTTCCACTTTATAACCACGCAGCGCCATGCCCAACCACCAGACGCTCACCGCCGCGGCAACAATCAGGTATTTATAACCTGCATAGCCGCCCAGGGTTAGCATCAGCGTGGCGATAGCAAACGCCACGATGTACAGCGTGATATGGTTCTTCGCGACCGAAATACCTTTCACCACCGGCAGCACCGGGATGTTGGCAGCCTGATAATCCTTGAAGCGGAAAATCGCAATCGCGTAAGAGTGCGGCATCTGCCACAGGCTGAAAATAGCCAGCAGAATCAGCGCACCGCTATCGAACTCACCGGTTACGGCACAGTAGCCAATCACCGGCGGCGCAGCGCCGGAAAGTGAGCCAATCAGCGTGCCGTAAACGGAATGGCGCTTCATGTACAGGCTATAAACGCCCACATAGACCACGAAGCCCATTACCCCCAGCCAGCAGGCCAGAGGGTTCGCGCCAAACCACAGCAGCATAAAGCCAGCAATACCCAGCAGGGTGGCGTATACCAGCGAGACCGCAGGGGAAATCAGACCTTTAACCAACACGCGGTTTTTGGTCCTCTCCATCTTCCTGTCGATATCCCTGTCGATGTAGTTGTTAAATACACAACCCGACGCCACAACCAGTGACACCCCAACCAGCGTGTAGATAAACAGGGGATAATCAATGCTGCCTTTCGAGGCCAGCAGGAATCCCCCAATCACCGAGATCAGGTTGCCAAAGATGATGCCTGGTTTCGTTACTTGCAGGTATTGCTTAAACATCATAATCGCCGCTCTTAGTGCATCATCATGTTGTAGTTAAGGTTCCACATAATCCAGATGGAGCCCACAACCAGGATGGCGATGATTAGCACAGTAAAGACAAAGGCCGTCATGTTCCAACCTTCATCAGATTTGCTATTCATGTGCAGGAAGCACACCAGGTGCACCAGAATCTGTACCACTGCCATTGCCAGAATAGTTCCCAGAATGACGGCCGGTGAGGCAGAACCTGTCATCACCATCCAAAACGGAATGACCGTCAGGATGATCGACAGGATAAAACCTGTCATGTAGGTTTTTACGCTGCCATGGGATGCGCCGCCGCTCTCGTTAGAATGACTCATTACATCGCCCCCATCAGATACACAACAGTGAACACACAGATCCACACCACATCCAGGAAGTGCCAGAACAGGCTCAGGCACATGATGCGGGTACGGTTAGTACTGGTCAGGCCGCGACGAGCAACTTGCACCATCAGCACAGCCATCCAGATAAGACCGGAGGTGACGTGCAGACCGTGCGTGCCGACCAGCGCGAAGAACGCAGACAGGAAGCCACTGCGATCCGGGCCCATACCGTTAACAATCAGGTGATGGAATTCATAGAGTTCCATCCCGATGAATCCGGCACCGAACAAGAAGGTCAACGCCAGCCAGGAGATAACCTGGCTCTTGTTGTTCTTGTACATGGCAATCGCTGCCATGCCGTAAGTAATGGAGCTGAATAACAGCAGGAATGTTTCAACCAGAACGAACGGCAGCTCAAAAATGTCCTTACCTGTCGGGCCACCTGCGGTGCCGTTCACCAGAACGGCATAGGTTGCAAACAGAATAGAGAACAGAATGCAGTCGCTCATCAGGTAGACCCAGAATCCGAAGATCTTGGTCTGGCCTGCATCGTGGTGCCCGTGTTCGTGCGCGTGGGCAGTCGCGTGCGTTAAAGTATCAGTTGCCATTTTTCAGCCCTGCCTTAGTAATCTCATCGAAATGCTGGTTTTCCAGTTTTTCGACTTCCGGGACCGGCACGTAGTAATCCACGTCTTCATCAAAGCTTTTCACAATCCAGCTGATGATCATGCCTGCGAAGCTTGCAATCGCCAGCCACCAGATATGCCAGATCATGGCGAAACCAAACAGTGTTGCGAAGGCGGTAATGACGATACCGGCACCGCTGTTCTTCGGCATATGAATTTCTTCATAGTGCGCAGGCTGCTTGTACGCTTCACCTTTTTCTTTCATTTCCCAGAAGGCATCACGCTCGTGAACGTGCGGCACAACGGCAAAGTTATAGAACGGAGGCGGGGAAGAGGTTGCCCACTCCAGCGTACGACCACCCCATGGGTCACCGGTCAGGTCACGGTTCTGCTCGCGGTCGCGAATAGAAACGAAGATCTGAATCAGCTGGCACAGGATACCCAGTGCAATCAGCGCGGCGCCGCAGGCGGCAACGACCAGCATCGGATGGAACTGTGGATCAATCTGCTGGCTGAGGCGACGGGTCATACCCATGAAGCCCAGCACGTACAGTGGCATAAATGCTACGAAGAAGCCGATGATCCAGAACCAGAATGCGCGTTTACCCCAGGTTTCGTTCAGCGTGAAGCCAAACGCTTTTGGCCACCAGTAGGTCATACCAGCGAAGCATCCAAATACGACACCGCCGATGATAACGTTATGGAAGTGCGCGATCAGGAACAGACTGTTGTGCAGAACGAAGTCCGCACCCGGCACCGCCAGCAGTACACCGGTCATGCCGCCGACTGAGAAGGTGACGATAAAGCCAATCGTCCACAGCATTGCTGAGTGGAATACGATACGGCCCTGATACATGGTGAACAGCCAGTTGAAGATCTTCACCCCGGTCGGGATGGCGATAATCATGGTGGTGATACCGAAGAAGGCGTTTACGTTAGCGCCTGCACCCATGGTGAAGAAGTGGTGCAGCCAAACAACGAACGACAGAACGGTGATACACACGGTTGCCCACACCAGCGAGGTGTAACCAAACAGACGTTTACGCGAGAAGGTTGCCGCGATTTCGGAGAACACACCGAAGACTGGCAGAACCAGAATGTACACTTCCGGATGGCCCCAGGCCCAAATCAGGTTGATGTACATCATCATGTTGCCGCCCATATCGTTGGTAAAGAAATGGGTGCCCAGATAGCGATCCAGGGTTAGCAACGCGACGGTAACCGTCAGGATTGGGAAAGAGGCGATAATCAGGATGTTCGCGCACAGAGATGCCCAGCTAAACACCGGCATCTTGAACATGGTCATTCCTGGTGCACGCATCTTAATGATGGTCACAAAGAAGTTGATACCGGTCAGGGTTGTACCAATACCGGACAACTGGACTGCCCATATCCAATAGTCGACCCCGACGCTTGGACTGTACTCTATTCCCGAAAGTGGCGGATACGCCAGCCAACCGGTCTGCGCGAATTCACCCACGCCCAGAGAAAGGTTAACCAGGATTACGCCGACAACGGTGAACCAGAAGCTCAGGTTGTTCAGGAACGGGAATGCAACGTCACGTGCGCCGATCTGCAGCGGAACCACCAGGTTCATCAGACCGATAACAAATGGCATTGCCACGAAGAAGATCATAATCACGCCGTGAGCCGTGAAGATCTGGTCGTAGTGGTGAGGAGGCAGGAAGCCCGCTTCACCTGCAGAAGCCAGCGCTTGCTGACTACGCATCATGATGGCGTCGGCAAAGCCACGAATCAACATGACGATTGCGACGATGACATACATGATGCCAAGGCGTTTGTGGTCAACCGAGGTTAGCCACTCTTTCCACAGGTAGGTCCACTTACCGAAGTAAGTGATAAGGCCCAGTAAGGCCGCACCACCGATGATAATGGCAGCAATCGTAACCATGACAATAGGTTCATGGAACGGAACTGCATCCAGCGTCAATTTTCCGAACATCGTATTCTTCCTCGGCCCCTTAGTGAGCGGATTCCGCGTGGCTCATGTCCATGCCTTCCATTCCTTCGTGTGCGCTGTGCTCACCTTCGGGTTGGGTCATGTCCATGCTCTTACCGTGAGCCATAAATTTGTTAATAACGTCTTTAAACAAATCCGGTTTCACGTTGGAGAAGTATTCCACCTGGTTGTATTCGCTTGGCGCAGCCACTTTCTCGAACGCTGCCATGTCGCTCATGGTGTTCGTGGACTGTTTAGCTTTAGCAACCCATTGGTCGAATTCGGCGCGGTCCTTTGTTGCGATAGCCTTGAACTTCATACCGGAGAAGCCTGGTCCGCTATAACTTGCGGAGATACCATCATAAGTACCGACTTCGTTGGCGATCAGATGCAGTCGAGTCTGCATACCGGCCATGGCATAAATCTGGCTACCCAGACGCGGGATAAAGAAGGAGTTCATCACGGAGTTGGAAGTCACTTTGAATTCAACCGGAGTATTCGCCGGGAAGGCGATTTCATTCACGGTAGCGATACCCTGTTCCGGATAGATGAAGAACCATTTCCAGTCCATGGAAACCACTTCGATGGTAATGGGCTTCTCGTCATGCGCCAGCGGTTTGCTTGGCTCAAGAGCGTGAGTGGTTTTCCAGGTCAGAACGGCAAGGAAAATGATGATTAAGATCGGCACCGTCCAGACCACAGCTTCCACTTTATTGGAGTGTGACCAGTTCGGGCTGTACTTCGCATCTTTATTGCTTGCACGATACTTCCAGGCAAAACCAACAGCCATCAAGATGGCGGGAATAACGACAATCAACATCAGGCCAAATGCCGTCAGTATCAATGACCGTTGTTCCAGTCCAATCTGTCCTTTAGGGTCAAGCAGCGCAGAATTACAGCCACTGAGTAATGCAGTGCCTGCAATTAATGACAACCATCCCAAACTTTTATTGTATTTCCTGAGTCTCATTTAACGACCTCAATTCCACGGGACCGGGTGGCGTTTAAAGTGTGAGGGCATTTTACGGGAAGGTTACATTACTGTAAACATCTCTAGATCTGTGTTACTGGGTTCTGCCGTGCATGTCACATATGTTGCAATATATGTCGCTTTAGCTTTAAGAACCTGTTGCAACATCACGTTATAACGAAAGCGGGCAGGTGGGGGGCGTACTGAGGGCAATTGGTATAACCAATACGAAAATAAAACAATTGCTTAACAATTGATTATCAATAAACGGACAATTGAGGAACAAAAAATAAATCTTTCTTGGCTGAATCGAGTAAGGAAAATAGTATATATAAAAGGCGTCAATAATTTCCAAATTCTTTGGCGCACAAAATAACAAATATTATTTTTAGCAGTTGTTGCTTATTTCGCCGTTATAATTACGCAGGGTGATTACAACGACCAAATATGCTCGTCATACTTCAAGCTACGGGTGTGTTGGCTTTCCTCGCTCACCCCAGTCACTTACTTATGTAAACTCCTGGGGATTTGCTGCGTCGCCGCCTTCCCGTAACTCGAATTATTTAGAGCATAAATATGCAACATCACGCCAGACGCGTTTTACGCAGTGCCAGATAATCCAGCAATCCACCAAAAACGACCCCGCAGACCGCGACCACCACCGAGACTTCAAGCAGTTCCGACAGGAAGGAGAAGTTGGTGTAATCCAGCGCGTTCATGGTTAACAGCAGCAGCCAAACCAGCAACAGGCAGCAGCCCGCAACCAGCGTCATTAATGCCAGACTGTACGCTCCACGAAATTCCGTGCGTGGAATAAAGCTTTCATTTTGCCAGCTATGTTCCAGGGTCTGGCGACATACCAGCAGCAGTATCAGGCCGGGGATCGCGGCAAACACGGAGAACAGATAAAATGTCGGCCAGCCGTGTGCTTCGACAAACCAACCCGCTACCGGGCCAACGTAAACGCGACCAACGGCTGAAAGCGCGGAGAGCAGAGCGAACTGGGTCGCTGAGAAGGACTTATTGCACAGCGTCATTAATAAGGCGACAAACGCCGCCGTGCCCATTCCACCGCACAGGTTTTCAAAGAAGACGGCGGCCGCCATGCTGAACATGTGTTTGTCAGTGATGGACAGTAGCCAGTAGCCCGCATTCGACGCTCCTTGCAGGATGCCGAAAATAAGCAATGCGCGGAACAGAGAAAGGCGCTGCATCAGGATCCCACCGTACAGCGCGCCAACAATGGTGGCCAGTAGCCCCAGTGTCTTATTCACCACGCCAACTTCACCCGCATCAAACCCAACACCGCGGATTAAAAAGGTGGTGGTCAGGCTCATGGCGAAGGCATCCCCGAGCTTATACAGCACAATAAGCAGCAGGATCAGCCAGGCGTTATTACGACCAAAGAAGTCTCGCAGTGGAGCCGCAACCGCCTGTTCCAGCGTTTTAGGCACCGGAATGGTGTCAGTCGGTTCGGGCGCTAACAGGGTGGCGATGATACAGGGAATCAACAGCGCAGCCATCAGCCAGTACATCCCTTGCCAGCCCAGCCAGCGATCGGCCATCCACAGGGCCAGTCCGCCTGAAACCAGCATCCCTAATCGATAGCCCAGTACGCTGATAGCCGCGCCGGTGCCGCGGTCTTCTGCGGGCAATACGTCGGTTTTCCAGGCATCAAAGACGATATCCTGCGATGCCGAGCAAAAAGCGATTACTACTGCGAGTGCGGCCATCCAGCGTAACTGTGTGCCAGGCTCCAGAAAGCCCATCGCGGCGATAGAAATTAACAACAGCACCTGGGTCGCCAGCAGCCAGCCGCGACGTCGACCTAAAAACGGTGGCGTGTAGCGGTCCATCAACGGGGACCAGAGAAACTTAAATACGTAGGCCTGACCGACCAGGGAAAAGAAACCGATGGTTTTAAGATCGATATTCTCGACCGTCATCCACGCCTGGAGCGTACCGGAGGTGAGCGCGAGCGGTAAACCGGAGGCGAACCCCAGAATGAGCAGGATAGCTGAGCGTGGCTGCTGAAAAATACGTAAGTAATGACTGGACATGGGCTTCTATAGGCCCGACGAACGCCGGGCCATATGGGCAGAAATTAACGAGCGTTCTGCTTGATGAAATCGTGAACGCTGGTGTCCTGAGACATATCAGCGATGGTGTCGGTCAGTACGCTGTTAACGGCGTTAGCGATATTTTTGTTAGAGGCCTGCAGAGCACCTTCAACAGAATAGCTTGCACGGTAGTTTTTGGTCATCTTGTTACCGTTGGCGGCAGTTGCAATGATGGCGATGTCTGCTTTGGTAGCGATGTTATAGCGCACGCTACCCTGAGACACGTCAGCATACAGCTGGTTAACAATGATTTGCAGGTTGACTGCACCGTTTGGTCCAATCATATAACCACGTGCAGTCATCTGTTTTTCCAGCACTTCTTGCAGCAGGAAACGCAGATCGCGGGACGCGGTCAGGGTAACCAGTTGGTTGTCACGGGTGACTTTTGCCAGCGCTTGATCCTGGCGCTGGTCGGCACCATTGATGCTAACGGTCACACCCATCAGGCTCGGGTCCTGCTGCGGCAGGGTAATTTTCGGGGAGACTTCAATAGTGGTCGGCGGCGTTGCGCATCCAGCTAACATAAACAGTGCGACAAACGGGACGAGGATTTTTTTAAACATGCCAGGGCTCTCAGCGAATCTAAATTGTATGGTTAGAGAAAATTCCCGCCATCATAACATCGCCAACGATGAGGGGAAGTGGGTAACGCATGTAAATTCATTGTGTTGTCCGTTTTATGACTTTGTAGAGACTATAAACGGACTTTTTGCAATAAATTGGAGTGAGGAATCAGTGAACTTCATCCGTTTGAATGAGAAAATCAGACAAGCGCTAATTTTTTGTTGCTAAGGTGTAATGAAAACGGTAAAAGCGGCTAGTATTTAAAGGGATGGGTGACATCTCAGCGTTGTCGGAGGAAAAATTTCATGATGATTCGTGAGCAAATAGAAGAAAAATTAAGGGCAGCGTTCGAACCCGTGTTCCTCGAAGTTGTGGATGAAAGCTATCGTCACAATGTCCCGGCTGGTTCTGAAAGCCACTTTAAGGTTGTACTGGTTAGCGATCGCTTTACAGGTGAACGTTTTCTTAATCGTCATCGGATGATTTACAGCACATTAACGGCGGAACTTTCCACAACCGTTCATGCGCTTGCCCTGCATACCTACACTATTAAGGAGTGGGAAGCGTTGCAGGATACGATTTTTGCATCGCCTCCGTGTCGTGGAGCGGGAAGCATCGCGTAAAAACGGATTTGCAACAACCGACGCTTTTCCAGTATGTTGCTACAGATTATGTGAAAACGGCCTGCGGGCCGTTTTGTTTTGTCTGAATTCTGGGGCAGTCGTACAGTATTCAGACAAAAATTAGCCGGGAATTGTGAAAAAAGCCGCAGCAACGCGCGATAACCGTTCTCGACTCATAAAAGTGATGCCGCTATAATGCGCGTCTTATTTTTCGGAATGTCTTCGGGATGATTCTGACGACAGGGAATGTGATTGCTTATGAGAACATCCCAGTTCCGCGAAGCCAACAACCTGTGCTTGCGGAGAAGAGTTGACCGAGCACTGTGATTTTTTGAGGTAACAAGATGCAAGTTTCAGTTGAAACCACTCAAGGCCTTGGCCGCCGTGTAACGATTACTATCGCTGCTGACAGCATCGAGACCGCTGTGAAAAGCGAGCTGGTCAACGTAGCGAAGAAAGTGCGTATTGACGGTTTCCGCAAAGGAAAAGTACCGATGAATGTTGTTGCTCAGCGTTATGGCGCGTCTGTTCGCCAGGACGTTCTGGGTGACCTGATGAGCCGCAACTTCGTTGACGCGATCATCAAAGAAAAAATCAATCCGGCTGGCGCACCGAACTACGTTCCGGGCGAATACAAACTGGGTGAAGATTTTACTTACGCGGTAGAGTTCGAAGTTTACCCGGAAGTTGAGCTGACTGGCCTGGAAGCAATCGAAGTTGAAAAACCGGTTGTTGAAGTTACCGACGCTGACGTTGACGTAATGCTGGACACCCTGCGCAAGCAGCAGGCTACCTGGAAAGACAAAGACGGCGCTGCTGATGCCGAAGACCGTGTAACCATCGACTTCACCGGTTCTGTAGACGGCGAAGAGTTCGAAGGCGGCAAAGCGTCTGACTTCGTACTGGCGATGGGCCAGGGTCGTATGATCCCGGGCTTTGAAGAAGGCGTTAAAGGCCACAAAGCTGGCGAAGAGTTCACTATCGACGTGACCTTCCCGGAAGAGTACCACGCTGAAAACCTGAAAGGTAAAGCTGCGAAGTTCGTTATCAACCTGAAGAAAGTTGAAGAACGCGAACTGCCGGAACTGACTGAAGAATTCATCAAACGTTTCGGCGTTGAAGATGGTTCCGTAGCAGGTCTGCGCGCTGAAGTCCGTAAAAACATGGAACGCGAGCTGAAAGGCGCTGTGCGTAACCGCGTTAAGTCTCAGGCGATCGAAGGTCTGGTAAAAGCTAACGACATCGACGTTCCGGCTGCACTGATCGACAGCGAAATCGACGTTCTGCGTCGTCAGGCTGCACAGCGTTTCGGTGGCAACGAGAAACAAGCTCTGGAACTGCCGCGTGAACTGTTCGAAGAACAGGCTAAGCGTCGCGTAGTTGTTGGTCTGCTGCTGGGCGAAGTGATTCGTACCAACGAACTGAAAGCTGACGAAGATCGCGTTAAAGGCCTGATCGAAGAGATGGCTTCTGCTTACGAAGATCCGAAAGAAGTTGTTGAGTTCTACAGCAAAAACAAAGAGCTGATGGACAACATGCGTAACGTCGCTCTGGAAGAGCAGGCTGTTGAAGCCGTTCTGGCGAAAGCGAAAGTGACTGAAAAAGCCACTTCCTTCAACGAACTGATGAACCAGCAGGCGTAATTCGTCGCTTTTTTAGCTCGAATTTCGTACGCAAGCCCGTCACCTTTTGGTGGCGGGTTTTTTTTTGTCACGCATTTTGCATGGGAAGAGTGCGAAAACAGCGTTTCAGTGTTAGCGTTACAACAAAAGATTGTTATGCTTGAATTATGGCGATGTCGTACCCATTACTGAGGGACTAGCTGATAATCCGTCCATAAGGTTACAATCAGCACAGCAGGTTTTTTCAAATTTTATCCAGGAGACGGAAATGTCATACAGCGGCGAACGAGATAACTTTGCACCCCATATGGCGCTGGTGCCGATGGTCATTGAACAGACCTCACGTGGTGAGCGCTCTTTTGATATCTATTCTCGTCTACTTAAGGAACGCGTCATTTTTCTGACCGGCCAGGTCGAAGACCATATGGCTAACCTGATCGTGGCGCAGATGCTGTTCCTGGAAGCAGAAAACCCAGAAAAAGATATCTACCTGTACATCAACTCCCCTGGTGGAGTGATCACTGCCGGGATGTCTATCTATGACACCATGCAGTTTATTAAGCCGGACGTCAGCACCATTTGTATGGGCCAGGCGGCCTCAATGGGTGCGTTCCTGCTGACCGCCGGGGCGAAAGGCAAACGTTTTTGCCTGCCTAACTCTCGCGTCATGATCCACCAGCCTCTGGGCGGTTACCAGGGCCAGGCAACGGATATTGAAATTCATGCCCGTGAAATCCTGAAGGTAAAAGGGCGCATGAACGAACTTATGGCGCATCATACGGGTCAATCTCTTGAGCAGATTGAACGTGATACCGAGCGCGATCGCTTCCTCTCCGCTTCTGAAGCGGTAGAGTACGGTCTGGTCGACTCGATTTTGACCCATCGTAATTAATGCCCAGTGCGCAGGTGTGCCGCTATAATTACCTGGAGCGGCACAACGCTGACTAGCGTCTTGCGCCTGAGAATGGCATTTGCGTCGTCGTGTGCGGCACAAAGAACAAAGAAGAGGTTTTGACCCATGACAGATAAACGCAAAGATGGCTCGGGCAAATTGTTGTACTGCTCTTTTTGCGGCAAAAGCCAGCATGAAGTGCGTAAGCTGATTGCCGGTCCATCCGTGTATATCTGCGACGAATGTGTTGATTTATGCAACGACATCATTCGCGAAGAGATTAAGGAAGTAGCACCGCACCGTGAACGCAGTGCGCTGCCGACGCCACATGAAATTCGCAACCACCTGGACGATTACGTTATCGGTCAGGAGCAGGCGAAGAAAGTGCTGGCGGTCGCGGTATACAACCATTACAAACGTCTGCGCAACGGCGACACCAGCAATGGTGTTGAGTTGGGCAAAAGTAACATCCTGCTGATTGGCCCGACGGGTTCCGGTAAAACGCTGCTGGCTGAAACGCTGGCGCGCCTGCTGGACGTTCCGTTCACCATGGCTGATGCCACCACGCTGACCGAAGCCGGTTATGTGGGTGAAGATGTTGAAAATATTATTCAGAAGCTGTTGCAGAAGTGCGATTACGACGTGCAGAAAGCACAGCGTGGGATCGTCTATATCGATGAGATCGACAAGATTTCACGTAAGTCTGATAACCCATCTATTACCCGTGACGTTTCCGGCGAAGGCGTACAGCAGGCGCTGTTGAAACTGATCGAAGGGACGGTTGCTGCCGTTCCGCCGCAGGGTGGTCGTAAACATCCTCAGCAGGAATTCCTGCAGGTTGATACCTCCAAGATCCTGTTTATCTGCGGTGGTGCCTTTGCCGGCCTGGATAAAGTGATTGCTAACCGTGTTGAAACCGGCTCCGGCATTGGTTTTGGCGCAACGGTAAAAGCGCAGTCTGATAAAGCCAGCGAAGGTGAACTGCTGTCGCAGGTTGAACCGGAAGATCTGATCAAGTTTGGTCTGATCCCTGAGTTCATCGGTCGTCTGCCGGTTGTGGCAACGCTGAGCGAGCTGAGCGAAGAAGCGTTGATCCAGATCCTCAAAGAGCCGAAAAACGCCCTGACCAAGCAGTACCAGGCGCTGTTCAATCTTGAAGGTGTCGATCTGGAATTCCGTGAGGAAGCGCTGGATGCGATCGCTAAGAAAGCGATGGCGCGTAAAACCGGTGCTCGTGGTCTGCGTTCTATCGTCGAAGCCGCGCTGCTCGACACCATGTACGATCTGCCTTCTATGGAAGACGTCGAAAAAGTGGTGATCGATGAGTCGGTGATTGGCGGTCAGAGCAAGCCATTGCTGATTTACGGTAAGCCGGAAGCGCAGCAGGCATCTGGCGAATAATTCATCAATTCATACAGACATTTAATTAAAAAGGGGGGATTTTATCTCCCCTTTTATTTTTCCGTAAACATGGCGTTGAATGTGTGGGAAACATCCCCATATACTGACATACATGTTAAAGGTGGTGTGAAGCACAGTCGTACCACCTGATTACCTGGCGGAAACTAAACTAAGAGAGAGCTCTATGAATCCTGAGCGTTCTGAACGCATTGAAATCCCCGTATTGCCGTTGCGCGATGTGGTGGTTTATCCGCACATGGTCATACCCTTATTTGTAGGGCGGGAAAAATCTATCCGTTGTCTGGAAGCGGCTATGGACCATGATAAAAAAATCATGCTGGTCGCACAGAAAGAAGCGTCAACGGATGAGCCGGGTGTAAACGATCTTTTCACCGTCGGGACCGTGGCCTCTATTTTGCAGATGCTGAAACTGCCTGACGGCACCGTAAAAGTGCTGGTCGAGGGGTTACAGCGTGCGCGTATTTCTGCGCTGTCTGACAACGGCGAGCATTTCTCTGCGAAAGCAGAGTACCTTGACTCGCCTGCTATTGATGAGCGCGAACAGGAAGTGCTGGTGCGTACCGCTATCAGCCAGTTCGAAGGCTATATCAAGCTGAACAAGAAAATTCCACCAGAAGTGCTGACGTCGCTGAACAGCATTGACGATCCTGCACGTCTGGCGGATACCATCGCTGCACACATGCCGCTGAAGCTGGCTGACAAGCAGTCCGTGCTGGAGATGTCCGACGTTAACGAACGTCTGGAATATCTGATGGCGATGATGGAGTCTGAAATCGATCTGCTGCAGGTTGAGAAACGCATTCGCAACCGCGTGAAAAAGCAGATGGAAAAATCTCAGCGCGAGTACTATCTGAACGAGCAGATGAAAGCTATTCAGAAAGAACTCGGTGAGATGGACGATGCACCGGACGAAAACGAAGCGTTGAAGCGTAAAATCGACGCGGCGAAAATGCCGAAAGAGGCAAAAGAGAAAGCGGAAGCAGAGCTGCAGAAGCTGAAAATGATGTCTCCTATGTCGGCGGAAGCGACCGTGGTGCGTGGCTACATCGACTGGATGGTACAGGTGCCGTGGAATGCGCGTAGCAAGGTCAAAAAAGACCTACGTCAGGCGCAGGAAATCCTCGATACCGACCATTATGGTCTGGAGCGCGTCAAAGACCGTATTCTTGAGTATCTCGCGGTTCAAAGCCGTGTAAATAAAATCAAGGGGCCGATCCTGTGTCTGGTTGGACCGCCGGGGGTAGGTAAAACCTCTCTGGGGCAGTCCATCGCTAAGGCAACTGGGCGTAAATACATCCGTATGGCGCTGGGCGGCGTGCGTGATGAAGCCGAAATTCGCGGTCACCGCCGGACCTATATCGGTTCTATGCCGGGTAAACTGATCCAGAAAATGGCCAAAGTGGGCGTTAAAAACCCGCTGTTCCTGCTTGATGAGATCGACAAAATGTCTTCCGACATGCGTGGCGATCCGGCTTCCGCACTGCTCGAAGTGCTGGATCCAGAGCAGAACGTGGCGTTCAGCGATCACTACCTGGAAGTGGACTACGATCTCAGCGATGTGATGTTTGTTGCGACCTCTAACTCCATGAATATTCCGGCACCGTTGCTGGATCGTATGGAAGTGATCCGTCTGTCCGGTTATACCGAAGACGAAAAGCTGAACATTGCCAAACGTCACCTGTTGCCGAAACAGATTGAGCGTAATGCGCTGAAAAAAGGTGAGCTGACGGTCGACGATAGCGCCATTGTGGGCATTATTCGTTACTACACTCGTGAAGCAGGCGTGCGTAGTCTGGAACGTGAAATCTCTAAACTGTGCCGTAAAGCGGTGAAACAGCTGCTGCTGGATAAATCGCTGAAACATATTGAGATCAATGGCGACAACCTGCACGACTATCTGGGTGTACAGCGCTTTGACTATGGCCGCGCGGACAACGAAAACCGCGTTGGTCAGGTGACGGGTCTGGCGTGGACGGAAGTTGGCGGCGATCTGCTGACTATCGAAACCGCCTGCGTACCGGGTAAAGGTAAGTTGACCTACACCGGTTCTCTGGGTGAAGTCATGCAGGAGTCGATTCAGGCTGCGCTGACTGTGGTGCGCGCGCGTGCGGAAAAACTGGGTATTAACCCGGACTTTTACGAAAAACGCGACATCCACGTTCACGTACCTGAAGGGGCGACGCCGAAAGACGGTCCAAGTGCGGGTATTGCTATGTGTACTGCGCTGGTGTCTTGTCTTACCGGTAACCCAGTTCGCGCCGACGTAGCGATGACGGGTGAGATCACCCTGCGTGGTCAGGTTCTGCCTATCGGTGGTTTGAAAGAAAAACTGCTGGCGGCACACCGTGGCGGCATTAAGACGGTCTTAATTCCCGATGAGAACAAACGTGACCTGGAAGAGATTCCGGACAACGTAATTGCCGATCTTAATATTCACCCGGTGAAACGTATTGAGGAAGTTCTGACTCTTGCGTTGCAAAATGAACCCTCTGGAATGCAGGTTGTGACGGCAAAATAGTGACCTCGCGCAAAGAGCATTAATAAAAACAGGGCTGGCAGGCCATTTCGGGCTTGCCAGCCTTTTTTTGTATAGCTAATTTAGATAACGGATTAGGCTTGCCATCATTAACGGGTGTTGTAAGGGCATGGCAGGCCTGATATAACTGCTGCGCGGTCGCACTTTGAAGGATTCAGGTGCGATATAAATTATAAAGAGGAAGAGAAGAGTGAATAAATCTCAACTGATCGACAAAATTGCTGCAGGGGCTGATATCTCTAAAGCTGCGGCTGGACGTGCGTTAGATGCAATTATTGCTTCTGTTACCGAATCTCTGAAAGAAGGTGATGACGTAGCGCTGGTAGGTTTTGGTACTTTTGCCGTTAAAGAGCGTGCTGCCCGTACTGGTCGCAACCCGCAAACAGGTAAAGAGATCACCATCGCCGCGGCTAAAGTACCGGGCTTCCGTGCAGGTAAAGCACTGAAAGACGCGGTAAACTAAGTGATTTCCCCTTTGGGGATGTGACGAAGTACAAGGGCGCATCGACTGATGTGCCTTTTTTATTTGTAATTCCGGTACTTTCTACGCGTTGTGGGCTGACAATTGCCCCTGTTTCTTGTCACAATAGACCTTTGTGCGCAGCGTTCAGGAAACGCTATGCTGCGTGAAGCATATATACTCAAAATCCTTGTTGCCGTTGTTGTCATCAACGCGGGGGCAGCATAGAGGATAACGCGTATAGTCATCTACAGCGGAGTGTGGTTACACCATGATGGACAGCTTACGCACGGCTGCTAACAGTCTCGTGCTCAAGATTATTTTCGGTATCATTATCGTGTCGTTCATTTTGACCGGCGTGAGTGGTTACCTGATTGGCGGGGGCAATAACTTCGCCGCCAAAGTGAATGGCCAGGAGATCAGCCGCGGGCAGTTCGAGAATGCGTTCAACAGCGAACGTAACCGCATGCAGCAACAGCTGGGCGATCAATACTCCGAGCTGGCCGCGAACGAAGGTTATATGAAAACGCTGCGTCAGCAGGTGCTGAATCGTCTTGTTGACGAAGCGCTGCTGGATCAGTATTCCCGCGAGCTTAAGCTCAACATCAGCGACGATCAGGTTAAACAGGCCATTTTCGCCACGCCTGCGTTCCAGGTGGACGGCAAGTTTGATAACAACCGCTACAACGCGATTGTCAATCAAATGGGAATGACTGCAGACCAGTACGCACAGGCATTACGTAATCAGCTCACGACACAGCAGCTGATTAACGGTGTTGCCGGTACGGACTTCATGCTGAAAGGCGAAACGGATGAACTGGCGGCGCTGGTCGCACAGCAGCGTATCGTGCGCGAGGCGACGATTGACGTTAACGCACTGGCCGCGAAGCAGTCTGTTACCGAGCAGGAAGTTGCCAGCTACTACGAGCAGAATAAAAACAACTTTATGACGCCGGAACAGTTCCGCGTGAGCTACATCAAGCTGGACGCTGCTGCTATGCAGGAGACGGCCAGCGATGCTGATATTCAGTCTTACTATGACCAGCATCAGGATCAGTTCACTCAGCCGCAGCGTAACCGCTACAGCATCATTCAGACCAAAACGGAAGATGAAGCCAAAGCGGTACTGGATGAGCTGAACAAAGGCGGTGACTTCGCTGCGCTGGCGAAAGAAAAATCTGCCGATATCATCTCTGCTCGTAAAGGCGGTGATATGGGATGGCTGGAAGATTCCACTACCCCGGATGAGCTGAAAAATGCTGGTCTGAAAGAAAAAGGCCAACTGTCTGGCGTAATTAAGTCTTCCGTTGGTTTCCTCGTTGCGCGTCTTGACGACGTACAGCCTGCGCAAGTTAAACCGCTGAGCGAAGCCCGTGACGAGATTGCGGCAAAAGTGAAGCAGGAAAAAGCGCTGGATGCCTACTATGCGCTGCAGCAGAAAGTCAGCGACGCGGCCAGCAACGATAACGAATCTCTGGCGGGTGCAGAGCAGGCTGCGGGTATGAAAGCGGTTGAAACGGGCTGGTTTAGCCGTGACAGCCTGCCGGAAGAACTGAATTTCAAACCGGTCGCTGACATTATTTTCAATGGTGGTCTGGTTGGCGAAAACGGTACGCCTGGCAGTAACTCCGACATCATCACCGTGGATGGCGATCGCGCGTTTGTACTGCGTATTGCAGAGCACAAAGCCGAAGCCGTGAAGCCACTGGCTGAAGTGAAAGATCAGGTAACTGCGCTTGTTAAGCACAATAAAGCAGAGCAGCAGGCGAAGCTTGATGCCGATAAACTGCTGGCTGATCTGAAAGCCGGTAAAGGCGATGAAGCGATGAAAGCGGCGGGTCTGAGCTTTGGCGAGGCGAAAACGCTGAGCCGTACGGGTCAGGATCCGCTGAGCCAGGCTGCCTTTGGTCTGAGCCTGCCGGCGAAAGACAAACCGAGCTACGGCGTCGCGAACGACATGCAGGGTAACGTTGTTCTGTTGGCGTTGGACGAGGTGAAAGCTGGTTCTATGCCTGAAGCGCAGAAGAAAGCGATGGTTCAGGGGATCACTCAGAACAACGCGCAGATTGTCTTCGAAGCGCTGATGAGCAACCTGCGTAAAGCCGCAAAAATTAAAATCGGTGATGCGCTGGAACAGCAGCAATAACCGAGGCAGTTCGCAAAAAATTGCAAAAAATTGTATCTACCAAAGGCCGCTTTCGCGGCCTTTTCCATTTCTGATATTTGCCGTTTGTCTGCCGTTCTGCACCTCGCTATCGTGATTCCACTGTTAACAAACAAGGAGAAAACAGTATGAAACATGGAATCAAAGCCCTGCTTATCACTCTTTCATTGACCTGCGCTGGTATGGCCCAAACCGCATTGGCGGCTGAACCTGTCGCCAAAAGCCAGGCGACGCAAACCAAAGCGGAAAACTCAGGGGTGGCACAGAGCAAAGCCA
Organism: Citrobacter sp. Cpo221; assembly: GCF_030332345.1. Taxonomy (NCBI): domain Bacteria; kingdom Pseudomonadati; phylum Pseudomonadota; class Gammaproteobacteria; order Enterobacterales; family Enterobacteriaceae; genus Citrobacter; species Citrobacter sp. Cpo221. Next base: position 132,750 of record NZ_JAOWIA010000029.1, read on the forward strand.
CACTGCCCGCTAAAGCAAGCGACGATGAAGGCACCAGGGTAAGCATCAATAGCGCTTCTGCGGAGGATTTAGCGCGAGTCATGAATGGCGTGGGTCTAAAGAAAGCGCAGGCGATTGTGAGCTATCGTGAGGAGTACGGGCCGTTTAAAACGGTGGACGATTTAAAACAGGTGCCGGGCATGGGTAGTTCGCTGGTTGAGCGTAACCTGGCAGTTTTAACACTTTAATAACTTGCAGAGCGCTGAAAGTTTGCCAGACTGTAGAGGTCATACCAGTTATGACCTCTTTACCCTAAAGTCTGTTCCTATAAAAACAACGTAAGGCCCCTGCGCTATGCAAACACAAATCAAAGTTCGTGGTTTTCATCTTGATGTCTATCAGCACGTTAACAATGCCCGCTATCTGGAGTTTCTGGAAGAAGCCCGCTGGGATGGTCTGGAAAACAGCGACAGCTTTCAGTGGATGACCGCACACAACATCGCTTTTGTGGTCGTGAATATTAATATCAACTACCGCCGTCCCGCGGTGCTGAGCGACCTGCTGACCATCACCAGTCAGGTTCAACAGTTAAATGGCAAAAGTGGCGTGTTAAACCAGACCATTACCCTGGAGCCGGAAGGGCAGGTGGTGGCAGACGCGCTGATTACGTTCGTCTGTATTGATTTGAAAACGCAAAAAGCGCTGCCGCTGGAAGGGGAGTTACGGGAAAAACTGGAGCAGATGGTGCAGTAGTGGCATTGAGTACCTGTAGGCCGGATAAGCAAAGCGCCATCCGGCAATACAATCACTTTAACCCGGTTTTCTGCTTCATTGCCGCCATCACTGCCGGTTTATCCGCCAGATAATGGTTCAGGCCGTTGGCACGCAGATTACACGCCGCACAGTGACCGCAACCGTCACCTTTGATGCCGTTATAGCAGGTCAGCGTTTCTTCGCGTACCAGGTCCAGCTTGCCCCAATAATCGGCCAGTGCCCAGGTTTCGGCTTTATCGATCCACATCAGTGGGGTTTCAAAGCGAATATCTTTCGCCATCCCCAAGCTTACAGCATAGTTCAGGGCTTTAACGAACTCATCGCGACAGTCCGGATAGCCGGAGAAATCGGTCTCACAAACGCCGGTAATGACCGCTTCTGCCTGCACCTGGTACGCGTAAATTGCTGCCAGCGTTAAGAACAGAATATTGCGTCCTGGCACAAAGGTATTGGGAATGCCGTTCGCATCCGGTTCGTAATCGGGTACCGGAATGTTATCGCGGGTCAGGCTGCTGACAGCCAGTTCACTGAGCAATGTGACATCAAGTACTTTGTGCGCCCGCGCGCCAAGTTTTAAGGCCAGGTCACGTGCGACATCAATCTCAGCGCGATGGCGCTGACCATAATCAAAGGTCACGCAGTGCACTTCATCATACTGATACAGCGCTTGCGCCAGACAAGTCGTGGAGTCCTGACCTCCACTGAATACAACAACGGCACGTTTCATGGCTTTTCCTGACAAAATAACGAAGCCCTTATGGTAGCGCCTGGACGTGCCGTCGACCAGCTTCTTCACACTGAAGGAGGTGGCAGCCAGGCTTCGGTAAACTCGAACCAGCCACGAGGATTCAGGCGTACGCCGTTCACGCCCGGTGGCGCGCTGATGCGATAGTGATAATTGAACAGTGGGGTCAGGGTAGCGTCATGCATTAGCGTGGCGAAAACTTGTTGTAAAGCAGCGTGGCGATCGTCCTCATCGGCCTGGATTTGAAGGGCATCCAGGGTCGTTTGCAAATGTGTGTATGCTGGCGCATTCAATACATGTGACCAGAGCTGATCGCAGCGCAACCACTGTTCGAGAGTATATTCAGGTGCCTCACCAATCAGCCTGTCGCCCATCATCAGGTCGGCCTGGGCTAAGGGATGATCGCCATCCCAGTTTTTAGCATTATGAAAAATAAGCGTTAATTCACAGCCGAGCAGCGCCAGCGCCTGGCGAAGCTGTTCAGCCATAGCGTGAAGTTCTACCGGCAGGTGATAAGCCAGCGTCAGCTTTTCCGGTAATGCCACCTCATCGAGTTCATCCCATTGTGGGATAGTCCATCCGGGGAGCAGTGCATTGCTTGGCGTGATCAGATTTTCATCCACTTCAAGCGTTTGTAGCAGGGAAGAACGGTGGATGATATTGATCAGTCTACGGGCCTGCTGCGTATTCAGGTGCGCGCTTTTTCTGAGCGTGAGATAGCAAAAACCAAGACTGATCCCGCTGCTTACCTGGCTTAGCATAGGCAACTCTTCGGGTTTACCAATCGCAATTTGCACCGGATGGCGACAGCTGGTGCCCAGATCCTGGGAGAAGAGCTGTGGGGTTATCCAGTATTCAATGGCTTTTAGCAGCGGATGACTCAGATGGTAGTGATCATGGCTCTCGATACGCACCAGCTCAGGAGTAAACAGCGTCAACCGGAACGGGCCGGTACCCACAAACGGGTGCTCAGGATGCGCCAGGTGACTGCTGTAGCTTGCCAGACGGTGCGCCAGCCAGAAGTCGGGACGATGCAGAATAAAGGTCAGACACTGGGGATGCGTCACCTCAATGCGCTTTACGCTGATAAACAGCTTATTCAGCGCGGGGAGTTCTAACAGCTTCAGCAACTGCTGATGTAGCTGTGAGCTGCTTACCGTATCACCGTTATGCCAATGCAGGGTGGAACGAATATAGAAATCCCAGCGCAGGCCGTCAGCGGAAATATTCCAGTGGTGGGCTAAGTCTCCACAAGGACGTTGCGTAGTGCTGTCAAACCGGGTCAGGCCAGAGAAAACTTGTCCGGCGAGGTGTTGCTCCGCGCGACCAGGGAGAAAACCGGGGTGCAAGGGGTCGAGCGGGCGGTAATAGGGGATACGTAGGGTTGGCGTGTCGTTTTGCCACTGACCGCCCATAAACGGTTGTAGCAGTGTTCTTAATTCGCCCGGAGCCAACTGAGCCAGTTCCAGTACGCTAAGCTGCTCTCCCTTTTGCAGCGCCTGTTCCATCATGGTGTTGCGCAGTGAATCTGGCGTCACTAAAAACCGCAGTTGCCCGCGTTTCCCGCGCCCCGACTGGGCATGCCACTCCAGCCAGCCCGCATCCTGCGCTTGCTTTAGCAGGGTACGCACATGGCGTTCGCTACAAAAACAGCGTTCGGCCAGTTCCCCGACGGTCACCGACTGCGGTTCGCCGTTCGAGGGCAGCCACAGGCGTTGGTACTGGTTCAGGCGATTAAGCAGACGCATTGATACTTTTTCCTTCAGGATGTCCGTTAACGGTTTATGCGTAGAGAAACCCGGAACAATTCATTTTATCTATTCACTATTACTTCCGTATATCTCAGGTGATACTGGATCACAAGTTAACCGCGTCAAAGTGTGGAGAAAGAAATGGCTCGTCTGGCTGCATTTGATATGGATGGCACCCTTTTGATGCCGAATCACCATTTAGGTGACGAAACGCTTTCAACGCTGTCGCGCCTGCGTGAACGCGATATTACTCTGACATTTGCTACCGGCCGACATGTGCTTGAGATGCGCCATATTTTAGGCTCGATCTCACTGGACGCCTTTTTGATCACGGGTAATGGCACGCGTATTCACTCTCTTGAGGGCGATGTGTTACACCGTCAGGATCTGGATCCGAATGTCGCGGATATTGTGTTGCATCAGAAGTGGGACACTACCGCCAGCATGCATGTCTTTAATGACAACGGTTGGTTCACCGGACAAGAGATCCCCTCGCTGCTGCAGGCGCATGTGTATAGTGGATTTCGCTACCAGATCGTCGATGTAAAACGTATTCCGGCGCATCAGGTCACGAAAGTCTGTTTCTGCGGCGATCATGACTCTTTGATCCAATTGCGAATTCAACTGAATGAAGCGCTGGGTGAACAGGCGAATCTCTGTTTTTCCGCGTTTGATTGCCTTGAGGTGCTGCCGCTGGGCTGTAATAAAGGATCGGCATTGGCGGTGTTGAGCGACCATTTAGGTTATTCAATGGCCGAGTGTATGGCGTTTGGCGATGCTATGAACGATCGCGAAATGTTAGGCAGCGTTGGGCGCGGCCTGATTATGGGTAACGCGATGCCGCAACTGATTGCTGAACTGCCTCATTTATCGGTGATTGGGCATTGCCGTAATCAGGCAGTGTCACACTTTTTGACGCATTGGCTGGACAATCCACATCTACCTTATTCCCCCGAATGAGAGATCCCTTCCAGCAAGCCAGACTTCGCGTCTGGCTTTTTTTTATCCCATTAATGGGTGTTCAGTAGTCGGGCGAGCTCCGCTTTCCACGGCGTTAAATCACCGATGTGCGCATCGACCCACTGAGGGTTGTAGTAGGTTTCCAGATAGCGTTCGCCGCTGTCACACAACAGCGTCACCAGTGAGCCGCTTTCTCCGGCATCGCGCATACGGGCGGCAAGTTGCAGCGTTCCCCACATATTGGTACCCGTAGAGGCGCCGACTTTACGGCCCAACTGCGTTTCCAGCCAGTGTGCGGTGGCCACGCTTGCGGCATCCGGCACGCGCAGCATTTCATCGACCACGTCAGGAATGAAAGACGGTTCGACACGCGGGCGGCCAATGCCTTCAATTTTACTTCCTACCGGACTGCGTAACGTGGCATCGCGATCCTGCCAGAAGGGCAGAAAGACCGAGTTTTCCGGGTCCACTACCATCAGTTGAGTGTCGTAGCCCTGACAACGGATATAGCGGCCAATGGTTGCTGAGGTGCCACCGGTTCCGGCGCTCATCACAATATGGCGGGGAACGGGGTTGGGCTCGCACTGCATCTGACGAAAGATGCTGTCGGCGATATTATTATTGCCGCGCCAGTCGGTGGCGCGCTCAGCGTAAGTGAACTGGTCCATGTAATGACCGTTCAGCTCACGCGCCAGTTGCTCAGAGGCCGCATAGATTTCGCAGGCGCTTTCCACGAAATGACAGCGACCGCCGTAAAATTCAATCTGTTCAACCTTACGTTTTGCCGTACAGGAAGGCATGACGGCAATAAATGGCAACCCTAACAGTCGAGCGAAATAAGCCTCAGAGACCGCCGTTGAACCGGACGATGATTCAATGATGGTGGTGCCTTCTTTGATCCAGCCATTGCACAATCCGTACAGAAACAGTGAGCGCGCCAGACGATGCTTCAGACTCCCGGTCGGATGCGTGCTCTCATCTTTTAAATAGAGCTGAATGCCCGGGAACGCCGGTAGCGACAGGCGAATGAGATGCGTATCCGCAGAACGCTGATAATCCGCGTTGATTTCATTGATGGCGTTTTTAACCCAGGAGCTATTCATCATTAATAGATATCCATTTGTCATTTTGTGCCCAGAATAGCGAAAAGCACGGAAAAAATTGTTGCCATTTAGCCTTTAAAATAGAATGTAAGGAGAAAATTCTTCTCTGTGGAGTGGATATGTTAGACAAAATTGACCGCAAGCTACTCGGCTTGCTGCAACAGGACTGCACCCTTTCTTTGCAGGCATTAGCAGATGCCGTTAATCTGACTACCACCCCCTGCTGGAAACGTCTCAAACGACTTGAGGATGACGGTATCCTGCTGGGCAGAGTCGCCCTGTTGGATCCAGAAAAACTGGGGCTGGGACTCACCGCGTTTGTGCTGATCAAAACTCAGCATCACAGCAGCGAATGGTATTGCCGCTTTGTCACTGAAGTGACCGGAATGCCCGAGGTTCTGGGGTTCTGGCGTATGGCAGGGGAGTATGACTACCTGATGCGAGTGCAGGTTGCTGATATGAAAAGCTATGATGAATTCTATAAGCGCCTGGTGAATAGCGTACCGGGCCTGTCTGACGTCACCTCCAGCTTTGCCATGGAACAGATTAAATACACAACTGCTCTACCTATTGAATAATTCTCCCGGCGCTTATTGCCGGAAATCTTGTCAGGACATAACGCGTGCGATTATTTGCTCAATTAAGCTGGTACTTCCGCCGGGAGTGGCGTCGCTACCTCGGGGCAGTGGCCTTGCTTATCATCATCGCTATCCTTCAGCTTATTCCGCCGAAAGTGGTCGGGATCATTGTGGATGGCGTGACGACTCAACGTTTCACCACCGAGCGGCTGCTGATGTGGGTGGGGACAATTGCCCTGATTGCCGTGGTGGTTTATTTGCTGCGCTATGTCTGGCGCGTGCTGCTGTTTGGCGCATCCTACCAACTGGCGGTTGAGCTGCGGGAAGATTATTACCGTCAGTTGAGTCGCCAGCATCCAGAATTTTATCTGCGGCACCGTACGGGCGATCTGATGGCGCGGGCAACCAACGATGTCGATCGCGTCGTATTTGCCGCCGGAGAAGGGGTGCTGACGCTGGTGGATTCGCTGGTCATGGGGTGTGCGGTGCTGATCGTGATGTCAACGCAGATAAGCTGGCAACTGACGTTGATTGCGCTGCTGCCGATGCCGGTGATGGCGTTGATGATCAAACGTTACGGCGATCGACTCCATAACCGTTTTAAGCTGGCGCAGGCGGCGTTTTCCAGTCTCAACGATCGTACTCAGGAAAGCCTGACCAGTATTCGTATGATCAAGGCCTTTGGTCTGGAGGATCGACAGTCGGCATTATTTGCCGCTGATGCTGAAGATACCGGTAAGAAAAACCTGCGCGTGGCGCGCATTGACGCCCGCTTTGATCCCACGATTTATATCGCCATTGGTATGGCTAACCTGCTGGCGATTGCCGGGGGAAGCTGGATGGTGGTACACGGCTCGCTGACGCTCGGGCAGCTCACCAGCTTTATGATGTATCTCGGTCTGATGATTTGGCCGATGCTGGCGCTGGCCTGGATGTTTAACATCGTCGAACGCGGCAGCGCCGCGTATAGCCGAATTCGCGCCATGCTGGCAGAAGCGCCGGTAGTGGATGACGGTACTGAACCGGTGCCGGAAGGACGCGGCGAGCTGGCGGTGGCGATTCGCGAATTTTGCTACCCGCAAACCACTCACCCGGCGCTGGAAAATGTGAATTTCCAGCTCAAACCTGGACAGATGCTGGGCATCTGTGGTCCGACCGGCTCGGGAAAAAGTACGGTGCTGTCGCTGATCCAGCGTCATTTTGATATCACCCAGGGCGATGTGCGCTTTCATGATATCCCATTAACGCGCTTACAGCTGGATAGCTGGCGTAGCCGACTGGCGGTTGTCAGCCAGACGCCATTTCTGTTTTCCGATACCGTCGGCAATAACATCGCCTTAGGACGCCCGCAGGCCACGCAGGAAGAGATCGAGCATGTGGCGCGTCTTGCCAGCGTTCATGAGGATATTTTACGTCTTCCGCAGGGCTACGACACCGAAGTGGGCGAACGCGGGGTGATGCTGTCTGGCGGGCAAAAACAGCGTATTTCTATCGCTCGAGCGTTACTGCTGAACGCTGAAATCCTGATTCTGGATGATGCGTTGTCGGCGGTAGATGGTCGTACCGAACATCAGATTTTGCATAACCTGCGCCAGTGGGGCGAAGGCCGAACCGTGATTATTAGCGCACACCGTTTGTCGGCTCTGACGGAAGCCAGCGAGATTATCGTGATGCAGCATGGGCATATTGCCCAGCGCGGTGAGCATGAATCTTTAGTGCAGCAGCCTGGCTGGTATCGCGATATGTACCGCTATCAGCAACTGGAAGCGGCGCTGTCTGATGCGCCAGAGATAAACGAGGAGGCGGCTAATGCGTAGTTTCGGGCAATTATGGCCGACTCTGAAAAGACTGCTGGCGTATGGTTCCCCATGGCGAAAACAGTTAGCGATTGCGGTCGTCATGCTGTGGGTGGCGGCGGCGGCGGAAGTCAGCGGCCCGCTGCTGATTAGCTATTTTATCGATAACATGGTGGCGAAGAACAATCTGCCGCTGGCGATGGTTGCCGGGCTGGTTGCCGCCTATGTCGGTCTGCAACTGCTGGCGGCAGGGCTGCATTACGCGCAGTCGTTACTGTTTAACCAGGCGGCGGTTGGCGTAGTACAACAGTTACGTACCGACGTAATGGACGCTGCGCTGCGCCAGCCGCTCAGCGCCTTTGATACTCAGCCCGTCGGGCAGCTTATCTCCCGCGTGACCAATGACACCGAAGTGATTCGTGACCTGTACGTGACGGTGGTCGCAACGGTTCTGCGCAGCGCGGCCTTAATTGGTGCCATGCTGGTCGCGATGTTCAGCCTCGAGTGGCGTATGGCGCTGGTGGCGATGGCCATTTTCCCGGCCGTGTTGGTGGTGATGGTGATTTACCAACGCTACAGCACCCCGATTGTGCGTCGGGTGCGCGCTTATCTGGCGGATATTAACGATGGCTTTAACGAAGTCATCAACGGCATGAGCGTTATCCAGCAGTTCCGCCAGCAGGCAAGGTTTGGCGAGAGAATGGGGGAGGCCAGCCGCTCGCACTATATGGCGCGAATGCAGACCCTGCGACTGGATGGCTTTTTGCTGCGTCCGCTGCTAAGCCTTTTCTCGGCGCTAATCCTCTGCGGTTTGCTGATGCTGTTCAGTTTTACCTCTGGCACCTCCATCGAGGTTGGCGTGCTGTACGCGTTCATCAGCTACCTCGGCCGTTTGAACGAACCGCTGATCGAGCTGACCACTCAGCAATCAATGCTGCAGCAGGCGGTTGTCGCCGGTGAGCGAGTGTTCGAACTGATGGACGGGCCTCGTCAGCGCTATGGTGAAGACGATCGCCCGCTCAAAAGCGGAGACATTGAGGTGGATAACGTTTCATTTGCCTATCGCGACGACAATCTGGTGCTGCAAAACATCAGTCTGTCCGTGCCTTCGCGCAGCTTTGTGGCTTTGGTCGGACACACAGGCAGCGGCAAAAGCACGCTGGCCAGCCTGCTGATGGGATATTACCCGCTGACGCAGGGGGAAATCCGCCTTGACGGACGTCCGTTGTCTTCTCTGAGCCACGGTGCGTTACGTCAGGGCATCGCGATGGTGCAGCAGGATCCGGTGGTGATGGCGGATACTTTCCTGGCAAACGTCACGCTGGGTCGCGATATCTCAGAAGAGCGGGTCTGGCAGGCGCTGGAGACTGTGCAACTGGCAGAACTGGCTCGGGGTTTGAGCGAGGGGATTCATACCCGGCTGGGCGAGCAGGGCAATAATCTCTCCGTTGGGCAGAAACAGCTGCTGGCGCTGGCGCGGGTATTGGTTGAAACGCCGCAGGTGCTGATCCTCGATGAAGCCACAGCCAGTATTGATTCCGGTACTGAACAGGCCATTCAGCACGCGCTGGCGGCGGTCCGTGAACACACTACGCTGGTGGTGATTGCGCATCGGTTATCGACGATTGTCGATGCGGATACCATTCTGGTGCTGCATCGCGGTCAGGCGGTTGAGCGTGGTACGCACCAGCAATTACTGGCGGCGCAAGGCCGTTACTGGCAGATGTATCAGCTGCAGCTGGCGGGCGAAGAGTTAGCCGCCAGCACGCAAGAGGATTCTGTTATCGCCTGACGGCGCAGTGCTTATCCGGCCACGCGGTATCGTAGGCCGGGTAAGGCGTTTACGCCGCCATCCGGCAATCAACAATCTGGTGCAAAAATGTAACGCACTGTGCACCGTTATAGTGCGTTTTTTCTGTTTCTCTCCCGGCAGCACCCGGCGAACCTGAATCATTCCGCGTTTTTCATTCCTGGCACACCCCTTGCAATATTCCTCTCGTGTATCTGCAGCCACTACTGAATTCTGACTGGAGGGGATCTATGAAGCTGGTTACCGTGGTAATCAAACCGTTCAAACTGGAAGACGTCCGTGAAGCACTGTCGTCTATTGGTATTCAGGGGCTGACCGTCACCGAAGTGAAGGGGTTTGGCCGACAGAAAGGTCATGCTGAGCTGTACCGTGGGGCTGAATATAGCGTCAATTTTCTGCCAAAGGTGAAGATTGATGTGGCGATTGCCGACGACCAACTGGATGGCGTGATTGATGTCATCAGTAAGGCGGCATACACCGGAAAAATTGGCGACGGCAAAATCTTCGTCGCCGAGCTGCAACGTGTGATTCGTATTCGTACCGGCGAAGCCGACGAAGCCGCACTGTAACTTCTGGCACACAGTGATAGGAAACCAAAAAATGAAGATAGCAACGATGAAAACAGGTATTGCTTCACTGGCGCTACTGCCGGGACTGGCGATGGCGGCACCGGCGGTTGCGGATAAAGCAGATAACGCTTTTATGATGATCTGTACCGCGCTGGTGCTGTTTATGACTATCCCTGGCATTGCGTTGTTCTACGGCGGTTTGATTCGCGGTAAGAACGTGCTGTCGATGCTGACTCAGGTGACGGTGACATTCGCTCTGGTTTGTATTCTATGGGTGGTTTATGGCTACTCACTGGCCTTTGGCGAAGGGAATAATTTCTTCGGCAACTTCAACTGGGTATTGCTGAAGAACATCGAGCTGACGGCGGTCACGGGGAGCTTCTACCAATACATTCACGTTGCTTTTCAGGGATCTTTTGCCTGCATCACCGTTGGGCTGATTGTCGGGGCTCTTGCTGAGCGTATTCGTTTCTCTGCGGTGCTGATTTTTGTGGTGGTGTGGTTAACGTTGTCGTACATCCCCATTGCCCATATGGTCTGGGGCGGCGGCTTACTGGCTTCTCACGGCGCACTGGATTTTGCCGGCGGGACGGTCGTGCACATCAACGCAGCGATTGCTGGTCTGGTTGGTGCGTATCTGATTGGCAAACGCGTCGGTTTTGGCAAAGAAGCCTTTAAACCGCATAACCTGCCGATGGTCTTCACCGGTACCGCTATTCTCTACATTGGTTGGTTTGGCTTTAACGCCGGTTCAGCGGGAACGGCGAATGAAATTGCCGCACTGGCCTTCGTCAATACCGTGGTCGCCACCGCTGCCGCCATCCTCGGATGGATCTTCGGTGAATGGGCGCTGCGTGGCAAACCGTCTCTGCTGGGCGCTTGTTCTGGTGCTATTGCAGGTCTGGTGGGCGTAACACCTGCATGTGGCTACATTGGTGTCGGAGGAGCGCTGATTATCGGTGTCGTTGCGGGGCTGGCTGGCCTGTGGGGAGTGACCATGCTGAAGCGTTTTCTGCGCGTGGACGATCCGTGTGATGTGTTTGGCGTGCACGGCGTGTGCGGTATTGTTGGCTGCATCCTGACCGGCGTTTTCGCTGCCAGCTCTCTGGGCGGCGTGGGCTTTGCCGAGGGCGTGACCATGGGGCATCAGCTGCTGGTGCAACTGGAAAGCGTGGCGATCACCATCGTCTGGTCCGGCGTGGTGGCCTTCATTGGCTATAAGCTGGCAGATATGACGGTGGGTCTGCGCGTACCGGAAGAGCAGGAACGCGAAGGTCTGGATGTGAACAGTCACGGCGAAAACGCCTACAACGCTTGATGTTTCAATCTGCCGGATGGCAACGCTTTTGCGCCACCATCCGGTAATTCTCAATTGCGATTACGCATTACCCCTTCCTGCACGGTAGAGGCGACCAGTACGCCGTCCTGGGTATAAAACTCCCCGCGTACAAAACCCCGGGCACCGGAGGCCGAAGTGCTCTCGACGTTATACAACAGCCACTCATTAATATTGAACGGACGGTGGAACCACATTGAATGGTCAATGGTGGCGATCTGAATCCCTTTTTCCAGAAAACCAATCCCGTATGGCTGCAGTGCAACAGGCAGGAAGTTCAGGTCTGAGGCATAGCCAAGCAGATATTGATGGACGCGCAGATCGTCCTGCAGCTCGCCGTTTGCGCGGATCCATACCTGGCGCGCCGGAGGTGCGACGTGACCTTTTAAGGGGTTGTGAAACTCAACCGGGCGCACTTCCAACGGACGATCGTTGATAAATTTTTCTTTCAACAGCGGCGGCAGTAAATGCGCCACTGAACGGGCAATTTCCGTTTCTGATTTCAGCTCATCGGGACCCGGCGCATCCGGCATGGTTTTCTGATGTTCAAATCCGTCTTCCGGTGCCTGGAAAGAGGCGGTCATGTAAAAAATGGGTTTACCATTCTGAATTGCGGCAACGCGGCGCGCGCTGAAGCTGTTACCATCACGCAAGACTTCAACATCATAGATGATGGGCTTTTGGCTATCGCCGGGGCGTAAAAAATAGCTGTGAAAAGAGTGGACCAGACGCTCTTCCGGTACGGTTTCTTTGGCGGCATACAGCGCCTGACCGACAACCTGTCCCCCAAAAACCTGACGCAACCCTAAGTCTTCACTTTGGCCCCGAAAGAGTCCTTCTTCAATTTTTTCCAGATTTAACAATGTCAGCAAATTTTTCAGCGCCAGACTCATACGTGCTCTCCAGGTTATATCGTTCTCGCAGCGAGGTAGGCAGAGTATAACGCAATTTTGAAAGTGGTCCGATGGGTGCAATTGTCTGAATTAAAGGCCTATTACAGGCAAAAACAGCTGTCTTGTGCCACACTTAGTCACGTTATGTTTTTGTTAACCACTCTTCTGGCGAGGAAAGTTCTCGCTGGTGCATAGATGATAAGGAGAATTTAATGAAACTCGTGCACATGGTAAGTGGTTTAGCGGTTGCGGTCGCTCTGGCGGCCTGTGCTGATAAAAGTGCAGATATTCAGACACCTGCGCCAAGCCCTAATACGTCAATTGCTGACACACAGTCTAAAATTCAACAGCCAAATGTTTCTGGTACGGTATGGATCCGCCAGAAAGTGGCCTTGCCACCCGATGCGGTGCTGACCGTCACGCTGTCAGATGCGTCGCTGGCCGATGCGCCGTCAAAAGTGCTGTCGCAAAAAGCGGTCCGTACTGAAGGCAAGCAGGCGCCATTCAGCTTCGTATTACCGTTTAATCCAGCAGATATTCAGCCTAACGCTCGTATTCTGCTGAGTGCGGCAATTACGGTTAATGACAAACTGGTCTTTATTACTGATACCGTTCAGACGGTCATTAATCAGGGTGGTACAAAAGCTGACCTGACGCTGGTCCCTGTACAGCAAACGGCAGTACCGGTTCAGGCGAGCGGTGGGGCTGCCACCACGGTGCCGTCAACGTCACCAACCCAGGTGAATCCGTCTTCTGCCGTTCCTGCCCCCACGCAGTACTAAGGTAGTCGTAACCCTCTCCGCCTGGAGAGGGTTAGTACACCCAGCGATAACGCTGTAAATCGATCTGTCCGCTTCCAGAAACCACAATTCCCTCTGCCAGTAACGCCTGACGCTGCCGTTGCAGGTCGGGGCCGGTCAGCGAAATGGTACCATGGCGATTGACCACCCGATGCCAGGGCAGAGTGCTGCCTTCGGGGAGACGCTTAAGCACGCCGCCTACCTGGCGCGCAGCACGCGGCGAACCGGCAAGCCTGGCAACATCGCCATACGTAGTGACGAAACCTTCGGGGATTGACGCGACGATTTGCCAGACGCGTTGGGGGAAAGAGTCTTGTATATCCATTATTTATTCCTGCGCTAATCCTCCAGCATAATGCTGAATGGCGAAGGAGTGAAGCTGCATTGCACAAGAAAACAGCATCCGATGCTGGATGGGTTGCAATTACAGGGTGCAGCAGTGATAATGCGCCTGCGCGTTGGTTAACAACGCTCTCAATGGGGGCTCTGTTGGTTCTCCCGCAACACTACTCTGTTTACCAGGTCAGGTCCGGAAGGAAGCAGCCAAGGCAGATGACGTGTGTGCCGGGATGTAGCTGGCAGGGCCCCCACCCAATTCTGCCGTCCGGCAATTTCCCTTCTGCTTATCTTCTTTTCTTTGTCATCGTATTGTCATTTTATTGTCATCAAATGCTGTCAATGTGTTTCGGGGATGTTATTTGATGCTTTTGCCGCCGCCATCGCACTGTAACGACAGAGTCTTACATTCGGTGTGTTTTGGCTGACCACAAGGATTTTCTACGATGTCGACCGCTGTATTGAATGTCAAAATTGATGAGGCGCTAAAAGAAAAGCTTCGCCATTACGCTGAAGTGCATAACGAAAATTTAAGTGTTGCGACGGAAAAACTGCTGCTGATTGCGTTTACCGCCGTTGAAGAGGCGGGAGTCTCCGCTGAGGATATCGATAGCCAGCATACGGAAGAGTCCGTAGTTGAAGCACTGACTCCTAAAGAAATCAAAGCGTTGCGCAGACTACTGAAGAAGAAAAAATGAAACAACAACCGCTCTCAACCGCCTGTAATTACGGCGAAGCTTGTGAAATGCTGCGTTCCGGTTATGTGAAACATGTTCGTCTGAGCTGGAATGTCGGCAGCGATGAGTTCTTCCGTATTGCCTCCGACTGGTGTGATGCCGGGGCAAAAATTAAGAAAGACGGTGAGAATTTCGTAATTTCCCTGAAGGGATTCCCGGTTCCTCCTCAACAGTAATATTGCTGGGACTTCCTTGTCCATCACGGTATTCAATGGCGGGTCTTTTGACTCGTCGCTTAGATTATTTTACGCATTTTTCCGCTGCTGGCCTGCAATCGCAGGTTATCCCAAATGGGTTGCAACACTCTGAAAGCAGCACGCGCTGTGTCATCCGGTAACGTGAAGGGCATACGCAAAAAGCGATCGAATGCGCCATCAAGGCCAAACCGCGTACCGGTACCCAGCTGAATGCCTGCACTTTCGGCGCGTGTGGCAAAGAGCGTCGCCAGCGTATCGGGCAGTTCAACCCAGAAAGAGAGTCCTCCCTGTGGCTGGGTAAACTGCCATTCCGGGAAATGTGAGTTCATCAGGTCCGAGCACAGATCTCGCCGCGATGTGAGCAGGCGTCTTCTGTCAGGAAGAAAGTTAGGGGCGTTATCCAGCAGCCAACTGGTGGCGAGTTGTTCAAGCACCGGGGAGCCTAAATCGAAGGTGTCGCGGGTTTGTACCAGCGCCGCAATGGTTCGTGCCGACGCCCGGATCCAGCCCAGACGTAATCCCCCCCAAAAGCTTTTCCCGGCCGAACCCAATAGAATGATCGGCGCGTCGCGATTGAATGCGGCAAGTGGCGGCGGCGGCGGGGCGTCATACCACAGGTTCACCATCGTCTCATCGACCACCAGGGTAGTGCGGGTTCGTTCGGCAATATCCGCCACGACCTGGCGAGTTGCAGCGTCCATGCAACGCCCGGTCGGGTTGTGAAAGTCCGGCATCAGGTAGGCCATTCTCGGTGCGGTTTGCGCGAGGGTGGCGACCAGACCCGCGGTATCCCAACCGTGCTCGGGTAGCGACACGCCGACGGGGCGACAGGATGCGCCTTGAATCGCGGCAATCGCCAGCGGATAAGTAGGGTGATCTACCACTACGCGATCGCCGGGGCCGGTGAGCAAACGTAGGATCAGCGCCAGGCCGCTGACAGCACCATTCACGACCATGATTTCATCGGGCTGCGTCGGGAGCCCGCGATCGCAATAATGCTGAGCGATGGATTCACGCAATACCGACAGTCCCTGTGGCAGATACCCGGAACTCAACAGATGCTGTGGCATGGCGAACAGCGCCTGTTGGTAAGCCTGATGAATTTCGGGTCCGGCACTTAGCGCCGCCGTGGACAAATCAAGTGCTGTGCCGGTACTGGTCCGGGTTGGCACATGGCGAATATGTTCCGGCAGGATCACCCGTGATCCGCTACCATGACGGCTTTCCAGATATCCCTCTTCACGCAGTTGCGCCATAGCGCTGGCGACGGTAGTTCGACTTACTTGCAGGACGACGGCGAGCTCGCGTTCACCCGGTAAACGGCTATCCAGCGCCAGTCGACCATCGAGAATAAGCAGACGTAACGCTTCTGCCAGCTGTCGCCAGATGGGCGTTCGCGAGGGGCTTTCCAGCCAGTGTCCGAGCAGGCGTTGCAAAGACTGACTTCCATAACGGCGAGATGACATAGCAGTCCACTTTTTGAAAACTGGACATTAATCATAGTGCCAATTGCGATGAAGATGAAAGTTATCTGAGAGTGAGAGGGGAAAAGCATGCTGCGTCGTTTACTTCAGTTATATATCGGGCTGGTGCTGTACGGTGTGTCGACGGCGATGTTTGTCCGTGCTGATTTAGGGGCCGATCCTTGGAACGTGTTTCACCTGGGTGTAGCCAATTTATTGTCAATGAATATCGGCGTGGTGATTATTGCCGTGGGCGTGTTGGTGCTGCTGGCATGGATACCGCTGCGCCAGCGTCCTGGCTTTGGCACGTTGAGTAACGTGATTATGATCGGACTGGCGGCAGATGCCGCGCTGCTGGTGATTCCAGGATTTGAATCTCTGCTGGCGCGCAGCGGGCTGCTGGTGTCAGCGGTAATATTGAATGCGTTAGCAACCAGCCTGTACATTGGCGCCGGTTTTGGCGCCGGTCCGCGTGATGGTCTGATGACCGGTATCCACGCGCGTACCGGCTGGCCAGTACGACGAATTCGAACCGCAATCGAAGTGTCGGTGCTGCTTATCGGCTGGTTGCTGGGAGGAACCGTGGGGGTTGGTACGGTGCTGTATGCCTTGGCAATCGGGCCGCTCATTCAGCTTTGCCTGCCGTGGTTTCGGCATCAGCCGCAGGCACGTATTCGCATCAAGAATACGCCTGGGGCGCGATCGTCTGCTGGCGACTAAACTTAACCTCGACTGACGCGGCCGGAATCGGCTTGCCGCGCAGTACACTTCGGAGGTTTTTCTCATGAAGTATGTTGATGGCTTTGTGGTTGCCGTACCCGCTGAAAACAAGGAGGCGTACATTGCGATGGCGGCAAAAGCAGCTCCGCTTTTCAAGGAGTTCGGTGCATTGCGCGTGGTGGAGTGCTGGGCAGATGATGTCCCCGACGGCAAGTTGACCGATTTTCGCATGGCAGTGAAAGCGCAGGATCATGAAGAAGTGGTATTCAGCTGGATTGAATATCCATCCAAAGAGGTCCGCGATGCGGCGAATCAGAAGATGATGTCCGATCCCCGTATGAAGGAATTCGGTGAATCTATGCCATTTGATGGCAAGCGAATGATCTACGGTGGATTTGCGCCCATTATGGAAGAGTGATGTGACTGGCTGTGCGGCGTGCCGCCAGCCATCTCAACATCAACAGCCATGTTAAAGCCGTTTTTCTGCCCACAGAATAAATTCCGCTTTCGGCAGCGCTTTGCTGTAAAGCCAGCCCTGACCGTACTGCACGCCGTGCTGGCGTAGCCAGGTTTCCTGATTCTCGGTTTCGATACCTTCCGCCACCATCTCAAGTTTCAGCGTTTTTGCTATCTCGATGATATGAGGTGTGACGTTGTTGTACTCCAGCGCATCGACGAACGATTTGTCTATCTTCAGGATGTCTACATCCAGATCCTGCAAATAGCTCAGGCTGGAATAGCCGGTACCAAAGTCATCGATATAGATTGAATGACCCGCCTGGCGGTATTTGGCAATAAACGGCGCGCTGTTTTTTGGGTCGGCAAATTCGCGTTCAGTTAGCTCCAGCGCGATTTGCGCAGGCTTCAGTTGCCAGTGGTTCACCTTCTGGCCTAACAGGGCAGGAAGCGTTTCGGAAGACAGGTCGGCTGACTCAAGGTTGATGGATATATGCTGCTCCGGATGCTGACGCAGCCATTTGCCTAAATCTTCAAATACGCTTTCAATGATCAACCGGGTGAGGGACTCTGTCATCCCGGTTTCATGCGCCAGCGCGACGAAGATTTCCGGCGACAGATAGCTTCCGTCGGCCTGCTGCCAGCGAGCCAGCGCCTCTGCCCCAACCACTTTCCCCGTTTTGAGCGAGATAATTGGTTGATAGTGGACTTTGATATCCCGATGCTGGATAGCGTCCTGCAACTGGTGATGGGGCGACTGTAAGCGGCGCAAAATACGCAAAACAAAGGCGGCGGTGAGTAAGCCGATAAGAATGCCTGCCGGGAGCCAGATCAGTGCTTGCCGGTGCCAGGTTTTTTGCAATGGCAGGGTGGAAGCCCAGGTTACGATCGTGATACCCAACTCAGGAAAGGGGCGGGCGTTATAAATGCTGCCATCTTTTTTAAAATGAGTAATCGATCGTTCTTGCTGTACATGCTGCAAAACGTCCGATGGCAGATCGGCGCTACTGGCAACCACGACGTTGCGCACGGTGCCAATGATAGTCACTTCAATCGGCCATGAGCCAAACGGGATGACGTCAATGAAAGAACCCGGATCGACCATCACAACATAATGTTCGCTGCCTAATGCTGCCATAAAACGCTTGATGCCCAAATCATTTTGCGTGGTAAGCCATGCGCGATATCCATCAGGCGTGACTTTCATTGCGGGTGGAAATGCGTCAGCCTGGCTTCTTTTTTCCAGAGATGAGCATTGCGGAACGCTATCTTTGAGGTACAGCACTTCCTGAATATAGCGATAGCTATATGACAAACGACGCATTTCCAGCAGATGCTCTTCACTACAAGGCACCCCCTGAAATGCTTCAATATGGCGCAATGCTTTTTTCGCCTGCTCGCCTACGCGTTCCGTACGTAATGCGACTCGCGTTGAGAACATGTCGAGCTCATCGATAAATTTCGTTTCGACCTGACGATGTGCCAGCCACAGGCTTAAACCTACAGGCGCGAGGATGGAAAGGAACAGTACCCCAGTCACCAGGCTTATCAGATGTCGTGTTGTCACAGTGATATCCTTATTTACACAGCGTAGGGAAAGTATATCCGAAACCCCAAAAAGCTATTCGATTGGCATCATATATTTACGGCCACTTATCATCCCGTTTGACTCCCTGTCGTGTAAATCAGGTTGTGATTTGTACAAGAGTGGTGTATTTTGTTGGTTATGTTATAACGTAACAAATTGAGGTTGCCATGAAACCGGATATTCATCCTTTTTACCGTACCGTGGTGTTTCACGATACCAGTGCCAATGAATTCTTTAAGGTCGGTTCGACCATCAAGACTGAGCGTGAGATTGAGTTTGAGGGGGAAATGTACCCGTACGTGACCCTCGATATCTCTTCCAAATCGCATCCGTACTATACCGGGAAACAAAAAACCTTTGATAATGAAGGTAGTGCAGCACGTTTCCAAAAACGTTTTGGTCATTTTATTGGCGTTAAGCGGGGTTAAAATGCAGGTACTCAATTCACTTCGCAGCGCAAAACAGCGCCATCCTGACTGCCAGATAGTAAAACGCAAAGGGCGTTTGTACGTTATCTGCAAAACGAATCCGCGCTTTAAAGCAGTACAGGGGCGTAAAAAAAGACGTTAGTTTCTTTGCCAGCATTTCAGGGATTAAAGTGCGTTACCTTCGCAGGAACGCACTTTTTTTATCTGTGCTGAGATGTCGTTACTGGCTGGTCTGGGCGCGGGTAAGCGTAAAGACATCATAAAACGAGAGTTCGCCTTTGCGCGATATCATCTTTTGCAGCTGCGCTTTATGTTCGCTGTCCACGGACGGCGAGTGCAGGATAGTATCTATGAGTGAGGAGGGGACAAAGCGCGTGTTGTACCATTCTCCGTTATAGCAAACTCTAAAATCCAGAACGTCGATATCTTCAAAGCGGTATCGTGGCGCAACGTCGAAAAAGAAAAAGCCGTTGAGCACAACGAACAGTACCACCAGCAGCCATACTGAATCGACTAACGTTTCTGACTGTAGCATCACCGCCAGCGTGGCAAACCACGCAACATACATGCCGATAAACAGCCCTGGATGTTTGCGAATAAAGCTGATGCTAAAGCGCGGTTTGTTGTCGCGCTTCTCGCGAATATTTAAGTCGTCGATTGTTTCAGTAAGCAGGCGCTGTATTTCTGTCATCTCTTGCCTTCGTGATATCTGCAAAATTCAGGTGCGATCGCCCTATTTTAAAAGGGGATACGTTCTGAAGAAAGTAACAGATTAACCACAATTTAGCATAACAGTTACATTTAACATCACAGCGTTTTGATGATCCTTGCGGGATTGCCTCCAACCACGGTGTTGGCCGGAACGCTTTTGGTGACCACTGCGCCTGATGCCACAACCACGTTATCACCCAGCGTGACGCCAGGATTTATTACTGCACGGCCACCTATCCAGACGTTATTGCCGATTGTCACGGGCTTTCCGAACTCCAGGCCACTGTTGCGCTCGGTAGCATCCAGCGGATGGGTCGCGGTATAGATATGAACGCCAGGTGCCAGCATGCAGTTGTCGCCAATATGAATTGGACAGACGTCGAGCATAACGCAGTCGAAATTAGCGTAAAAGTCTTTACCAAGATAGATGTTATAACCGTAATCACAACGGAAAGAGGGTTCAATATAGGCCCCCTCACTCTGACCTAACAGATTATGCAGGATTGCCTGACGCTCATTTTTTTCATCGGGAGCGGTGAGATTGTAGCGATGGATCAACTGACGAGCGCGTAGGCGGTCACTGCGCAGCGTTTCATCTGCCGGGCGATAGTATTCGCCGGCGATCATTTTTTGCTTTTCATTACGCATTACGAATTCCCTGTGTACTGAAGGTTATTTCAGCACAGTAAAACGTAATGCAAGAAAGGGGAACGTTCCCGCTTCTTTGCTGTGATCATAGTCACGTGATTTGAATTAAATAACCATTGTAAATACGAAAATGGTCAGCCAGACAACTGTACCGCTATACCTGACTTACCCTTGAGTGCAATTAGCGAATGAATTTCCAAACAGAAGTTGGAATCTTGTCGTAAAGCTTATTCATGGTCAATTCAGCAAGGCGATGATCTGCTGCTGAGTAAAATACAGCCAGTTCGTTGTCGGACAATTCATATTTATTTTTTTCAATAACGCGCTCTAGCGTATCAATTGTCTGGCAACGTCGCAGGCGCATCAAATAATCTGTTTTAGTTAATGGTTTATCGGACATAACTCTTACCTATGATTGTAATAATTTTTAACAAGACAAACTAACAGGATTAGCCCTGGTGGCATTGACAAAACAGCGAAACAGTCGATTACCTGACTTCCGCCATTTCTGCAGATCCTGCGTATTAATACCATAACTGCTGAACAACATAAAAGTGTCATCCAGGTATTCATCTATCTGCGCGATCAGCTTATTGTCCTCATTGTACTTAATTTTATAATTAAGTGCGAAGGTTGCAATATGCTCTATCAGTTCATTGAGCTGCAAGCTGGTTGCAGAGGTAGGGTCATTAACCCAGCCATGGTTACTTTGTTCAAGGTTTGCAAGACAGTCATGATACAGAGTTTCGCAGAGAAATTTAAGCTGCGCGATATCATGTCTTTTGGGTGAGTATTCATCCATAACGCATCCCCTTCTTAGTGGCTTAAACTAACCGAACACCTTTCGGGATGGATACAACAACTACCTGGAACTTGCCCGCGACTCCTGATGATTTAACTATAATCTACTCTAAAAAAGATTTCATCGTCATATCACGAAAAATTACAATTATGTAAAATTATGATGCTACGTCATTTTTACATTTTAACAGATAAATGCCGCTATTCGAAATGGGACAATTTCTTTATTCTTCGGGCAATCATCGGGTTATCTTGTTTAGGTTTAGCAACGAAAGGCAACAACCGACAATGTGAACCAGTGGATAGGAATAATCTTAATATTTATTAAAGTAAATAAGAACTCTCGCTGTTTTTTTAAGAATAGCCTTTAAGGCTGCAAGGATTATATCGCTTATTTATCCGATAGAAAATAAACGGAATGGCAATAAGTGATTTTTATGATTTTTTCAGAAAAAAGGCCGCTTGCGCGGCCTTATCTTTAGAGATGTATCAATGATGCTCTACTGAGTGGCTATGCTCAATATCTTCATTTTTGCGGCTAAAGCGGCGGCGTACCACCACAAAGAACACCGGAACAAAGAAGATCGCCAACACAGTTGCCGTCACCATCCCACCCATTACGCCAGTACCAACGGCGTTCTGTGCACCGGAACCTGCGCCGGAACTAATGACCAGCGGCATTACGCCCAGAATAAAGGCCAGTGACGTCATCAGGATTGGACGTAAACGCATGCGTACTGCGTCCAGCGTCGCCTCAATCAGACCTTTACCCTCTTTATCCATCAAGTCTTTGGCGAATTCGACGATAAGTATCGCGTTCTTCGCCGACAACCCAATGGTTGTGAGCAGGCCTACCTGGAAGTAAACGTCGTTGGTCAGGCCGCGGAACGTCGCCGCCAGCAATGCACCGATAACACCCAACGGTACCACCAGCATTACGGAGAACGGAATTGACCAACTCTCGTACAACGCTGCCAGACACAAGAACACGACGATCAGTGAAATAGCATACAGGGCAGGGGCCTGGTTGCCGGACAGTCGTTCCTGGTAGGACATACCGGTCCAGTCATAACCGATACCGGATGGCAGTTTGCTGGCCAGTTGCTCCATCATGGCCATCGCTTCACCGGTACTTTTACCCGGAGCGGCCTGGCCTAAGATTTCCATGGAAGGCAGACCGTTATAGCGTTCCAGACGCGGTGAGCCGTATTCCCAGCGCGAAGTAGAGAAGGCGGAGAACGGTACCATCTGTCCATCGCTGCCGCGGACATACCAGTTTCCAATATCTTCCGGCAACATACGGTATTTCGCTTCAGACATGACGTAAACTTTCTTCACACGACCACGGTCGATGAAGTCATTCACGTAGCTTCCGCCCCATGCAGCACCCAGTGTTGTATTAATATCACTAATGGAAACGCCCAGAGCCTGCGCTTTTTCCTGATCGATATCGATCTTGAACTGCGGCGTATCTTCCAGACCGTTAGGACGAACACCGACCAACAGATCAGGATGCTTCGCGACTTCACCAAACAGCTGGTTACGCGCCTGAGTCAGCTTCTCATGACCTAAGCCTGCCTGGTCAATCAACTGGAAGTCGAAACCGGTCGCGGTCCCTAACTCCACAATCGCTGGCAGGTTAAAGGCAAAGACCATCGCGTCTTTAATCTGTGAGAATGCGCCCATCGCACGTTGAGTAATCGCCTCAACCTTGTTCTCTTCACCTGGACGTTCACTCCAGTCTTTCAGAGAAACGAACGCGATACCGGTGTTCTGACCACGACCAGCAAAACCGAAACCGTTAACGGCAAACACCGATTCAACGTTCGCTTTTTCCTTGGTCAGGTAGTAATCCGTCATTTCGTCCAGCACCTTCTGGGTACGCTCTTGCGTTGCACCCGCTGGCAGCTGAGCCATAGACAGGAATACCCCCTGGTCTTCATCTGGCAGGAACGAACTTGGCAGACGAACGAACAGATAGGCCATGCCCACGACGATGATCAGATACAGCGCCAGATAACGACCGGTGCTGCGCAGAATACCGCCCACGCTATCGGTGTAATGATGCGTGCTCTTATCGAACATGCGGTTAAACCAGCCGAAGAAGCCTTTTTTGCCTTCTCCGTGATCGCCTTTAGCAATCGGTTTGAGCATGGTCGCACACAGGGCAGGGGTCAGAATCAATGCCACCAGTACAGACAACGCCATCGCAGAAACAATGGTGATGGAGAACTGACGGTAAATTGCACCGGTAGAACCACCGAAGAACGCCATTGGGATAAATACCGCTGACAGTACCATCGCGATACCGACCAGTGCGCCCTGAATCTGGCCCATCGATTTACGCGTTGCTTCCTTCGGCGGTAGTCCTTCCTCAGCCATTACACGTTCAACGTTCTCGACCACAACGATGGCGTCATCCACCAGCAGGCCGATGGCGAGTACCATCCCGAACATCGTCAGGGTGTTTATCGAGAAGCCGAAAATCGCAAGGACGGCAAACGTACCCAAGAGCACCACCGGCACGGCGATAGTCGGAATCAGCGTCGCGCGGAAGTTCTGCAGGAACAGATACATTACCAGGAACACGAGGATGATTGCTTCCGCCAGCGTTTTTACTACTTCGTGAATAGAGATTTTCACGAACGGCGTGGTGTCATATGGGTAAACGATCTTCAGACCTGACGGGAAGAACGGCTCCATCTTCTTCAGTTCTTCGCGGATAGCGTTTGCTGTATCCAGGGCGTTAGCACCTGTCGCCAGCTTGATACCCAGACCGGATGCCGGTTTACCGTTGAACTTCGCAATGATGTCGTAGTTCTCACCGCCCAGTTCCACTTTCGCCACGTCACGCAGACGAACCTGGGAACCATCCTGATTCACTTTCAGCAGAATTTTGCTGAACTCATCAGCGGAGGTCAGACGGGTTTGCGCGATGATTGACGCGTTAAGCTGCTGGCCTTTAACCGGTGGCGTACCACCTAACTGACCGGCTGCAACCTGGGCGTTCTGCGCCTTGATGGCGCTGATTACATCAACCGGCGTCAGCTGGAAGTTGTTCAGTTTGTTCGGATCCATCCAGATACGCATCGCGTACTGAGAACCAAACAGCTGAACATCACCCACGCCTGAAGTACGGCTAATAGCGTCCTTCATGTTGGCGCCAACGTAGTCGGAAATATCCTCCTGCGTCATGGTGCCGTTGGTGTTGATAACACCGACAACCATCAGGAAGCTACTGGATGACTTCTCAACGCTAACCCCTTGCTGCTGTACTTCCTGCGGCAGCAACGGCATGGCCAGCTGCAGTTTGTTCTGCACCTGAACCTGTGCGATATCCGCGTCAGTACCAGACTGGAAGGTCAGGGTGATCTGCACGGTACCCGTGGAGTCACTGTTTGAGGACATGTACATCAGGTTATCGATACCGTTCATATTCTGTTCGATAACCTGCGTAACAGTATCCTGTACTGTTTTGGCATCAGCGCCAGGGTAGGTCGCGGAGATCGTCACTGCTGGCGGTGCAATAGTAGGATATTGCGCTACCGGCAATTTGAGGATCGCGAGCCCCCCTGCCAACATGATGATAATGGCGATCACCCACGCAAATATAGGGCGATCGATAAAGAAATTAGGCATGTCTTAACGGCTCCTGTTTAAGTTAAGACTTGGACTGTTCTGGCTGGCTACCGCTCGCTGCTTGCTGGTTGTTATCAGCGGTGATTTCCTGCGCTTTTACCTGCGCACCAGGACGTACTTTTTGCAGCCCAGTGACAATCACGCGGTCGCCTGATTTAAGTCCATCAGTGACTAACCATTTGTCGCCAATCGCTTGAGAGGCAACAATTTGACGAGTTTCAACTTTGTTGTCTGCACCGACAACCAATGCACTGGCATCGCCACGCGGTGTGCGGGTAACGCCTTGCTGTGGAACCAGTAATGCAGTTGGGTTAGTCCCTTCTTCCAGACGTGCGCGGACGAACATACCCGGCAGTAAGGTGTGATCCGGGTTAGGGAAGATTGCGCGTAACGTAATCGACCCGGTGGTTTGATCTACCGTCACATCAGAAAATTCCAGCGTACCGGATTGCGGGAATTTAATGCCGTCATTGGTTACCAGTTCGACTTTCGCTTTGCCGTTCTCTTGCTTCAGCGTGCCGTTGGCCAGCTCTTGTTTCAGGCGCAGGAAGTCGTTGCTTGACTGCGTTACGTCCACGTAGATCGGGTCCAGCTGCTGAACGGTCGCCAGTGCGGTCGCTTGACCGTTTTGCACCAGAGCCCCTTCCGTAACGGATGATTTACCAATGCGGCCGCTGATCGGCGACGTCACTTTGGTATAGGCCAGATTGATGCGTGCTGTTTCTACCGCGGCTTTCGCGGCAATAACGGCGGCGTTTGCCTGCTGTGCGTCTGCCAGCGCGCTATCGTAATCCTGTTGACTGATGTACTTAGTACCCAGCAGTTTCTGATAACGTTTAACCGTCAGTTGAGCGATATTTGCTGCGGCTTGTGCTTTGGCCAGATCGCCTTTTGCGCTTTCGTAAGCGGCCTGGTAAGTCGCAGGATCAATCTGATAGAGAGATACACCCGCTTCGATGTCACCACCTTCGGTGAAATTACGCTTCAGGATAATACCGCTAACCTGAGGGCGAACTTCTGCGATGCGAAACGCACTGGTGCGACCCGGAAGCTCGGTTGTTATCTGTAGAGGTTCAGTTTTGAGTGTAACAACTCCAACCTCTGGCATCTGCTGGCCCCCTTGTTGGGCCTGTTTGTCGTCACATCCTGTTAGCGCTAAGCTGCCTGAGAGCATCAGAACGACTGCCAGAGGCGTTAACCCTCTGTTTTTGTTCATATGTAAACCTCGAGTGTCCGATTTCAAATTGATCAATGGCTTAAAGCCCATAAACCCATTGCTGCGTTTATATTATCGTCGTGCTATGGTACATACATTCACAAATGTATGTAAATCTAACGCCTGTAAATTCACTGACATATGGCACGAAAAACCAAACAACAAGCACAGGAAACACGACAGCATATTCTCGATGTTGCTCTGCATTTGTTTTCGCAACAAGGGGTATCATCCACCTCGCTTGCGGAGATCGCAAAAGCCGCTGGTGTCACGCGCGGAGCAATCTATTGGCATTTCAAAAACAAGTCGGATTTATTCAGTGAAATCTGGGAGCTAGCAAAACCTAACATTGATGAGTTAGAGACTGAGTATCAGGCAAAATTCCCCGACGATCCACTATCAGTATTAAGAGAAATTTTAATTTACGTTCTTGAAGCTACCGTGACAGAAGAACGCCGACGTTTGTTGCTGGAAATTATATTCCACAAATGCGAATTTGTCGGGGAAATGGCCTCTGTTCAGTTAGCTCAACGCCATCTTTGTATTGAAAATTACGATCGTATCGAACAAACATTGCGGCACTGTATGGATGCCAATATGCTGCCGGAAAACCTGAACACCCGTCGCGTGGCGGTCCTGTTGCGTAGCTACATTACCGGAATCATAGAAAACTGGTTATTTGCCCCCGAATCGTTTGATCTGAAAAAAGAAGCTCGGGAATACGTGGCTGTGCTGCTGGAGATGTGCCTTATGTGCCCAACTCTGCGGCTTGGCGTGGCGGAAATCCACTAAACGTTTTGGGCCTGTACCAGGAATTCTCCTGGTCGTTTTGCCTGCTGCTATTCTGCCGGTCACAGCCGTGATATTCTTGCCGCTTGACTATTTTCGGTCACTTTTCCGGTTCAGAAACGTTCATTCTCATGACTATGTTGCAGCTCTATAAACGTTCACAGCATCTTATTGCTATTACCATTCTTTTCTTCATTCTCTTGCTATCTTGCCAGTCGTCTGCTTTTGCGCGGGCGCAACAGAGTGGTGAACTGCCGACGAAAGCGGATATTCAGAGCCAACTGGACGCACTGAGTAAACAAAAAGATCTCTCCGCGCAGGATAAGCTGGTCCAACAGGATCTCATCGATACCATCGCCACGTTGGATAAAATCGATCGCGTGAAAGATGAGACCGTACAGCTTCGCCAGAAAGTTGCCCAGGCACCGGAGAAAATGCGTCAGGCGACGGATGCGTTAAATTCGCTCAGCGATGTCGATAACGACGATGAAACGCGAAAAACGCTGAGTACACTCTCCTTGCGACAGCTTGAGTCGCGCGTGGCACAGGTTTTGGATGACCTGCAAAGTGCGCAAAACGATCTTGCCGCTTACAACAGCCAACTGGTGTCGCTCCAGACGCAGCCAGAGCGTGTGCAGAATGCGATGTACACCGCGTCGCAGCAAATGCAGCAAATCCGCAATCGACTCGATGGCACCAATGTGGGAGAGGCGGCGTTACGCCCCAGCCAGCAGGTGTTGCTGCAGGCGCAGCAGGCGCTGCTGAATGCGCAGATCGACCAACAGCGTAAGAGCCTGGAAGGCAATACTGTTTTGCAGGATACCTTGCAAAAACAACGTGACTACGTAACAGCTAACAGTAACAGGCTTGAACATCAGCTCCAGCTTCTGCAAGAAGCGGTGAACAGCAAACGACTGACGTTAACCGAAAAGACGGCTCAGGAAGCGGTAACGCCGGATGAAGCCGAGCGTATTCAGTCAAATCCGTTAGTGAAGCAGGAACTGGATGTTAACCATCAGCTAAGTCAACGCCTGATTGCCGCGACCGAAAACGGCAACAACCTGATGCAGCAGAATATCAAAGTCAAAAACTGGCTTGACCGCGCGCTGCAATCCGAACGCAATATTAAAGAACAGATCGCCGTCCTGAAAGGCAGTCTGCTGCTGTCGCGTATTCTGTATCAGCAACAACAAACACTGCCGTCGGCGGATGAACTTGCCGATATGACTAACCGGATCGCTGATTTGCGTCTGGAACAGTTTGAGATTAACCAGCAGCGCGATGCGCTATTCCAGAACGATGCGTTTGTCGCCAAACTGGAAGAAGGGCACAGCAACGAAGTGAATGGTGAAGTCCATGATGCCCTGCTGCAGGTTGTGGATATGCGCCGTGAACTGTTGGATCAGCTGAACAAGCAGCTGGGCAACCAGTTGATGATGGCGATTAACCTGCAAATCAATCAACAGCAGCTAATGAGCGTGTCGAAGAACCTGAAAGGGATCCTCACGCAGCAAATCTTCTGGGTTAATAGTAACCGTCCGATGGACTGGGACTGGATCAAAGCCTTCCCGCAAACGCTCAAAGACCAGTTTAAGTCGATGAAAATCACAGTGAACTGGGAAAAAGCCTGGCCAGCGGTCTTTATTGCGTTCCTGGCGGGCCTGCCGCTGCTGCTTATTGCCGGGTTAATCCGCTGGCGTTTGAAATGGCTGAAAGAGTATCAGGCGAAATTAGCCGCCGCAGTAGGGAATCTGCGTAATGACAGTCAGCTCAATACGCCAAAAGCGATACTGATCGATCTGATCAGAGCGTTGCCGGCGTGCCTGATTATCCTCGCCGTGGGCCTGATTCTGCTTACCATGCAGTTGAATATCAGCGACCTGCTGTGGGCGTTCAGTAAGAAGATGACAGTCTTCTGGCTGGTGTTTGGTCTGTGCTGGAAGGTGCTGGAAAAAGATGGCGTGGCGATACGTCATTTTGGCATGCCAGCGCAGCAGACCAGCCACTGGCGCCGCCAGATCGTGCGTATTAGCCTGGCGCTGTTGCCGCTTAACTTCTGGTCGGTCATTGCTGAACTGTCGCCGCTTAATTTGATGGACGATGTGCTGGGTCAGGTAGTTATTTTCCTCAACCTGCTGCTGATCGCCTTCCTGGTATGGCCAATGTGCCGCGAAAGCTGGCGTGACAAAGAGTCACATGGCCTGCGTCTGGTCACTATTACCGTCCTCTCAATTATCCCGATCGCGTTAATGGTGCTGACGGCGACAGGGTATTTCTACACCACGTTGCGCCTGGCCGGCCGTTGGATTGAAACGGTCTATCTGGTTATCCTTTGGAACCTGCTGTATCAGACGGTACTGCGTGGATTGAGTGTGGCGGCACGTCGTATCGCCTGGCGCCGTGCCTTAGCGCGTCGTCAGAACCTGGTGAAAGAAGGGGCGGAAGGAGCCGAGCCGCAGGAAGAACCGACCATTGCGCTTGAGCAGGTTAACCAGCAAACGCTGCGTATAACAATGCTGGTGATGGTTGCCCTGTTTGGTATTCTGTTCTGGGCAATTTGGTCCGATCTAATCACCGTGTTCAGTTATCTCGATAGCATTACGCTCTGGCATTACAACGGCACCGAAGCGGGAGCTGCGGTGGTGAAAGACGTCACCATGGGCAGTCTGCTGTTTGCGATTATTGCCTCAATGGTCGCGTGGGCGCTGATCCGTAACTTACCCGGCCTGCTGGAAGTGCTGGTGCTGTCGCGACTGAAGATGCGTCAGGGTGCTTCGTATGCGATCACCACGATCCTTAACTACGCGATCATCGCCATCGGTGCGATGACGGTCTTCGGATCGCTCGGTGTTTCATGGGATAAGCTACAGTGGCTGGCAGCAGCCCTGTCGGTTGGTCTTGGTTTTGGCTTGCAGGAAATCTTCGGTAACTTTGTTTCGGGTCTGATTATTCTGTTTGAACGCCCGGTCCGCATCGGCGATACCGTGACTATCGGTACGTTCTCAGGAACGGTCAGCAAGATCCGTATCCGTGCCACCACTATTACCGACTTCGATCGCAAAGAGGTGATCATCCCGAACAAAGCATTTGTGACGGAGCGTTTGATCAACTGGTCGCTTTCCGATACCACCACGCGTCTGGTGATCCGCATCGGCGTGGCCTACGGTTCGGATCTGAATAAAGTGAAGAAAGTGCTGCTGCAGGCGGCGATGGAACACCCGAAAGTGATGCACGATCCAGAGCCTGCAGTGTTCTTTACCGCCTTCGGCGCCAGCACGTTGGATCATGAACTGCGTTTATACGTGCGTGAACTGCGCGATCGTAGCCACACGGTTGATGAACTGAACCGTGCGGTCGATCGTTTGTGCCGTGAAAACGACATTGATATCGCCTTTAACCAGCTCGAAGTGCACCTGCATAACGCGAAAGGTGATACCGTGACCGAGGTTAAGCGTGACATCATTAAAGGTGATGATCCGACGCCTTCGGTAGGCTAAGTTGCAATCAGGGCGGCATATTTGCCGCCCTGATTGCATTTAGTGCGCCAGCGCGACCAGTTCTTCCTGCGTCAGGCCTGTAAGGTGCGTAATCAGCTCCAGTTCCAGGCCGCGGGCGAGCATTTTTTGTGCGATATTACGCGCTTCAACCTGCCGACCTTCTTCTAACCCTTTTTCCAGCCCTTGTTGTATGCCTTCCACTCTGCCTTTTTCTTCCAACCATTCGGCAATCGTCATCAGCTGTTCCTTGTACTGTGGCGCACTCTGCGCCAGATGGCGGACAAGTACGCCGGGTTCCGTGGTATTTCCTGCTTTAAGCATGTAATTAATCAAAACGTCGATTTGATATTCTGTCAGATGCTCTTGTGTTAAGAGTGTGACCAGTTGATCCAATAGCTCACTCAGATCCCGTCGACGAATATGTTTTTGCAGGAGTTCCAGCATCGCTACCCGTTGATGCTGCAAGATCTGATTATCTGGCATTACGGTCAGGTCTACCAGTGTAAATTCATTGCCGTAAAGCGCTTTCGCAAGCTTTGGTTCGCTAAACAGGTGATGCCAGTTAAGGGTATAAGGCCACGGACTTTCCATACCATGGTAAAACAGGATAGGAACGACCAGAGGTAATGTCTTATGCCCGGCGTTAAGATGGTGTTGCATGGCGGCAATTGCGTAGCGCATCAGGCGAAAGGCCATGAATTTATCGGGCTTACTCTGATGTTCAATCAGTGCGTAAACGTAGCTGGGTCCATGTGTTGTTTGCAGGGAATAGAGGATATCTGAATAGCTGGTATGTAAATCGTCCTCAATAAAGCTGCCTGATTCCAGCGTTAATGTATCCATATCGCATATATTGAGAAATGCTTCAGGCAAATGGATCTGCAAAAAATCTCGGGCAACCTCCTTTTGCGTCAGCATTTGCCGAAAGACCGCGTCGTGGGGTGTGGTGGGGAGTCGTTCCATGATCTGTCCGTTATCGTCGTGATGTTGCGACGACTCTGACACCGAAGCCAATGGCAGACCAGAGGGCAATTAATCAGTTTGCGAGGTGCCTTCCGCAGTTTTAAGTTTGTTTTCATAATCACGCATGACGATCTCCAGCGCGCGTAGCACTGTTCGTGCTGGTAGCTGATTTTCCTCAAGTAAAACAATCAAATCGACGGCCAGTTTGACCTCGTCCGGGGCGTTCTCTAATGACATAAATTCTCCGGGGATTAACGGGTTAAACGCGCCAGCACGTTTTCTATTCTTGCCAGAGCATGGCGACAGCGCGCCAGTCGCGCCTCGAATGCTTCTACTTCACGATGCAGTTTTTGCTGTTCTTCAAAGCCGGTAGCCTGAGCCAGACGCTCTTTGCGTTCACGCGTCATTTCAACCAGACGGCGTTCAAATTCCTGATGTTGGACCCGCTTGCGCTGCCAGCGCGCCAGACCTGGAGAAGCGCTGTCCCACTCTCGAAGGGACCAACTGGCGGTTTCACGTGAAATCGCCTCTAACTGTGAGGCAAGGTGTTCCGCAAGCCAGGTGATTTGCGGGAGTTGCTGCTGCTCAACGGCACGGCGCAGGGCAGTAAGATTATCGTCAGCCTCATCCAGACAAGCCTGCAGCAACGTGCTGCGCGTGTGAAACAGATGCCTGTCAAAGCGGGCGCTAAGCGTTGTGTGATGCGCCAGCGGAGCACAACGCTGTCGCAGGCGGTTAAGCTGGTTTTCGAGCGTCTGTAACAGCATGGCGGTTTTCACAACAACACTCCGATGAAAATGAGAACCGTTATGCTAAAGTAGCGATTCTCTGTGTTAAGTACTCATATTATGCAACGCATTATTCTAATCATCATTGGCTGGATAGCGGTAGTGCTAGGTACGCTGGGCGTTGTATTGCCTCTGTTGCCGACGACGCCGTTTATACTGCTGGCAGCCTGGTGTTTTGCCCGCTCATCGCCGCGTTTTCACGACTGGTTGCTTTACCGTTCGTGGTTCGGCGGGTATTTGCGCCACTGGCAAAAACACCGTGCGATGCCGCCGGGAGCAAAACCGCGCGCTGTTTTGTTGATCCTGGTGACGTTTGGTATTTCACTGTGGCTGGTCAATATGATGTGGGTGCGCGGCCTGCTGCTGGTTATTCTTGCCTGTTTACTGATTTTTATGTGGCGGATCCCGGTGATTGATGAAAAACAACAAAAGCAGTAAAGCGCAATAATCGCTGTTGCAATTGTCTCTCACAGCCAGTAAATTCGACCGTTTTCGAGCACAGGCGCAGGTGGTCAAAGGTTAAGCAAGTGTAACCTTGGCTCTTATATAGACACAAAATCATTCAAGATACGTCGAGGATGAAGTGTTTAGTGCGCCGTGAAGTAATACTGTATTAATCAGGCACAAACTTATGACCGCGACAGCACAGCAGCTTGAGTTTCTCAAAAATAGCATCAAAAGCATCCACGACTACCCAAAACCGGGCATTCTCTTTCGTGATGTCACCAGTTTACTGGAAGACCCGAAAGCCTACGCCCTCAGCATTGAATTGCTGGTTGAACGCTACAAAAATGCGGGTATCACTAAAGTGGTTGGCACCGAAGCGCGTGGCTTCCTGTTTGGCGCGCCGGTAGCGTTGGGTCTGGGCGTCGGCTTTGTTCCGGTACGCAAACCCCGTAAGCTTCCGCGTGAAGTTATTGCTGAGACCTATGAGCTGGAATACGGCACCGATCAGCTGGAAATCCACGTTGATGCCATCAAACCTGGCGATAAAGTGCTGGTTGTGGACGACCTGCTGGCAACTGGCGGCACGATTGAAGCGACTGTGAAGCTGATCCGCCGTCTGGGTGGTGAAGTTACCGATGCTGCTTTTATCATTAACCTGTTTGATCTGGGCGGCGAACAGCGTCTGGAAAAACAGGGGCTGACCTGTTATAGCCTGGTTCCATTCCCGGGCCACTAAGTCGGGCTATCTTATCTCGGTAGACGAATACCGAGACACACAACCTCGCCGTCGCTGCGAGGTTGTGTTAGCATTATCCCCCTGTGAATCCACCCTCCAGCCTTTCAGAGCCTGCCAATGAGTTATCAGGTCTTAGCCCGAAAATGGCGCCCACAAACCTTTGCTGACGTCGTCGGCCAGGAACATGTGCTGACGGCACTGGCGAACGGCTTGTCGTTAGGGCGTATTCATCATGCTTATTTGTTTTCCGGCACCCGTGGCGTCGGGAAAACCTCTATCGCCCGTTTGCTGGCGAAGGGATTAAACTGTGAAACCGGCATCACCGCCACGCCGTGTGGCGTGTGCGATAATTGCCGGGAAATCGAGCAGGGGCGTTTTGTCGATCTGATTGAAATCGACGCCGCCTCACGCACCAAAGTCGAAGACACCCGTGACCTGCTGGATAACGTCCAGTATGCGCCTGCGCGCGGTCGCTTTAAGGTCTACTTGATCGACGAAGTGCACATGCTGTCTCGCCACAGTTTTAATGCCTTGCTGAAAACGCTCGAAGAGCCGCCCGCGCACGTTAAGTTCCTGCTGGCGACTACCGATCCGCAGAAGCTGCCGGTGACTATCCTGTCGCGCTGTCTGCAATTCCATCTTAAAGCGTTGGATGTCGAACAGATTCGCCATCAGCTTGAGCATATCCTCAAAGAAGAGCATATCGCCCATGAACCACGTGCACTGCAACTGCTGGCTCGCGCCGCGGACGGCAGCCTGCGTGATGCGCTGAGCCTGACCGATCAGGCGATCGCCAGCGGCGATGGCCAGGTCTCGACCGAGGCGGTCAGCACTATGCTCGGCACGCTGGACGACGACCAGGCGCTCTCGCTCGTTGAAGCGGTTGTTGCTGCGGACGGCGAACGCGTGATGGCGCTGGTAAACGACGCCGCCGCGCGCGGTATCGAATGGGAAGCGCTGCTGGTTGAGATGTCGGCTTTGCTGCATCGTATTGCCATGGTTCAGCTTTCGCCTGCCGCGCTCGGCAGCGATATGGCCGCCATTGAACAGCGTATGCGTGAACTGGCGCGAATTGTTCCGCCAACCGATGTGCAGCTTTACTACCAAACTTTGTTAATCGGGCGCAAGGAACTGCCATATGCGCCGGACAGGCGAATGGGCGTCGAAATGACGCTGCTGCGTGCGCTGGCTTTTCATCCGCGCATGCCGCTCCCGGAACCTGAAGTTCCACGACAGTCGTTTGCCCCGGTCGCACCCACTGCGGTGATGACCCCGACGCAGGTGCAGCAGCAGCCTGCGCCTGCACAACAGCAACAGAATGTGCCGCTCTCCGATGCCACCAGTCAGGTGTTGGCGGCGCGTAGCCAGTTGCAACGCGCTCAGGGAGCAACCAAAGCAAAAAAGAGTGAACCGGCAGCCGCTTCCCGCGCGCGGCCGGTGAATAATGCTGCGCTGGAAAGACTGGCTTCGGTGTCGGAACGTGTTCAGGCGCGTCCGGCGGTCTCTGCGCTGGAAAAAGCACCGGCGAAGAAAGAAGCGTATCGCTGGAAAGCGACCAATCCTGTTGCAGAAGTTAAAGAAGTCGTTGCCACGCCGAAAGCGCTGAAAAAAGCGCTTGAGCATGAAAAAACGCCGGAACTGGCGGCAAAGCTTGCGGCTGAAGCCATTGAACGCGACCCGTGGGCCGCCCAGGTGAGTCAGCTCTCGCTGCCTAAACTGGTGGAGCAGGTGGCGCTTAATGCCTGGAAAGAAGAGAATGGCAACGTAGTTTGCCTGCATCTGCGTTCCACGCAGCGACACCTAAATTCCAGCGGTGCGCAGCAAAAACTGGCCGAAGCTCTGAGTTCCTTAACTGGGTCAACGGTTGAATTGACCATCGTTGAAGATGATAATCCAGCGGTGCGTACGCCGCTGGAGTGGCGTCAGGCCATTTATGAAGAGAAGCTCGCGCAGGCGCGTGAGTCGATTATTGCGGATAATAACATCCAGACGCTGCGTCGTTTTTTCGATGCGGAGCTGGACGAAGAGAGTATTCGCCCCATTTGATCGTCAGCCTAATGGTTTGACGGTCGTCATCCCTTAACGTGATTGAGAGAGAAGCCTATGTTTGGTAAAGGCGGTCTGGGTAACCTGATGAAACAGGCCCAGCAGATGCAAGAAAAAATGCAGCAGATGCAGGAAGAAGTCGCCAAGCTGGAAGTGACCGGCGAATCTGGCGCGGGTCTGGTAAAAGTGACCATTAACGGCGCGCACAACTGCCGTCGCGTGGAGATCGATCCAAGCCTGCTGGAAGACGACAAAGAGATGCTGGAAGATCTGGTTGCTGCGGCATTCAACGACGCGGCGCGTCGCATTGAAGAGACGCAGAAAGAGAAGATGGCCTCTGTTTCCTCCGGAATGCAGCTGCCGCCTGGCTTTAAGATGCCGTTCTGATGCAAACCAGCCCGCTGTTAACTCAGCTTATGGAAGCACTGCGCTGTCTGCCCGGCGTTGGCCCGAAGTCGGCGCAGCGCATGGCGTTCACGCTACTTCAGCGCGATCGCAGCGGCGGGATGCGTCTGGCACAGGCGTTAACGAAGGCGATGTCGGAAATCGGCCACTGTGCCGATTGCCGCACCTTCACAGAGCAAGACGTCTGCAACATTTGCTCGAACCCGCGTCGCCAGGAAAACGGTCAGATTTGTGTGGTGGAGAGTCCGGCGGACATCTACGCCATTGAGCAAACCGGGCAGTTTTCCGGACGTTACTTCGTGCTGATGGGACACCTGTCGCCGCTGGACGGTATTGGCCCTGATGATATCGGGCTGGATCGTCTCGAACAGCGACTGGAGTCTGAGCAAATCAACGAACTGATCCTGGCGACCAATCCCACGGTCGAAGGAGAGGCGACCGCCAACTATATTGCTGAGCTTTGCATGCAATATGGCGTTGAAGCCAGCCGTATCGCCCATGGCGTTCCGGTAGGCGGCGAGCTGGAAATGGTCGATGGCACTACGCTGTCGCACTCTCTGGCAGGACGACACAAGATTAAATTCTGAACAAACGGAGGCCGCGACGGCGGCTTCCGCTTGAAATCCTTCCCGCTTGTCCCCATTTCACCCTCAACGTGTTTTTACCATTGAAAATGGCATTGTTGAGGTAGATCTACATGAAAGGACAAGAAACTCGTGGTTTTCAGTCAGAAGTAAAACAGCTTCTGCACCTGATGATCCATTCTCTGTATTCCAATAAAGAAATCTTCCTGCGTGAGCTTATCTCTAACGCCTCGGATGCGGCAGACAAGCTGCGTTTCCGCGCCCTGTCTAACCCGGACCTGTATGAAGGCGACGGTGAACTGCGTGTACGTGTTTCCTTCGATAAAGATAAGCGTACGTTGACCATTGCCGATAACGGCGTGGGGATGAACCGTGATGACGTTATCGATCATCTGGGGACCATTGCGAAATCCGGTACTAAATCTTTCCTCGAATCCATGGGTTCCGATCAGGCGAAAGACAGCCAGTTGATCGGCCAGTTCGGGGTGGGCTTCTACTCTGCGTTCATCGTGGCGGACAAAGTCACCGTGCGTACCCGTGCTGCGGGCGATAAGCCGGAAAACGGCGTGTTCTGGGAATCTGCGGGCGAAGGTGAGTACACCGTTGCCGACATCACCAAAGACGATCGCGGCACCGAAATCACCCTGCATCT
The DNA here is from genome assembly GCF_030332345.1 of Citrobacter sp. Cpo221. Taxonomy (NCBI): domain Bacteria; kingdom Pseudomonadati; phylum Pseudomonadota; class Gammaproteobacteria; order Enterobacterales; family Enterobacteriaceae; genus Citrobacter; species Citrobacter sp. Cpo221. The sequence goes on from NZ_JAOWIA010000029.1 coordinate 169,691, forward strand.
GCGTGAAGGCGAAGATGAGTTCCTTGATGACTGGCGCGTACGTTCCATCATCAGCAAATATTCCGACCATATCGCGTTGCCGGTAGAGATCGAAAAATCCGAAGAGAAAGACGGCGAGACCGTGGTTTCCTGGGAAAAGATCAACAAGGCGCAGGCGCTGTGGACCCGTAACAAGTCGGAAATCAAAGACGACGAGTACAACGAATTCTACAAGCACATCGCCCACGACTTCACTGACCCGCTGACCTGGAGCCACAACCGTGTGGAAGGTAAGCAGGAGTACACCAGCCTGCTGTACATCCCGTCCCAGGCTCCGTGGGATATGTGGAACCGCGATCACAAGCATGGTCTGAAACTGTACGTCCAGCGTGTGTTTATTATGGACGACGCCGAGCAGTTCATGCCGAACTACCTGCGCTTTGTGCGCGGTCTGATAGATTCCAACGATCTGCCGCTGAACGTTTCCCGTGAGATCCTGCAGGACAGCACAGTCACCCGTAACCTGCGCAGCGCGCTGACCAAACGCGTACTGCAGATGCTGGAAAAACTGGCGAAAGACGACGCGGAAAAATACCAGACCTTCTGGAAACAGTTCGGCCTGGTACTGAAAGAAGGCCCGGCGGAAGATCACGCCAACCAGGAAACGATCGCTAAGCTGATGCGCTTCGCGTCTACGCACACTGACTCCTCCGCACAGACCGTGTCGCTGGAAGACTACGTGTCGCGTATGAAAGAAGGGCAGGAGAAAATCTACTACATCACCGCAGACAGCTATGCGGCAGCGAAGAGCAGCCCGCACCTGGAACTGCTGCGTAAGAAAGGCATTGAAGTCCTGCTGCTTTCTGACCGCATCGATGAGTGGATGATGAACTACCTGACCGAGTTCGACGGTAAGGCATTCCAGTCTGTTGCTAAAGCTGACGAGTCCATCGACAAGCTGGCGGATGAAGTTGATGAATCGGCAAAAGAAGCGGAAAAAGCGCTGACGCCGTTCGTTGAGCGCGTGAAAACCCTGCTGGGCGACCGCGTGAAAGAAGTGCGTCTGACTCACCGTCTGACCGACACGCCAGCCATCGTCACCACCGATGCGGATGAAATGAGCACCCAGATGGCGAAACTGTTTGCCGCTGCGGGCCAGGCCGTACCGGAAGTGAAATATATCTTTGAACTCAACCCGGACCACGTGCTGGTAAAACGCACGGCGGATACCCAGGATGAAGCGCAGTTTAAAGAGTGGGTCGAACTGCTGCTGGATCAGGCGCTGTTTGCTGAGCGCGGCACGCTGGAAGACCCTAACCAGTTTATCCGTCGTATGAACCAGTTGCTGGTGTCCTGATACCCGTAATGTAATGCCGGATGGCGCTAACGCTTATCCGGCCTACAGCATCTCGTAATAGTATGCCGGATACGGTGTTTCCACCGCCATCCGGCATTTTCTCGCCTTATTTTTAATTTTCCCACCGTTAACCGTTTCAGCGTCGGGCGTCTTTCTTGAGCCAATTGCGTGATGGTGGTATCGTTTAGCGCTTTTTAAAAAATATCGACAACCTTTAAGGGGATTTTCGTAATGCGTATCATTCTGCTTGGCGCTCCGGGCGCGGGTAAAGGAACTCAGGCTCAGTTCATCATGGAGAAGTATGGTATTCCGCAAATCTCCACCGGTGATATGCTGCGTGCCGCCGTGAAATCTGGCTCCGAGCTGGGCAAACAAGCGAAAGACATCATGGACGCCGGTAAGCTGGTGACTGATGAGCTGGTGATCGCGCTGGTAAAAGAGCGTATTGCTCAGGAAGACTGCCGTAATGGTTTCCTGCTGGATGGCTTCCCGCGTACTATTCCGCAGGCAGACGCCATGAAAGAAGCGGGCATCAACGTGGACTACGTTCTGGAGTTCGATGTTCCTGACGAACTGATCGTTGACCGTATTGTAGGTCGTCGCGTACACGCTGCTTCTGGCCGTGTTTACCACATCAAATTCAACCCGCCTAAGGTTGAAGGTAAAGACGACGTGACCGGCGAAGAGCTGACCACCCGTAAAGACGATCAGGAAGAAACTGTACGTAAGCGCCTGGTGGAATACCATCAGATGACAGCTCCGCTGATCGGCTACTACTCTAAAGAAGCGCAGGCGGGTAACACCAAATACGCGAAAGTTGATGGCACTCAGGCCGTTGCTGACGTGCGCGCAGCGCTGGAAAAAATCCTCGGCTAATTTTTCGCGTAATAAACCTCTTATCAGGCCTGCCATTATCGCGCAGGCCTGATAAGCGTAGCGCCATCAGGCAAATTCTCGTCTTACCTCTCACAGCAATTAGTTCTTCTTTATCGCTTTTCCGCTACAATTATCAACAATTTGAATCGATAAGAGGCGGTAATGCGTCAGACGAAAACCGGTATCCTGCTGGCAAACCTCGGCACTCCCGATGCCCCAACCCCCGAAGCCGTTAAGCGCTACCTGCGCCAGTTTTTAAGCGATCCACGTGTAGTTGATACGTCACCTGCACTGTGGTGGCCGCTGCTGCGTGGGGTGATTTTACCGTTGCGTGCGCCACGCGTAGCCAAGCTGTACCAGTCAATCTGGATGGAAGACGGTTCCCCGCTGATGGTTTATAGCAAGGCACAACAGCGGGCCCTGGCAGAACGCCTACCAAATACCCCTGTCGCGCTGGGAATGAGCTACGGTTCGCCGTCGCTTGAAAGCGCGGTCGATGAACTGTTGGCAAGCGGGGTTGAACACATGGTGGTGTTACCGCTGTACCCGCAATATTCCTGTTCGACGGTGGCGGCCGTCTGGGACGAACTGGCGCGTATCTTAGCGCGTAAACGCGGTATTCCTGGCGTTTCATTTATTCGTGATTACGCCGATGACAGCAGCTACATCGATGCGCTGGCGAAGAGTGCCCGGGATTCATTTGCTCAACACGGTGAACCTGATTTGCTGCTGCTCTCCTACCACGGCATTCCGCAGCGGTACGCCGATGAAGGAGATGACTACCCGCAGCGCTGTCGTGATACCACCCGAGAGTTGGTTTCAGCGCTTGGCCTGCCGCCAGAAAAAGTAATGATGACCTTCCAGTCTCGCTTTGGTCGCGAACCATGGCTGACGCCATATACCGACGAAACGTTAAAAATGCTGGCGGAGAAAGGGACACAACATATCCAGGTTATGTGTCCGGGCTTCTCGGCAGATTGCCTCGAAACGCTGGAAGAGATAGCGGTACAAAACCGGGAAATTTTCCTTGAGGCTGGCGGTAAGCAATATGAGTATATTCCGGCGCTTAATGCCGCACCGGAACATATCGAAATGATGGTTAAACTGACTGACGCTTACCGTTAAAGCTGGGCTCTGAAGTAACGAGCGCCTTCCCGCAACGCATCGTCGGCGGTTTTCATCATTCGCGAATAGTGCAGGAAGGCGTGTAGCGTGCCGGGGTACATTTTGTACTGGCAGGGCTGCTGATGCGCCTGCAACGTCTGGAATAGTAAGCGGCTATCGTCAATCAGCGGATCAAACTCAGCGCCGGCGATAAAACACGGCGGTACGTCACGCGTCAGGTCGTTATTGAACAGACAATAATACGGTGACTCGCGATCGTCAGCGCTACGCAGGTACGCGTTTTCGTACATCTGCAAGTCCTCGCGGGTTAACCCATCCCACGCTCCGCCCATCAGCCGTCGGCTCAGTGAATCCTGCAGGCCGTAAAGCCCATACCACAACAGCACCCCAGCCACCTTGCCGCAGACAATGCGTTTATCCCGTAGCCACAGCGCGCTGGCAAGCGCCAGCATGGCTCCGGCGGAATCGCCCGCAAAACCGATATGATTCACATTAAGAGAATAGTCGCCAGAGTGCTGATGAAAATACTGGCAGACGGCGGCAATCTCTTCGATGGCTTGCGGGAAACGGGCTTCTGGCGCAAGCGAATAGTCGATACCAATTACCGTGCACTGCGTATAGCGCGCCAGTAAGCGCATAATACGGTCATGGGTATCCAGATTACCGAGAATAAAACCGCCGCCGTGCAGATAATACAACGTTGCCAGGCTATGGGGCTGCGGTGAGTAAATACGTGTGGCCACGGGGCCGCATGCGGTAGAAATAACGCATTCGCGGGTATTCATCTCTGGGGCATCGGCATTCCACAGCTGCCGTTCATGAATGTAGTGCTGGCGCTGGGCCACGAAGTCATCGGCAGCGGGCCACGGCGGCAGATCGTCGCGATGAAAATTCACCACGCTTTTCATTTCATCCGAAATTCTGTCGAGTACGGGGATCTTGTTTTCCGGCTTCATAAAACGCTCCTTGTGAAGGTGAGTTATTGTAGAAATTAATCCCGTTTAAACTGCGATCTCACCGTCTGATATTGAAACTTAGCGCCGCATCGCATGCGTGGCAGGGAATGTGCTACCATGCATCGCTCAGTTAACCACCCGTAAAATCGACCATGAAATTTCCCGGTAAACGCAAATCCAAACACTATTTTCCCGTCAGCGCGCGCGATCCGTTGCTGCAACAAATTCAGCCAGAAAATGAAACCAGCGCAGCCTGGGTGGTGGGCATCGACCAGACGCTGGTGGATATTGAAGCCAAAGTGGATGATGACTTTGTAAAACGTTATGGATTAAGCGCCGGGCATTCTCTGGTGATTGCCGATGATGTTGCTGAAGCGCTCTACCAGGAACTGGTGCGTGAAAATTTGATCACCCATCAGTTTGCGGGCGGTACTATCGGTAACACGATGCACAACTACTCCGTGCTGGCGGATGACCGCTCGGTGCTGCTGGGCGTGATGTGCAGCAATATCGAGATTGGCAGCTATGCGTACCGCTATTTATGCAATACCTCCAGCCGTACCGACCTGAACTACCTGCAAGGCGTTAACGGACCGATTGGCCGCTGCTTTACGCTGATTGGCGAGTCAGGTGAGCGTACCTTCGCAATCAGCCCTGGGCATATGAATAAACTACGGGCGGAGAGCATCCCTGAATCGGTGATTGCTGGTGCATCCGCGCTGGTGCTGACGTCTTATCTGGTGCGCTGCGAGCCGGGTGAGCCGATGCCGGAAGCGACCATGAAGGCGATTGAATATGCCAAAAAACACAATGTGCCGGTGGTTCTGACCCTGGGCACCAAATTCGTCATTGCCGATAATCCGCAGTGGTGGCAGGCATTCCTCAAAGAGCATGTCTCTATTCTGGCGATGAATGAAGAAGAGGCCGAAGCGCTGACCGGCGAGAATGATCCGCTGCTGGCGTCTGATAAAGCGCTGGATTGGGTGGATCTGGTGCTGTGCACTGCGGGTCCGGCGGGGCTGTATATGGCGGGCTTTACGGAAGAAGAAGTCAAACGTAAAACCCAGCATCCGCTGCTGCCCGGTGCTATTGCCGAATTTAACCAGTACGAATTCAGCCGCGCCATGCGCCATAAAGACTGTACCAATCCGCTGCGCGTGTATTCGCACATCGCACCGTATATGGGCGGACCTGAAAAGATAATGAACACCAACGGCGCAGGTGATGGCGCGCTGGCGGCATTGCTGCATGATATTACCGCCAACAGCTATCACCGCAGCAACGTGCCTAACTCCAGCAAGCACAAGTTCACCTGGCTGACCTATTCGTCGTTAGCCCAGGTGTGTAAATATGCTAATCGCGTGAGTTATCAGGTGCTGAACCAGCATTCACCGCGCCTGACGCGCGGTTTGCCGGAACGTGAAGACAGTCTCGAAGAGTCGTACTGGGACCGTTAAATCTTGCATAGGCCGGATAAGCGATAGCGCTATCCGGCACGGACATTAACTGGCCGTAGCAACTTCACCTGCAGGCGGCGTTTCAATCAGCTCCAGCATGGTACGGGCGATTTCGCGCTCACCCATGACGACCTGGTTGGCGCCGCGTTCGGTAATATATTCCACCTCATCGTCATAATGCGCGCGGGCGATAATCTCAATCGACGGGCATTTCTCACGTGCAGAAGCGACAATTTCACCCGCTTCATAACCATTGGGAATGGTCAGCAGCAGCCAGCGCGCGCAATCCAGATGCGCCAGATTCATAATCTCTTCGTTGGCGGCATTTCCCAGCACCGCGCGGATCCCACGCTCGCGCAGTTCATCCACCCGGGTACGTGAGGTTTCAATCACCACCAGCGGGATCCCGGCAGCCATCAATTTCTCACCCAGCAGGCTACCGACGCGACCAAAGCCAACCAGCAGGGCGTGATTGCAGATATCTACCGGAATTTGCTTCTCTTCTTCGATAGCCTCTTCCAGCGTCTGCTCTTCCAGCGTTTCTGTTTTGGCGAGATATTTTTCTAACACCGCGAACAGCACCGGGTTGAGCATGATGGACAGGATTGCCCCCGCCAGTACCAGATTCTGTCCGGCCTGCGGCAGCAGGTTTAACGCCATTCCCAGACCCGCCAGGATAAAGGCAAATTCACCAATCTGCGCCAGGCTGGTGGCAATAGTGAGCGCCGTGCGTTGGGAGTGACCAAACAGGCGCACCAGGAAATAGGCGGCAAGGGATTTACCAAAGATGATAATCGCCAGCGTGCCCAGTACCGCCAACGGCTGCTGGATCAGAACTAACGGATCGAACAGCATCCCGACGGAGACGAAGAACAGCACGGCGAACGCATCGCGCAGCGGCAGAGTATCATGCGCCGCACGGTGGCTTAGTTCAGATTCATTCAGCACCATACCAGCGAAGAACGCGCCCAGCGCAAAGGAGACATCGAACAGCTCTACTGCGCCAAAGGCGATACCTAAGGCGAGGGCGAGGACTGAGAGGGTAAACAGTTCGCGTGAACCGGTTGCGGCGCTGCGGGCCATAATCCACGGTACCAGGCGACGACCCACCAGCATCATAATCGCGATAAACGCCACCACCTTACCGATGGTAATGCCCATATCGACGGCCAGCGAGGCGAAGCCGACATCTTCTTTTTCCAGCATCCCGGCGACGGCTGGCAGGAGAACCAGCGTCAGCACCATCATCAGATCTTCGACAATCAGCCAGCCAATGGCAATTTGCCCTCGCTGGCTGTCAATGAGCTGTCGTTCTTCAAGCGCGCGCAGTAGCACCACGGTACTGGCGGTTGAAAGACACAGACCAAAGACGATCCCCACCATCAGCGACCAGCCTAATACAGCTGAAAGCGCCATACCCAGCAGCGTTGCCACCGCTATCTGGGCAATCGCGCCGGGAATGGCAATAGACTTTACCGCCATCAAATCCTTCAACGAAAAGTGCAGCCCCACGCCGAACATCAGCAGAATAACGCCAAGCTCGGCCAGCTCAGGCGCGAGCTTAGTATCAGCAACAAAACCAGGTGTAAATGGACCGGCCAGAACGCCCGCTAACAGATATCCCACCAGAGGAGAAATACGTAGTTTATTGGCAATCATGCCTAATATAAAAGCGAGCACAAGGCCGCCGACAATGGTGGTGATAAGCGGGGTGGCGTGATGCATTCCGTCTCCTTTGGTTGCTGTGGTGATCCTGAAAACCCAAACTACGAGTAATAGTTTATGACAATTTTAATGTTTATGTTTATGAATAATTATTGAATTTTGAAGAAAACGGGATTTTACGCGCAAAAAAGCACGGATCGGAAAAGTACGGTGATATGTGAGAGGTAAAGGCTGATGGCTACTGCAAGTAATGACGGCCAAAATTTACTTTTGGCCGTCAGAAAATCAGGCTTTGTGTCGGTTATCAGGTAAGAATATGGTCAGTATCCCCAGAAGTGGCAGGAAAGCACATATTTTGTAGACCAAATCGATGCTGGTATGGTCGGCTATCAGCCCTAACACCGCGGCTCCCAAGCCGCCCATGCCGAAGGCAAAACCGAAAAATAGCCCAGAAACCATGCCGATACGCCCAGGAAGCAGTTCCTGTGCGTAGACCAAAATAGCAGAAAACGCCGATGCGAGGATAAAACCAATGATCACGGTTAAAATCCCGGTCCATTCCAGCGTTGCGTAGGGTAAAACGAGGGTAAATGGCGCAACGCCGAGGATAGACCCCCAAATAACATATTTTCTGCCAATTTTATCGCCCAATGGTCCGCCAATCACCGTCCCGGCCGCGACGGCAAACAGGAAGGCAAACAGGTGAAACTGGGCGTTTTGTACCGATAATCCGAATTTTTGCATCAGATAAAAGGTGTAATAGCTGCTGATGCTCGCCATATAGAAGTATTTGGAGAAAATCAGCACCAGCAGGATGCTTACCGCCAGCACAACTTTATTGCGCGGTAACGGATTTACGATGGCGACTTTCGGTTTTCCTTTACTCATCCGATGCTGCGCAGCGTACCAACGGCTGATTTGTGCCAGGACGACAATCGCTAATAACGCAGCCAGAACAAACCAGGCCACATTACCCTTACCATATGGCGCGATGATGACAGCTGCCAGCAAGGGTCCCAGAGAGCTGCCGAAGTTGCCGCCAACCTGGAAAATTGACTGTGCCAGGCCGTGACGACCGCCGGAGGCCATGCGTGCCACGCGGGACGATTCCGGATGAAATACCGAAGAGCCGGTGCCAACCAGCGCCGCGGCGAGCAGCACCATATGGAAGCTGCCGGCCATGGCTAGCAAAACAAGTCCGCTCAGCGTGAAGCACATCCCAATGGGCAGCGACCACGGCATCGGGTATTTGTCCGTCCAGTAACCCACCACCGGTTGCAGCAGCGAAGAAGCAAGCTGGAAGGTTAAGGTGATCATCCCGATCTGCATGAACGTTAGCGAGAACTCTGACTGCAATAGCGGATAAATCGCCAGGATCAGCGACTGAATCATATCGTTTAGCAAATGGGAGAGGCTGATCGCTCCTAAAATGCCAAATGAGGTGCGTGCTTTAGCAACCGACGCTGACGCGCCAGCCACAGGCTGGGTTGGTTCACTTATTGCCATAGAAAGTCACTTCTGTTTGGGTTGCGATTATGAGGGTAATCTATTTTGTTATTATTACCTGACTAACATACCTGCGGAAGGTGTTTGAAGGAAGTCTCATTTCTGAAAACATTTTCGACTATTATTTCATATCATTGTAATTTCAGTCGTTGATTTTGGCTCAGGGAGAGAAATATGAAGTTTTTAAAACGGGGCGTGGCGCTGGCGTTATTCGCCGCATTTACGCTGGCAGGTCAGCCTGCACAAGCGTACGAAAAAGATAAAACCTACAAAATTACCATTTTGCATACCAACGATCATCACGGTCACTTCTGGCGCAGCGAATACGGAGAATACGGACTGGCGGCACAAAAAACGCTGGTGGACGGTATTCGTAAAGAGGTGGCAGAGGAAGGGGGAAGCGTACTGCTGCTTTCCGGTGGCGATATTAATACCGGCGTACCGGAGTCCGATCTGCAGGATGCGGAACCTGATTTTCGTGGGATGAACCTGATTGGCTATGACGCGATGGCGGTCGGAAACCACGAGTTTGATAATCCCATGACCGTACTGCGCCAGCAGGAAAAATGGTCCAAATTCCCGTTTCTCTCGGCCAATATCTATCAGAAAAGCACCGGAGAGCGTTTATTTAAACCGTGGGCCATCTTTAAGCGCCAGGATTTAAAAATTGCCGTACTCGGTTTGACTACTGACGATACGGCGAAAATAGGCAACCCCGAGTTCTTTACCGATATTGAGTTCCGTAAACCTGCTGATGAAGCCAAACTGGTTATTCAGGAACTGAATATGGGTGAAAAGCCAGACATCATTATCGCAACCACCCATATGGGACATTATGACAACGGCAACCACGGCTCGAACGCCCCTGGCGATGTCGAAATGGCGCGTAGCCTGCCGGCGGGATCGTTGGCGATGATTGTCGGTGGTCACTCGCAGGACCCGGTGTGTATGGCTTCAGAGAACAAGAAGCAGGTTGATTACGTACCGGGTACGCCGTGTGCGCCAGACAAGCAAAATGGGATCTGGATTGTGCAGGCGCACGAGTGGGGGAAATATGTGGGCCGGGCTGACTTTGAGTTCCGTAACGGCGAAATGAAAATGGTTAACTACCAGCTCATCCCCGTCAACCTGAAGAAAAAAGTGACCTGGGACAACGGTAAAAGTGAGCGCGTACTCTACACCCCGGAAATAGCTGAAAATCAGCAAATGCTTTCGCTGCTGACGCCGTTCCAGAATAAAGGTAAAGCGCAGCTCGACGTGAAAATCGGTAGCGTCAATGCGCGCCTCGAAGGCGACCGAAGCAAAGTCCGTTTCGTGCAGACCAACATGGGACATTTACTGCTGGCTGCGCAAATGGCGCGAACCAGCGCTGATTTTGGCGTGATGAGCGGCGGCGGCATCCGTGATTCCATCGAAGGTGGCGATATCACTTATAAGAGCGTGCTGAAAGTACAGCCGTTCGGAAACATCGTGGTGTATGCAGACATGAGTGGGAAAGAAGTGATTGACTATCTGACCGCTGTAGCACAAATGAAGCCGGACTCCGGGGCCTATCCGCAGTTTGCTAATGTCAGCTTTGTGGCGAAAGATGGCAAGCTTAACGATTTGAAAATCAAAGGCGAACCCGTTGACTCAGCCAAAACCTATCGCATGGCAACGCTAAGCTTCAACGCGACCGGCGGCGATGGCTATCCGCGAATTGATAATAAGCCAGGCTATGTGAATACCGGGTTTATTGATGCGGAAGTGTTGAAAGAGTACGTGCAGAAGAACTCACCGCTGGATGCCAGTATGTATGAGCCGAAGGGTGAAGTTACCTGGCAGTAACAGGGCTATTTTGTTCGCCATTTTGAACGCGGGCAGTGCTCGGAATCCTCACGTACTACATGTACGCTCCGGTTCCTGCGCGCTGGCCGCGTCCAAACTGCCTTCACCAATAACGCCCTGTTGAGTATTCGGTTTGTAGGCCTTAAAGCTGCGCGCCATCAGGCAATCATTCTAAAATCGCTTAATCACGGCGTGCGATGTCGGCGAATTTCGCATCCAGAATTTTCGCCAGATCGCCTGCTGCCAGTTCGATATCCAGCCCGCGTTTGCCGCCGGAAACATAAATGGTGTCAAACGTCTGGGCAGGGGCGTCAATGAGCGTTGGCAATCTTTTTTTCTGTCCTAATGGGCTGATCCCTCCCACCAGATAACCGGTGGTTCGTTGCGCAACCATTGGATCGGCCATATCGACCTTTTTAGCCCCCAGCGCCTTAGCGACCTTTTTGAGATCCAATTGACCGGCTACAGGCGTGACCGCAACCGCCAGATGCTTCATGTCGCCATTCACGGCAACCAGCAGCGTTTTGTAGACCTGGTCCGCATTCAAACCTAACTTGCGCACCACTTCATCACCAAAGTTCGTCTCGGACGGATCGTGATCGTAGGTGTGGATCTGGAAAGAAATTTTGTTTTTTTCGAGTAATTTAACGGCGGGTGTCATAGCAATTTTCCTGGACCAGACAAAATACGACTCAAGCATACGCCTGATGTCTGTCTAAAAAATAGTACCATCTTGCGCAATAGTATTGGCAGGATGATGACTTTGAGCGACAATCGAACTACACCGATGCTTTAAGCATTGGGATCATAATAATGATGAAATTCCTCTTTGACGGGCCAATAGAAATATTGGCCATTTTTTTACCGTAACATTTCCGGCAAATTTCCTTCTCCGTACAGATGCAACGCGCCAACGGCCACGACGTAGTGACCAGCAGGCATCGCTCTGAGCCGATCGCGCCAGGCTGTGTTGCGTTGATGCATCAATACGTCATACAACGACTGGCTAAAGGTATTGGGAAGCGTCAGTTCGCTATTGTGTGGCGGTGTTTTAAGCCACCAACCCATCATCTGTTGCAACAATCTGGCATTGGTATGCCAGTGCGTCAGAGTATCGTCCAGCAGGGCCAGTCCGTTATCAGGCAACTGACATAACAGCTCGATTTGGCTGGATGCACCTTCCAGTTCGATGACGGGTTTATGCGCTTGCTTTGCCGCTTTCAGCAATTGGTAATCAATTCCGTATTCTGCCCGTAGCCCCAACTGCTGTGCCTGTGTCGCCTGTAATACCATGGCGATTTGCCACAACGGCTGAGTAGATAACAGGGAGGGGGAAATCCCCAGTTCGTTGGTGACTTTACGCAGGTTTTCTAACTGCTCCGGGCTGATTCGTTCTTCGAGTGCGGCAAATGTAGGAAGGTTAGCAAACGGCGCGTCGTCACCGGAAACATCCGCTTCGACAATCAGCGCATCGGCATGGTTGAGTTTTTTGAGTAATTTGGCAGGCAGAGGTGCCATATCGCGACTGCCCATGTGAATACTGCCAATCAGATGAAAATGGCGGTTGCCGGGCAATGAAATGTCGATGGCAGGCCAGGTATAGTGGTTGCCGCGTAGCGCGGTGAAAAATGTTTTTACCCGGTATAACAGATCCATACGACCTCCCTAAGTAGACTTTCATGCTAGCGCGTGGTCCAGGAAGGTGCAATGCGAGAATCGCCGGATGGCGACGCGAAATCGTCTTATCCGGCCCACAATGTTACCTGCACTTTGTAGGCCGGATAAGCGTAAGCGCCATGCGGTAGAGGGTTACTCTTTCGGTTTGAAGCGCAGCAGTCGGTTAGCGTTGCTCACCACAGTAATGGAGGAGAGCGCCATCGCCGCCCCGGCAACGACCGGATTCAGCAGCGTTCCGGTGAATGGCCACAGGATCCCAGCGGCAACGGGGATACCGATGCTGTTATAAATAAACGCGCCGACCAGGTTCTGCTTCATATTACGCAACGTTGCCCGGGAGATAGACAGTGCATCCGCCACGCCCATCAGGCTATGACGCATCAGCGTAATCGCGGCGGTTTCAATCGCCACATCGCTGCCGCCACCCATGGCAATCCCTACATCGGCCTGAGCCAGCGCAGGTGCATCGTTGATACCGTCACCCACCATGGCAACCTGACGCCCCTGGCTTTGCAGACGTTTAATCGCCTCGGCTTTACCGTCCGGCAGAACACCGGCAATCACCTCATCAATACCGGCTTCTTTGGCAATAGCGTTAGCCGTGGTCGGGTTGTCACCGGTAAGCATCACCAGACGATACCCGTTGCGGTGCAGGCGCTGAAGTGCTGCCACGCTGTCGCTACGCAGTGGATCACGCACCGCTAACAGCGCCGCCGCTTTACCATCAATCGCCAACAGGACCGGGGTTGAACCCTGGGATGCCTGAGCAGTGATTTCAGCTTCCATTTCAGTGGTATCTACCTGCTGTTCATTAAGCAGCGCCTGGTTGCCCAGCAGCAGCGTATGACCTTCCGTTTCACCACTGACGCCTAAACCGCGCAGCGTACGGAAACCATTGACCTGTGGCAGCGTAACATCACCGGCTTTGTCCAGTATCGCTCTGGCCAGCGGGTGGCTGGACCCCTGTTCAAGGGCTGCTGCCAGACGAATTGCCAGTGCTTCATCGGTGTTGCCAAACGTTTTGAAGGCGACAACCTGCGGTTTACCTTCAGTCAATGTCCCGGTTTTATCAAATACGACGGTATCAAGCGTACTGGCGCGCTGCAGTGCATCGGCATCACGTACCAGAACCCCAAACTCAGCGGCACGACCCACACCGGAAATAATCGACATTGGTGTTGCCAGGCCCAGCGCACAAGGGCAGGCAATAATCAGTACGGTAGTGGCAATCACCAGCGTATAAACAATTTGTGGTGCCGGCCCGAAGAAATACCAGATTGCTGCACTTACCAGCGCAATGACTACGACGACCGGAACGAACACTGAGGAGATACGGTCAGCCAGTTTGCCAATCTCCGGTTTACTGCTTTGCGCCTGGCGCACCATACGAATAATACGTGACAGCGTGGTGTGGCTGCCAACGGCGCTGGCGCGGAACAGCACGCTGCCGTCCTGTACGACCGTACCGGCGTGGACGCTATCGCCTTCGCCTTTTTGTTGCGGAATCGGCTCACCGGTCAGCATGGCTTCATCCAGCCAGGCTTCGCCCTGAGTGATTTCGCCATCAACCGGAACGCGATCGCCGGTGGTCAGGCGCAGCAACATTCCCGCCTGAACGTCTGCCAGCGGCACGTTCTTTTCACCTTCGTCGGTAACAACACGCGCGGTCGGCGGTGTCAGATCGAGTAATTTTTCCAGTGCTTTGGACGAGCGCTGACGAGCCCGTGCTTCCAGCATGTGCCCGAGGTTAATCAGACCGATAATCATCGCACTGGCTTCATAATAGAGGTGTCGTGCTTCCATCGGGAACCATTGCGGCCAGAGGTTGACGCTCATGGAATAAAGCCATGCCACCCCCGTACCCAGCGCCACCAGCGTATCCATGGTCGCGGTGCCGTTCATCAGGCTTTTCCACGCGTTGCGGTAAAAATGACCGCCCGCGAAAACCATCACGGCAAGCGTTGCCAGACCAATCGTCAGCCACAGGCTACGGTTGTCGGCAGTGACCATCATGTTTTCGCCAATCATTCCCCATACCATGACAGGGATACCCAACAGCAGCGCGACGGCCGCCTGCCAGCGAAAACGTTTCATGGTTGCCACGGCGGTTTCTTGCTGACGCTCGCGGCGCTTAACATCATCTTCAATGGCTTCTGCGCCGTAGCCCGCTTTTTCCACCGCTTTCACTAACTGGTCGGCGGACGCACTGCCCATTACCAGCGCAGTACGTTCCGCCAGGTTTACCCGTGCCTGCGTGACACCCGGTACGCTTTGCAGAGCATCTTGTACGCGGATAACACAGCTGGCGCAGCTCATGCCGTTTAACAGCAACTGTTGGCTGTCATCATCAGCCGTAGCTGCCGGAAGCTCGGAAGGGACCGCTGCCAGTGCTTCCGACGGGATTGATGACTCCGTCAGCGGTTTAGCCTTTGGGTGGCTTAACTCCGCGCCGTAACCGGCTTGTTTGATGGTTTCAATCAGCGCTTCAGCACTGGCGCTCCCGGTGATGTGCGCTTCAGTCACAGTGACATCCGCTTGCTCAACGTCCGGGCGTTGCTCCAGACTCTCTTTAACGCGTTTTACACAGTGACCACAGGACAAGCCGTCCAGGGTTAGATCGATTGTTTGAGACATAACCAACTCCTTTATTGCAGGATTAACTGACTGTGATAAAGGTTAAACCTTCCATCTAGGGGAAGGTCAAGGGAGTTTTTTGAAAAGGTGCAAAAAGGGCGAAAAGGAAGAAAAACGGGAACGTCAGAACAGGACGCTCCCGGTCAATTATTGATTGAGAACAATAAGCGGCGTTCGATGCTCCGGTTCATTCATCACCGTGAGATCGGCGCCGTACAAGGCATTTAGCGATGATTGCTGTAGAACATCCTGCGGACGACCGTTATCAACTATCCTGCCGCGTTCCATCAATACAACGCGGTCAGCATAGCGCGCCGCAAGGTTGAGATCGTGCAGGACGCAGCAGACGCTGAACTGTCGTTCACCTACCAGACGACGCAGCAGACGAAAAAGATGCTGTTGGTGGTGAATATCCAGGGCGGAGGTGGGTTCATCGAGAAACAACCATTTTGGCCTGGGTTCGGGCTCCCAAAGTTGCACTAGCAGGCGCGCCAGCTGTACCCGCTGTTGTTCTCCTCCCGACAGGTGCCGGTAATCGCACGCGGCCAGCGCCTGGCAGTCACACAACGTCATGATGTGCTCCGTTTCATCGCCCGTATTGCGCGTACGATACGGATGCCTGCCCATGCGGATGACCTCCTGCACGCTAAACGGGAAGGCCATATGACTGTTCTGGCGCATCACGGCGCGGGTTTTTGCCAGCTCGGTGATTGACCACTCGTTCAGCGGCTTGCCAAACAAGCTACAACGCCCGCTGTGGGGCTGCAGATAGCCCGTAAGCTGGCGAAGCAGCGTCGATTTTCCGGCCCCATTCGGACCAAGAATCGCGATGATTTCTCCATCAGGTAGCGTCAGAGAAACGTCATCGGTCAGTCGTCTGCCCTGAATGTGGTAGACCAGATTTTCAGCGACGATCATGACATCCTCCGGCTACGCAGTATTAACCACAGGAAATACGGTCCACCGATCAGGCTGGTTAACAGGCCAACGGGCATTTCGGCAGGCTGAACAAGTGTGCGGGCCAGCGTGTCGGCAATCAGCAGTAAACAGGCGCCGGCCAGCGTAGAGCAGGGAATCAACCAGCGATGATCGGCGCCGGTAGTCATTCTGATCAGATGCGGGATCACCAGGCCAATAAAGCCAATCACGCCGCTGACAGAAACGGCAGCACCGACAAGGAGCGAGCTGAGCAACAGTAGCTGCTGGCGCTTACGTTTGACGTTTACGCCGAGGTAATGCGCCTCTTCATCACCCAACTGCAGCAAATTAAGCGTTCCCGCCATACAGACGGTGACAGCAATGGCTGGAAGAATAAACGTGCTGGCAACCAGCAGCGTTGGCCACTGGGCCTGGCCGAGATTCCCCATCATCCACAGCGTAAGTTGACGTAGCTGTTGTTCGTCGCCCACATAGCTCAGCACGCCAATAGCCGAACCGCACAGGGCATTGATAGCGATACCGGCTAACAGCAGTTGCATCATTCCGCCGTGGTTATGACGCTGGCTTATCAGAAAAATAATCGTGCAGACCACCATGCTGCCCGCGACGGCAAAAATCATCTGCTCATACAACACTAGCACTACGGGGAATGAAAAGGGGATAACTATCGCGATGCCGACCATCAGCGCGGAGCCGCTGCTCACGCCAAGCAGGCCGGGATCGGCCATTGGATTGCGAAAAAGCCCCTGCATAATGACCCCTGCCGTAGCCAGCGCAGCACCGACCAAAACGGCCAGCAGCACGCGGGGCAGGCGAATGTTCAACCAGATATCACGGTATTCGTCGTTGAACAGGGCGCTGAAGCTAATGTTCAACGCCCCCTGGCTGGCACCGAACAGCATCAGAGCGACCAGCAAGAGAGAAAGGCCCGTCAGAATGCTGACGGAAGAAAGCGAGTCCTTAAGCACGCAACGCTCCATAACGTCTTTGCGGCGCGAAATTTCCGCGCCGCGAGGGGTTTACGCGGGTTTCAGTCCCGGCTCAACCAAACTGTAAATCTGGTTATTGAGTGCCGGCGCCGTGGCCAGTTCGTGAATGTGCCTGGCAACATCTGCGCGCATTACAAAGCCGTGACACTCCTCGGCCTGTATGCGTTGCGCCAGGCCTGTGGCTTCACCGTTCAGCAAACCGCCGGGGCGGAGAATGGCGTAGTCCAGTTGACTGGTTTGTAGCCAGCTTTCAGCCAATGATTTTTCCCGTACGGCCTGGCCAAATGCGGCCCTGGCGCGTGGGGACAAAAAGGGCCAACTGTCACCACAGCCCAGGGAGGTGACCAGAATCATGCGTTTGATCTCAGCTTTTTCTGCTTCATCAATGACGGTTCTGTGCGCCAGATAATCCTGGGCACCGCCCATGGAGGAGATCACCGTGGCGTGTTGCCCCGCTGCGCGACAGGCACAGGCGGTGACCTGGCTGTCGCAAGCATCGCCAATAAAGACCTGCACACCTTTTTCCTGCAGCCCGGCAGCGACCTGGGGATTGCGAACGACAGCAATCACCGGACGATGCTCCGCCAACGCGAGTTCCAGCGTTTTCGCGCCGACGCCGCGACCACCTGCACCAAAAATAAGCCATGGAGCCATCAGGCATGTTCCTTTAAAGATGAAGACAGCGCGTGAAAGGCGCTGACCTGTTCGGCCAGTAGCTGTCGATGCTCATCGCGACCGAGGAAAATTTTGAACATAGCGCTACCCGCCTGGTTGAAGAAGAGAATTGACGCGGTGTCCATTCCCATAAATTTGCGTTCAATCAGAGCAATATGCGTGCAGTTTTCTGCCTTGATATGCCCGGTCATGCCTTTTTTGCCGCGCAGGTTGAAGTAACCGTGGCGGTGGAATCCGGAAGGTAATTCACCGGTGAATTCCAGAATGACATCAGCAGTATGGACCAGGGTGGTGACTTTGCCCCATTCGCAGACGGTTTCCCAGACGGTATCAAATTGACTGCCGGAAACCAGCGTTGGGGAAGGGAGGTTTTTCACCACCTCCAGCAATGTAGTGTTGTACTGGGCTGCGATAGCTTCCAGCGTACCGTCCGGCTCAGTTTTCAAAAAATCCTGTAAAGAGACATGGCTCATTATTCACTCCTTTTATGGTTGCTCTACCGCAATGCGCGGCGCGTTAAGTGCCTGAATCAGTTCATCAAGAGACTGCAAAATATTGCTCGCCCAAAAACGCCCTTCATTGGTCAGGCGTACACAGGTGCTGGCATCTCGCGTCAGTCCTGCGTGATGCCATTGGGTCAGTAGCGGGGCCAGTTTTTGAGCATGAGGCGTCAGCTCATCCAGCGGGACGCGGGCCGTCTCAATACCGGCCTGGAGAGTGTGTCGCCACTGGAAACCACGCTCGGCGGTGCGCATTATCATCATTAGCGGTTTTTTTCCGGCGGCGATAGATTCATGCCATGTATTCAGGTTGCGCTCGACCATCCAGGAATAGCCATTGACTGACCCTCCTGCGCCAGAGCCGAATGCCAGACAGTCTGCACCCTGTTTAATCAGCAGGTTGTACAGATTGCGTTCCCGTGTGGTACGCGCCCAGTGGCTGTTGCTGATGCAGCGCCAGCCCGCGCTGTCCATGAAATCGCAGCCCTGAAGATAGAGATCGCGGCGTTCGGCGGGAGAGGGAACGGTTGTGCGCCCGGTTTCAACTGCTTTGCCAAGCGGTGTATTAGGGATCAGATTCAGCGCATAAAGATCTACGCCGTCGAGGCCAATGTCGCGGGCAATCGCCAGATCCTCGCCCCACAGTTTTGCGTCTTGTCCTGGCAGACCAAATAGCAGATCGCACACCACGGCGGCACGATCCCGTTTTACCAGTCCCTGCATAAAGGCCGTTGCGGTCGGGCCGTCCGAAGTACGCGCCATTTTCTTGCGGATCCGGCTGTTAAAAGACTGAATACCGATCGAAAATCGATTGGCGCCAGCGTCAAGGCAGGCATCGATTCGCGCATCGTCAAAATTGAGTACTCGCCCCTCAATGGTGATTTCGCAGTCCGGCGCCAGCGGTAGCTTGTCACGCAGCGCGGTGATGATTCTGGCCAGGTCCTGTGCAGACAACGCAGAAGGCGTACCGCCGCCAAAATAGACGGCGTGAATGGGGGCTGACTGGTGTAATGCGCTATCAGCTTCCATCTCTATTTCGCGCAACAGCGCGTTGGTGTAGCGGGCGCAGTTGTCTTCTTCAAAGCGGTTTTGATAAAAACCGCAGAAAGTACAATGTGTTGCACAAAACGGGATATGCAAGTACACCAGCCGTTTACGTGGCGGGGTTGGCTGGCTGATGACCTCCTGCCAGGTTTGTGACAAAAGCTCTTTGGCAACCGGGATCGCCCCACGCCAGGGCATCGTGGCGCGGCGATCCTTAAATGGCTGACTTCCCTCGAGCGCAAAATGCGCGGTGAGATCCAGCGAGTGTTCAGTTTTCATTCTTCTTAATAAATCCTGTTAGTGAGGCCAGAATTGCTGGTGTAGGGCTTCAACTGCATCGGCGACGCGAGGTCCCATCCCCAGAATCAGCGCCTGGTCTACCGCCACAATGCGCTGATTTTTCCAGGCCGCAGTGTGGGTAATACCGGCAATCGCGCTCAGGCGAGCCAGACCGCCATCGACCATTTGCGACGTCACCACGATCACCTCCGGGTTGGCGGCGATCAGTGACTCCGCGCTGTAGCTTTTATACTGCGCATGGGTGGCGACATTTTGTGCGCCTGCGAGGGTCATAATGGCATCGGCAACGCTGCCTTTTCCGGCGATCTGAGGTGCGCTGCCGCCAGCAGAGAGAATGAACATCGCTTTGACCGGCGCGTTTTTCGCCGCCACGCTGCGCTTAATACGCTCCAGACGTTGCTGCAGGCGATTGACTAACGCCTCACCTTGGTCAGGAATGTGCAGTGTTGTAGCCAGTTCTCGAATGTTGGCGTACATCTGTTCTACGGTGGCCGGTACGCGCGGCAACGTCACGACGTTAACCTTTTGCGCCCGCAACTGATCCAACACGATTTGGGGACCTGCATCCTGCCAGGTGATAAAGCTGTCCGGATGGAGCGACAAAATGCCCTCACTGCTTAACTGCTTCCAGTAGCCGATATGCGGGAGTGCGGCAGTTTCGGGCGGATATGAGGTGGTTTCATCAACGCCGACCACCCGGTTGCCGACGCCCATGGCGTATACCAGTTCGCTAAGCGAGCCGCCCGCCACCACCAGGCGGTCGGCGGACTGGGCACTGAAAACGCAGGCGAGGCTCAGTAAGCCAATCATGAGTTTTTTCATCGTCAGAAATTCCACGCAAAGCCAACGGCGGCATTGAAACCCGCGTCTGGAATAGATTCATGCGCGGTCCTGTAACGCTTGTCGGTCAGGTTGTTGAGCGCGAGGTTGACCTGATACTGGTCCTGTGGACCAAACTCGGTGTTGAATGCGAGGTTAAGTGTGGCCCAGCCAGGGTAGTTGATTTCCGTGGAGCCGGTATTATCTTTAGCGCTGGACGCCGCGCGGATAAAGGCATCGGACGTCACGTTAGCGACATTCATCAACCAGGTATGTTTCAGGCCGACGCGCCCGGTCAGCGTGGGCTCACCGGTATCCCAGGTTTTTAGGGTATTGCCTTCGTACTGACGGCGAATGAGATTACCGCTCAGGTAAGGTGAAACCGCCCAGCCGTTGTATTCTGCGGTGAGTTCCATGCCCCAGGTTTTGGCCCGATCGATGTTTTCGTAGTAGTAATAGCCACCCCGTGAAGAGGTGGTATTACCGCTGCAAACGGGTTGGCCTGAACAGGCCAGGCTGGCGATATAGTCTTTGGCTTCGGAGTAATAAATGGCACCGTCAATCAGCCACATATTCCCTTTATACCGTGCGCCCAGCTCATAGTTATTCGAGTGTTCCGCCTTCAGGTTTGGGTTGCCGTAGGTCACGCTTCCGCCTGCGGACGTCTGCATAAACAACTGAGTCAGCGTGGGGAAAACATAGCCCTGGGCATACGCTGCCCGGAGTTCAAGATCTTTAAAACCGGAATAACGCAGGCTGGTTGAGGTCACTAGTTCATCATCGTGTACTGAATTTCCTCCGGTGGATTGCCAGGTACTGCCGCTGCTTTGCAGGGTTTGCGTATCGTTGCGATTGAGCTTCGAAGACAGCCAGTACTGGCGTGCGCCTACGGTCCAGGTCCAGTCATCGGCAAAGCGCCAGTCGTTTTGCGCGAATAATGAGGTGTTGCTTTGCTCCGCTTCGTTGTATGACAGGGTGCGGGTTTGCGTATCGAAGAAGCCGGTAGCCGCGGTCTGGCGTGTACTGCCGTCCGTGTCCTGTTTGATTTTGTCATGCTGATATTGAGTGCCAATCACCAGCTCGTTGTTCGCGGGAAGGGAGAAATTGCCCTGCAGCGTTACCCCCTGGGTATACTGTTTGTCGTTGGTATTGGTTTGATTGTTTATCGTCAGCGCTTTAATCGCCGGGCTGGGGATTACTTGGGTGGTTTTGACCCGGTTTTCAAATTTGCGCTCTATTGTCTGGCTGTATGCGTCAACATGGATTTTCTTCAGGTAATCCCCGTCAGCCGCATAGTCGTAGAAAAGACCGATTTTCTCTCGTTCCAGCTTAGGTATTTTGACGCTAAAGTCGTCGAACTGGCCCTCTGGATCGTCAAACCAGGTTTGAGTAGACAGTTTGTAACGATCGAGCGAGAGTCCGATTTTATGGCGATCGAAGTTGTAGCCCAGCCACACGCCCTGGCCGTTATTACGGAAGTTGGTGTCAGGCAATCTTCCGTCAGGCGTATCGCGGTCCCCCTGGTCGGAGTAGCTGCCATTGATGCGGTAGTCAAAGTTTCCGATGCTGCCCCAGGCTGCCGCTGATTCTTCCCATCCTGCCGTTGCGGAGTTATAAACGGCCTTAACGCTGCCGCCGAGAGGCTTATCGCCACCTTTTTTCGTAATAAAATTCACGACGCCGCCAATCGCCTGCGAACCGTAGAGGACAGAGTAGGGGCCTTTGACCACTTCAATACGCTCCAGCGCGGATTCGTCAATCAGCAAACCGGCCCCGTAGTTTTGCCCGGCACGTTGGTAGCTGACGACCTGGCCGTCGATCAAAATCAGCACCCGCGAAGAGGCTTCGCCACGGATACGAATTTGTTTCCGGCCAGCGAGGGCGTTATCGGTGACTTCGACGCCGGGAATATCTTGTAAATCATCAGCAATAGAAACGCTGGTGGAGTTTTGCAGCGTCTGGCGATCGATAACCTGAATAGTTGCCGGGCTATCCCAGAGACTACTTTCAGAGCGGTTAGCCGTGACGATCACCGTATCATCATCGGGCGTTGAAGCGTGTGTTGTAGAGGTAGCTGCAGAAGCAGCGCCGGACATGCATAATGTCAGGGCTGAAAGAATAAATGGCCTTTGGTTAATCCGTGGCAACATAAGAGAACCTTTATTTAATGTAAATGATCATCATTATCATTCGCATTTGTATATAAAAATGTTTCCCTTTGTTCAATATGAAAGATGTATAACCAATATATCTTTTGATTTGAGTCAATTTTGTACGGTCAATAAAAACTGAAATGTGATCTGTATCGGATATAACAATGTGAATAGAAAGGATTTATTCATCTCTTTGTTGACTTAAAATGTGCAGATTTCTCGGGTAAATGATTACGGCAATCTGGGCTATAATGTGGCTCAGCACCAACAAGCACCGCGGGGGAAATGTGAATATTAGCGACGTTGCGAAAAAAACCGGTTTAACCAGCAAAGCCATTCGCTTTTATGAAGAGAAAGGACTGGTGACGCCGCCGCTGCGTAGTGACAATGGCTATCGCACTTACAACCAACAGCATCTGAATGAACTGACGTTGCTGCGTCAGGCGCGGCAGGTTGGGTTTAACCTGGAAGAGTGCGGCGAGCTGGTAAACCTGTTTAACGATCCGGCGCGTCATAGCGCGGATGTGAAAAAGCGCACCCTGGAAAAGGTGGCGGATATTGAGCGGCATATCAGTGAGCTGCAGGCCATGCGCTTGCATTTACTGGCGCTGGCGGACAGTTGCCCGGGTGATGACAGCGCTGAATGTCCGATTATGGATAATCTCTCCGGCTGCTGCCATCACAAAGCGAAGGCTTAACGGCGAGAGGGATTAAGCATAAACACCACCGTGCCGCGGTACCACGGGGATTTCTCAAGCTGCGCTTCAGCCAGTGGATCCCGGTTACCGTTTTGCACCAGTCCCAGCTTAAATGGAATGCGCAGGCGGCTCAGCGCGGGCAGATACGCCTGATAATTCGTCACCGTGTGACGCCCCTGATAGCTTTGCACCACCAGTTCATCGACCGCCAACGCGTTCAGCGTAGCGACGTCGCCCGTTTTTGCCCAATCCAGTAGTCCGGTTACGCCTAGCGCAAACTCGGCCGGGAGCTGTTGGCGCAGTTGCTGCAGAAAGCGGGCGTAGTCGGTCAGTTGATGGGTCGCTGCGTCAAAATCAACCTGCAGGCCGACGACGTGATTCCCGGCGGTCTGCCAGCGCTGCATCAACCGTATGATACGCGCCGGGATCTCTTCCGGTACGTCGAGGGTGGTAAAGCGTACGGTCAGCCAGATTGAGGGAAAAGACAGACGACTGACCGGCAGTCCGAGGCGCTGGAACACCACGTTACCGGAACGAACCAGTACCTCGCCCTGGTGCAGATAAACCGTTTGCGCGTCTTTCAGCTCGTCACTGGCCTTCACCCCAGACCACAGCCAGAAGGCCGAATGTTCACGGGCGGCGACGATATCCGCCGCCTGTGCCTGACCTATCAGCAGCGCGGTTACCAGTAATATTTGAGTTTTTGCGCCCACGGACTTCCCGGATACTGCGTTTTCAGTTGGGTGAACCAGCCCTTACGCAGCAGTTTATCCACGTCTTCACCGCCGCATTCGTTAGCGCCTGATGGCGCATAGCACATGATGGCGCGATACAGCGCGAAGCTCTTATCTTCGACTTCCGCGGTGGGTGAGGTGATTACCTGCTGATAGTAGCTTTGCCTGTCGAACTGGCCGAAAGGTTTCTTGCGCGAGATAGCTGATTCAAGCACGTCGTTGCCAGCGCTGTTTTTCCACAGATCAACATGTGTTTGCGTGGTGCGGAAGAATTCGCCAAGGCAGTTCAGCGCGTGAGCATCATCCGCTTTTTTGCTCAATACCGTTACCGTTTCATTGAGGCTGCGGCACGTATAGCCCGCCTGCGCCGTGTCGCCATTCCAGTCGAATATGCTCAGGTTAACGTCAGCAAACGCTTCGCCAATGACCGGAGGCGTAATCGCGCTGGCCAGTTTTCTGTCATTCAGCCAATCGCCAAAACGATTCTCTGTAAGATCTCGCACCAGCAGCGTATGCAACGCAATGGTACGCTCTTCGTTATTCGGGCCATGAACGGCCTGCTGGCGCAGCAGTTCTGGTGTGGCCTGTGTTTTCAGTACCTGCGAACGAAAGCGCAGGTTGGTCACCGCGCTATTCGGTGCGAAAACCGCAGCCACGTCGCCGCTATATACCAGCGTGGCGGCAAGCTTAGCCTGCACATATTGCTGCTGTTCGTTATCCTGGCTGAGTTTTAACAACTGCTGCCAGAAATCGCGCGCCTCGGCCCATTTCTTCTGGCCCATCAACGCTTCGCCGTACAGCACCTGTTCGCTGAAGGCGAGGGTATCGTGAGCGGCAAGTTTCTGCGCTGGCGTAACTGCCTGAATAATTGCCGCGTAGTTGCCCGTTGCCAGCCACAGATTGAGTTGCAGATCGCGCCATAGCGGCAGTTTTTGGCTCTGTTCAAACACCGGTTTGCTGGCGTCGAGCTGTGCCTGCGTCAGCGTGGGTTTGTTATTGTTATCCAGGCGCAGCGCGCGTAGCAGTTCGATATAGCTGACTCGCGGCGCGTTGGGGAAGGCTTCAACGACGGACTGGTCGTAGAACGCCATGCCATAGACATTATCGTATTCGATGACATTTTCGCGCAGTTGCTGTGCGTCAACCGACTGCTGAAGCGTCTGTTCATACAACCCGGCTAACTGCGGCCACGCCTGTAAATACCAGTTGATGCGACGCAACATACCGCGTGAAGAGTCAGCGTAGAGTCCTTGAGGAAAACGCTGCAAATAGGCCTGCGCCAGCGTCTGAGCCTGAGTAGCATCCTCGCGGTTAATTTTCGCAATATCAAAATCGCCGTACTCGCCCACGCTGTTCTGACTGCTCTTGTTCAACGCCGTGCGCATCAGCATGTATTGCGCGGTCTCTGCCAGCCACGGACGATCGCTTTTGGCAAGCTGAGCGAAATCCCGTTCGGCACTGGCATAATCACCGGCATAGAAACTGGCGGCTGCTGCCAGATAGCTTTTATAGGGCAGAGCAGGAGAATCTGCCGGGAAGGTAGCAAGAGCAGACTCAATTTGCTCGCGGGTTGCTCCGGAAAGCAGTCCTGTACGCGCCTGGGCTAAGGCCTGACGCTGTTCCGCCGTTAACGTGGAATCGGCCAACAGCGCGGCAAAAAACGCGCTGACGCTCTCGGTGTTATTCGAAACATGGCGGTTCTCAAGCTCAGCGTCGTTGATGTTTATTTCGTCGGCGCTAATGTACAGCTCGGCCATCTGTTGGGAGAGAGGGCTGTCTGCGGCGGATGCCGGAGCAGCGGCTGGCTGCGGGGCAGCCTCATCCCACTGCGGGTGATAGGCAAAATAGAAATCACGGGAGCGGGTGATGTCTGCGGGCATTGATTGCACCGGCAGAGCAAATGATTTTTCCTGGCTCAGCAGCCGCATCAGGTTGTCACGGCTGTCGTTTTCAGGGTTAAAGGTCGGCGTTCCCTTGAGTAGACAGCTGTCGTCGCTCCATTTGCAGTCTTCCATATCGAACGAAGCGAATGCCTGCGGGGCGGCGGTCAGCAATATGCAAAGGGCAAAGGCAAGGGGTGTCTTCCTGACCATAGTCTTATTTCCTGTCTCTTTAGTGTGATACCGCTTTTATAATCAGTGTGATTCCCTCAACGGCAATGACTTCAACCTGCGTTCCGGCGCTCAAATCGTCACGGGCGCTAACGGGCCAGGAACTGTCGCCGACGCGCATATGTCCGCGACCATTGACCAGGGTGGTTTCCAGAATAAATCGACGGCCAACCAGCTGTTGTCCGCGCTGGTTAAGATGGCTGTCGGCTGGCTTTTGCTCCTGAACGCGCCTTGACAGCCACTTCCACCACAGCCAGGCCGCCAGCAGGGTGAGGGCGGCAAACATCGCCCCCTGCCACGCCCAGTCTAGCGGAACGAGCCAGACGACAAGACCGGTAATCACCGCAGCCACGCCGCTCCACAGCAGATAGCCGTTGCCGCCCAGCATCTCGGCGGCGAGTAGCAAACCGCCGAGGCTGAGCCAGAAGATGTGCGGGTGCACCAGAATCATCGCTATCATGATTTTTTCCGCTCGCTGGCGCTGTCCTTAACCAGTTCGGCGATCCCGGCAATGGAGCCCATCAGGCTACTGGCATCCAGCGGCATCATCACCACTTTGCTGTTATTCGACGAACCGATATGCTGCAGCGCTTCGGTGTATTTCTGCGCCACGAAGTAGTTCACGGCCTGAATATCCCCGGCGGCAATGGCCTCAGACACCATCTGCGTGGCGCGGGCTTCTGCTTCTGCGGAACGTTCACGCGCTTCAGCCTGTAAAAATGCGGACTGACGTTCACCTTCCGCAATGAGGATTTTCGATTGCTTCTCACCTTCGGCCTTAACGATTTCTGCCTGACGGATCCCTTCGGCTTCAAGAATGTAGGCGCGCTTGGTACGTTCGGCTTTCATTTGCGCGTTCATGGCGTCGATAAGTTCTGCAGGAGGACGCACGTCGCGGATCTCAATACGGGTGATTTTTATTCCCCAGGGATTGGTGGCCTCATCAACGATATGCAGCAGGCGCGTGTTGATGTTGTCGCGCTGGGAGAGCATTTCATCGAGCTCCATCGAGCCGAGAACAGTACGAATGTTGGTCATGGTCAGGTTGATGATCGCCAGTTCCAGGTTGCTGACTTCATACGCGGCTTTCGGCGCGTCGATCACCTGAATAAAGCACACAGCATCAATCGAGACGTTGGCGTTATCTTTGGAGATGACTTCCTGAGAGGGGATATCAAGCACC
The DNA here is from genome assembly GCF_030332345.1 of Citrobacter sp. Cpo221. Classification (NCBI taxonomy): domain Bacteria; kingdom Pseudomonadati; phylum Pseudomonadota; class Gammaproteobacteria; order Enterobacterales; family Enterobacteriaceae; genus Citrobacter; species Citrobacter sp. Cpo221. The sequence continues at coordinate 196,895 of NZ_JAOWIA010000029.1, forward strand.
TGTTCCATCATATTGATCTTACGACCAATGCGGTCCATGAACGGTACAACAAGGCTTAAACCCGGTTGTAGGGTTTTGGTGTAACGGCCAAAACGCTCTACCGTCCACTGATATCCCTGCGGGACGATTTTGACGCCTGCGCCGACGATCACCAGCGCGACAAAAATAAGAATAGGAATAAAAATGAGCATTGATGAAACCTCCTGTTGTGCTGTCCTTTACTGCCTCATTAGTCAAATTATACCCGATTTATCAAGGTGAGCTCCCCTATAATAAATTACAGAGATACACTGTCAGCACGAAAGAGGTAAAAAAGGGATTGGTAATGGAAGAAAGCAGCATTCTGCTTCAGTTAAAAAATGTCGCGTGGCAGGCAGGGGCGACGCAGGTTCTTAATAACATCTGTTTTGATCTCCGCGCCGGAGAATTTAAGCTGATTACCGGCCAATCCGGCTGTGGTAAAAGTACGTTAATCAAGATTGTGGCGTCGTTAATAAGTCCGACTGGTGGTGAGATTCTCTTTGAGGGCAAAGAGATAAATACCCTCAAGCCGGAAACGTATCGCCAGCAGGTCTCTTATTGCGCGCAAACGCCCGCTTTGTTTGGCGACACCGTTTACGACAATCTCATTTTCCCCTGGCAAATCCGCAACAAAAGTCCGGATCCGGATGTGTTTCTGACCGATCTGGCCCGCTTTGAGTTACCCGAGACGATCCTCAAAAAAAACATCAATGAGCTGTCCGGCGGCGAAAAGCAGCGCGTCTCGTTAATTCGTAATTTGCAGTTTCTGCCGAAAATTCTGCTGCTTGATGAAATCACCAGCGCGCTGGATGAAGCCAACAAGCGTAATGTGAACGAATTAATTCACCACTATGTTCGCGATAAGAATATTGCTGTGCTGTGGGTGACGCATGACAAAGATGAAATTGAACATGCGGATAACGTCATAACCCTTCAACCGCACGCCGGTGAAATGCAGGAAGTAAGCAATGAACGAGCATAATATTACCAATGAATCCCTGGCGTTAGCGATGATGCTGGTGGTGGTCGCGATACTGATCAGCAACAAAGAAAAGCTGGCGCTGGAAAAAGATATTCTCTGGAGCGTTTGCCGGGCAGTGGTTCAGCTTATTATCGTGGGCTACGTGCTGAAATATATTTTCGGCGTCAACCATAGCATTCTGACCTTATTGATGGTGCTGTTTATCTGCTTTAACGCGGCCTATAACGCGCAAAAACGCAGTAAATATATTGATAAAGCTTTTCTCTCGTCGTTTATTGCTATTACGGTGGGAGCGGGGCTAACGCTTTCGGTGCTGGTTCTTTCAGGCTCTATCGAGTTCACGCCGATGCAGGTCATCCCGATCTCCGGCATGATTGCAGGTAATGCGATGGTGGCCGTGGGGCTGTGTTACAACAATTTGGGGCAGCGGTTTAACAGCGAGCAGCAGCAAATTCAGGAAAAACTCAGCCTCGGCGCAACGCCGAAGGTGGCTTCTGCACCGCTTATTCGCGACAGCATTCGCGCCTCGCTTATCCCGACGATTGATTCAGCGAAGACCGTGGGGCTGGTGAGTTTACCGGGGATGATGTCAGGATTGATCTTTGCAGGTATTGACCCGGTAAAAGCGATTAAGTATCAGATTATGGTGACGTTTATGCTGCTATCAACCGCCAGCCTGTCAACCATTATCGCCTGCTACTTAACCTATCGAAAATTCTATAATTCGCGCCACCAATTAGTGGTAACGCATTTGAAGAAGACGTGATGTGATGCCGGAGGGATCGGTATTTGTCGAATTTACAGGCCCGATAAGCGCGCAGGCGCTATCGGGCAAAATCAAATGGATTAGTACAGCAGCGCGTACAGCTGGCGGCGGTACTTCGAGGCCAGCGCATCGCCCGTACCCAGTGCGGCAAGGATCTCCTGGAAGGTCTTACGTGCCTGACCATCGGCAGCCGTAAGATCTTTCTTCAGGTGGCTGAACAGTAATTCCAGTGATTCTTCGTTACGTCCAACCTGGTGTAACTGAATAGCCAACTGCGTTGCCAGTGCCGCATCCTGCGGATTGTTGGCGACCTGCTGCTGCAACTGTTGGATTTCCGGCGTATCAGCTGCCTGTTTCAGCAGTTCAATCTGCGCGATCAGCCCCTGATAGCGGGTGTCCTGATCCTGCAACGGAATGGTTGTCAGTACCGCTTCGGCTTCATCCGAACGATTGAGGGCGATTTGTGTTTCTGCCAGCAGCAGACCAATTTCGCTGCTCTGGTTGGAGATCTGCCAGGCTTCTTTCAGCAACGGCAGTGCATCCGCGTGATTACCGGCTTCGATGAATTCGATAGCCTGGCGTGCTTTCAGCTCTTCTTCGCTCGGCAGCACTTTCTCCAGCAGCGCGCGAATAACCTCTTCCGGCTGCGGGCCCTGGAATCCATCTACCGGCTGGCCGTTCTGGAACAGATAAACCGTAGGGATCGCGCGCAGACCAAACTGGGAGGCGATCATCTGCTCGGCATCGCAGTCCAGCTTAGCGAGAATAAACTGACCGTTATACTGGGCGGCAAGGCTCTCCAGTACCGGCGTTAATTGCAGACAATGCTGGCTGCGCTCAGACCAAAAATAGAACAGGACCGGCGTGGTCATCGACTGTTCGAGGGTCTGCTGTAGGTTCGATTCGTTAATGTTAACAATATTCTGTGTGGACATGGAGTTACTCTCTTTTGTCGATTTCTTGTTACATGGGGGCTGACGCGCGAGCTTCAACTCAACCCTGTAAAATTTTGTCCATTATGCGGCCTGGTAACAGGCGTTTAAGCAGCATCACTGCCCAGGTCACCAGCGTAACCGGATAACGTAGCTTTGGTTTATCGCTCTCAAACGCATGACGCACTTTGGCGACAACCGCTTCTGGTCCCAGCGTAAAACGCGCGGCAATGCCGGGATTTTCAACGGGAGCATCGCTCTGGGTCTGGTTGACGTTTTCGGTAAAGCGGGTACGGATGGGGCCGGGTTCAATCAGGCTGACCTTAATCCCGCTATGGCGCAGTTCCATACGCAGTGCGTCGGACCAGGCTTCCAGTGCATATTTGCTGGCGGCATAGGCACCGCGTCCCGGCGTTGAGATCAATCCCATCACCGATGAGGTCATCACAATGCGCCCTTCGCCGTGGGGTAACATGGCAGGTAACAGGCGCATAGTAAGCTGATGTGCGCCAAAAAAGTTGGCGGAAAACTGCTGTTCCATCTGTTCACGGCTGATGGTGAGCAGTGGACCATAGACACCGTATCCGGCGTTGTTAAAGATCCCATATAAACGATTATCGGTCAGGGCGATCACTTCATCGGCGGCACGATCCACGCTTTCGGGTGAATCCAGATCCAGCAACACGCCAGTGAATCCCATGCTGTTCATACGCGCGACATCGTCAGGTTTGCGACAGCCTGCCAGAATTTGAAAACCTTGGCGCTTTAGCTCAAGCGCGCTTTCCAGACCGATTCCGCTGGAACATCCTGTTATTAAGACCGATTTTTGCATAACTTTACCTGTCAGGATCTCCGTTAAATTACGAGTCGTGATTTACTAGTGGAGTGAGGTGTTGCGCCATCCAGTCGGCGATAAACGGCTGGGCGTCACGGTTAGGATGAATACCATCATCCTGCATCCACTGGGGTTTCAGATAAACCTCTTCCATGAAAAATGGCAGCAGAGGAATATCAAACTCTTTGGCGAGCTTTGGATAAATCGCGCTAAAGGTTTCATTATAACGGCGACCGTAGTTTGCCGGCAGACGAATTTGCATCAGCAGTGGTTCGGCATTTGCCGCTTTCACGTCCTGCAAAATTGTTCGCAGGGTTTGTTCGGTTTGCGCAGGCGCAAAGCCGCGCAGGCCGTCGTTGCCGCCAAGTTCGACCAGCACCCAGCGCGGCTGGTGCTGCTTGAGCAATGCAGGCAGACGGGCCAGACCTTGCTGCGAGGTGTCGCCGCTAATGCTGGCATTCACCACCGGCGTTTTGGTTTGCCATTTATCATTAAGTAGCGCAGGCCACGCGGCGCTGGCGGACATACGGTATCCGGCGCTCAGGCTGTCACCCAGAATTAATAACGTGTCCGCAGCGGCGGCGCGGAAAGTTAACAGGACCAGGAACAGGAAAGGCCAATGCCAGCGGAAAACATTGTTGAAGTTCATCATCTTAAGAAATCCGTCGGTCAGGGTGATCATGAGCTATCCATCCTTACCGGAGTTGAACTGGTTGTCAAACGCGCCGAGACCATTGCGTTGCTTGGCGAGTCGGGATCGGGGAAATCCACGCTGCTGGCGATCCTTGCCGGGCTGGACGATGGCACCAGCGGTGAAGTCAGCCTGGTGGGGCAGGCGCTGCACACCATGGACGAAGAAGCCCGGGCGCAGCTGCGGGCGCGGCACGTGGGTTTTGTCTTCCAGTCATTCATGTTAATTCCGACCCTCAACGCGCTGGAAAACGTCGAACTGCCCGCGCTATTGCGCGGCGAAAACAGCGGAAAAAGTCGTGACGGGGCAAAAACGCTGCTGGAGCAACTGGGGTTGGGAAAACGTCTTGATCATCTTCCGGCTCAGCTTTCCGGCGGGGAGCAGCAGCGCGTGGCGTTGGCGCGGGCCTTTAACGGTCGCCCTGACGTGCTGTTTGCCGATGAACCAACGGGCAATCTGGACCGCCAGACCGGAGACAAAATCGCCGACCTGCTGTTTTCTCTGAACCGGGAACACGGTACCACCCTGATTCTGGTGACCCATGACCCGCAGCTGGCGGCGCGTTGCGATCGGCGTTTACGCCTGGTGAACGGACAGTTGCAGGAGGAGGCATGATTGCACGCTGGTTCTGGCGCGAATGGCGCTCGCCTTCATTACTGATTGTCTGGCTGGCGCTGAGCCTGGCGGTGGCTTGCGTACTGGCGCTGGGCAATATCAGCGATCGTATGGAAAAAGGGCTGAGCCAGCAAAGCCGTGAGTTTATGGCGGGCGATCGGTCGCTACAAAGTTCGCGTACCGTGCCGAAAGCGTGGATTGACGAGGCGCGACAGCGTGGCCTGAAGGTGGGAGAACAGCTCACCTTTGCCACCATGACTTTTGCCCGCGATACGCCGCAACTGGCGAACGTCAAAGCGGTGGATGATGTGTATCCAATGTACGGCACGTTGCAGACCAATCCGCCGGGGCTGAAACCTCAGCCTGGCTCGGTGCTGCTGGCTCCGCGACTGATGGCGCTGCTCAACTTAAAAGTCGGTGATTCCATCGACGTTGGCGATGCCACGCTGCACATTGCCGGGGAGGTGGTGCAGGAACCGGACTCTGGTTTTAATCCGTTCCAGATAGCACCGCGCCTGATGATGAACATGGCTGATGTCGAAAAAACGGCGGCGGTCCAGCCGGGAAGCCGCGTGACCTGGCGCTATAAATTTGGCGGCACGCCGTCGCAACTGGAAGCCTATGAAAAGTGGCTGCTACCGCAGTTAAAGCCTGAACAGCGCTGGTATGGGCTGGAGCAGGATGAAGGGGCGCTGGGGAAATCACTGGAGCGTTCGCAACAGTTCCTGCTGCTGTCGGCGCTGTTAACGCTGTTGCTGGCGGTCGCCGCGGTTGCCGTGGCGATGAGCCATTATTGCCGCAGTCGTTACGATCTGGTGGCTATTCTGAAAACCCTCGGCGCGGGCAGGGCGCAACTGCGCAGGCTGATTGTTGGTCAATGGCTGATGGTGCTGGCGCTGTCTGGCGTGACCGGCGGACTGTTCGGGCTGTTATTTGAGCGCGTGCTGGTGCTGCTGCTCAAGCCGGTTCTGCCCGGCGAACTGCCGCCTGCCAGCCCCTGGCCGTGGCTATGGGCATTAGGCACCATGACGGTGATTTCGCTCTTGGTGGGGTTACGTCCTTATCGCCTGCTGCTGGCAACGCAGCCGCTGCGGGTGCTGCGCCGTGACGTGGTGGCAAACGTCTGGCCGCTGAAGTTTTATTTGCCGGTGGTAGTGATAGTCGTGACTGCACTGCTTGCTGGACTGATGGGCGGAAGTCCGCTGCTGTGGGCGGTACTGGCTGGCGCGGTGGTACTGGCGCTGTTGTGCGGGGTGCTCGGCTGGATGCTGCTCAACGTACTGCGTGGTCTGACGCTCTCCTCACTGCCGCTGCGTTTGGCGGTCAGTCGACTGTTACGCCAGCCGTGGTCAACGCTCAGCCAGCTATCGGCATTTTCGCTTTCCTTTATGCTGCTGGCGTTGTTACTGGTGCTGCGCGGCGATTTGCTCGACCGCTGGCAGCAGCAAATGCCGCCGGAAAGTCCGAACTATTTTCTGATCAACATTGCCACCGAGCAGGTGGTTCCGCTGAAGGCTTTCCTGTCTGAGCATCAGGTGCTCCCGGAATCGTTCTATCCGATTGTGCGGGCGCGTCTGACGGCGATCAATGAGAAGCCGACCGAAGGCAATCAGGATGAGGCGCTGAACCGCGAGCTTAATCTTACCTGGCAGGATACCCGACCGGATCATAACCCGATAACCGCCGGAAGCTGGCCGCCAAAAGCGGGCGAAGTGTCGATGGAAGAGGGGTTAGCGAAACGGCTGAACGTCAAACTCGGCGATCGAGTGACCTTTATGGGCGACACCCAGGATTTCAGCGCCACGGTCAGCAGTCTGCGCAAAGTGGACTGGGAAAGCCTGCGGCCCAACTTCTTCTTTATCTTCCCCTCCGGCGCGCTGGATGCTCAGCCGCAAAGCTGGTTAACCAGCTTTCGCTGGGAGAACAGCAACGGCATGCTAACGCAGCTTAACCGCGAATTCCCGACCATCAGCCTGCTGGATATTGGCGCCATCCTCAAACAGGTGAGCCAGGTGCTGGAGCAGGTGAGTCGGGCGCTGGAGGTGATGGTGGTACTGGTCACCGCCTGCGGTATGTTGCTGCTACTGGCGCAGGTTCAGGTCGGTATGCGTCAGCGTCATCAGGAACTGGTGGTCTGGCGCACGCTGGGTGCGGGTAAGAAGCTGCTGCGTACCACGCTGTGGTGCGAGTTCGCCATGCTCGGGATGGTTGCCGGACTGGTGGCAGCCATCGGCGCAGAAACGGCGCTGGCGGTACTGCAAACCAGAGTGTTTGATTTCCCGTGGGAACCAGACTGGCGACTGTGGGTAGTATTACCATTTAGTGGAGCATTGCTGCTCTCTTTATGCGGCGGATGGCTCGGTTCACGTCTGCTAAAAGGCAAAGCGCTGTTCCGTCAGTTCAGTAGTTAATTCATATTAGTGATGATTACGCACCGGTTTTTTAAATCGGTGCGTTTTTTTATCTATGCAGCACAAATTGATAACTCGTTGATATTTAACAGCACAGAACAATAAAAACCCGACAACACGAGTGTATTAATAAACGTTAATATTTGTACGCTGAATAATTGGCAGGCTATCTATCAAGGTACAAATAATGACTATAAAAAAAACGGCGCTGGCGGTATCGATCGGCGCAGCAGTGGCATTAACGACTTTCGCCTCCCAGGCGGAAATCACGGTCCTGAAACAAGATCCGCAGGCGGGCAACCCGCTGAGTCGTCTTAACTTCACCGTCGGCGGGAGTATTCGTCCGCAGTTCCAGAATATGACCGGTGACGATGGTAAGAATGGCTACAAACGTAATGGCTTCGATGGCGGTACACGTTTCCGCTTCGCCGCTGACTACTATCTGTTTGATGATATCAGTTGGGTGAGCTACTACGAGTTGGGCGTTAACTTCCCGGCGATGTTCAACTGGGATAACCACTACGCTGACGGTGCCAACGATACCACGCGTCGTATGTTGTACACCGGTCTGAAGAGTGCAACCTGGGGTACGCTGACCTTCGGTCAACAGAACAGCATTTACTATGATGTAGTCGGTGCGAAAACCGATATCTGGGACTACGACATGATCGGTCAGGCACCGGGTAACGGTATCAATGGCGACTATGACGGTTCCTATCGTACACGTAAGTCACTGAAGTATAAAAATACGGTAGGCGATGTTGATCTCTACGCCTCCTACCTGTTTAGCGATGATTACAACCCGAACAACGGTCTGCGCTACAAACGTAAAGGCGGCGGCTCGCTGGGTGTGGATTATCACATCACCGATGATCTGACCTGGGGTACGGCGTGGAACTACACCCGCGCGGAAATGCGTGGCAACACCAGCAAAACCTACGATCAAAACATCGTCGGTACTGCGCTGAGCTGGAAACCGGACAACTGGACCTTCTCGCTGGGCGGCGGTTGGTATCAAAACTTCATGACCACCAAAAAAGTGTCTGTTAACGACTACTTTGCCGGTGACGCCTGGGGTCTGGAATACTTCGCGGGTTACACCTTCCCGGTGGGTCAGTATGCGCTGAAATCCGTTCAGCCTTACTTTATGGGCGACCGTATTGAGTACGTGAATGGCCGTAACTACCTGCGTACCGACAACGGCGTGGGGATCAGCTTCCAGCTGGATTACGGTTTCCGTGTTGACTACGAACACGTCTTTACCTCCAGCACCGACAATCTGGGTGACATGAACCTGGTTCGTCTGCGTTACGATTTCTAATCGACGCCTGCCGCCCGATACGCTTGCGCTTATCGGGCCTAAGAGAGCTGTTGTAGGCCGGATTAGGCACTTGTGCCGACATCCGGCTTTTTCATGCCTTCTTTCATTTAAAAACATACTCTGCAACATCATGAAATAATTTCAAGGACAGCAGGTTGTGATCTGTGTCATGTTAACAATCAGCCTGTTAACGGGCCAACAAGAACAACGCCGCAAGAACGGCGTGAGATATGACACCACAACGTTAAAATGGAGAGAATATGGGATTGCGTCAGAGTTTACGCGTCGCGACCGGGGCGCTGTTACTGGCCTGTGGATTACAGTTTGCTCATGCGAACAGTGATCCGCACACCATCGTGTTTGGCGTCGCGCCTGGGCCGTACGGCGATATGGTGAAACAGGCCATTGCCCCTACGCTGAAAGAGAAAGGCTATAAGGTCGTAGTGCGCGAATTCAGCGACTACGTGCAACCGAACATGGCGCTCTCCAACGGTAGCATTGATGCTAACCTGTTCCAGCATTCGCTCTATTTTGACAAATTCACCGCAGATAAAGGCCTGAAGCTGAGCAAGCTGATTGTGGTCCCGACGGCAGGGATGGGGTTTTACTCACATAAAATCAAAAGCCTGGATGAGTTGAAAAAAGGAGATGTGATCACGCTCTCCAACGATCCCACCAACCTGGCTCGCGGTCTGCGTTTCCTGCAGTCTATTGGCCTTATCACCATCAAAGACAATATTGATCCAACTAAAGCCTCCGAGCGCGATATCGCCAGCAATCCGAAAGGGCTGGTGTTTAAACCGCTGGAAGCGGCACAGCTGCCGCGTACGCTGGACGGTGTGACCGGTGCGCTGGTCAACGGCAACTTTGCCGTAGCGGCAAAACTGGATCTCGCCAGCGCCATCAAGCAGGAACACCTGGACGAAAATCTAAAAAATATCATCGCGGTACGCACTGAAGATGCGGATAAACCGTTCGCCAAAGATATTGTTGAGGCGGTGAAATCTCCGGCGTATCGCGCGGTGATCGACGATCCGCAAAATATCTACAGCGCCTTCCAGAAACCGGAATGGATGTCGGCAGCCCAATAATCGCTGCGCACAAGGGTTAACAGGGGCAGCGACGACTGCCCTTTTCGCATTTCTGAGGTGGCTATGATTGAGATAGAGAAAGTTTGCGTGGATTTTAGCGCAGGCCGTGGACCATCAACCCGGGCGGTTGATGACGTCAGCTTGCGCATCGGCGCAGGTGAGATATTTGGCATTGTCGGGACCAGCGGCGCGGGGAAAAGTACGCTGCTGCGTACCCTGAACGCCTTAACGCGTCCGAGCCAGGGAAGCGTGAAGGTGAACGGCGTAGAAATTTCTGCGCTTGAAGGGGGGCATCTACGTAAAGCCCGTCAGCGTATCGGGATGATTTTTCAACATTTTAACCTGATGCATACCCGTACCGTGGCGCAAAACGTCGCCTTTAGCCTGAAGGCTGCCGGATGGGAGCGCAGTAAAATTGGCCCGCGCGTGAGAGAAATCCTGGCGCTGGTGGGGCTGTCAGACAAGGCGAACCGCTTTCCGGTTCAGCTAAGCGGTGGGCAAAAGCAGCGTGTGGGTATTGCCCGCGCGATTGCCAATCACCCGGATGTGCTGTTGTGTGATGAACCTACCTCGGCGTTGGATCTGGAAACCTCAGCCACGATTCTGGCGTTGCTTAAGCAGATCAACCAACAGTTGGGGATCACGATCGTGCTGATCACTCACGAGATGAACGTGATCAAATCGATTTGCGATCGCGTGGCGGTGATGTCCGGCGGCAAGGTGGTGGAATCCGGTGAGGTGTTTGACGTTTTTGCTCACCCGCAGCATGCGTTCACACAGCAGCTGGTGTCACATACCCTCAATTTGACGCTGCCCGAGCGTCTGCGCCAGCATCTGCCTGGCCAGTTGCTAAAAATTCTGTTCATCGGCGATTCGGCGGAACAGCCGGTGTTGTCAGAAGTGGCGGTTAAATTTGGCGTGGCGGTGAACATTCTGCACGGCAAAATTGAGTATATCGGTGAACGTGCGCTGGGGATTCTGGTGGTGCAACTGACCGCGCCGCATAACCCTTCTGCGGTGGATGTCGCCGTGGAACATATTCGTCAACGTACTGCACAGGTGGAGGTGATTCGTGGATGATTTATTGCCGGATTTGACGCTGGCGTTTAATGAAACTTTCCAGATGCTGAGCATCTCTACGGTGCTGGCAATTATTGGCGGACTGCCGCTCGGTTTTCTTATTTTCGTCACCGATCGGCATTTATTCTGGCAAAACCGTTTTGTGTATCTGCTCAGCTCCGTGCTGGTGAATATCATTCGTTCGGTGCCGTTTGTGATCCTGCTGGTTCTGCTGTTGCCGCTAACCCAGTTTTTGCTCGGGAATACCATTGGCCCGATTGCGGCATCGGTCCCACTCTCGGTGGCGGCAATCGCTTTCTATGCCCGTCTGGTTGATAGTGCGCTACGTGAAGTCGATAAAGGCATTATTGAAGCGGCGGAAGCGTTTGGGGCCAGCCCGATGCGCATCATCTGCACCGTTCTGTTGCCGGAGGCGAGCGCGGGTCTGCTGCGTGGGTTGACGATTACGCTGGTGAGTCTGATCGGTTACTCCGCTATGGCCGGGATCGTTGGCGGCGGTGGAGTCGGCGACCTGGCGATTCGCTTTGGTTATTACCGCTACGAAACCCAGGTCATGATTGTCACCGTGGTGGCGCTGATTATTCTGGTGCAGGTCGTTCAGGTGCTGGGTGACTGGCTGGCAAAACGCGCAGATAAGCGCGACAGACACTGATCACTGTGCGTTAAGCCACTCGGCAACGTCCTGCCATGTGCCGCGAAAAACGATTTTCGCGGCTTTCTTTTCCAGCTGATAACGATACATCGGGTCGTAATACTCGTTGAGCAACGGCACCAGCCAGCCCATATGGGCGTCGGTGCTGCCCGTCGCCTGCTGTTCGCGCAGAGCGACGTCGAGCAGGGTGGTCAGCTCGGCAAAACGTTGTAAACCCAGACGGCGGCGGATAGCAAACAGGCCGTGGTGCAGGTACTCGCTGTACTCCTGCCAGCCCTGGCTCTCGCCATAAGCGTGGGTAAAATCGTGGTGCATCTTCACGAAATACTCTTCGCGCAGTCGCTCCAGACGACGCTCAAAAGGATCGTTCACCACCGCAATTGATGCCTGGGTCATGCGCTCGCGCAGGCATTCGGGCAGATGATTAGCCCCGATCATGCGGCCTTCATCTTCCAGTACCCACAGACGTAAATCCTGACGGCTATCGGTTTTGAGCATTTCAACCGCCAGCAGGTTTTCAAAACTCGCCTGACTCAATTGAGGTTCAACGGTGCGACCAAACGAGGAGCCGCGATGGTGCGCCAGACCTTCGAGATCCACACCGTTTGGCTGCTGTTGCACCAGTTGGGTTTTGCCGTTCCCGGTACAGCCGCCAATTAAGACGATCGGCTTTTGCACTAATTCTTCAGTCAGCTGTATCACTGCCTGGCGCAGGGCTTTGTAACCGCCTTTAATCAGCGGATAGTCAATGCCGGACTCGTGCAGCCACTGCTGCACAATATGCGAACGCTGACCGCCACGCGCGCAGCATAAATAGCCCGCAGGATTTTGACGACAGGCATCCAGCCAGGCATGCATGCGCTGTTGGCGGGTTTCACCCGAGACCAGTTGATGGCCGAGCGCGAGGGCGGCTTCGGGTCCCTGACGTTTATAACAGGTCCCAACGGCGGCACGTTCGTCATCGTTCATCAAGGGAAGGTTGATTGCGCCCGGCATTGCGCCCTGCTGAAATTCCACGGGGGCGCGTACATCGATTAAAGGCGTACCGGCGAGCAAAATTGCGCGGTAGTCCGTTCCATCGTTCATGTTTGATCCTGAAAATACAAAACAGCAATGGAGGGGATTTTACGCGCCAGAGGAGGGGCCGGGGAAGGATAAAATCAACTCCCCGGCATTATTGGCTTATTTCAGCTTTGACTGCGCCCAGATAATACCGCTGGCATATTCCGGCGGCAGCAGGGGGATAAGCGCTTCCAGCGTCGCGCTAAGGCGTGCGGTATCGCTGTCGCTCAGGTTCAGGTGACCCACCTTACGCCCTTCACGCACCTCTTTGTCATACCAGTGCAGATGCACCAGCGGCAGCTTCAGCCAGTCGTAGTTCAGGTCGCTACCAATCAGGTTTACCATCACCGAAGGATGGTTCACCACCGGCGTTGGTAACGGCAGGTTGGTAATGGCGCGCAGGTGCAGCTCAAACTGGCTGATGCTGGCGCCGTTTTGCGTCCAGTGCCCGCTGTTGTGCACGCGCGGAGCCAGTTCGTTAATCAGCAGACCTTCCGGGGTGATGAAACACTCCATCGCCATCACGCCGACATAGCCCAGCTCCTGCATGATGGCAGAGAGCATTGCTTCAGCCTGTTCCTGCTGTCTGGCGTTAGCCTGTGGGAATACCACGCTGGTGCGCAGAATGCCATCCTGATGGAGGTTATGGGTCAGCGGATAGAAAACGGTGCTGCCGTCGTGCGCACGAGCGCCAACCAGGGAGACTTCACCGGAGAAGTTGATTCCCCGCTCGACGATGCACTCGCCATAGCAGTCGTCCGGCAGTTGCTCGGTTTCATTTGCGCGCAAGCGCCACTGTCCACGTCCGTCGTAGCCGCCGACGCGACGTTTCACGATCGCCAGCTCGCCAAGTTTGTCGAATACAGCAGACCATTCGCTTTTATCTGCCAGCAGCTGCCACGGCGCGGTCGCCAGACCGAGCTTGTCAAAAAGCTGCTTTTGCGTCAGACGGTCGGCAATAATCGGGAAGACGTCGCGGTTAACAAACGCCGGGTGGCGTGCCAGTTCGCGGGTGAGTGCCGTTTCCGGCCAACGCTCAATCTCAGCGGTGATCACGCTTTGCTGAAAAGGGACCGCAGCCGGTTCAGCGTCCAGCCCGACGGGCCAGACCGCAATGCCCAGCGGCTCACCGGCCTGACGCAGCATGCGCCCTAGCTGTCCGTTGCCGAGTACGCAGACCTGCTTCATGCGGCACCTCGCGGGTCCGGGTTCTCCAGCACCTCATCAGTTTGCGCTTTGCGCCAGTCGTTCAGACGCTGGTGTAAGGCTTTGTCGTGTGTTGCCAGAATTTGTGCTGCCAGCAGGGCCGCATTTGCCGCACCCGCTTTGCCGATCGCCAGCGTGCCGACCGGAATACCGCGCGGCATTTGAACGATAGAGTAGAGGCTATCTACGCCGCTCAGCGCTGCGCTTTGCACCGGAACACCGAGGACAGGCACCAGCGTTTTCGCCGCAATCATGCCAGGCAAATGCGCTGCGCCACCGGCCCCGGCAATAATCACCTGATAACCGTTCTCTTCAGCGCTTTCGGCGAAGCTAAACAGTTTGTCTGGGGTGCGGTGGGCGGAGACGACTTCAACATGATGCGGAACGTCCAGGATTTCGAAGATTTCGGCGGCGAACTGCATGGTAGCCCAGTCGCTTTTGGACCCCATCACGATGGCGACACGCGCCGGATTATTGCGGGAAGACATGCGTCTGAAAACTCCTGTGGTGCACTACACTCGACTTTTGAGGCCACAGAGAATAGCATAATTCACCGCCAAGGAAAACGATTGCGCTTTGCACTTCACTCTTCAAGCGGCCTCTTTGTTGGCTGCATCTGCTCACCCCAGTCACTTACTTTTGTAAGCTCCAGGGGACTCACAGATTTGCCGCCTCGATGCAACTCGAATAGTTTTGTGTAAAGAGGAACTGGGTATCTGCAGAATTAAAATGGAAATGCGATCAGTTCAACGTCGTCAGGGGTGACTTTGATCATCGAACCTTCGGTGTGCCATGCGCCTAAAACCACGCGGAAAGCGGGTTGCTCATTGGCCGTAAGCTCGTGGACGGCAGGGCGGTGGGTATGGCCGTGAATTAACCACTGAACCTGATGTTTTTCCATCTCGCTAATCACGGCCTGCTGATTCACATCCATGATTTCCAGCGATTTGGTGTCGTTGGCTGCTTTGCTGTTGGCACGCATTTTCGCAGCGATTCGCTGGCGAACGAACAGCGGCAGAGCGAGGAACAGCTTCTGTAACCAGGGTTGATGCACTTTGGCGCGAAATGCCTGATAGCCTGTGTCGTCGGTGCACAAGGTGTCGCCATGCATGATCAGCACCTTGCGGCCATACAGGTCGAGCACTTTTTCTTCGGGAAGCAAGGTCATGCCGCTCGCACGGGCAAAACGTTTACCGAGCAGAAAATCACGGTTGCCGTGAATAAAAAAGCAGGGAACGCCGGAATCAGTCAGTGATTTTATCGCCGCGGCCATTTCACGATGCAGCGGATTAGGATCGTCGTCGCCAATCCAGGCTTCAAACAGGTCGCCAAGAATGTATAGCGCATCGGCCTTTCGCGCATCACCGGCTAAAAAACGCAGAAAACCGGCGGTGATCGCCGGTTCTTCTGTGCAGAGGTGAAGATCTGCAATAAACAGTGTCGCCACGATTACTCGCTGACGGTCACGTTTTCGATGATAACGTCTTCTTTTGGCACATCCTGATGCATACCGCTGCGACCAGTGGAAACGCCTTTGATTTTATCAACCACGTCCATGCCTTCAACAACTTCAGCGAACACGCAGTAACCCCAACCTTGCATGCTTTCGCCGGAGAAGTTCAGGAAGTCGTTGTCTGCAACGTTGATGAAGAACTGTGCGGTTGCGGAGTGCGGAGCCTGAGTACGCGCCATCGCCAGCGTACCACGGGTGTTTTTCAGACCGTTGTTCGCTTCGTTTTTGATCGCTTCTTTCGTGGCTTTTTGCTTCATGCCTGGCTCGAAACCGCCGCCCTGGATCATGAAACCGTTAATAACACGGTGGAAAATGGTGTTGTTGTAAAAACCTTCGCGGCAGTAGTCCAGGAAGTTTTTAACTGTTTCAGGCGCTTTATCATCAAACGTTTTGATTACGATATCGCCGTGATTAGTGTGGAAAGTAACCATTTTTGCATCCTGTTCCGATAGATTGGTGCTTCGACCCCGTCAAGGGTCAGAGTTAGGGGTGTGTTATAGCATAACCGCAAGCTGCGATCACCTCGCAAAGTGTGCTGCTTCCGGTCTAAATTATGGGTATTATACAGACTTTACTATCCACACACGTCTACACGGAATCTTCGATGTTAAAAATCTTTAATACACTGACGCGCCAAAAAGAGGAATTCAAACCTATTCATGCCGGGGAAGTCGGCATGTACGTGTGTGGTATTACCGTTTACGATCTCTGTCATATTGGCCACGGACGTACCTTCGTTTCTTTCGACGTCGTCGCGCGCTATCTGCGCTTCCTCGGCTATAAGCTGAAGTATGTGCGCAACATTACCGATATTGATGACAA
The DNA here is from genome assembly GCF_030332345.1 of Citrobacter sp. Cpo221. Taxonomy (NCBI): domain Bacteria; kingdom Pseudomonadati; phylum Pseudomonadota; class Gammaproteobacteria; order Enterobacterales; family Enterobacteriaceae; genus Citrobacter; species Citrobacter sp. Cpo221. The sequence continues at coordinate 212,895 of NZ_JAOWIA010000029.1, forward strand.
AATCATCAAGCGCGCGAATGAAAACGGCGAAAGCTTTGTGGCGTTGGTCGACAGAATGATCGCGGAAATGCACAGCGATTTCGATGCGCTGAATATTCTGCGCCCGGATCTGGAGCCGCGTGCTACGCACCATATTGCTGAAATTATCGAAATCACTGAACAGCTGATTGCCAAAGGTCACGCTTACGTTGCTGATAACGGCGACGTGATGTTCGACGTGCCGACTGACCCGAACTACGGCCAGCTGTCGCGCCAGGATCTGGATCAGCTGCAGGCAGGCGCGCGCGTTGACGTGGTAGATGTGAAGCGCAACCCGATGGACTTCGTGCTGTGGAAAATGTCCAAAGAAGGCGAGCCGAGCTGGCCGTCTCCGTGGGGCGCAGGCCGTCCGGGCTGGCACATCGAATGTTCGGCGATGAATTGCAAGCAGTTGGGTAACCATTTTGATATTCACGGCGGCGGTTCGGACCTGATGTTCCCGCACCATGAAAACGAAATCGCTCAGTCCACCTGTGCGCATGACGGTGAGTACGTTAATTACTGGATGCACTCAGGGATGGTGATGGTTGACCGCGAGAAAATGTCCAAATCGCTGGGCAACTTCTTTACCGTTCGCGATGTGCTGAAATACTACGACGCCGAAACCATTCGCTACTTCCTGATGTCTGGGCATTACCGTAGCCAGTTAAACTACAGCGAAGAGAACCTCAAGCAGGCGCGTTCTGCGCTGGAGCGTCTGTATACCGCGCTGCGTGGCACCGACAAATCCGTTGCGCCAGCCGGTGGCGAAGCCTTTGAAGCGCGCTTTATTGAAGCGATGGACGACGACTTCAACACCCCGGAAGCCTACTCCGTGCTGTTTGATATGGCGCGTGAGGTTAACCGTCTGAAGGGTGAAGATATGGCGGCGGCTAACGGCATGGCTGCGCATCTGCGTAAGCTGTCCAGCGTACTGGGTCTGTTGGAACAGGATCCAGAAGCGTTCCTGCAAAGCGGTGCGCAGGCGGATGACGGTGAAGTTGCTGAAATTGAAGCGTTAATCCAACAGCGTCTGGATGCACGTAAGGCGAAAAACTGGGCGGCTGCTGACGCCGCGCGTGACCGTCTCAACGAGATGGGCATCGTGCTGGAAGACGGCCCGCAGGGTACCACCTGGCGTCGTAAGTAACTCTGTAATGCCCGGTGGCGCTTACGCTTACCGGGCCGTGTAGGCCGGATAAGACGCATCGCGTCGCATCCGGCAGATTAATGTTTCCGATACCACCACAGCACACCCATCATTACGATTCCCGGCAGCCATACCCACATCAACTCCGACATGATCACCTGGTGCCCGTACGGCGTGGCGTAGCGTGATAACGCAAACGGGGCGACTTTAATCACCTGCCATGGCGCGAAGAAGCGTTCATCCGACCACGGCCACAGCCAGCCGACGCCTTTGCCGCCGGTGGTGACAGAATCCAGCAGACTGTGGGACAGCAGTGAAACTGTCAGGAATAGCCAGCAGCGAATCAATCCCGCCTTAAACCATCGTCGGCCAATCAAGACGCAGAGCAGCGGTACCACGAAGGCGAACAGCAGTGAGTGGGTAAATCCCCGGTGGCCAAACACATTGCCGTAGGCGACGCCGAACTTAAATGACAACACGTCGGCATCTGGCAGCATGGCCAGAACGACGCCAGCAAACAGTAATCGTGGGGGGATGACTTTAAGTCCGAGACCTAAGCCTAAACAGAGCGGAACGGCCGCGTGGGTAACGATAGTGGGCATGATGATCGCTTCGTGTTGAAAAACAACATGCTATCAGTTCACTGTGAAGTGGGGATGAAGTCATTATCTGAAAACGAGAGGGGGAAGTGGCCGGATACGGTGTTAACCTCATCCGGCACTTAGGGTCACGCCACGACGTTAATGCTGTGGCCTTCAAAGCTGACGGTCTGTCCGGCAACGATTTTGCAGCGTTTACGCGTTTCAACAACGCCATCGACCTTCACTAACCCTTCGCCAATAGCAATTTTTGCCTGGGCGCCGCTTTCGCTCCAGCCTTCCAGCTTCAGCAAATCGCAGAGTTCAACATGTGGGTGTTTACCCAGTGAAAATGTGGCCATCTTAAACGTCCTTTACATCATGATATTCAACACACGCCTGCAGCGTGTTTTCGATAAGTGTGGCGACCGTCATTGGGCCTACGCCGCCGGGGACCGGCGTGATATATGACGCTCGTGCGGCCGCATCGTCAAAGACCACATCGCCAACAACCTTACCATTCTCCAGACGGTTGATGCCGACATCAATCACAATCGCACCTTCTTTGATCCACTCACCAGGAATAAAGCCCGGTTTACCGACGGCAACAATCAGCAGGTCAGCATTTTCTACGTGGCGGCGCAGATCTTTGGTGAATCGGTGGGTGACGGTGGTGGTGCAGCCAGCCAGCAGTAGCTCCATACTCATTGGGCGACCGACAATATTCGAGGCGCCAATGACCACGGCATTCAGACCGTAGGTATCGATGTTGTAACGCTCAAGCAGGGTAACAATACCGCGCGGAGTACATGGGCGCAGGCGCGGCGCGCGCTGGCACAGACGACCGACGTTATACGGGTGGAAACCGTCAACGTCTTTATCTGGTGCAATACGTTCCAGCACTTTCACGTTGTCGATACCCGCCGGCAACGGCAGCTGTACCAGGATACCGTCGATGGTGGTATCTGCATTGAGCGTATCGATCAGCTCAAGAAGCTCCGCCTCGCTGGTGGTTTCAGGCAGGTCATAGGAGCGGGAGACAAACCCCACTTCGTCACAGGCTTTGCGTTTACTCGCAACATAAATCTGCGAAGCCGGGTTGCTACCTACCAGCACAACAGCCAGGCCTGGGGCGCGTAATCCAGCCGCTAAACGCGCCTGAACTTTTTGAGCAACCTCAGAGCGCACCTGCTGCGCAATCGTTTTACCGTCAATAATCTTTGCTGCCATCAGAGAGAGAATTCCGTCTGTTACGTTAAACCGAAGGGGATGCCACTATTTTGTCAGAAGCGGGGCGTGCTGTCAGTTTTCGTTTGCGTTTTTACGTGCGATAGGGATCACCGCGGTCCGCGAACGGGGTCAGTTCAGAGGCTGAAGTCCCCCGAATAATTAATGAGCATGCGAATTAAAATTAACGTGAATGAAACAATTCATCACCCTGGTGTTTTCAGGGGTAATGCGCCATAAACCAGTCTGTTACGTACCTTTATGGAAGGATTTAAGTAATATTCACCCAGATTTTTCTTAGGTCACAATAAGAATTGGCCAGGGTCAATAAAAGGATTTGCAGGTATTTTTCATTAATTGAAATGTTTAATTTAACCCTGTGACGAATAGTCATATTCGCGAAGATTAATTAGTGAATCAAATACTCAGGAGAGTTGGGGTAAAAGGTTAGCTAATTCTCTTGCGATATATATCTTTACAGGATGCAGAGATAATTAGCCTGACATTTAATGTCGATAATGATTCAAACGGATCCCGCAGGACGCCGGAGCCGGATGTGTGTAATTCAAGGGAAATCCATGAAACGTAAATTAATGACCTCTTCTGTTATTGCCAGCCTGATGTTAGTTGCAGGTGCAGCGGTTGCAGCCGATCCGGTAAGCGTTAGCGGCGGTACTGTGCATTTTGAAGGTGAACTGGTCAATGCAGCCTGTGCAGTCAGTACTCAGTCATCCGATCAGGTTGTCACCTTAGGCCAGTATCGTACCGCCAGTTTTACCGCAGTTGGCGATACAACGGCGCAAATTCCGTTCTCAATCGTGCTGAACGACTGTGACCCGAAAGTTGCCGCAACCGCAGCCGTGGCTTTCTCTGGTCAATCCGACATCACCAACAACAACCTGCTGGCCGTCACTTCTGCAGACAACGGTACCACTGCCAGCGGTGTCGGGATTGAAATTCTGGACAATACGTCCACCGCGCTGAAGCCGGATGGAGCCACCTTCTCTACCGCTCAGGCGCTGGTAGAAGGGACCAACACCCTGCGTTTCGCTGCGCGTTACAAAGCCACAGCCACCAGCGCTACGCCGGGTCAGGCAAATGCCGACGCAACGTTCATCATGAAGTACGAATAAGCCGTTTTGATTTGTGCAAGGATGCAGTACGCCTCACTGGATGAGGCAATTTCCGGGGATGATGAAGGATGCGGCAGATGATAGGGAAAGGCGTAGCGCTGGCGGGAATGCTGTGCGTACTGCCTGTGTTTGCACATACGGTAATACTGGAAAGTGGCCGCCTTCACTTACGGGGGCAGCTCGTCAATGGTGCCTGTACGGTCGCTACCGACAGCCAAAATTTGCGGGTGCAAATGGGGCAGTATCGCACCAATGCTTTCTCCGGGACGGGAAGCTTTGCCTCTACCAGCGTGCCGTTTTCACTGCGCTTAACGTCATGCAGCTCCGATGTTTATGACCATGTTGGGATTGCGTTTGCAGGTGTGACGCCAGCGGAAGATCCGCAGGTTTTTCTTGCCAGTGGCGATGCGTCTGCGGCTTCAGGGATCGGTCTGGCGTTATTTGATGAGCGCCAACGGCAAATTATTCCGAATGCGCTGCCGCTTCATTATGCGCCGATTATAACGCAAGAGATGACGTTTCATTTCACTGCTCGTTATCGGGCTGTCTCGGAAAATATAACGCCGGGAACGCTTCGTTCAGACGTGTGGTTTACGTTGGTTTATCCCTGATTTATTTCCCAACGATAATCACACCAAAGGTATTTTTAGCTATGTTTAATTATCTAAAATCAGGTTTTATCCTTTTACTGGTCTTATTTCCTGTTGCCAGTGTTCAGGCTGCCGGAGGGATTGCATTAGGCGCTACCCGCGTTATTTATCCAGCGGATGCCAAACAAACATCCCTGTCTATTAGCAATAGTGATACCAAAGAACGTTACCTGGTAAATTCATGGATCGAGAATAGCGCAGGCGTTAAAGAAAAATCGTTTGTGGTTACGCCTCCGTTGTTTGTCAGCGAGCCCAAAAGCGAAAACACGCTGCGTATCATCTATGCAGGTGTTCCGCTGCCTAAAGATCGTGAGTCGCTGTTCTGGATGAACGTGAAAGCCATTCCGTCAGTCAATAAAAACAGCCTCGAGGGTAAAAACGTTCTGCAACTGGCGATTCTGTCCCGCATCAAGCTTTTTGTCCGTCCGAATAATCTGCCGCAAATTCCGGAAGATGCGCCTGGGATGCTGAAATTCTCCCGTACCGGCAACCACCTGAAAATCAACAATCCGTCAGCGTATTACGTCACCCTGGTCAATCTCAACGTGGGGAAAACGAAGGTTGATAACGTGATGGTCGCGCCGAAAAGTGATGCGCAGGTCCTGCTACCAACGGGCGTTCAGGGCAACGTCACGTTCCAGACGGTCAATGATTATGGCGCTGTGACTCCGGCCCAAACGGTTAGCGTGCGTTGAGATAACGATGAATAAGACAACGTATTTTCCTGGCCTGTTACCGGGGGTTACGCCACCGCTGGCGGGGGTGGCGTTGTCCACGCTGGCGGCGCTCTTTCCCTCTTTAAGCCATGGGGAAAGCTATTTTAATCCGGCCTTTTTATCCGCGGATACGGCAACCGTGGCGGATTTATCACGTTTTGAAAAAGGCAATCACCAGCCTGAAGGCGTTTATCGTGTGGATATCTGGCGCAACGATGAGTTTGTTGCCACTCAGGATATACGTTTTACGACCAGCGCGGGAAAAGCCGGGGAGAAGTCCTGTGGGCTGATGCCATGTTTTGGACTCGACTGGGTGAAGCGCCTTGGTGTCAATATCACCGCATTTCCGGCACTCAGTAAGGATGCGAACGATACCTGCATCAATCTACCTGAGGCGATTCCAGGCAGCGAGATTGCATTTGATTTTTCTACCCTGCGCTTAAACGTCAGCCTGCCTCAGGCGTCAATGTTAAACAGCGCGCGTGGCTATATTCCGCCGGAAGAGTGGGATGAAGGGATCCCGGCTGCGCTGGTCAACTACAGCTTTACCGGCAGCCGCGGCAGTGACACTGACAGCTATTTCTTAAGTATGCTCAGTGGCCTGAACTATGGCCCCTGGCGCTTGAGAAATAACGGCGCATGGAGCTATTCCAAAGGTGACGGATACCACTCACAAAGCTGGAAAAATATCGGTACATGGCTTCAGCGCGCGATTATCCCGCTGAAGGGTGAACTGGTGATGGGCGACAGCAACACCGGCAACGACGTTTTTGACAGCGTCGGGTTTCGCGGGGCGCGGCTCTATTCCTCAGACAGTATGTATCCCGACAGCTTACAGGGCTACGCGCCTACCGTTCGCGGTATTGCGCGCACCGCAGCGAAACTGACCATTCGTCAGAATGGCTATGTGATTTATCAAAGCTATGTTTCACCGGGCGCTTTTTCGATAACCGATCTCAACCCGACGTCATCCAGCGGTGACCTTGAGGTGACAGTGGACGAAAAGGACGGCAGCCAGCAGCGCTATACGGTGCCGTACTCCACGGTTCCCTTGTTACAACGAGAAGGGCGTTTCAAATACGACGTGGTTGCCGGGGATTTTCGCAGCGGCAATAGCCAGCAATCTTCACCGTTCTTTTTCCAGGGAACATTAATTGCCGGGTTACCAGAAGGCTACACCGCTTATGGCGGTACGCAGCTGGCCTCACGTTACACCGCGGTAGTTTTAGGCACTGGCCGAAACCTGGGGGACTGGGGGGCGGTTTCTGTGGATTTAACCCATGCGCGCAGTCAGCTGGCGGATGACAGTACGCATCAGGGGCAGTCTTTGCGTTTTCTGTATGCAAAATCGCTGAACAACTTTGGCACAAACTTCCAGCTGTTGGGATATCGCTACTCAACGCGCGGCTTCTATACCCTTGATGACGTCGCGTATCGCAGCATGGAAGGCTATGAGTATGAATACGACAGCGAAGGTAATCGCCACGACGTGCCCGATGTGAAGAGCTATCACAATCTGAGTTACAGCAAAAAGGGCCGCTTTCAGATTAACATTTCGCAGAACCTGGGAGACTACGGCTCGCTGTATGTTTCGGGGAGTCAGCAAACGTACTGGAATACCTCAGACACCAATACCTGGTATCAGGTGGGCTATGCCAGCGGCTGGCAGGGGATTAGCTATTCACTCTCCTGGTCGTGGAATGAATCGGTAGGCATCTCCGACACCGACCGTATTCTGGCATTCAATATGTCAGTGCCGTTCAGCCTGCTAAGCGGACGGCGCTACTCGCGTGATAACGCGCTCGATCGCACCTACGCCACCTTTAATGCCAACCGCAACAGCAACGGACAAAACAGCTGGCAGAGCGGGATCGGCGGGACGTTACTGGATGGGCGCAACCTGAGCTACAGCGTGAATCAGGGGCACAGCAGCACCAACGGCTACAGCGGAAACGCCAGCGCCAACTGGCAGGCGGCCTATGGCACGCTGGGCGTGGGATACAACTACGATCGCGATCAGCATGACTACAACTGGCAGCTTTCCGGCGGCGTGGTGGGGCATGCGGACGGTATTACGCTCAGTCAGCCGCTGGGGGACACCAACGTGCTGGTTAAAGCGCCTGGCGCGCAGGGCGTACGAGTAGAAAACCAGACCGGCGTGCAAACCGACTGGCGTGGATACGCGGTGATGCCGTATGCCACCGTTTATCGCTATAACCGCGTCGCATTAGATACCAATTCAATGAACAACAATACCGATGTGGAAAATAACGTTAGCAGCGTCGTGCCAACGCAAGGGGCATTAGTGCGAGCGGCGTTTGATACACGTATCGGTGTGCGGGCGCTGATAACCGCGAAATATGCAGGTAAACCTGTGCCATTTGGCTCCGTTGTGCGTGAAAACGCCAGCGGCGTGACCAGTATGGTGGGCGAAGACGGGCAAATCTACCTGAGCGGCTTGCCGCTAAAAGGTGAATTACTGATCCAATGGGGGGAAAGCGCTAACGCTCGCTGCGTGGCGCACTATGCCTTGCCTGAGGAGAGTCTGAAACAGGCGGTGACGCTCACGAACGTTACGTGCGAATCTCCAACGGCACGACAGGAATAATACGATGAAACGACAAACGGGTTTGTTACTGGGATGCGCTTTACTGCTGATGGCCCATTCGTCATGGGCGACAGTCTGCCAAAACTCGAATGGCACACCAACGGATGTTTTTTACGATCTGTCGAACGTCTTTAACAGCAGCAATAACCGGCCGGGACAGGTGGTGACGTTACCGGAAAAATCGGGCTGGATTGGCGTTAATGCTACCTGTCCGGCCGGGACGACGGTGAATTACACCTATCGAAGCTACGTTACGGAACTCCCTGTGCAAAGTACAGAAAATGGTTTTCAGTACCTGAAACTCAATGACTACCTGCTGGGGGCCATGAGCATCACCGATAGCTCTGCTGGGTTGTTTTATCCCCCGCGTAATTATATCCGTATGGGAACTCACCCCAACGTACCTAAGCAGCAGCCTTTTGGCGTAATGGATTCAAAGCTGGTGTTTAAATTAAAAGTGATTCGCTCGTTTATTAACATGGTGCCGATCCCGCGCCAGACCATGTTCAGAGTCTATGTCACGACCAGTACTGGAGATGCGCTAAGCACGCCGGTTTATACCATCAGCTACAGCGGTAAGGTGGAGGTTCCACAAAACTGTGAGGTGAACGCAGGGCAGATTGTCGAGTTTGATTTTGGCGATATTGGCGCATCGTTGTTCAGCAAGGCGGGGGCAGGAAACCGTCCCGAAGGCATTAATCCGCAGACCAAAACGGTGGCGATAAAATGCACCAACGTCGCTGCACAAGCCTACTTAACCATGCGGGTAGAGGCCGAGAAAGCCTCCGGGCAAATGATGGTATCGGACAATCCTGACTTAGGGTTCATTGTCGCCGACAAAACCGGTAGACCGCTGACGCCCAATAATCTGTCCAGCACGATCCCATTTCAACTGGATGATAACGCCGCGGCAAACGTGAGTATTCGGACATGGCCGGTCAGCGTGACAGGGAATAAACCTACCGAAGGGCCTTTTACTGCCCGTGGCTATCTGCGAGTAGATTATGACTAACAAGCAAACGCCAACTTCATGGGCGCTTTTGGTGATGCTGCCCATACTGACATTCAGCTCGTTGTGCCATGCGGCCTCATCGCTGGGCGAAATCAATATTGAACTGCGCGGAAACGTGGTGGACTTTACCTGTGCGGTGATTGCCAGTGACAGCAATAAGTCGGTTGAATTGGGCTCCTGGCCAACAAAGCAGTTACAGACCAGCGGGGATACTACCCAACCAGTCGCGTTTACGCTGAAGCTGGAAGGCTGCCCGCCAGGATCCGCCTCGATAACGTTTTCGGGTACTCCGGCCCCAGGCACGACGTTGCTCGCACTTGACGATGCGGTGATGGCGCAAAAGGTGGCGATTGAACTTCATGACAGTGACCGTACGCGATTACCGCTCGAACAGGCCAGCCAAACCGTAGGGATTGATGAAAACGGTAATGCCACGTTGACCTTTTTCGCCAACTATATCGCGTTAGCAGACGGGGTTCAGCCAGGCCTCGCCAGGGCCGATGCCACATTTATGATTAACTATAACTAATCAATGCCTGGATAAAACGCTCCCGAACGACATCTCGCCGGGAGTGCTATTACATTAATTCATGCATTTTTGCGTAATCGATCAGCTCAACGATAGTATGTAAGCCGAGTTTGGCGTAGATGTTAGCTTTGTGAGCACTAATCGTTTTATTGCTGAGTAACAGCTGCTCAGCAATTTCCTTATTAGAGAGGCCATTTGCCAGATAACGCAAAACCGTAACTTCGCGATTAGAGAGCGGCATGTCATTCAATACACCTTTTTTCATATTTATATTGTTAATGAAGTTTAGGGTGTCTGAAGGGAAAAAAGAATATCCCGATAAAATCATTTTTACCGCATTGTAGATATCATTCAAATCCTTTCGTTTACTGACAAAACCATTTGCACCGGCCCGGATAGCACGCCCGGCATAAAAGGACTCCGATTTGGAGGAGAGAAACAGCACCCGAGTATTCTCCTGCAGAGACTTTATTCTCTTGAGTAATGTAAATCCATCTGAACCAGGTAGTTCAATATCCAGAATGACAAGATCGACAGGGTAAGTGCGCAGGTGCTCTATTGCCGTACGGCTGTCATCGGTCTTCAACACAACCTGGATATTACTGTTTTTTTCAAGTAGTACTTCTATCGACATTCTGACAATAGGGTGTTCGTCCATAATGATAACGGATGCTGGTTTCATTGTTGTATGCCTCAAACTGTATGCGTATCTTGATAATTTTATAAAACATCAGGCGTTATAATATTGTCAAATAGCCAAGGGTTGTTCTGAGGGAGAGTCGAATAAATATTATTTCATCCTTGTTTATTCGGTTGCTCTTCTACAGAACAATGAATTTGTGGAAAATCCATTTCACACTGGGAAAACTAACAATTAATCAGAAAACTATGGGGATTATACCTGCTCTGTTCTTTCGGAAAAGGCTTACAACATTCAGGTTGTTAATGTCAGTTAGGATGTTCTAAAAGATCCAGATGTGTTAATGACTATTGGCATTATTTTACTGCTGTTTGAATTATGGCAGACTGAAAAAAAATTTTAAATGGTAAAAACAATACAATAAACTAATTGTTTAGGATTTGTTAAGGTGGGAATGACGCTATTTGTGCTGATATGCACAGAATCAGTATGGTTTACTGGGGTGGTGGAAGTTAGCATAATACCAGGAATAGTTGTAAATATTAAATAGTTGTGAAATTTAGATCTTTTATCTCATATAAAAATAAGTAATTTCCTAAAAAATCTTATGGCACATAGGGTTAGGGTGTTAAATTAAATGAGCAGAGGTAACGCTGAGGCGATGTATCAGGTGCAAAAAACGCTGCCGGTTTGCTAAGCCCAGACGCGCAATCAGCTGGTTCAGGCGATAGATGATACGGTGGTAGGGGCGAGCTTGTAACAAAGCAATCTCTTTTAACGAGTTACCTTGTAAAAGTAATTCCACCATCTCCCAATCGAGCTGGTTTATGTGCCTGGAGTGAATATAGCTAAGGACTGGCGACAAGAAAGCGCGGCGCATCTCCGGGAGGCGCAGGCTACGTGACAAGATATAAAATGGACCGGACAGAGAAATAAAAGGGATTAGGTCTTCATCGTGGCGGGAAAGCAATATGAAGATTTGGATGTTATTCCGCGGTTTAATTAGCTGGCGCAGATACTCCAGAACATCAAAATAAGAGATTGTTAAACCTTCCATATCAACCACTAACTGACTAATTACCGACTCTCGCAGGCTGACTTTGGCCGATTCAATGGTCTGGAAGATCGCGGTACGTGCTCCTGAAAATAAATGTCGACCCAGCGCATAGGCCAGATAGTAATCTGTCGTAATAATCGCCTGAGATATAGTGTCACTCGGTAATGTGTATTCGAGTTTTTGCGTCAGATACTCAAGTTGGTCAAATACCTGTGATGTGTAGTGAGGATATTGCCAGGTACAGTTAGTGTTTCGTATACGGCGATGTCGATCCCGGCGTTTTGCGCTGTGCATCCTTTTCCATTCCATTTCTGTTGCGGCAGGTCTGGATAAATTGCCGACTATAAACATCCCTGACCCAAGTTTTCTCCAGCGTAAAGGCGAGTTTCCTTGTGCTGTTGGGTTTCAATGCTTCAGCAATCATCAGACTGGCAATTGCGTATCCCATCAGAATAATCTGCCGGAAGTTTTCTGATGTCTTACTCAATGCCCAAAAAGTCGTTTTATCCAGTTCAACCTCTCTATGGGATTAGATAAAATATTACCGGGTGTGTCTTTCTGTTACCCCGGAAATAGTAAGCCAGGATTATTCTGGCAGCCTGAAGCCAGGTACAGTAGGTGTCGATACTTAATTGGTGATGAGATTTTTCTCAATAAAAAATCAGGCAGAGAGATGCCACCTAATTTTGTAGAAAGTTCAGATGCGCCCGGATGTATCTTAAGAATTGCTGATCGTTTTTCACATGCAGCTTTTTCATAATGCTGCGACGGGTGGCTTTGGCCTGAATTTCGCTTACCGAGAGCAGGTGAGCCGTTTCGGCTAAGGTATAGCCGCTGGCGAGAAACATTAAGAACTGACGTTCTTCGATAGAAAAGTTGCGAGTGGTGCAGTAATGGCAGATAGTTGCGGGCACGTTGTTGCGCAGCGCACGTTTTTGCAGGATGAGGACTAATTTTTTAGTCATTTCCTCAACGTCATCTTCCCGATAGATCAGTGGCAACATGTACAGGCAGGGCCGGAACATCAGCTTATCTTTATCGTTTCTGTTGCAGATGACAACCCGGTGTTGGCGGCGGGTATGGACCGGAATCTGATAGCAATCGGCGCTGAGCCAATCTTCATCCAGGGAAATAAACGCGATGTCAGCGCGATCGATATCCTCGACAGGCAAAAAGCAAATCTCCTGATGCCACTGATTTGCCAAATGGGAGATGATAATTTTTAGTCCATGTTCGAAGTGACTGTTTTCTTCCTTGATGGCGATACTTAACATTAAAGAGTTCCTGAACCGCTGGAGGGGTAAGGGAATGTTAAGCAAAATCATAAATATTCTAAATACATGTATCCCTAAATCTGGCGTTTCGTGGGCTGAGTTGTTACCAGGCGATTTCCTGGATACCCTTGAACAAGCAGAAAAAATCAACATTCGTTCACTTCGCCAGCAACTGAAACAAAAGGCATTGACTCAGCAGGCGCTGACCGTATAATTCACGCGTTTCATCTGCATGAAGTAATCACTTCGCAATGCGCCCTTAGCTCAGTTGGATAGAGCAACGGCCTTCTAAGCCGTAGGTCGTAGGTTCGAATCCTACAGGGCGTACCATTATATTTCAGTAACTTACCCATTTCCTTCAGAACAGAAAGCGGTACTCCGGACAGAATCAGCCAACTGGCCCATGTGTGCCTCAGGCCGTGGAAGCGAAAATCCTCAATCCCGGCCCGGCGGCAAGCTGCATTCCATGCTCGCTGAGCATCGACGCACATCTAGGCATTTTTGAACCGTTAGGCCGGATGCATTAAAAAGCTTTTAATGTGGTGCACTATTGCCAATTAACGAATTAACTCTACCTAATCAAGTTGTTCAGAACGAAGTCGATGGAGAATATTTCCGGTGGGATAGGGGGACGCCGAAAGTGGTTTTGTAAGTACTCCGCATAATCGTGCCATTCATATTTAGAGATCACATAATCAATCTGCCACCGAAGGAGATCGCTATGCGTAAAGCCCGTTTTACTGAGAAGCAGATCATCGCTGTGATTAAGTCGGTTGAAGCTGGAAGAACCGTTAAAGATGTCTGCCGGGAGGTCGGTATCTCTGAAGCCACTTACTACAACTGGAAGTCCAGATACGGCGGTATGGAAGCTTCTGATATAAAAAATCAAGGATCTTGAGGACGAGAACCGCCGTCTCAAACAGATGTTTACCGACCTTAGCCTGGAGAACAGGGCGCTGAAAGACGTTATCGAAAAAAAGCTTTAAAACCAGCCTTTAAGCGTGAGATGATCACTCATCTGATAACGACATTTGGACTCAGAATCCGTCAGGCCTGCCGGATTCTGAACCTGAGCTGAACGGTTTACCATTACCGTCCGGATGCCACGCGGGACGAACCCGTTATTGTCGCGTTGCAGGCAGTGGCCGGGCGATACCCACGATACGGTTTTCCGAAACTTTTTCAGGTTATGAGGCGGTAGGGACACCCGTGGAAACACAAAAGGATCCACCGAATTTACTGTCTACTGAAACTGAATTTTCGCCGCAAAGGAAAATAGCGTGTACCGGTGCATAATCCATCACCGTTGACTACACCAGAAGCGTTAAACCAGCTCTGGTTTGTTGATTTCAAGCATGATTCTCTGATTTGTGGTTGTCGCTTTCGTATATTCAACGTTGTTGATGACTTTAATCGTGAAGCTTTGTGGAGCGAAATAGAGCTAAACCGCTCAGCGAGTGGTTCGTGTACTCGAATGGAGCGCAGCCAACTGGGAATATCCGATTAAGCTTCGGGTGGACAATTGCCCGGAGTTTATCTCTCTACCCCTGGCTGAATGGGCAGAGAAGCATGCAGTAAAGCTGGAATTTATCAAACCAGGCGAACCGACTCAGAATGCTTTTATTGAACGTTTTTACCGAACACACTGTACAGAAATACTGGATTTTTATCTGTTCAGAACACCGAATGAAGTACGGGAAATGTCGGAAAGGCGGCTATCAGAATATAACTGTAAACGCCCGCGTTAAGCGGGCTACTTTTCAATTATTTATTGTAAACTAGTATCGTCATATCGCCCTTGTTTAAAACTTTATCTGGCTTTCCATTTTTGGATGAAATGGCATTGATGCATGATTGAGTATCTCCGCATTTTTCATGTCCATCAATAGCGATAAAATAATTTACATTACCGTTTGATAACCTTTTTTCTTTATCATACCAGCTCCGCATAGTTTGATATCGAGGTGAGTTAAAATTAATGGTCCCATCCTCTGAAATATCAACTGGTGCGATAATGACTTCGCCATTAGAAACCCAAAATGTAGTAAGGCTTTTATTCCAATAATCACCATATCCATAACGCAAGTTGTTATCTAGCAAAAAAGAAGAGTAATCCTTTATTTCCTTTTCAGAATCTTCATAAGTTTTAATTTTAAAGTTGTATGTTGTCATGCTAGACAGTATAAATAAAATGCAAATTATTAATGTTAACCATTTTGTTATTTTTCCATGAGCAATTGAATATGCAATGAAAACAAAAGGGGCAATATTTACAAAAAAACGAGGTATTGGTTGACTTGGGTCTGGATTGCTTATTATATAAGCTGAAATAATACCAGCAACTGAAAGAAGAGACAGCATATAAAAATAGCTAGAGTTTTCTTTCTTTAGAATGCCTTTGGTACAAATGTAAGAGAACAGGATGCCCACAATGACAAATGAAAGTATATAGAGGAAATTGCTCCTAAATAGGAAAATGTTAAACATCTCGCCAACTGTAAGAATCAATTGATGCGCATTTCCATACATAGTATCAAAGTCAACAATGTTGAAAGGTTGTGAACCGATACCAAGTAGCTTTGGAATTGTATGGTTAAGAGCGATACCATAAAAAATAGCAAGGACAATAAAGTTTGCTAACTTTGTTTCTTTTCTAATGAGATAAAAAAATTCAGTAATCAATATTGGTAACAGATAGGTAGGTGCTGCCCACATATCTGAAGAACAAACTAGTAATCCAAAAATCCCAACTATTGTATATGACAACAACCCTTGATTTCTATGTGCGTTCATTGCCATAAAACAGGTTAACATTCCAAAAGCAACCGTGGAATAGTGAGCAAATGGATGCTGCACAAAACCATGTGTCCAATATATATGTGGCAAAACCGCAAGAGGAATCACACAAATCAGTAATGAGCTGTACTTATTTAGTTTTCTTGAAATTATATATGCCATAAGGATAACACTAAATGCAAAAAAGGCCGATCCAAATATCAACATTTCTGCGTCATGATTTCCTGAAACTAAATAAAACAGAAAATATACAGGGTATAGCGTGAAATACCAGTTGTCTGGTGTTGGATTCCAATCCAAAAGAGATTTAAATCCGTGCTCTTTAAACTCAAGCCAGACAACAGGTCCATTCACTCCATCAGCATCTATTCTAAAATATAGATAAGAAAGATATAGAATTAATGCCGCGCACAAGAATAATATAACTATCTCGATTGATCTTTTGTTTATTAACATGTTATTTTTCATCCTTTTTTCTCAAGATATATCTAGGCCTATTCTTAGATTCGGTATAAATCCTTCCGATGTACTCACCGAGCACCCCAATACCAATAAGCTGCACACCACCAAGGAACAAAATAGAAACTAGAAGTGACGGGTAGCCACGCACCGGATTGCCAAACGCGATTGTGTCTAAAATCATCCATGTGCCATAAATAAACGACAATCCGGCGACTAATAATCCTATATAAGTCCATATACGCAGAGGGAAAGTAGAGAAGCTGGTTATCCCCTCAAGAGCAAGGTTCCACAACTTCCAGCCATTGAATTTCGAATCCCCTGCAATCCTTTCAGCTCTGGCATATTCAACAACATCTATTTTTCCTCCTACCCAGCTAAGAACGCCTTTCATGAAAAGATTACGCTCAGGAAGAAGTTTTATATTTTCAACTACCTGACGTGACATCAGGCGAAAATCACCAACATTCTCTTCAATTTTTGGGTTGCTGATTTTGTTATGTAGCTTATAGAACCACTCAGCTGATTTTCGCTTGAGTCGGCTATCAGTTGAACGATCTGCTCGCTTCGCTAGTACCATGTCAGCACCTGCTTGCCATTTTTCAATCAAGCACGGAATGACTTCGATAGGGTCCTGTAAATCGACATCAATTGGTATGATCGCGTCACCGCTTGCGTGATCAAGTCCTGCGAACAGTGCAGGCTCTTTTCCAAAGTTGCGAGTAAATGACAGAGGAACCACGAGCGGATCAGTGATTGCAAGCGCGTTTATAATTGATTCTGTCGCGTCTTTACTTCCGTCGTTGATGAAGACTATTTCGACTTCATAATGCTGAAGTCCTTCAAACTCCCGCACAGTTTTATAGAAGATTGGAATTGCATCCTCTTCGTTAAAAACTGGAACGACCAGAGAAATTTTCATTTCGTATTCCTAAAGACAATGAATTTTGAATATATGAAGCCGCACACCAGGCTGATTGCGGAGAACACGATTAACGTAATGATAGGTGCCAACCCCGATTTGTCCGCACACCAACCCACTGCAGCGCTTAGCGTGCCCATAAATCCGGCATATAGCATGTAACGTACGGTTGTGGTCGATGCCTTAAACGTGAATCGGGCATTAGCAAAGAAACTGAATGACACAGCCACAACGAACCCAGCAAGGTTACCGAGTGCCTGTCCAGTGTGAAATACATATATACATATGGCGAACACTACCCAATGTATGAGCGTGTTTAATACGCCTATTGATGTGTACTTAGCGAATAGCTTTAACATTATAGAAATCAGTAAATTCTTGAGGCCCGAGAGTTTAACATCTGAAAGCGAATCGATCGACCCGTGATGTTGATGTGAGACAAAAGCAGGTACAGAAAGCTTTGCATCGGTTTGCAAGTTTTTGCATGATTTTCGAAGATAGGATCTATGAGTGTAGTGTTTTATGTTATATTGCATTGATTTAGAAGGGAATTGTAGGGGGGGTAGGGTGTAGGTTAGAATCCTACAGGAGTCATTATAACTTAGTAACTTACGATAGTTTCAGTCCTGGATTGATTTTCTCCCTGTGCCGTATTTGTGTCATGTCATTCCAAAAATGGCATCAATTTTCTAAGCAAAAGATGTATTGCATTCGCCCAGTGCTTTATGTATTGCCTCCATCTTTTTATCTTTATGCGGCTCACGGATACCCAGAGTTGAAGCTGCCCCGCGCCACACAAGTCTCGCGGGAGGGGGGGACAACCAGCGGCGCACGGTTCCAGTTTGGAACTTCTCGTCAATTTTTATTGCCAGCCCTTCTGTACTCCAGGTGAACGCTGGTAACCAAAGTCGCCAGGAGATTGTTTTACCAGCTCACATAACAGTGTGCAGATATGCTCAAATGACAAGTGGCGGGCACGACCGGCGGGTAATGATTCCAGCCCTTCAACACCCGACGCGTGACCAGTTAATCTAGCGTGAGACTGGGGAACGGGCACAGCATAACGTTCTGGTAACATCACTGATGCTAGCGCCCAGATGCAGCGTCAGTATAGCTGTCGGCTTGCGGGTGTAATTTATATCGTGCGGTTTATAGATTGCTTTCTGCATCATGAGGAAGGTAATCATGGCGCGAAGAGTGGATTGAAATCCATAACATCATCGACAATTTGCCACTCAACGCGTTTACCCCAAGATATTGCACACCATAGATGCAAGCCATAACTACACCCAGCGGGTGTGGTTTAATTCTTAAAAGAGACATTAGTATTAGGCATGGAGATAATATAAATTTTCGCGCCTGATATTATATATCATAAATTGCTTTGTTTTTTTGTGAAGAATTTAAATATAATAAACATGAAAATGGCTATCTTTATGTTTCCAGAGAGGTTCGTAATTATGGTCTCGCTCATGAATTGCGTGATAAGGCTTACGCTAAAGATAGAATAAATGCCTAGCATAACAAAATTGCCATTTTTTGCTGAGGCGTAAACGAAAGACAAAAAACACCCATATATAACAGCTCCAAGTATAATGCCATATATCCCCATGTCACTGTAAAATGGTTGCATTACGGAATACACATTAGTAGGAGACGGAACATAGACATAGTCGAGGATGGTTTTTACCGGCTCACTAGAAGATTGCCCAAGTTTAAATGCTATGGCGTGAATGAATCTAAGCGTGTACTCTCCATTCCAGTTAATTCCGTTATCAACCAGTGTTCCAAATGCTATTATAGGGGAGTAAATGTAAGTCCCTAAAATATAAGGTATTGTTGCGGAGTCATCTGATGACATTCTATAAAAATGCATTACTATAATTCCAGCCAGAACTAACGGTGCGTATATGAATATTATTCCTTTGCGAATTCCATATCTCATTTCATAAATAGTAACAAACATTAAGATTGGTGTTATAACTGCAAATTTACCCATCGTGCCAAGCGCAAAAAGAATAAGCCAGGTGCAAATAGATACTTTCTCTATAAGTCTGGATTTGTGTATGCATACTGACGCAAACATAGCCATTATTATAGGGTAGAACATCGGCATATAGGTAAATGTTGTATATTGATAGTCTTCCTCAATATTTGCAAGGCGAAGATTAAGTAGAAAGTTTACAGGGCCGTTTGAGCCAACTTTATAAATCTCATATGCGGTAATTATGCATGCAGGGATTACTAATAATGAATATTTTGAACAAACTCTTCGCGGTTCAGAATCATACTTCTTTGATTTATTAGGTTGTGCCATTTCCATGGCTGCGTATGCAAACGAACATATCAAAATCCATGTCAAAAGGCAGTAAAAGGTAGCTGATCTGAAAGAATCAAAACTATCATAAGATAACATCCCAACAAATGCCATTGAATACCAAGAAAAAAGTGTTAATGACAATGGCGATGTGATATTGCATTTCATCCATTTTATAGCACTCATGTGGAGTGCAGTACATAGCAAAAATAAAATAATAAGATAGGTCATAATAAATAATCTGCCATACCTAATATACCATAATCCTTAAAGCAATATAATGAACATTTGGTTCCCGCATTACCGAAAGTGACAAGGAATCCTTATCACTTTGCTCGATGAAAGAGGTAACCATGTCATCAAGTCCGCAAAAGCCTGCCTGTTACCCAGAAAGCACTGTCCCAAAAAGTTAGCTTACCCGCATGTGTGAAACGGCAAATTTTAACTCATAAAAATAGGGCGCTATATGGGCGCGCCAGGAGTTTAGCATCCTATTTGCACTTGATCGACACCGACGATTAAATGTTCTGCATGTATATACAATTGAGAACGGGGGGACCATGCCATGCACAGCAGACATTCATAATGCCTTTACTGAGGTCATTCAATCAACCCCAAAAGGATGTCGTTATCTTAGCGCGGGACAATTTTTCTTTTTCCAGCCAACGTTCTACCTCATAAAGACTTTGTTGGATCTCCTCTCTGAGTGAAAAATCACCCAACGGCTGCTGTTCAAGTGCTGCACACATCGTGCTGGCTGAGCGCATTCCCATGCTGGCGCAGCTGCTTTTTAGCTGATGCGTCAGACGTTTTATCCGCTCATCGTCATGTGCTGCGCGGGCAGCGTCAATCTCATCTAATACAGGAAGAGTGTGTTGCTTAAAGAGCGCTAACCATTCGTGCACCTTTTGCCATCCCATAACCTGGATATCTCCAGCCAACTGCTGAAAATCTAACCGTTTGTTGTCATTTTCTGATGCAAGCGGGGGAGTCGCACTACCATGCAGATAATGCGTAATAAGTCGACTGAGTTCATCCCGGGGGACTGGTTTTTGAATAATGCCAAGGAACAGGGTGCTGGTTCTTTGGCTTAGCGTTTCGTCGATGACGTGCGCGCTAAAGCCGATCAGGCTAAGTGCCGGATAGTCGTGGGCTAACTGCTGTGCCAGCGTGATCCCGTCGATATCAGGAAGATCGAAATCAACCAGAGCAGCATCGTAGCGTGTATCTTCCTGCAATATTTTTAGCGCCTCAGCGGCACTGCTGGCAGCAGTAACCTGTGCGCCATTGAGCGTGAGCATTTCTGCGCTGATGCGCTGCGTGAGGGGATTATCCTCAATAAGCAGTAAGCGTAAACCCTGTAACGATATGGCCCGCGGAACGGATTTCGCTACCGGCATCGCGCCAGCCCGTAATGGCAAACGCAAACGAAAGCAGCTTCCGACTCCTGGCGTACTGGTGACGCTCAGCTCTCCCTGCATTGCCTGGGCGAGACTGGCGCTGATGGTTAGTCCGAGTCCGGTTCCACCTCGTTTACTGCTTACCTGAACAAACGGCTGAAAAATATCGTGCTGGCGGGCAGGGTCAATTCCACATCCCGTATCTTCAACCTCGATGTACCAGTTTTTGCCCTCACATCGGCTATGCAGGATGATGTGTCCCCGATCGGTAAAGCGTAGTGCGTTGTTTAATAAATTAGTAATGATTTGCCGGATGCGGCGCGGATCGCCACGCAGGGAAGCGGGAACGTCATCGGCAAAATCCGCAACCAGCACGACCGGGCGACCAGCAACGCGGCTGTTCATGAGTTGAATCGTACTTTCCAGCAAGGGTTTGGGTTCAAAAGGCTCATCGCCTATTGCCACATTTTTTCCACCGGCTTCGATGGCGGAATAGTCCAGGATATCGTTGAGGATGGTCAGCAAAGACTCGCCCGAGTCGGTGATTGCGCGTAGATTTTCCCGATGTTGTGCCAGGACGGGATTGTCTGAGAGCAACTGCGCAGTGCCGAGGATACCATACAGCGGGGTGCGTATTTCATGGCTCATGGCGGCAAGAAACGCCGATTTTGCCTGGTTAGCTTTTTCAGCTTCTGCACGGGCCTGTCGGTGTTCAGATACCATAGAACGCAGTTCGGCGGTGCGAGCTTTAACCTGTGCGGCCAGATGTTCGCGATGGCTATTGAGGGCGTGAACGTTGCCGCGAAAGGCATCCATCAACCGCCCGATAGTATCCAGTTCACGAACGCCTGCGGTTTCCGGGAATGGGGAGTCAATATCCCCCTCCAGCAGACGCTGTAACGCCTGGGTTTGCTGTGCCAGTGGTCGAGTGACTGAGCGATAAACCACACGCCAAAGTATAAGAATCAGCAAACATAATGACACGCCACCTAACAGCAGCAGCAAGTGTTGCCCGCGCTGGCTGGTCTGTTTGAGATGCGCCAGTCCACTTTGATTACGCTGGCCGATGGTTTCCACCAACTGGCTGACTTCGCTACTGAAACGGGTAAATTGCTCGATATTATTCTGCGATAAGATCTGCAATTGGGTCGTGATGTCATTATCCTGGCGATACAGGGACAGCAGCTCAACATAACGGCTAATCGTATTGACGGTGTTGGCCACCTGAGTGCGCACCACGGGATCTTCAATACGTATTTGTCGGCGCTGAAGTACTCTGACGGCGGCATTCAACTGGTTTTCCAGCGCAGCGAGGTTATTCTGCGCCTGGTTATTCCCCAGATTCATGACCATTTGCTGCACGCGTAGCGCACTCAGGCGCAGTTCATTCATCTGGTTATAATATTCCAGATCGATATCGATGAGCCTGTCCAGCGCGTGTTCAGCGGCCTGCCCCTGATGGCTCTCAATCAAATCGTAAATGCTGGCCTGTGTCGCACCTGCCGATGTGGCGGCATTACTGGCCTGTCCGCGTGCCATTTCGGCAACGTCAGCGGTGGCCTCAATAATTTGCTGGCTGAGTTGTTGCTGTTGAGCGCGTAATTTCAGGCGTTCGCCAACCATCTCCCCCTGGTGGCTTAACGATCGGGCGATTTCTTTCTCCTGCTGTTCAATAGCAGAAGTATCAAAGCCCTGTTCACGAAGGGTTTTGAGTAATGTGGTTATTTTCAGGCTCTGGGCGGTTAACATTCTCCCCTGAGCCAGCCACATATTTTCATTGTCTGCGGTGGTCAGATTTTGTGCGGAAAACAGTTCCCAGGCGCTGGCTTCGCTGAGCTGGCGCGCCATATCCATGGTTGGAATTAGCGCCTGGGTATTGGCCTGCTCAACCTTGCTGACAAAACGCAGGTTATACCAGCCTGTCAGCGTACTGATGAGAGTCAGTGCCGCCATCAGCGCAAAGCCTATCCACAGTCGTTTAGTCAGAGATAAATTCACTGTCTGGTCGCCACAGTTTAAAAAGGTTGAGTCCAAAAGAGGAAAGCAACTAGGATAAAGCCTTATCAATGTTGAGGCTATCATGCGCGTATTGGTTTTCCTGTTAATCACGATTTTTCCCGGTTTGAGTCATGCGGCTGGAGCCGCATTGCTGCGCTGGCAGGATATGCAGCAGGCAGTCCCGGAACTGCAATCGGACGTTACTGCAAACAAAGTCTGGAAACTGTGCGCGCTGTATCCCAGCCTGAAAGACTCCTATTGGCTTTCAGTGAATTACGGCATGCTTGAGGCGGCGAGAAAATACGGAGTAAGTCTGAAGGTGTTAGAGGCGGGAGGGTATCGCCAGTTCACCACGCAAAAAACACAAATCGCCCAGTGTCAGCAATGGGGAGCAGATGCCATATTGCTGAGCAGCAGCACGACGACTTTTCCGGATTTACGAGCGCAGGTGGGCGCGTTGCCGGTCATTGAGGTAGTGAATGCGATACACGATCCGACGGTGAAAGCACGGGTCGGCGTTCCGTGGTTCCAGATGGGGTATCAGCCGGGCCGCTATCTGGTCAAGTGGAGCGGTGGCAAACCGTTAAAGGTTTTGTTATTGCCAGGACCTGATGACGCCGGAGGCAGCCGCGAAATGGTGGCAGGATTCCGTCAGGCGCTTGCCGGTAGTCAGGTGCACATCGTGGATGTGGCGTTGGGGGATAATGATATTGAAGTTCAGCGCAACCTGTTACAGGAGATGCTTGAGCGTCACCCGGAGGTCGATGTGGTTGCCGGTACGGCAATTGCTGCGGAAGCAGCGATGGGAGAGAAGCGGAATCCGGGGACGCCGCTAACCGTGGTCTCTTTTTACCTGTCGCATCAGGTGTATCGTGGACTTAAACGCGAAAGAATCATTATGGCTGCCAGCGATCAGATGGTCTGGCAAGGTGAACTGGCGATTCAACAGGCGATCAGGGTGCTACAAGGGCAACCGGTACCGGAAAATATCAGTCCGCCGATCCTGGTGCTCACCCCGAAAAATGCCGACAGCCAGCATGTTCAGCGCTCGCTGTCTCCTGGCGGGTTCCGTCCGATTTATCTGTATCAGTACACGTCGGCCGCTAAAAAATAACCTTCGCCGTGCTGCGTCACCAGTAAATCAGCCCGTAGCTTGTGGCGCAAACGGCGGATCAGCACATCCACGGTGCGTAAGTCTGGATTGTCTACCCGTCGTGCCGAAAGCATACGCAGTAAACGTTCGCGGCTGAGAATTTCCCCCGGATTGGTGACAAAGGCGACCAGCATTTCATACTCGGCGCGGGTGAGTTTGATCGTCTCATCGTCCAGCTCCAGGGTATGCCGGGAGACATTCAGACAGTATCCGGCAAACTGATAGCAGTTATCTTTGGTTTCCGGCTGTGCCTGGCGGGCAAGATCGATACGCCAGAGCAAATTTTTAACCCGAACCACCAGTTCACGTAGCTCCAGCGGCTTGGTGACATAATCATCAGCGCCCATTTCCAGGCCAACGATCCGGTCAATTTGATCGCTACGACCTGTCACCAGAATGATCCCCACCGTTGAGCGTTCGCGCAGGGCGCGGGTCAGCATTAAGCCATTTTCGTCCGGGAGGTTGATATCCAACAGAATGAGATCGACAGGATGTTGTGACATGATTTCACGCAGACCAGCTCCGCTGGCGGTAACAGAGACATGATAACCTTCCTGTTCAAAATAAGCCTGTAACCGTGCCTGGGTGACCGGTTCATCTTCAACAATGACAATGTGATGCGGCATCCTGATGGCGTTCTCTTTCTGTTCATATCTGTTCACATTGTGCCGTAAGCCATTCATCCTGACCAGTGTTGCTGTTCACATTTGAGAAATAAGATCCTCTGTAACTAAACCATAAGATTACAGGGGCTATTATGCGGAAACTATGGAGGGCGCTGCTCAGACCGAGCGCACGTTGGTCAGTGTTGGCGCTGGTCGTTATCGGGATTGTGGTCGGTATTGCGCTGATCGTCTTGCCGCACGTTGGTATTAAATTAACCAGTTCTACCGAGTTTTGCGTGAGCTGCCACAGTATGCAGCCGGTTTACGAAGAATATAAACAGTCTGCACATTTTCAGAATGCCTCCGGGGTACGCGCAGAATGTCATGACTGCCACATTCCATCCGATATTCCAGGCATGGTGAAACGTAAGCTGGAGGCCAGCAACGATATTTACCAAACCTTTGTTGCCCACTCTATTGATACTCCAGAGAAATTCGAAGCCAAACGCGCTGAGCTGGCGGAGCGCGAATGGGCGCGAATGAAGGAGAACAACTCCGCGACCTGTCGTTCTTGTCATGACTATGATGCGATGGACCACGCTAAACAACATCCTGAAGCTGCGCGCCAGATGAAGATTGCGGCCAAGGACAACCAATCCTGTATCGACTGCCATAAAGGTATTGCACACCAGCTTCCCGATATGAGCAGCGGTTTCCGCAAGCAGTTTGATGAGTTACGCGCCAGGGCGAACGACGATGGCGAGACGCTCTACTCTCTGGACATCAAACCTATTTATGCCGCCAAAGGTGATAAAGAACCTGCAGGCTCACTGCTGCCCGCTTCTGAAGTGAAAGTGTTAAAGCGTGATGGTGACTGGCTGCAAATTGAAATTGTCGGCTGGACCGAGAGTAATGGGCGTCAGCGCGTGTTGGCGCAACTGCCGGGCAAGCGCATTTTTGTGGCTTCCATTCGTGGCGACATCCAGCAGCACGTGAAGACGCTGGAGCAAACCACCGTTGCGGAAACGAATACGCCATGGAGTAAATTGCAGGCCACTGCCTGGATGCAGAAGGGCGATATGGTCAACGACATCAAACCGATCTGGGCTTATGCCGACTCACTCTATAACGGAACCTGTAACCAATGCCACGGCGCACCAGAGAAAGAACACTTTGATGCTAACGGTTGGATTGGCACGTTGAACGGCATGATTGGATTTACCAGTCTGGATAAACGTGAAGAACGTACCTTGCTGAAATATCTGCAAATGAATGCCTCTGACACTACGGATAAGCCGCATGGCGATAAGGGAGAAAGCAATGAAAAATAACGATCTCTTTCAGGCATCGCGCCGACGTTTTTTGCTGCAACTGGGCGGCTTGACCGTAGCAGGCATGTTAGGGCCTTCGCTGCTCACGCCGCGTAGCGCTAATGCCGCAGAGGTGCAGGGGGCAGGCGTCAAAGAGGGGATTCTGACCGGTTCTCACTGGGGGGCCATTCGTGCCACCGTGGTTGACGGTCGTTTCATTGAGGCCAGGCCGTTCGAGCGCGATAAATACCCGTCAAAAATGATCGCCGGACTCCCGGATCACGTACATGGTGGAGCGCGTATTCGCTACCCGATGGTTCGCGTGGACTGGTTGCGTAAACGCCATCAGAGCGATACCTCGCAACGTGGAGATAACCGCTTTGTGCGCGTTTCGTGGGATGAAGCGCTGGATTTCTTCTATCAGGAACTGGAGCGCATTCAGAAGACTTATGGTCCGAGCGCGCTGCTAACGGCCAGCGGCTGGCAATCGACCGGGATGTTCCACAATGCTTCCGGGATGCTGGCGCGTGCCATTGCGCTGCATGGCAACAGCGTGAGTACGGGGGGCGACTATTCCACCGGTGCCGCTCAGGTCATTCTGCCACGTGTGGTGGGATCAATGGAGGTCTATGAGCAGCAAACCTCCTGGCCACTGGTACTCGAAAACAGCAAAACCATTGTGCTGTGGGGTTCTGATCTCATCAAAAACCAGCAGGCGAACTGGTGGTGTCCGGATCATGATGTCTACGAATACTACGAGCAACTGAAGGAAAAAGTGGCACGGGGCGAGATTTCGGTCATCAGCGTTGACCCGGTCGTCACCTCGACTCATGACTACCTGGGCCGCGACAAGGTTAAGCACATCGCCGTGAATCCGCAGGCTGATGTACCGCTACAGCTGGCGCTGGCACACACGCTGTATACCGAGAAGCTCTACGATAAGCATTTCCTCGAGAACTACTGCGTTGGGTTTGAGCAATTTCGGCCTTATCTGCTGGGAGAAAGTGACGGACAGCCTAAAGATGCCCAGTGGGCGGAAAAAATCTGCGGGATTGATGCTGAGACAATCCGTGAACTGGCACGGCAGATGGCGGGCGGCAGAACGCAAATTATTGCCGGCTGGTGCGTGCAGCGTATGCAGCACGGGGAACAGTGGGCGTGGATGATCGTGGTGCTGGCCTCAATGCTTGGGCAAATTGGCTTACCCGGGGGAGGATTTGGCTTTGGCTGGCACTACAACGGCGCGGGCACCCCAGGGCGTAAAGGCGTTATCCTGAGCGGATTTTCTGGTTCCACCACCGTTCCACCGGTACATGACAGTACCGATTATAAGGGCTACAGCAGTACCATCCCGATCGCGCGTTTTATCGATGCGATTCTGGAGCCGGGCAAGAGCATTAACTGGAACGGTAAAACCGTCAAGCTGCCACCGTTGAAGATGTGCGTTTTTGCCGGGACCAACCCGTTCCATCGTCACCAGCAGATCAACCGTATTATTGAGGGCTGGCGTAAGCTGGAAACCGTTATCGCCATCGACAATCAGTGGACGTCGACCTGTCGGTTCGCTGACATCGTATTGCCGGCGACGACCCAGTTTGAACGTAACGATCTTGACCAGTATGGCAACCACTCCAACCGCGGCATTATCGCTATGAAGCAGCTGGTGCAGCCGCAGTTTGAAGCGCGTAATGATTTCGATATTTTCCGCGATCTTTGCCGCCGCTTTAACCGTGAAGAAGCGTTCACAGAAGGGCTGGATGAGATGGGTTGGTTGAAGCGCATCTGGCAGGAAGGAAGCCAGCAAGGGAAGGGACGCGGTGTTCATCTTCCGGCTTTCGACGTTTTCTGGAATCAGCAAGAGTACGTTGAATTCGAACATCCGCAGATGTTTGTCCGCCATCAGGCCTTCCGCGAAGATCCTGACCTTGAACCTCTGGGGACGCCGAGCGGTTTGATCGAGATCTATTCGAAAACTATTGCCGATATGCAATATGACGATTGCCAGGGACATCCGATGTGGTTTGAGAAAATCGAACGTTCACACGGTGGGCCTGGATCGCAACGTTGGCCGCTGCATCTGCAATCCGTCCACCCGGATTTCCGTTTGCATTCACAGCTCTGCGAGTCCGAAGCGCTGCGTAAGCATTACGCGGTAGGTGGCAAAGAGCCGGTGTTTATTAATCCGCAGGATGCCAGCGCCAGGGGGATCCGCAACGGCGATATAGTTCGTGTATTTAACGCGCGTGGACAAGTGCTGGCCGGCGCGGTTGTCTCCGATCTCTACTCGCCGGGCGTGGCGCGCATCCATGAAGGTGCCTGGTACGATCCTGATAACGGTGGAGAAATCGGAGCGCTGTGTAAATATGGCAATCCGAACGTGTTAACCCTGGATATCGGCACGTCTCAGCTGGCGCAGGCGACCAGTGCGCATACTACGCTGGTGGAAATTGAGAAGTATACCGGCAAAGTGGATAACGTGACGGCGTTCAGCGGCCCAATAAAAATGGTGGCGCAGTGTGAATATGTCCCGGCTGAGCAGGTGAAGTCATGATAAAAGACACCTCCCTGACAACAGAACAGATGGCCTGCGTTTATGCCTGGCTGGCGCAAATGTTTTCCCAGGAGCGTGACGGTGAAGGATTAGCGCAATTGCAGTCCAGCGAAATGGCTGAGTGGTTCGCGGTGCTCAAAGGCGAGCCGCTGCTTGAGGCGCAGGTTCTTCAACTGGAAGCGAAAATTGCCGCGCTCAAGGTCCGTGAAGACGCTACTCTGGAACTGGCGGCTGATTTTTGCAGCCTGTTCCTGATGTCGGATAAACACGCAGCGTTACCCTACGCATCGGCTCATCTTGAAGAAGGGCCAAACTACGGGGTCATTAAACAACTGTTATCTGATGCGGGCATGCAGGTAAGCGATACGTTTAGCGAATCAGCCGATCATCTGGCGATTTTTATCGAACTGCTGAGTCATCTGCATTTTTCTCTTGGTGAGCCAGGGGTTAGCCGTCAGCGTATTGATGCGTTGCGCAGAGAAACGCTGGCGGGGCTGTTACGCTGGTTACCGGAGTTCACCACTAAATGCCGCAGATATGATGACTTTGGTTTCTACGGTGCGTTGAGCCAGCTGCTGCTGGCATTTGTCAGGCTGGATCATCAGAACTGAGTGATGGCCTGAGCCACAGAAAAACGGGAGCACATTCGCTCCCGTTTTAACCCTATCACCGCACAACCAGCACCGGGCATTTCGCGTGGCGGACTACGGCTGCCGCCGTTGACCCCAGCAAATACGTGCTAAAACCGGGCTTATGTGAGGCAATGACAATAAGCTCGGCGTCCACCGCTTCCGCCACCTTGAGGATCTGATCTTTTGGTGGGCCGTAAACGATGTGAGTCTGACTCCTGCCCGCAGGAATATTGAACTGCTTAATAATCTCTTCGAGTTTTTCGCTGGCCTTGGCCTGCAAACCACTTCTGTCCGGAAATTCGGTAGAGTAGGCCAGCCCCAGCGAGGCATAGAACGGAACGGTAGGAATAACGGCTAAAAAGTGAACCTTCGCGGTTTTGGCATGCGCCTGGACCTGCGGAACAACATGACGAGTTAAATCGGTTTCAGAGATATCAATGGGCACCAGAATTGAGCGATACATATTCACTACCTCCTGTTTGTTTACCTCTACTCTGAGTGTAGCGAAAGTCGTCTCTGTATAATAAGTGACCAGATCAAGATTGCATGCATAAAATGTACGTCAATGAAAGGTGTGCGCCGCAAGTCTTATCGTGAATATATATCTGAGCAAAAACTAAAAGGGAAGTCTCTTCGTAAATGCTTGTCATCTCGAAATAGAAAAGGATTCATTTTCATGTCTTTTCATTGTATATTTTATTATATAACGAGTGTCGCTAAGGGATGAATTTTAACGCACCTCAGTAATTATTGGATTTTTATTCTTATATTTCCATAATTAATAGTTAATTAAACCGTAGGTTGAGATTAAAATTCTGATTTTAAACGGAATTTGATATTTACATTTCGTTCTCATTAATTATGCGAGCCCCTTCAAACTTACCCGTTAGCTGATTCTTATTTCTCTCTTCGCTTGATGAATATCAATAAGTAGCTGCTTTAGTATATTTATTGTCTACCCCTAAAAGGGTATTCGTCTGATGGAAATAAAAGATGAGAAAAATAAATAAAACTATCCTATGGACGATGCTGCTGTGCATTGCTCTTGGGGCTATTATTGTGTTGGCTGGGCAATGGACATTGCACAAAACCTCGAGCACGGAATTTTGTTTGTCGTGCCATACGATGCAGGCACCTTATGAGGAATATACCGGCTCGGTTCACTTCCAGAATCAGAAAGGCATTCGCGCAGAATGCGCGGACTGTCATATCCCGGAGGGCGGTCTGGATTTTCTGGTGGCTAAGCTGCGGGCCTCAAAAGATGTTTATCATCAGTTCATAACCAAAAAAATCGATACCCCGGAAAAATTTGAAGAACACCGTCTGGAGATGGCGCAAACCGTTTGGGCACAGCTCAAGGCTAATGATTCTGCGACCTGCCGTAGCTGCCACAGTATGGACGCCATGGATCTTGCCGCACAAAGCGCGGATGCTCAGAAGATGCACAAAATGGGCATCGCGGAAAAGCAAACCTGTATTGATTGCCATAAAGGCGTCGCCCATTTCCCACCTGAAATAAAAATGGATGACAGCGCGCTTAAAGGGCTTGAAGCGCAGTCAGCCTCCACCCCAGCTTCAGCAACTGAACTTTATGCTGTAAGCAACACCGCGTTGGGCGATCTGGGAACCGTTTACCCGGCAACCAAAATGCAGGTCCTGAAAACAACGGACAACACGCGATTGGTCGAGATTCGCGGTAGCCAGATGCAAGGAAGTGAACAGGTTATTTACTACGCAGCAGGGCAGCGTTTGATTCTCGCCAGCCTGAGTGAAAAAGGTCAACAGTCGCTGAAGATCCTCTCCAACTGGAAAAAGGATGATTACGGCAATGCGTGGCGAGATGTCGTGCTGCAAGGGGAATGGAGTGGTTCCGCTCTCGCCAGCCGTGAACCTATGTGGGATTACGCGCGCAAACTCGACAATGTGTACTGCGCAGGCTGTCATGCGCCAATTCCGGCGAATCATTTCACGCTCAACGCCTGGCCTTCAGTAGCCAAAGGGATGGGGGCTCGCACCAATATCAGTGAAACCGAACTGGATATCCTGAGCCGTTACTTCCAGTACAACGCTAAAGACATGAATAAATAAGCGATCAATCAGGAGAAATCATGAAACTCACAAGACGTGACTTTATTAAGACGGCTGGCGTGGCAACCGGGACAATGGCGATTTCTTCGGTGATCCCAATGCCAGCCTGGGCCGAAGGCCAGAATGGCGGGGCAATCCTGACGGCAGCACGTTGGGGTGCGGTATACGTGGAAGTAAAAGACGGAAAAGTGGTTTCCTCAAAAGGTGCGTTGCTGAAAACGGTGCCGAACTCATTACAGCAAACCGCGCCAGATCAGGTTCATACCAATATCCGCGTTAAGTATCCGATGGTGCGCAAAAGCTATCTGGAAAACCCGGGTAAAGCGGATGGCAAACGCGGTAACGATCCTTTCGTGCGGGTTAGCTGGGAGCAAGCGCTGAAGCTCATTCATGAACAGCACAGCCGGATCCGCAGCAGCTATGGTCCCGCTTCGATATTTGCCGGTTCTTATGGCTGGCGATCCAGCGGCGTTCTGCATAAGGCGCAAACCTTACTGCAACGCTATATGAGCATGGCCGGTGGCTACGCCGGGCATACCGGAGATTATTCAACCGGTGCCGCGCAGGTGATCATGCCATACGTTGTGGGATCGGTTGAGGTTTATGAGCAGCAAACCACCTGGCCGATGGTGCTTGAGCACAGTCAGGTCGTGGTGCTGTGGGGGATGAATCCGCTCAACACCCTTAAGATTGCCTGGAGCAGCACGGATGAACAAGGGATTGAATACTTTAATCTGCTGAAGAAATCAGGGAAAAGCGTCATCGCCATCGATCCGATGCGTTCTGAAACTATCGAGTTCTTTGGTGATAACGCGACCTGGATTGCGCCACATATGGGGACCGATGTGGCAATGATGTTAGGGATAGCCCATACGCTGGTGAAGAAAAACCTTCACGACAAAGCCTTCCTGGAAAAATACACCACCGGATATCCGCAGTTTGAAGAGTACCTGCTCGGCAAGAGCGATAAAGTAGAGAAAACCGCCGAGTGGGCATCTGGCGTGTGTGGCGTGCCTGCTGAGCAACTGGAAAAGCTGGCGGAAATTTTCTCCAGCAACAAAACCATGCTCATGGCAGGTTGGGGGATTCAGCGCCAGCAATACGGTGAGCAAAAACACTGGATGCTGGTGACTCTGGCGGCGATGCTGGGGCAAATTGGTACCGAAGGCGGCGGCTTCGGGTTCTCTTATCACTATTCCAACGGCGGTAACCCAACGCGCACCGGTGGGGTCTTACCGGCGATCTCCGCCAAAATTGAGGGTGGGTCATCGGCAGGTAATGACTGGGCGGTTTCCGATGCGGTGACCAGCCTGCCGGTAGCGCGAATTGTCGAGGCGCTGGAAAACCCAGGCGGCAAATATCAACATAACGGTAAAGAGCAAACCTTCCCGGATATCAAAATGATCTGGTGGGCGGGCGGCGCTAACTTTACCCATCATCAGGATACCAACCGCTTAATCAAAGCCTGGCAGAAGCCTGAACTGGTTGTCATCTCTGAATGCTACTGGACCGCTGCGGCCAAACACGCCGATATCGTTCTGCCAATCACCACCTCGTTTGAGCGTAACGATCTGACCATGACCGGTGATTACAGTAACCAGCATCTGGTACCGATGAAGCAGGTCATTGAGCCGCAGTTTGAAGCGCGTAGTGATTTTGACGTCTTTGCCGATCTGGCTGAGATGCTCAAGCCGGGGGGGAAAGCTGTCTACACCGAAGGCAAAGACGAAATGGCGTGGCTGAAGCAGTTCTATGACGTCGCGCAAAAAGCCGCCCGCGCCCAGCGTGTCGCCATGCCTCAGTTCAACGCGTTCTGGCAGCAGAATAAACTGATCGAAATGCGTGAGAATGAAAAGAATAACAAATATGTGCGCTACGCGGATTTCCGCAGCGATCCGGTGATGAACGCACTCGGAACGCCGAGCGGCAAGATAGAAATCTACTCGAAAACGATTGAAGGCTATCAGTATAAAGACTGTCCGCCGCATGCGTCCTGGATTGAACCGGATGAATGGAAAGGAACTGCGGATAAAGATCAGCTGCAGCTACTGACGGCGCACCCGGCACATCGTCTGCATAGCCAGCTGAACTACGCGTCGCTGCGTAAAGAATACGCGATTGCCAATCGTGAACCGGTGACGATTCATCCGGATGACGCAAAAGCCAGAGGGATTGCCGAGGGCGATCTGGTCCGCGTATGGAATGCTCGCGGACAGGTTCTGGTTGGGGCGCATGTCAGCGACGGCATCAAACCGGGCATCATCTGTATTCATGAAGGCGCATGGCCGGATATTGAAAACGGTATCTGTAAAAATGGCGGTGCGAACGTGCTGACGGCGGATATCCCGACTTCAAGACTGGCGAATGGTTGTGCCGGGAATACCAGCCTGGTATACGCAGAAAAATACACCGGTGAAGCGCCAAAACTCACCGTCTTTGATGAACCAGCAATTGTCACCATGTAATGATGACTGATAAACGGGGGCCGTAAGGCTCCCGTTTTTTATTGCTGTTTGGGCAACGCTTTACTGTTGTTACTCAGCCAGCTCAATCACATCTCCCGTTGCCGGGGCGTCAGTTCGCGGTAGCCACAATCGCCCCCACGAACCGGTGCAATGACAGCCAAGCAGTTTTTCGGGGTGTTGTTGCTTAATAAATTGTCGGGTCCGCCATAGCTTAGCGGGGGAGGCTGCACGTAAATGAAACCCACCGACGAGGGCATAAATTTTGTTAACCCCGGTGATTTTCTGGCAATGGCGTACGATGTTTTCTATTCCCCGATGCCCGCAACCGGTAATGATGACTAACTCGCGTGCAGATTTATAGATCAATACGCCTTCGTCACTGATGTAATCTGGCTGGAGTTTTTTCTCGCTAATCACGCCATAGGACTGTGGCGTGGGGACGCTAATTTCTCCGGACCACAAAAAGCGATCGCTGATAGCCAGCGGCTCGCGGGTGTATTCCATTATGAATCGAGAGTAGTTGTTATCTCGCGAGAGTTTTTTAATTTTTCGTGGTATTCCCGCAACCGTTATCGATGCGTAACGCTCGCAGGCCAGTTGAGGATGGCAAATGATACGGCTGTTATCCGCAAGCCACGGCACGCCGCCGCAGTGATCATAATGACCGTGCGAAAGTACTACGGCGGTTAATTGGGTCAGGTCTACGCCCATTTGCGTAGCGTTGTGCATGAAGCTGCCATCCGGCCCGGTATCAAACAATATTGTGGTTGTTTCATCCTGAACTAACAGACTTAATCCAGGCTTGGCCAGTAATGATTTTCCAGCGCCAGCAGCGCGTCGGTTTTCAAGCAGCACCGTGAGGGTTAAAGCCATGCCTGACTCCCGTATTAAAACGGCATATTGTAATGCATCGGTTTTGAGAGCGCTGTGATCTCAGCGCTCTTTAACGTTATCCGTCATTCACGCACAATTTTGCCTGCGTTTCCTGCATCGCTGTCATTCCAGCTACCGTGACCATTTGTTTTAATCGTATAGGTGGCATAGCCGACACGGAAGGTCATCGTATCCTTATAGGTATTTACGTCACGCACTTCATTACCATTGACGTAAACGCCGGAATCTTCCACGTGAATATCAACGCTGCGTTGACCATTGGCAAATTTGGCTACGTAATTTCCGCTGAATTTGCCATCAATACCGGCATTATCGTGGTTATCCCGGTCTGCGGTATTTTGCTGCTCTTCACCATGGCGATGATGACGATTCTGCTGGCTGTTATCGTTCTCGATAAAGCCATGATCGCGGTTCCACTGATAGGATTTATTCACATCACAGCCATTGAGTTCGCTCATTTGCGTACAACCTGAACGTTCATACTTTTTCTGCATTGCCGGGGTAATTGCACATGCCGTTGTGGCCGTTGTCAGGCCAAGGACCAGGAGGGTCAGCAGACGTTTATTCATTTTTCACTCACTATCATCATTAAGCTTATTTATAGGAATACGAACTTTTTGGCTGTCATGTTTATGACGACGGCAGTCTCCCATTAAATATTAACGACGCATATCAGGGGGAATCCTAATTTATAATTAGTATTAGGTGATGAATGTTGTAATACGCAACATAATAAGCAGCTTATTTACTTGTTTTGTACAATTTGGATAGAGAACTAAGAGGTGGTTACTTTTAGATGAAGGATTTAATGAATTATTAATATTGACATTAACAGTGAACAAGGATGCGGGCTTGTCTATAAACAGACCCGCGTGGGGAGAGTAGTCCACAATATTCAAACTTAGCCTATTAATGGATATCGTCGTCAATACAGTTTGTCTTTACCCTTGAGTGGAGATCTGTGCACGATGCTGTTCAGCCTGTACCTCATGAGCAAACGAATGGCTGTTGTTGACTGACTGGTGAACAACCATCGCTTTTTCATGTTCATTCATTTGTGAAAATGATTGCGCATTGGTTGATGTTGACGATGAATTATTTGCCTGCGCGGCGTGTGCTTGTGCCATTTGTTGATGTGCAGGAGCGTCGCTGTTATTCATCATTTCATGAGCCATTGCGGCCTGCTGATGCATTTTGGGTGTTTCTGC
Source organism: Citrobacter sp. Cpo221 (assembly GCF_030332345.1). Lineage (NCBI taxonomy): Bacteria > Pseudomonadati > Pseudomonadota > Gammaproteobacteria > Enterobacterales > Enterobacteriaceae > Citrobacter > Citrobacter sp. Cpo221. The sequence goes on from NZ_JAOWIA010000029.1 coordinate 248,285, forward strand.
CGCATTAACGCCAGCTGAAATAAAAAACGCGATAGCTAAAAAAGAGGACATCTTATTCATCATATTTCTCCTGTTTGGGTTTACGGAAGAAAGTATAATTAATAGGGGCTGTCAGTGGCGTGACAGGATTATGACGGTTGTGTCAGACAACAGGTGATGACGGGTATAAGCGTCATCACCATAAATTACATCGCGTGCTTGGGCAGCGTCAGAATAAAGCGAGTGGCATGAGGGTCGGAAGTCACCGAGACTTTTCCTTGATGGGCAGTCACAATCGATTTCACAATCGCCAGACCAATGCCGCTGCCTTCGCCCTTACGTTGTCGTGAAGGGTCCACTCGATAAAAGCGATCAAAGAGTCGCGGAAGATGTTGCGGGGGAATGGGGTTTCCGGGATTCTCAACGACTATCTGCACCTGGCCATCCGCCTCTTTCACCCGCACGGTTACCGACTCGCCTTTTGGCGTATAGCGCATGGCATTTGACAGCAGATTACTCATTGCACGGCGTAACATTAATGGGTCGCCAGAAACCCAGCATGCACGTCCTTCAAAACGTAAACCAACCTCACGCTCTTCAGCCCAGGCTTCGAAAAAGTCGAATACTTTACCGACCTCATCAGCCAGATTGAGCGCTTTTTTTTCTGGGATCAGCTGATTGTTATCCGCCTGCGCCAGAAACAGCATATCACTCACCATCTTCGACATACGGCCAAACTCTTCGAGATTAGAATACAGCACATCTTCCAGCTCTTTTTGGCTGCGGGTCTGGCTGAGCGCAATCTCCGTTTGAGTGACGAGGTTAGTTATTGGCGTGCGGATCTCATGGGCAATATCCGCTGAGAAGTTCGACTGGCGTTTAAATACGTCCTCGATGCGTTCGATCATGTGATTAAACGAACTCACCAGCTGTTCCAGTTCAATAGGAACCGCTTGCGGATCGAGGCGTACATCGAGATCTTTCGAGGTGATATTTTGGATGCGACGACTGACGTTACGAATCGGTTCATGACCTTTGTATACGGCGAACAACACGATAAAAACAATCATCATGCTAATCAGCGATGCTGTCATAATCAGCTTGTTTTTCAGATCGTTAATATAGTGCAGATGAAAGTCGATCGATAATGCCAGATACAGCGTATACGCTGGTTTTCCATCGGCAAGTTGTCCTACCGGCAGGCGAATCATTCGCCAGTTAGACGATGTTTTCTGTCCGTGGATATGTTTGGAGGTTTGCAGTGTGGGGCCTGAGATAATAAAAACATCGCTGGCATGAGCATTTTTATCGGGCCTTGCACTGGCGATAAACTGCCGAAGATCCGGCGCATTGGGCGAATGGAAAATGGCCTTCTGGTTGCTATCTTCCAGAGAAATAATGACGTTCGAATAACCCTCCACCACATTTTTTAGCGTTTCCAGGCGGCGTGATTCTGGCTCGTTGGGTTGGTTAATAATCCTCTCAAGCGTGGCGCTAATCTCTTGTAAATCGTTGATGTCCTGCTCGGCGAAGTGGACTTTCACGGAGTGGATCATTATCCATGCAAAGGCGAAAAATGAAGCAATTGTCGCCAGGCTGATAAAAAAGGTCAGTCGTGTCGCCAGTGAAAAAGGGCGCCGCCATCGTTTACTGGTCATCAGGAACCTCAAGCATATATCCCACACCGCGCACGGTCTGAATCAGTTTCGGCTCAAAATCGTTATCAATTTTGGCGCGCAGACGCTTAACAGCGACGTCGATAGCATTAGTATCGCTGTCAAAATTCATATCCCAGACCTGGGAGGCGATCAGTGAGCGGGGTAAAACTTCCCCCTGATGGCGCAGGAAAAACTCAAGCAGCGTAAACTCTTTGCTGGTCAGGGTGATGCGCGTACCGCTGCGGGTGACTTTCCTGCTGACCAGATCGACCATTAAATCCGCGACCTGAAACTGGCTTTCGACAATCACCGCAGCGCCTCGACGTAGCAACGTTCTGACCCGTGCCAGCAGTTCGGCGAAGGCAAACGGTTTAACCAGGTAATCATCAGCACCCAATTCCAGACCTTTAACCCGATGCTCAATGGTACCCAGTGCGGTGAGGAGAAGAATGGGCATTCCTTTGTTGGCGGAACGCAGCATCCGCACGATATCCCAGCCGTTTACATCCGGCAGCATGATGTCGAGTATGAGCAGGTCGTAATCGCCGGTCATCGCCAGGTGATACCCGTTCAGGCCGTTATCCGCTAAATCCACGACAAAACCCGCTTCCGTCAGGCCTTTTGTCAGGTATTCACCGGTTTTTTTCTCATCTTCGACTATCAAAACCTTCATCGCATTCTCCTTCTCGCACAGGTTGTGCGGACTTTCAATTCTAGGGAAGCGGGATCGGATAGCAATCTGTTATTAGGAAAATGACAGTTTTGTCATTTTCCTGTCACCGGTTAAACAGAGTCACTTCGTTAAAGTACAAGACTATAAATTCCTACTTATTTTAGGGACATCAGTCCGGTCAGGACGAGAAGAACTATGAGCAAATTTAAGCTTCTTACTCTCAGCGCTATATTCGTGCTCGCTGGTTGTTCATTGGCGCCGGACTATCAGCGCCCCGCTTTGCCGGTGCCACAGCAATTTTCTTTAAGCCAGAATTCCCTGGTGTCGGCTCCTGGTGAATACCAGGACACGGGGTGGCGAACCTTTTTTGTTGACGACCAGGTGAAGGCGTTGATTGGTGAGGCGCTGATCAATAACCGCGATTTACGCATGGCGACGCTGAAGGTTCAGGAAGCGCGAGCGCAGTATGGCGTCACGGACGCTGACCGTTATCCGCAAATCACGGCAGGCTCCAGCGGTACCTACAGCGGTAAATTAAAAGGTGATAGCAGCACCGATCGTGAATTCGAAGCTGGACTCAATCTTAGTTTCGACCTGGATTTCTTTGGGCGACTTAAAAATATGAGTGAAGCCGAACGGCAGAACTTCTTCGCCAGCGAAGAGGCGCGTCGGGCGGTGCATATCTTATTAATTTCCAACGTGTCGCAAAGTTATTTCAACCAGCGCCTCGCTTACGCGCAGTTGCAAGTTGCCGAAGAAACGCTGCAAAACTATCAGCGCTCTTACGCTTTTGTAGAGAAGCAACTGATAACCGGTAGCACCAACGTACTGGCGTTGGAACAAGCGCGCGGTGTGATTGAAAGTACGCGTAGCGAAATTGCCAAGCGTAAAGGTGAGTTGGCACAGGCCAATAACGCGCTGCAACTGTTGCTGGGTACATACGGGAAATTACCCGATGACCAGGCGCGCAGCCGTGGGGATCTTAAACCGGTAACGCTGCCGCCATCGCTTTCATCGCAAATACTGTTGCAGCGCCCGGATATTATGGAAGCTGAGCACGGATTATTGGCGGCAAATGCCAATATCGGTGCTGCGCGGGCGGCATTTTTTCCGTCTATAACCTTGACCAGTTCCGTGTCCAGTAGCAGTAGCGATCTTTCCAATTTATTTAATGCCTCCAGCGGCATGTGGAATTTTGTCCCCAAAATAGATCTTCCAATCTTCAACGCCGGACGTAATCAGTCCAATCTCGACCTGGCAGAAATTCGCCAGCAACAGTCGGTAGTGAATTACGAACAGAAAATTCAGAACGCATTTAAAGAAGTGGCGGATGCACTGGTGTTGCGCCAAAGCATTGCCGATCAAATTAGCGGGCAGCAGCGTTACCTGGATTCATTGCAAATCACACTACAGCGCGCCAGAGCGCTTTATCAGAATGGTGCAGTTAGCTATATCGAAGTATTAGACGCAGAACGTTCTTTATTCGCTACGCGGCAATCGCTGCTCGATCTTAATTACGCCCAACAGGTTAATGAAATTAAACTGTTTGCTGCCTTAGGCGGCGGTTGGGTGGAGTAATCCTTAATATTAACTTTTCAGGAGCATGATGTATGAATACTACCGCCAAAGCCGTACTGTTTAGCCTTTTCTCTGTGGTTATGTTTAACGCCCAGGCCAATGAAAATCAGCATGGCGAGATGATGAATATGCAGCCAGCGGCTCAACAGGAACAACTCATTAGTGCTACCGGGGTGATTGAAGCTGTTGATATGGAGAGTAAAAAAATCACGATCAAACATGACCCTATTCCAGCGGTGAACTGGCCGGCCATGACGATGCGCTTTACGCTGGTTGCTGATACGAAGGCTGATGATATTAAGCCTGGCGATAAAGTCGCGTTTACGTTTGTTCAGCAGGGAAATCTCTCTGTGTTACGCGATATTCACATCAGTAAATAACGTTCTCGCTGGTCTCTTTTATTCTTGCCCGGGTTTTTGCGAACGCGGGCGAGACTATCGCGCAATGGAAATCACTATGGCGTCTTTAAATATTAAAAATACCGCGCTTATTCTCGGTAGCATGATTGCCGGCGGGATTATTTCTGTCGGTGTTTATACTTATTATTCATCGGCAAAAATATCGTCTGTAGCCGGGCCAGTTCAGCAAAAAGAAGCCAGAAAAGTGTTGTTCTGGTATGACCCCATGTATCCGAACACGCGCTTCGATAAACCGGGTAAATCGCCGTTTATGGATATGGATCTGATCCCGAAATATGCCGATGAAGAGACCGCGAACGCGTCATCACCAGGCGTGCGCATCGATCCTACACAGACCCAGAACCTGGGGCTGAAAACAGAGCCAGTGCGTCGTGGACCACTGCACTACGCGCAAACTTTCCCGGCCAACGTTAGTTATAACGAATACCAGTTTGTTATTGTTCAGGCACGTTCTGCGGGCTTTATCGAGAAGGTTTACCCGCTGACAGTGGGGGACAAAATTAAGCAGGGTTCGCCGCTGATCGACCTGACTATTCCTGATTGGGTTGAGGCGCAGAGTGAATATTTATTGCTGCGGGAAACGGGAGGTAGCGCGACGCAGGTGGAAGGGATTCTGGAGAGATTACGTCTGGCTGGAATGCCTGAAGCGGATATTCAGCGCTTAAAATCGACGCGTAAAATTCAGACCCGCTTTACCCTGAAAGCCCCTATCGATGGGGTGATCACCGCATTCGATTTGCGTACCGGTATGAACATTTCTAAAGACAATGTGGTCGCGAAAATTCAGGGTATGGACCCGGTATGGGTCAGCGCGTCGGTTCCGGAATCAATCGCCTGGCTGATTAAAGATGCCTCGCAATTTACCATCACCGTGCCCGCCTGGCCGGATAAGCCTTTCACCATCAGCAAGTGGAGTATCTTACCAAGCGTTGATGCGACCACGCGGACGTTGCAAATCCGTTTGCAGGTTGATAACCCCGATGAGGCGCTCAAGCCTGGGATGAATGCTTACCTGCAACTGAAAACACAAAGCGAGCCAATGCTGCTGATCCCGTCTAAAGCGCTGATTGATACGGGTACCGAGCAGCGGGTAATCACCGTTGATAACGAAGGCCGATTTGTGCCGAAACAGGTTGCGGTATTCCATGAATCTCAGGGGCTGACGGCTATCCGCTCCGGCCTGACCGAAGGCGAAAAAGTGGTGTCCAGTGGCCTGTTCCTGATTGATTCCGAAGCGAATATCTCTGGCGCACTGGACCGTATGCGCGCCCAGTACAGTAAGACGCAAGACGCAGCCGCCATGCCAGCCCAGGCAACCCATTCACACTGAGGACATGATAAATGATTGAATGGATTATCCGTCGTTCGGTGGCAAACCGTTTTCTGGTGATGATGGGGGCGCTGTTTCTCAGCGTCTGGGGAACCTGGACCATCATCAATACGCCGGTTGATGCGCTGCCCGATCTCTCTGATGTTCAGGTGATCGTCAAAACCAGCTATCCGGGTCAGGCGCCGCAACTTGTTGAAAACCAGGTGACCTACCCGCTGACCACCACCATGCTGTCGGTTCCGGGCGCGAAGACGGTGCGCGGTTTCTCGCAGTTTGGCGACTCTTACGTATACGTCATTTTCGAAGATGGTACCGATCCTTACTGGGCGCGCTCGCGCGTACTGGAGTACCTCAACCAGGTTCAGGGAAAATTACCGGCTGGCGTTAGCGCGGAAATGGGACCGGACGCTACGGGCGTCGGCTGGATATTTGAGTATGCGCTGGTGGATCGCAGCGGGAAACATGATCTGGCGGAATTACGTTCTCTTCAGGACTGGTTTTTAAAGTATGAGTTAAAAACGATTCCTAACGTGGCGGAAGTCGCCTCGGTAGGCGGCGTGGTTAAACAGTATCAGGTCGTTATCGATCCGATGAAGCTGACGCAATATGGCATCAGCCTGGCGGATGTGAAATCGGCGCTGGATACGTCGAATCAGGAAGCGGGCGGCTCATCTGTTGAGATGGCCGAAGCGGAATATATGGTCCGTGCCAGTGGATATCTGCAAACGCTTGATGATTTCAATAACATCGTCCTGAAAACAGGGGCCGACGGTGTACCTGTTTACCTGCGCGATGTGGCGCGCGTACAGATTGGGCCGGAAATGCGCCGTGGGATCGCCGAACTGAATGGCGAAGGCGAAGTCGCGGGCGGGGTGGTTATCCTGCGTTCCGGTAAAAATGCGCGTGAGGTGATCTCTGCCGTTAAAGCCAAGCTCGATACGCTGAAAAGCAGCCTGCCGGAAGGCGTAGAGGTAGTTACAACATACGATCGCAGTCAGCTCATCGATCGCGCCATTGATAACCTCAGCTACAAGCTGCTGGAAGAGTTTATCGTCGTGGCGCTGGTGTGCGCGTTGTTCCTGTGGCATCTGCGTTCGGCGCTGGTGGCGATTATTTCCCTGCCGCTGGGGCTGTGTATCGCGTTTATCGTGATGCATTTCCAGGGGTTGAACGCCAACATCATGTCGCTAGGGGGAATTGCCATTGCCGTCGGGGCGATGGTTGATGCCGCAATCGTGATGATTGAAAACGCCCATAAGCGGCTGGAAGAGTGGGGGCATCATCATCCGAATGAAAAGCTCGATAACGCAACGCGCTGGAAGGTTATTACTGACGCCTCGGTAGAAGTCGGCCCGGCATTGTTCATCAGCCTGTTGATCATCACGTTGTCGTTTATCCCCATTTTCACGCTTGAGGGGCAAGAAGGGCGACTGTTTGGCCCGCTGGCGTTCACCAAAACGTATGCCATGGCAGGCGCGGCATTTCTGGCGATTGTGGTTATTCCGATCCTGATGGGATTCTGGATCCGTGGAAAAATACCGGCCGAAAGCAGCAACCCGCTTAACCGTTTTCTGATCCGTATTTACCATCCGTTGTTGCTGAAGGTGTTGCACTGGCCCAAGACCACCATTCTGGTGGCGGTGCTTTCAATACTGACGGTTGTCTACCCGCTGAATAAAGTCGGTGGTGAATTCCTGCCGCAGATTAACGAAGGTGATCTGCTGTATATGCCTTCGACATTGCCGGGGATCTCAGCGGCGCAGGCAGCGGACATGCTGCAAAAAACCGACAAGCTGATCATGACCATTCCTGAAGTGGCACGCGTGTTTGGTAAAACCGGTAAGGCAGAAACCGCAACAGACTCCGCGCCGCTGGAAATGGTTGAAACGACGATCCAACTGAAGCCGCAGGACCAGTGGCGTCCGGGGATGACGATGGACAAAATCATCGCCGAGCTGGACAAAACCGTACGCTTGCCGGGGTTGGCGAATCTGTGGGTTCCGCCGATTCGTAACCGTATCGACATGCTCTCTACGGGGATCAAAAGCCCAATTGGCATTAAGGTGTCGGGTAATGTTCTGGCAGATATCGACGCCACGGCGGAGCAAATTGAAGAGGTGGCCAGAACCGTGCCGGGTGTCTCTTCGGCGCTGGCCGAGCGTCTGGTGGGCGGACGCTATCTCAACGTAGATATCAATCGTGAAAAAGCGGCCCGGTACGGCATGACCGTAGGTGCAGTGCAGCTGTTTGTCACTTCAGCGGTAGGAGGGGCAATGGTGGGCGAAACGGTGGAAGGGATTGCACGCTATCCTATCAACCTGCGCTATGCGCAGAGCTATCGTGATAGCCCGGAAGCATTGAGTAATCTGCCGATTCTGACGCCCATGAAACAGCAAATTACGCTGGCGGATGTCGCCGATGTGACGGTGGTTTCGGGGCCTTCGATGCTGAAAACCGAAGATGCGCGACCAACCAGTTGGATTTACATCGACGCCCGAGATCGTGACATGGTCTCAGTGGTGAACGATCTGAAAAAGGCTATTGCTGAAAAGGTCCAGTTAAAGCCGGGGACCAGCGTGGCGTTTTCGGGGCAATTCGAGCTGCTTGAGCGCGCCAGCCATAAGCTCAAGTTGATGGTGCCAATGACGCTGATGATTATCTTCGTCTTGCTTTATCTGGCCTTCCGTCGCTTTGGCGAAGCGCTGCTGATTATCACCAGTGTGCCTTTTGCGCTGGTGGGCGGCATCTGGTTCCTTTACTGGATGGGTTTCCATATGTCGGTCGCAACAGGGACCGGATTTATCGCCCTGGCAGGTGTTGCTGCGGAGTTTGGCGTGGTGATGCTGATGTACTTGCGCCACGCTATTGAAGCCGAACCCGCGCTGGAAAATCCGCAAACCTTTACGGCGGACAAGCTGGATGAAGCGTTATATCACGGTGCCGTGCTGCGCGTGCGGCCAAAAGCGATGACCGTGGCGGTGATTATCGCGGGTCTGTTACCTATCTTGTGGGGGACGGGAGCAGGCTCAGAAGTCATGAGCCGCATCGCCGCGCCGATGATTGGCGGCATGATCACCGCGCCATTGCTGTCGCTATTCATTATTCCGGCTGCGTATAAGCTGATGTGGCTGCACAGACACCGTAGCCAAAAGTAATGCTTTGAAACGCTCGCCTGCGTCGGTTTGGTCGCCGAAGCAGGCGCTGCGTTATACCTCCAGTGCCTTCACGCGTTTGCGGTACTCGCCCGGCGTACAGCCAAATTCTCGTAAAAAGACTTTATGGAATGACGATTCGCTGGCGTAGCCCACCGACTCGGCCACCACAACCAATGGCTGCGACCCACGTGACAGCATCTGGGCAGCGAATTGCAGGCGTAAAGTGGTTAATACTGCGAGCGGCGTGGAGTTTGAGACTTCACGAAATAGCTGCGCGAAGCTGGCCCGCGACATATGCGCACGTTTCGCCAGTTCTTCGACGGTCCAGGCAAACGCCGGGGACTCCAGCATCATGAAGACGACAGCCCCTAGTTTGGGATGAAGCAGTAGATTCAACACGTTTTGAACGGGGGTCGCCTTGGTTAACCATTCGCGAACGGCTAAGGCGAACAGTGTGGCGCATTGTTGACTGCAGACTACACTGGAACCTGGCAGAGTACTCATGGATTCCTGTTGCATCAAAGCAATCATGGCCTTGAGCCAATGGCTGACAGGGCTATTTTCATCAGGTGCCAGAACCAATACTTCCGGTAACGCAGTTAAAAAATAGCGTGAGGAAGCGTGCAATCGAAGGCTGCCACAAACAATGTGTGTTTGTTCATCGCCAGACTGGCAGAGCCGATGTGCGGAGTTTTGCGGCAGGATCACGATAGTACCGGGCCGCAGAGTAAAAGATGTCCCATCGGGCATGTCCAGTTGGGCTGCACCTTGTGTGACCGTATGCCAGCGGATAATGGACAATTCACCTGCTGCGTGCGGCAGTTGCCAGTCCCTGCTCAGTAGGCAGTTTTGGTCAATTGAGCCTTGTGGGTCGTTAAGCATCAGTAATCGGCTAAGGGCATCCATGGAGACTCCTGAACATTTTTTTGTTGTCGTTTATTGAAACGCTACTATCTCTTTATTTCATTATTATATTAATACCTTCAAAGTGTTAGTGTAATGATTCATTCTAGAAATGTTAGTCATCTTTAAGGCTAATTTAGACGATCTGACAGTTATCGGCGAGTTGTGGATACATTGTTCAGGCAGAGTTAGAGCTATATTTCAGTTCATCAAACGAACAGTGACTTGGCGGAGAGACAGCATGAATCAGTATCAGGCGATTATTATTGGATTTGGCAAAGCGGGTAAAACGCTGGCGGCAACACTGGCCAAAACGGGTTGGCGGGTAGCGATTATTGAACAGTCAAACACCATGTATGGCGGGACATGCATCAATATCGGCTGTATCCCAACCAAAACCCTGGTACATGATGCTGAACTTCAGCATGACTTTACCGAAGCAATGCAACGCAAGGCCTCTGTTGTCAGTTTTCTGCGCGATAAAAATTTCCATAATCTTGCCGATCTGGAAAACGTGGATGTGATTGAAGGTCGTGCTGAATTCGTTGATAACCATACTGTGCGAGTCGTGCAGTCAACAGGCGAGATTGAGCTGAGCGGCGAGAAAATCTTTATTAATACTGGCGCCCAGTCAACGATTCCAAACGTTGAGGGATTAACCACGACACCTGGCGTATTTGACAGCACCGGGCTGTTGAATTTGACGCAACGTCCAGAGCGTCTGGGCATTTTGGGCGGTGGGTATATCGGCGTTGAATTCGCATCAATGTTTGCCAACTTTGGTAGCAAAGTCACTATTTATGAAGCAGCTCCGCAGTTTTTGCCTCGTGAAGACCGGGATATTGCTGACGCTATCGCCAACATTTTACGCGACAAAGGCGTCGAGCTGATCCTCAATGCCAACGTGCAGTCGGTCTCCTCTCATGATGGTGCAGTACAGCTGCACATGCCGGAGGGGGCCCAGACGGTGGATGCGCTGTTGGTAGCATCAGGTCGCAAACCGGCGACAGAAAACCTGCAATTGCAGAAAGCGGGTGTGGATGTAAACGATCGTGGTGCCATTGTTGTGAATAAATATTTGCGTACATCGGCAGATAACATTTGGGCAATGGGCGATGTCACTGGTGGATTACAATTTACCTATATCTCGCTGGATGACTTCCGTATTGTGCGTGACAACCTGCTAGGCGAGGGGTTACGTAACACGGGCGATCGTCAAAACGTACCGTATTCCGTCTTTATGACGCCGCCGCTTTCCCGCGTCGGAATGACTGAAGAACAGGCTCGCGCCAGCGGTGCGGCGGTGCAAGTCGTGACGTTGCCGGTAGCGGCTATCCCGCGAGCGCGGGTGATGAATGATACGCGTGGTGTTCTTAAAGCGGTGGTGGATAGTGAAACGAAACAAATATTAGGCGTATCGCTGTTGTGTGTGGATTCTCATGAAATGATTAATATCATCAAGACGGTTATGGATGCAGGGTTACCTTATACCACATTGCGTGACCAAATATTTACCCATCCAAGCATGAGCGAATCACTAAACGATCTCTTTTCTCTCATTAAATGATAATAGCGTAGTCTGCATATTTGCCCCACCCGTGTGGGGCTTTTTTTTATTTGTTTTTTATATTCCTGATACTAATTGACAGTTATTCTGGCGTTACGGATGGAATAAAATAAAGTGACATGTTTTATTATATTCCCACTGAAATAACTCGTTAATGGAAATAGAAATGAACATGTTTAAATCTACGTTACTAATGACTGCGTTACTGACTGCTCCGGTGACATTTTCCGCGTTAGCGCAAACAGAGGTTGCCCACATTAGCGTATCAGCCGTGTCTGGCTCTCCTTCCGTGGTGGAAGATGCCATTGCGAAACTGGCGCAGGAAAAGAATGCGACTTCCTGGAAAATTACCTCAATGCGCATTGATAGCAGCACTCACGCAACGGCAATTTTGTACAAGTGAGGAGAGCCGGGATGGAAAAGTATCTTCGTATATTGGGCAAAGGCGATAGGGTTGGATTAACCTTGATTCGCTTGAGTATCGCGATTGTTTTTATCTGGATTGGTTTATTAAAATTTGTACCTTACGAAGCCGACAGCATTACGCCGTTTGTCGCCAATAGTCCGGTAATGTCATTTTTTTATGAGCATCCAGAAGAATACAAACAACATTTAACCCACGAAGGTGAATTCAAACCGCAGGCTCGTGAATGGCAGACGGCGAATAACACGTATACGTTCTCAAATGGCCTGGGCGTAGTCGAAGTTCTTATCGCTTTGCTGGTGCTGGCTAATCCTGTTAGCCGTTGGTTGGGATTAATTGGCGGCGTTCTGGCATTTGCCACACCAATTGTTACCTTATCATTTTTAATAACCACACCAGAGGCATGGGTAATGCCACTGGGTGATTTACACTACGGATTTCCGTACTTGTCAGGCGCCGGACGGTTGGTGTTGAAAGACACGTTAATGTTGGCGGGAGCAGTGATGATCATCGCAGATTCATCCCGATCAATAATTAAGCAGCAGTATTGAATTTTTAACGTTGTGCCCTCTGTAAGATAGTAAGCCACTATAGTTCGATTCGGTACTTACCGGGCCAGCAGGATGCTGGCTTTTTTTCTGCCTTAAGGGAAATTTATTGTAAATATAAGATTATTCAGTTTAGAAGAATAACTAATCAGTTCTATTTCCCTGATTAATGATATAGTGCTGTAAGCATTTTTCCTCCTTCCTGTGAAAGCGCGGCAACCCGCATACTGCGTAGTCTTCCGGCCATAAAAGCTCCATTTTTCTCTATTTTTTTCTGTACAATTCTTGCTATTTGTTATCTCAAAATCATATCTCAAAAAAGCTTGTTATTCATTTTTGTTATAGTTAATCAACAAGTTCGCGTGGTTTTAGGCATGTCTTAAGCTAGAATTAATCCTGATTAAATGTTTTTACGTATCAATAAATGACTAAAGATAGTTAAAAACTTAATTTTTAACCAACTGTTTGACATGGAATCCACTATGGTAATTAAGCACCAGGGGTGGATGCTGATCTCGCGTTTTGTGAGTAACCAAAGGCGGGACATATCTTAAATATGGAAATAAGGGTTTTAGAATGAGCTTTGGCTTAGCAAAGGAAGACAAGTTTGAAATCATCGCTATCCTTCGTGAAGAGCTTCATAAGAAAACGAAACTGGAAATCCTGTGTGGAGACAGTAGCGTTATCACGCAGTTAGAGAAGGTTGATTTCGAACGGTTTGTCATCTCCGGACACGGAGATATTGTTCCTGAAAAGGTCCAATACTTTATCCTGCACAGCGAAAGCGGGATTGTAAAATTTAGTGCCAGGTTCGAACAAACCTCGTCAGCAGGTGCGGAAGCAGGATTATCCTACTTCATCCCGGATATGATTTTCTTTGCCCAGCAGAGACAAAATCAGCGTTTTTCATTCCTGAAGGGTTATGACTTTTTCTGTTTTGGTCGTTACAAAAATGGAGAAAACTACTCTCTCAAGATTAAAAATATCTCGCAGGGGGTTGTGCGTTAATCGTTAAAGATGTAAACGCCCGTTTTCTTTATAAAGATGCGGCGATTAAAAATGCATCTCTGGATTTCGATACCTTTGGCAGTTTACAACTGGACTTAAAAGTGATCGATGTCGTCCCGATCAATGAATTTGATGAGGATAATCAGTTGTATTCCTGTCATCAGATTTCATGTGAGTTCGACTTTAAAAATCGTCGTGAAGAGACTGAAGTCGAGAAAATCATTATTAAATTTTTAATGAGTAACAAGATTAGAAGCTTATAAGGAACGGTGAACAGGATGTTGATGTGTGGCAGTGATAATTTTGTGGGCAATGGTATGTTTGCCTACCTGACCAGCAAACATGTACCGATACAAACATTCCAGTTTGAGGATATGTTGCATCAGTCATCATTATGCCAGCATCAAACCATGGTTTTTAATATCATTGATAATGAACAAGCGTGTTCAGACATTGTTCAGTTTTTGAATAAAAACCGATTCAAATTTTATAATAACGTCGTGGTGATTGTTGCTGATAGTTTGGTGGCGAAATTATGCGTAGAGTTATTATATGTCGAAAAAACAATAGTTTTGACTGAAAAATCTTCACTGCGTGATTTTGGTCAATTGGCGACATTATCAGTCGGGAAATGGAACCCCCGACTGTATCGTTCGCAGAAGAGATTAACCGAAAGAGAACAGCAGATCCTGAACTTACTGGTAAGTGGTTATACAGCCAAAGAAATTTCTGAGTTAGTTAGCCTGAACTATAAAACGATTCAGGCACATAAGATGAGAGTCGTCGCCAAGCTTGGCCTGATCAATACCTCTGATTTAAATAAGTTAATTGTCAGATTTACCCATCGTATGTCTTTTTTACCCTAACCTGACCATTCTTTTCTGATGTGATACACCTAATAGTAGATACAATTCGGGAGTGATTTTGACTGGTTTTTAATTTTATGATTTGTAGAGGGAGAGGGGAATGTTTAATTCCAATGAGGTGCTAACTGCGCTTGAAAAGGCTTTGAATACCAGTCAACTTTATATGGTTTATCAACCTATTTTCAACTTGCATGCTCAGCGTATAAGCGGATTTGAAGCATTAATGCGTTGGAATAGTCCTCAGATGGGTATGATCTCTCCCGATGTTTTTATTACCTTACTGGAAGATAGCGGCAATATTATTTCCATTGAAGATATGGTTACTCACTCTCCGTGGGATGTTGCAACTTCCTGGCCTGACCCCATTGTATTATCCGTCAATATTTCCGCGCTTGAATTCTGCGATCCTCTGTTACCCCAACGCGTCAGACAAAATCTTGCCACTTCCGGATTGCCGGTCCATCGATGCCAAATAGAGGTCACGGAAACGTCACCGCTGTGTGACAGCCAGATTGCGGCTAAAAATATGACGGAATTAAAGGCGATAGGGGTCAAGCTTGCGCTTGATGATTTTGGAACCGGTCATGCTAATCTTAATTACCTGTTGAAATATCCTTTTGATACCTTAAAAATTGATAAGGAATTTGTCACCGGTATTGAGCCCGACACCCGATCAACAAAGATTGTTGAGGGTATTATTTCCCTGGCGCATAATTTTGGCATTGAAGTTCTTGCCGAAGGGGTGGAAACCCAGTCCCAACTGGAGCGGTTGATGCAGATTGGTTGTGACAAAATTCAAGGCTTTTTCATTTCTCCCCCGGTGCTGGCAGAAGAGATCCCTTCACTCTTAGCACAATATAATCGTTAATCCCTCCTTTTCACGTTTCCCAACCCCCTTGGTTGTTCCGCGTTGCTGTTAAGTCTGCAGGCCTGATAAGCGTAGCGCATCAGGCGGCCCTGAACGGCAAAAAAAAGCCCCCTGCAGAACAGGGGGCTGGTGAGTTATGTCTGCTTAGAACGATTTCTTAAAGCCGATAGAGGCATTGACCGGCGCTTCTACCTGCGATTTACTGTCGCCGTTGCTGAATTGCGTACCCAGCTCACCGTAGACCTGCAGGTTTCTGTCGATGGACCATGACAGGCCGGCTGCAACTTCAGTGCTGGAGTACTGCTGTGAAGATTCCAGCGTGGTGGTGGCTACCGCATTGCTAAAGTGCGTTTTGTCTTTTGAACCCAGACCCTGCCAGACGTTAACCCTGCCGTACGGCTGGAATTTGCCATGGTTGGTGTCATAGTCAGCGACCAGACGCACGCCCAGACGCGCGGTAAAGGAATCCGCGGTATCCATTTTCACTTTCGTTGGGGTCACACCATCCAGCGTGCTGTTATCAAAGTCGCTGTACTGGTAGATCAACTGAGCCTGAGGTTCCAGACTCCATGCGCTGGCACCTAAACGGAACGATTTACCTACCTCTGTCGACGCCGTCAGCGTGTTGCCTCTGACCGTATACGAGCCGTTGTTACCGGTCGCCTCCAGGCGGGATTTATGGTTACCGTACTGCAGGACGTTATCAACATACATACCGTCACCCGAGAACCAGGTAGCATAGCCGCCGACGTAAAATGCGTTGTCGTCGATGTTACCGCCTTTGCCATCGCTGCCTGTCTTCGTGCCTTTTACGTTGCTGTCGATATCAAGGATGCTGGTATACATCCCGGCTTTCCAGCTTTCGTTAGCATACATATCAACGCCGACCTGAATGCCCATGGTATGGGAGCTGGTTTGCGTACCGGCCGCGTCATCCAGTTTGGTTTTGCCGGAGTAGCCAATCATTCTTGCCCACGCGCGATTGTCTTCATCAATGCCCGGTTTAACCTCGTCACCCATACGTTGGTGCATGTTACCCAACAGGCTAATATCACCCTGACGTACGACGCTGGCGAGGCCAGAATACAGCATGGTTTCTGGACGGTATTCACTTCTCAGATACCAGTTTTCACCCAGGCCTTGAGCATTACCCGCATGCAGTTGGTACTCAAACGCACCTGCAGCCATACGATCGGCGGCAAGATGGAAGGCATCCCGCGACGTTTGTGCGGTGGTGGTTGCGCCATTGAGCGCTGTCACCACTTCGATACCATCCCCAATGGTCGGCGCGCCGAGACCAGAACCATCGACATCCAGCAGCGTGCTACCGCTGGCTTTACCGCCATCGATAATCAGACGGTCGGCAATGCCTGCGCCGCTACCATTCTGGATAGCCGCCATGTTGATAGTCCCTTTTTCGCCGGTGTAATCCCCTTTGACGGTTAAGGTTGTGCCAGTCTGCTGACCGATGAGCGAGACATCGCCACCGTTGCTCAGGCCTGCTACCGTTTGGTTGTAACCCTGAGTGTTCAACGTGGTGTCTGCGACCACATAGTGGTGAGATGCGGCACTCAGGGTGTTGGCATTACCTGCTTGCAACACGCCGTTGGCGATCAACGTCGCGCCGCTGTAGCTGTTTTCACCTTGCAGCTCGGTAATGCCGCTACCGGTCTGATGCAACTGGCCTTTACCACTGATGTTGCCGGTCAGCGCCAGGGTATCGCCACGATTGACGTTGAGTACGCCGTTATCAACGACATCCCCCTGAATGCTGCCGATATCACCGCCGTTACCCAGCTGTAAAACACCTTGTTCGATGGTGGTGCCACCGGTGTAGGTGTTATCCAGCGTCAGGGTGAGGGAGCCTTTACCGGTTTTGGTCAGTTGACCGTTACCCTCGACTTCAGTCAGCAGAGAAACGTCATGCCCGTTGGTGTCGAATGTCCCGCCTCCGGATTCCAGCGTCACCTGACGGGCAGTATCAAACGCTTCGCCATACTTCAGCGTACCGCCATTAAAGGTAATTCCCGTATCTGCCGCACCCAGGTTGGTATCGCCCGCTACCTGCAGCGTCCCGGAGGTGATGGTCGTTCCGCCGCTGTAGGTGTTGTCGCCCGTGAGGATGAGGGTACCGAGATCGCCTTTATTCAGGCCACCGGTACCACGGATAACGCTGTCGATAGTCGCGGTGTAATTGGCGCCGTCTACTGTGCCATCGCCAACGCGAATCAGGGTGTTGGCCGTATCGGTGGTAATGGCTTCGCCGCCCACGCGATAACCATCGGTGGCGAACTGCGCGCCGCTAATGATGACGTCGCCTTTGCTGTTATCGACGGTCACGTTGCCTGCTTCACCCTGGAAGACGGCAAACGCGGCATCGGTAAACGGTGCGTTCAGCGCGCCTTCCGGCGTTGATTCATCGGTAGTCCAGTTGTCGTTACCCTGGCTGGATTGCCAGATACCGTCGCCGCCGTTGATGACGCCGTTATTTTTCAGCTCGCCATTCTCACCGCCGGTGCCGTCCCAGAAGCGCAGCGTCAGTCCGGCGTGGTTGACCAGGTTGACCTGATTTTTCACCGATGTCTGCACGTACAGGCTGTCTGCCGCTTCCGGCGCGTTAGCAATATCCATCACATTATTGGTCAATGTGCCGGTGTAGTTGATGACGCGGTAAACGCCGACATCAAAGCTGCCGCCCGGTGAGGTTTCAATGTTGAGCTTACCGTCAAGCGTCAGATCGCCGTTTACGTCAATCAAGTCGTTGAAGGCACCGCCCGGGGTGTAAGCCTGACCAAACTGATAATCCAGCTGTGCGTTATCACTGAGCGTCAGCGAACCGGTAGTCAGTTTACCCACGCTGTTGATAGCTGCACCCGCGGTAATATGGCCGTCGTCCAGCACATCAACCGCGCCGCCGATAATCCCGTTACCGCCGAGCGTTGCCCCGGATTTCACCGTCACCTGGCCGGTAGCCGCAGACTGATTACCGTTGACCAGCAGCACGCCTTCATTGACGTCAGTGGTACCGGTGTACGTGTTGTCGCCGGTCAGCGTTAAGGTACCGTCACCGATTTTCACCAGGCTGCCGTCGTTGCCGCTGATAATGCCGCTGATGGTGTCATCAAGATGCAGATTACCCAGCGACAGTTCTTTATTGCCCAGTTCGACATTACCCGCGCCGGACAACGAGCCGATAGACGTTGCGCTGTCGACTGCGCTGATATCGACCTTACCGCCCGCCAGGTTTTTAACGACGGTGTTCTCTGCCATCGCCTGGTCAGCAAAGGTCATCAGTCCGCTGTTGTTCACGGTGGCATTGCCGCCGCTGGCATTTTCTTCCAGCGCCAGAGTACTGTCTTTTGACACGTTAACCGTCGCGTTGCCCGCGGTGGCGTTGTTGGTTAACACCGCTTTCGCCGTGCCCGTCAGGTTCAGCATTGCACTGGCGGCGGTGACGTTATCTGCCAGCGTTAACAGGCTGTCGGCGATGTTCATGGTCAGTGATTTCAGGCTGGTATCTGTCCCGCTGACATTGAGCGTCGCGCCCTTATTGACGTTCACGGTGCTGCTTTCATTACTGCCAAAGGCTCCGGTTTTGCTGACGTTGACCGTCACATTGTTGGCGTTTCCGGTACCGGCAATTTCTGTGTCGCCTTTGTAGCTGTTTGCGCGGTCGAGCGACAAGGTGCTGCCCGCATCGCTAGAGCTACTGGTGACTTTCAGTTTACCGTCGCCGGTAATCTCCCCGGTTGGCGTGAAGTGGTGCGAATTGAGATCGAATACCGCTGCGTTCTCATTCGCTCCCAGCTCAATGGTGCGATTGCTGGTCAGGTCCGCGCCCAGTTGCAGCGTTGAACCGTTATTGATTGCCAGGTCAGTTCCGCTCTGGCCGAGATTGCTGTCGGAGGAGATCTGCAACGTGCCGCCATCAATGCGTGTGCCGCCGCGATACTCGTTATCGCCGCTGAGGATCAGACGGCCAAGGTCGGTTTTCACCAGCGTCAGCTTGTCAGCAGTACTGGCTTCGCGGATAACAGACTCAATGGTCGCGGTATAGTTTTGCCCCGCGCCACCGGCGCCAACGCGCAGCAGCAGTTCGCCAGTTCCCGGCGTCTGGCCTGCGTGGGTCGCGTTTTCCGTGGTGGCATACGCGTTAAGCGCATCGCCTTTAACGACATAGCCATCGGCATCAAACTGTGCCCCGGAGAAGTTAACTTCTCCCGCGGCGTTGTCCACGGTAACTGTACCGCCTTTGGTGGTGAAGACGGCGAAGGACTTCTGTGCCCAAGGGGCGTTACCTTCACCGGTTGCGGTGGTCCAGTTGTTATCACCCTGGCTGCCGATTGCCATCCATTTGCCATCGCCACCGTCAATTTTGTTGTCGCCTTCAATGCCCGACGCGCCGTGGCTCTGATTGACGGTTGCGCCGTCCCAGAACTGCAGGGTAACGCCGTTGGCGTTCACCAGGTTGACCTGTTTGTCGATGGAGGTCTGGACAAAAATATTGCTCTTGTCCTGGCTATCCGGTATCGCGCCTAATTCCAGCGTCTGGTTATCCAGCGTGCCGCCGTAGTTATAGATACGGTAAACGCCCGGTCCGAAGTTACCGCCCTGTGAAGTGGTGACATCCAGAGTCCCGTCCAGTTGCAGATCGCCTGCGACGTTAATCAGATCGTTTAGCGCGCCGCCTGGCGTATAGGCCTGACCCAGTTCGAAAGCGGAAGTCGTTTTGCTACCAAGCTGCAGATTACCGTTAATGGATAACGTACCCGCACCGCTGTCACCGGCGCTGAGGGTCGTGGCATCGTTCATCAGTACGTTGCCGCCGATAGTGCCTTTACCGCCAAGTGTGGACGTGCCGCTAACGGTGGTGGCACCGTTAGCCAAGCTTTGATCGCCATTCACCAGCAGCGTGCCGTTGGTAACGGTGGTGTCGCCGGTATAGGTGTTGTTGCCGTTCAGACGGGTAATGCCGCCGCCGATTTGCTGCAGCGCGCCGATACCGGAGATTACGCCGTTGAGCCAAACTTTATCAGCTCTATTAACGATAAGTACGCCGTCATCGAGAATATTCGACACGGCGCTGACTTCGCCTGTATTTCCACCGTCACCCAACTGCAGCGTACCGGTTTGAGCGATAGTGGTAGAGCCGGTATAGGTATTGTTGGCGGTAAAGACCGTGGTGCCGCCCGCTGCACGTTCAAATTTCCCGTTGCCGCTGATGATACCGCGATAAATTTGCGCCGCTGAAGCATCACCCTGGGTATCGAAGATAACCCGGCTGCCTGCGCCCTGGGTCGTAACATTGTAATCGCCAATGCTTGCTGCAGTACTGGTCGGCTCGACGTGGTCGCCGGTGCTCAGGGTTGCGCCATTGTTTACGGCGATGGTTTTGCTTGCCAGCGTCAGGTTTTCTACGACGCGGACATCCGCGTTTGAGCCGCTGATGGTCAGCGAATCCCAGCCGGTGCCGATGTTGGTGCCAGTGGTCAGATTGTCGCTTGCCAGCGTACCAATCTTCGCACCTTTTGTATCTGTGAAGGTGAGGGCGTTTCCGCTACCTGCTTCAGTAGTGACGTGGCGTGTTTTATCCAGCGTCACATTGCCGATGTTGGCTTTATTGTTGCCGCCAGTACCGGCGAAATTCACTTCACCCGCATAGGAGCCACTACGCCAGTTAAAGGTGTCCGTACCTTCGCCGGTATTGATTACGCCACTGGTTACACCGCCGCTGATATCAATGGTGTCATTACCTTTACCGGACTGAATGGCCACGGACGTGTCGTTGATGGCCTGCAGGGTTCCCGTGTTGGTAATGGTTTTATTACTGTCGCCGCTGGCGTCAATCACCGGTGAGGTGGTGCTGGCAGAAATAATCTTGCCGCTGTTGTTCAATTCTGTAATATTTTTTGCAATGATCGCCGAACCGCCTGCGCTGCTATGCACGTTGATGTCGGCATTGGTGGTGATACGACCGCTGGTATTTGCGCGGATACCGCTGCCTTCGCCGTTCCGCACCTCAATGGTATAGCCTTTGCCGATGGTCAGATCGCCCGTTACCGAGTCGCCATTGCGTTCTTCAAAAGCGAAGCCGGTACCTTTCCCGTTGACGTTGAGGATGTTGTTCAACCCATCGTTCATGTTCAGCGCCACGCTAGTCCGAATCCCCGGACCATCGTTGGCATTGATGGTCACATCATTGAGCGAGATATCGGTGTTGTTGGCATCGTTCTGAATACCTGCACCAGTCCCTTTCGCGCTGATAGTCACACCTTTTGCAGCCAGCTTACCCGCTCCCGTATCGAGACGAATACCGTCTGCTGAACCATTGGTCGTGATGGCATCGCCGGCATCACCGGTAATACTCAGGCTTGCACGATTGGTCAGCAGAACCCCTGCGGTTCCATCATCAACGGCTACCTGGCCCAGTCTTTTTATCTGGGCGCTGTCACCTGAAGCCAGTACGCCAATACCGTTGCTGACATGCAGGGCGCTGGAAGAGTTGTTAGTTAAGCTCCCGCCTTCTTGCACATCAACGCCGATGCTGTTTACGCTGTCCAGATCGATAATCGATTTGGTGTTGAGGATCAGGTTACCCAGATTCCTCGCCACATAGGCGATAACCTTGTTGCCGCTGGTTTCAGAGGTAATGCTGGCATCAGAGGTGAGGGTTGTCTCCACCGTTTTACCCTGTTCGGAGCCGTTTAAATTATGCCCCTTGCCGTCAACAATCCCGGCAGTGGTTCCTACACTGGTCAAATTGATGATGGTTTTATCGCTAATATTACCGCTTGCGCCGCCTTCAATCACAATGGCAGTTGCGCCCATCCCCCCAATGTTGAATGTCGCTTCACCGGTGACAACGTCAGTACCTTTCCCTGTACCCAGTACACCAACAGAGTTGTTACCGCTGAGTGATAGTTTAAGATCGGAGTAAGCTCCGCTCACGGGGTCCTTACTGTTACCGGCAAATTTGGCGCCCTCAGCAACACGGAAGATAGTGGTATTAACCTGACCATTATCATTCATCTCCGTCTTGCCAATGTTAGCGACAGCATTGGAGCCGTATAAAAAGTAGCCTATCTGGTCGGTGCTGTTAAATACAGGGCTACTGTCGTTATTGATATTCGCCGTCGCACTGCCACGAACGTGCACCCCGATGTCCCCGGTGCCCTTCAGCGTAATACCGGAAGAGATATCCGCAATCGCCTGCTTTCCAGCGGAGCCTTCAACCCAAATAGCGTAGTTACGCTCGTTGGTACTACCTTCACCGTTCACTGTAATTTGACCGGCCTGGCTGGTGGTGACTTTGGCATCCGAGCTGCCTGCACGAACATGAATGCCAATATTACTTTTGCCGTTAACATTAATCTGGCCGTCATTACGAATAGTTTGACCAGCATTTGCGCCGCTGTTATGCACCGACATCCCGTAGTTTGACAGTCCGGATGTCGCACCATTAACTGAGATTTCGCCGGAGTTGATAACATTCCCGCTCGCACCAGCGACCAGTAAGCCAGCTGCGTTACGTACGCCGGTTCCGAGGGTAATTTTCCCTTCGTTAGTCACAGTCCCTGCGCCGCGCACATGGATACCTGCGCTGAGGTTAGCGCCGCCAGTCAATTCGACATCCTGTGCGGTGTTAGAACCATCACGACCGAGATAAATCGTGGCGTCAGTACTGTTAGTGAAATTGGCATTTTCAGCCACTTCAACGCCATAAGCGGTACCTTTCCCGAAGGAGGTGCCGTTGGCGTTACCGTCCACCACATTGATCGTTTTGTTGTTAACCCCGGTTGAGTCTCCTGACAACAGCATCCCAATGGCCAGCGTAATTGGCGTTGTTACCGTGGTATTGGTATCCCACGGGTTGGCCGCAGAGGCGGTACCATAGTTACCTGTTGTGACAGCCTGGTTTATGATGCCATCGTTGGTGACAGTACTGGTCCCTTTGCCCTGCATACCGATAGCGCCGTAGCTATTAACAGCCTGTCGTCTATCTTTATCGATGAACAAACCGGAGTTGATGGTGCCGGTGTTGGTTGCCGTAGCATTTTCCGCCAGCATACCAATCGCCAGACTGTGGCCTGTGGAAGTACGCAGTGCGTTGAGGGAACCCTGGTTAGTAATGACAGCGCCATCTGCGCCTTTCATCACGCCATTAATGCTGCCATCTACCGCCAGCACAGAATCTTTGGTCACAGTGCCGGTCGCACCCGCGCCATGCGCGTATACGGCGTGCAGCTCGGTATTACCGATCGTGGCGTTATTGGTATGGCTTTTACCATCCTTCCAGACCTGGTATTGCCAATCAACCGAGCCGGTTACGGTATCGGATTGCAAAACGCTGCTAATCAGATCCGCATACCAATCTTCAACGTCTTTGAGCGACATCGTGCCGCGATTGGCATCCAGCATCAGCTGAAGTTGACTGACCTTTTGCCCCTGCGAATTTAAAACCGTTGCATCACTTTCGCCCAGCAGCCAGTCGTTAAGATCGCCCAGTTCCTGAGTATTGGTGATATCAAACTCCTGAGTGCCGGTTTTCACTGCATCACCGTTGCTATCGTATCCGTAGGTATCGATAGTCAATACTTTGCCGAACTGGTCCATTGTCTGAGAACCGTTAAAGGTTTCGTTCGGGACGACGGGGGCGGCGCCAAAAGAGATGTAGTTATCGGAAATCCAGTTAACCTTGCTGCCTGTACCGCTGGCTTCAAGCAAGGCGCTATTTTTGGCAAGGAGTTTGATGGTGTTTTCTGCATCGCGGGCATTTTTCTGATCGTTACCAATGTTCAGATTGGCCGTCGAACCGTCGCTGGCCTGCGCAATGCCAAAGTTGTTGTAGATTTTAGAAAGGGTTGAGTCATAGGTATTTAACGTTATGCCATCTAACGGAGTTTCGGTCAGATAGCGAACCAGTTCATCGGTGTTGTAGACCTGCATAGCCGCAGGGGTTTCTAATGCAGGATCGATGATAGGAATTTCTTTATCTTGCGAAGGTGTCGTTGATGGCTGGTTGAAGTAATACTTTTTCAGATCTTCAACTTCGGTAATCGGGGTGCTAACGCCCCCAATGTTCGCCGTGAGCGTAATCTTCTTTTGCTCTAGCAACTGCTCAATAGTGGCTGATTCGACCAGCCCGGTTTGGCCTTGTTCAATTTTCGGCAATGCGCCAGTGACGTTTAACACTGCACCGTTAGTGGCGTTCTTGTAGAGGAAGCCATCATTGTGGATGTCGTCGTTCGTGCCCGGTTGAATAACAACATTGTTATAATCAACGGAAATATCATGATCGCCAGTTTCATCCGCCATAACAAGCGGAGAGGTGCTGAGTAATGCCGTTGCTGCCAATACCGCAACCGTTTTACGCGAGCTGCTTTTTTTCTTTCCTTTGGTTAATTCAGAAACGACCACCCAGATACCGAGCGCCGCGTTCCAAATAATGCTGTAAACTTTGTTCATATATAACCCTCGTCTACATTCCTGTTATGCATGTGTTAATACATTGAGTTGTTGGCTATGGTTGGCACGCGGATGTGCTACCCGGTAATAGATTTTTGGGAATAGGGTTTCCTTCCGTGCGATGCGGAATTAAAAAGCGAGTCGAAAGAAAACCTTTTTAAATAATAACCGTGATAATTGTCCTTAAATAAGTCAGTTACGGCTGGCTATAGTGGGAAATGGTGTACTTGAGCCGGGTGTTATTTTTGCCGAGTTTTCTGGCAATATTGCTTTTGTACGCCCCGATGGTTTTTTCACTTTTTTGTGATGCCCCGGCGATTTGTGTCAGTGACCATCCTCGGGCAAGCATCATCATTACGTTGAATTCGTTTGCTGTGATCTTGTTTTGTAATGCTTTGATATTATGTTGGTTATTGTTCTTTGTGATACGTGTAACGGTATGGTGTAGCCGATCAAGACTGGTATCTTGATCAAGAAACAGCATGTTCTTCCCACAAACGGTTTGAAAAAGAGTAAAAGTAGCTTCATCTGCCAAAACAATAATTTTGGTGACAGGTCGTAAAGCCATGTTGCGGATAATCCTGGCATATTTTAAAAAATCTGATTTGTCAGGATTAATGATGATGCAATCCGTTTCATAAGGAAGCATTTTGACAGCAGATAGCGTCTGGGAGGAGTAATACGCGATATCAATATATAATGATGAGCCACGTAGGATTTCTCGCATGCCTAGCCAAGGGTAAATTGAGTCACCCAAAAAAATAGCCTTTGACATAACGATCTCCTTGAAATTTTGGTGCAAGCAGCCGCCTCTTTTTGTAGGTTAAAAAAGAGTTTCTTGCGACGCGTGAAATGTTAATTAAATCTCGTATAACGTTCTGTGCTGTGAACGTATCCTTATTAATTCCAGATTAAACAGATATTTTCTGTATTTATTAGAATCATTAACTATTCTTAAAGTAGATATTACACTTTGTTAAAATTTAAGATAAATCGTTTATTTCAGCTCTGCGTAAATGATTGATAGATTTCGCTTATGAATCGCGTGAATAATGATTGAGTGATTACTATAAAGACAGGGTATTCCTATCCATTTTGGAGGGGATTTATATGAAAAACATTATATTTCAGATGGATACCCGTTTTTCTTAATGGGCTTACTGGTTGGTAGGAGAATTCTTAATCAAGACCAGGACAAAGAGCAGGGGCGTCGAGGGGAAGAGAGAAATATCGCTAAATTTGCAGTTATCGACCTGAAACTCGAGTATTCAGGTTGATAATTCTTAGTGTTGTGAATTTTTTAGGGAATTATCCTATTTTTGGCTTTTTGTGCTTAATTTTAAAAACTCACTTGAAGAGGTTGTTTTTTCTGATTGCTATTGCTGATAGGGCTTAGCCCGCCAACAGTTCCTGTTCAACCTGATGCACCTGCTGTTCCAGCGTATTGCGGATTTCCGTAAGCGCCCGTTGTTGATCGGAGAAGTAGGCTTCTTTATCTGTCACGGAGGTGGCAAGCCGCCAGGCGTTCTCGGCTTCCAGTTCGGTAATCTCTTTGAGCAGCGCGTTAATTTGTTCTCTGAGCTGCTGTATTTTGCTGCGTAAATGCTGCAAATCGTTCAATCGGTCACTCGCCATCATCGGTTCGAGGCCGCTTTGCAATTGAGTCAGTAGCGCCCGGACGGTGGCAAGATCGGCATTTTGGCGCGCCTGGTTAAGCTGCACCATCATCTGATGCGCCTTCTCTTTCAGATCATCGGCTACCACGTCCGGGTGGCAAAGACGGCTGGCCTGACGCCACAGGCGTTTTAACTCATTACGTTCATCAGAGGAAAGCCGCTGGTCACGGCTAAAACGATGCTGTGCATCCTGCTGCTGCTCCTGATATTCATCATATTCATGGCTGGCCTCTTCCTGTGCCCGACGGGTTGCGCTGTCGTCCTGGCGAGAAAAGTCGTTTTCCAGCTCACGAATCTCCGCCAGCAGGGCGGTAATCAGTTCAGTTTGCTGCTGAATACGTTGGCGTGTTTCCACCGATTCGCGCGAATCTGAATTCTGGTTCATCCAGTGCTGCTTGAGCCTGGCCAGTTGATCAACAGCCTGGGAAATATAGTGCTGACAGGATTGATAGTCTTTTTCCCGGCGTTTTCGCTCTGCTTCCTGTTTGCGCTGGGCGCTGGCGGCGAGCTGTTTACGCAGTTCGAGGATGCGGCTCATCAGCGGTCCAAGACGAAGGTGATACAGATCGTTGAAATCATCGAGGATTTGAATGCGCGTGTTGCGCTTATCGATCAGGTCACGCAGCTGTGTTTCGAGCGCTTTGAGTTCCAGCTTACTGGCGGCAATGGCTGGATCCTGCCACGTAGAGACTGCTCGTTGAGATTGCAGCCAGGCCGATATTTCACGCAGGGCATCACTAAAGCGTCGTTCTTCGATCGCCTGCACAATGGTGCCAGGTACGACTGACAAAGGCTCATTTTTAAGATGCGCCACCTGCTGGAAAATAATCTCCTCATCTTCCAGTTCAATAGCGCTTTTGACGATTTCCAGTCGTTTGATGATCTTATTCATGACAGTCGTTGCCTGGCCTGACTAAAAAACGAGTGGCTGAAGTACAACAGGTTCACCCGTTTGAAAATGTTAGAAAAACAGTAAAGCGCATTCTGTGGCCTGCGATGCCTTTTCGTCCAGAATAATTCACTGTAATTATGAAAAACCGGAAGTCGCGCGCACCTGTCTGCATCTTCAAACCTCTGTTTCATGTTTTTTACTCTCGGGTAATTATTCTTGATTCAGTAAAGATAATGCGTATAGTTCTCATTCTCTTTTGTTATTAACTCCCTGTATTACTTCTGGTAAGGATCCCGACAATGAAAAAAACAACATCCGCGCTGGCATTGCTGATTGCTGCGGCGTTAAGCGGTTGTGCGGCGCATACCACGCCAGCCAGCAACGCCAGCGTTACGGAAAAAACAGCGCAACCTGCCGTCAGTGATGTGCAACAACGCGCGCTGGCGGATGGGTTATATGAAATGGCGCTTAGCCCGGCAGGAGATGCGTTGTACGTTGCCAGCGCCGAAGGATTTAAAGATGTGCAGGGCGGCGTGGTTTACAAGCTGGATCCAAAAACGCTTAAAACGCTCGGCTTGAGTCATACCGATATGAAAAACTTTGGTATGGCTATCTCGCCGGACGGTAAAACAGTGTATGTCACCAACTCACTGGATGGTGGCCTGAGCGCGCTGAATACCGCTGACGGCAAAGTGAAAAATCGCGTACTGTTCCCGGAACGTAACCCAGAAGGTTTCCCGTATGGTGCGCGCCAGGTGCTGCTGCATAACGGTTTGCTCTATATTGGTGCCGTGGCGGATCCGGCGGTGATTTGGGTGGTTGACGCTGAAACCCTGAAGCTGAAAACCCGCATTAAAAATACGGGTAAATGGATGACCGGACTGCATTATTCCGACGTGACGCAGCGAATTTATGCAGCTAACGGCGGCGGTGAAATCCTCGTCATCAACCCGCGTAACCAGCGTGTTGAAAAACGCTGGCAGCCGCTGGGTGAACAACCTGCGCTGCTGCTGAATATGGCAGAGGACGCGCAAACGGGTCGCCTGTTTGTCACCGACAACTCGAAAGCGAAGACCACCTTGGTGCTGGATATCCATACCGGTAAGCTGCTGAAAAAACTGGATGTAGGCGATTCGCTGGCGGTGAAATTCAACGCAAAACGCAACGAAATCTATATTACCCAGCGTGATTCAGGGAAATTACTCAGCCTGAATGCGACCGATTACAGCGTGAAGAAAAGCTGGGACTTACCGCCTAACCCTAACAGCCTGCTGCTCTCGGCGGATGGGCAAACCCTGTTTGTTACCGTGAAACAGAAATTTAATAAAGACCACTCCACCTCTGCGCCAGATAACGTGGTGCGTATCGATCTGAATAAATAATAACAACATGTTGCCGGGGGCTCTCCGGCAACGTCGTCAGACTTTTAATGGCATGGCTATGGACAACACTAAAACATACACACTCTTAATGAGAAAAACTGTGCTGGCCGCAACTATTGGCGCGCTTTCCGGCACGGTGAATGCTGCTGAGACCCCCACGGAAGCGGAAGAGACCATTGTGGTGCAGGCCGCAGAGAGAAGTGATTTTAAACCCGGTGGAGATACGTTACTGCCCGCTTTTCTCGACGGTCAGGTTGCTAATGGCGGCAGGCTGGGGATGCTTGGTCAGCAAAATGCCATGGATGTACCATTTAACGTTATAAGCTACACCTCAAAACTGGTCGAAGATCAGCAAGCTAAGACCGTTGCCGATGTTGTCGCCAATGACGCGAGCGTGCAGGCGGTACAAGGCTACGGTAACTATGCAGAGACATACCGTATTCGCGGTCTGAAACTTGACGGCGATGATATGACCTTTGGTGGATTATCTGGTGTGCTGCCGCGTCAGGTGGTGGATACGCAGATGATCGATCGTGTTGAAATCTTTAAAGGCGCGAATGGATTACTCAATGGCGCTGCCGGTAGCGGCGTTGGCGGAATGATTAATCTTGAACCCAAGCATGCAGACGATACGCCGATCACTCGCCTCGGTATGGATTACACCAGTGACTCACAGGTGGGAACGTCGCTCGATGCTGGACGCCGTTTTGGTGACAATAACCAGTTCGGTGCTCGTGTGAATCTGTTGCATCGTGAAGGGGAGGGGGCGGTTGACGACGATAAACGTCGTACCACGCTGGCATCACTGGGACTGGATTACCGTGGCGACCGTTTCCGCAGTTCATTAGACGTTGGGTATCAGAAAAAGACGTTTCACGGTGGCAACATGGGGATCAATATTTACTATGTGCCATTTGTCCCCGATCTGCCGAAAAATACGCACAACTATAGCCAGAGATGGGGTTATAGCGATATTGAGAATGAGTTCGGGATGGCGCGCACGGAATATGATCTGACCGAGAACTGGACCGCTTATGCCGGTTTAGGTGCGCAGCACGCGCATGAGATTGGCTTGTACAGCGCTCCGGAAATATACAACCAGGCCGGTGATGCGAAAGCCGGACGCCTTGATACCAATCGTATTATTGATGCGTTCAGCGGGATGGCAGGACTGCGCGGGAATTTTGATACGGGTTTTGTGTCGCATAAGGTTAATGTAGGTTATTCCGCCGTCACTAAAGAAGACAAAATCGCCTGGCGCATGGGGTCACGTGCCGCGCGCCCGGACGTCAATATCTACGATACACAGAATGTACCAAAACCGGCGGTGACGGCGACGGGAGGCAACTATAGCGATCCACTAACCAGTGGACGTACGCGTAGTCAGGGGTGGTTACTCAGCGATACGTTGGGTGTGCTTGATGATCAGCTTCTGTTTACCGTCGGCGCGCGCCACCAAAAGGTCGTGGTGCGTGATTACAACAAAGAAACTGGCGCTGAAAACGTTAAGAACAGTTTTGACGACAGCCGCTGGATGCCGACGTACGGTGTTGTATACAAGCCGTGGCAGGAACTCTCCCTATACGCGAACCATACCGAATCGTTACAGCCAGGCAGCACCGCGCCAAGCAGTGCAGTGAACTACGGTCAAAGCACCGGAATCATCCATGCAAAACAGAATGAGGTTGGGGTCAAAACAGACTTTGGACGTGTAGGCGGTTCACTGGCGCTGTTTGAAATCAAAATGCCGGTCGCCCAGTTGGATAGCCAGACCCGGTATTACGCAATCAACGGCGAGCAGCGTAACCGTGGTGTGGAGCTGAATGTTTTTGGTGAGCCGATGTTAGGACTGCGGCTGAATGCCAGTGCAACGTGGCTGGATGCGACGCTCAGTAAAAATCAAAACGGTGTCAACGACGGTAAGACGGCAATCGGCGTACCGGACTTCTATGCGGTGCTGGGTGCTGAATATGATATTAAACCTGTTGAAGGACTCACCGCGACGGCGCGGCTGAACCATTCTGGTGCTCAATATGCCAACGCGGCAAATACCAAGAAACTCGACAGTTTTACCACACTGGATTTAGGTGTGCGTTACCGTATGTCACTCAATCAAAACCAGAATCAGATGATTTTGCGTGCAGGGGTTGATAACGTCACCAACGAGAATTATTGGTCAGGTATTGATGATACCGGGACTTATCTGTTCCAGGGTGAGCCGCGCACGCTGAAGGTTTCCGTCAGTTACGACTTCTGATTTTTCTCCCGAGCCTCGGTGCGTTGGGCAAGGAAGCCCGGCGCATCCAATCGATTATTGCGCCTTGCGACAACCAGGTTGAAATGTTAAAAGAAGCCCCTTCAATAAAAACGACACAGGGGAAGGGCGTGAAAAACGCGTCAACTGCATCTGACACCAGCGTGTCTGATGCCGCGTCAACGAATGAGCCGACGCTTCAGCGGGGGTTGCAAAACCGCCATATTCAGTTAATTGCACTGGGCGGTGCAATTGGTACCGGCCTGTTTTTGGGCATTGGCCCGGCGATTCAGATGGCGGGACCTGCGGTGTTACTGGGTTACGGTGTTGCCGGGATCATCGCTTTTTTGATTATGCGTCAACTGGGCGAAATGGTAGTGGAAGAACCCGTTTCCGGATCCTTTGCCCATTTTGCCTATAAATACTGGGGACCGTTCGCGGGTTTTCTCTCCGGCTGGAACTACTGGGTGATGTTTGTGCTGGTCGGCATGGCGGAACTGACAGCGGCCGGGATCTATATGCAGTACTGGCTGCCAGATGTCCCGACCTGGATTTGGGCCGCGGCATTCTTCGTGATCATCAACGCCGTCAATCTGGTCAACGTACGCCTGTATGGCGAAACGGAATTCTGGTTCGCGCTGATTAAAGTGCTGGCTATTATCGGCATGATTGGTTTTGGTGTGTGGATGCTGTTTTCCGGTAACGGCGGGGAACATGCAAGCATCGATAACCTGTGGCGTTACAACGGCTTTTTTGCTACCGGCTGGAACGGATTAATTCTGTCGCTGGCGGTGATTATGTTCTCCTTTGGCGGGCTGGAGCTTATCGGAATTACTGCCGCAGAAGCGCAGGATCCGCAAAAAAGCATTCCGAAAGCGGTAAACCAGGTGGTGTACCGTATTCTGCTGTTTTACATCGGTTCTCTGGTGGTGCTGTTGGCGCTGTACCCATGGGTGGAAGTGAAATCCAATAGCAGCCCGTTCGTGATGATTTTCCATAATCTTGACAGCAACGTGGTGGCTTCTGCGCTGAACTTTGTCATCCTGGTGGCTTCGCTGTCGGTGTATAACAGCGGCGTTTACTCTAACAGCCGTATGCTATTTGGTCTCTCGGTTCAGGGGAACGCGCCGAAGTTCTTAACCCGCGTCAGCCGTCGCGGCGTACCGGTGAACTCACTGATCCTTTCCGGTGCTATTACGTCGCTGGTGGTACTCATCAACTATGTGCTGCCGCAAAAGGCCTTTAGCCTACTGATGGCGCTGGTGGTGGCGACGCTGCTGCTGAACTGGATTATGATCTGCCTGGCACATCTGCGATTCCGCGCGGCGATGCGTCGTAAGGGACGTGACACGCAGTTTAAAGCGCTGCTATATCCGGCAGGGAACTACCTGTGTATTGCTTTCCTTGGCATGATTCTGGTGCTGATGTGTACGATGGATGAGATGCGCCTGTCAGCTATCCTGCTGCCAGTGTGGATCCTGTTCCTGTTTGTTGCCTTCAAACTGCTGCGTCGTAAGTCCCGTTAAGTTTCTACCGATCTTGTTATTACCGATCCCATCGTCAGGATGGGATCGGATCCTCACTCAACGTTTATCGTGACCGTTCTCGCAATTTTGTTGCTGCTGACAGGATCTTTATTTTGTAATCGATTACTTTTCTATTGAATCTATTTTGTAATCGATTACTTTTTAAGGGTGGGGCAAAAAATGGTGTCAACAACCGAAAGTAGTGGAAAACAGAGCGTACAGTACCGGCTGCTGGTGCCCCGGCTGTCGCTAATGATGTTCTTACAGTTCTTTATCTGGGGAAGTTGGTCCGTCACGCTGGGGCTGGTGATGAGCCAGCACAACATGTCGCTGTTGATTGGCGATGCGTTTTCAGCCGGGCCCATTGCCTCTATTCTGTCGCCATTCGTCTTAGGGATGCTGGTAGACCGCTTTTTTGCCTCGCAAAAGGTGATGGCGGTGATGCACCTTGCTGGCGCGGCAATCCTGTGGTTTGTTCCGCAGGCATTGATGGCGCAAAACGGTGCACTGTTGATTGGTCTGCTGTTTGGCTACACGTTGTGCTACATGCCAACGCTGGCGCTTACCAACAATATTGCTTTTCATAGCCTGTCGGATAAGGACAAAACCTTCCCAGTGGTACGGGTGTTTGGCACCATTGGCTGGATTGTCGCGGGGATCTTTATCGGTGTAACCGGAATTTCGGACACCACCGGCATCTTTACGCTGGCGGCGATTATCTCTGTGATTCTGGCGCTCTACAGCCTGACGCTGCCCAACACGCCTGCACCGGCGAAAGGACTGCCGGTGAAAGTTCGTGATCTGTTTTGTGCGGATGCTTTTGCCTTACTCAAGGTCCGTCACTTTTTTGTCTTCTCGCTCTGCGCGACGCTTATCTCTGTACCGTTGGGAACCTATTACGCGTATACCGCGTCGTTTCTTGCTGATGCGGGCGTCGGCGACGTCAGTACGGCGATGTCGTTTGGTCAGATGTCTGAAATATTCTTCATGCTGGTGATCCCGTTCCTGTTCAGACGTTTGGGCGTGAAATACATGCTGTTAATCGGGATGTGCGCCTGGTTCGTGCGTTATGCCTTCTTTGCCCTCGGCATCAGCGAAGAGGGCCGATTCCTGCTGTATCTCGGCATTCTGCTGCACGGCGTGTGCTACGACTTCTTCTTCGTGGTCGGCTTTATTTACACCGATCGTATCGCCGGGGAAAAAGTAAAAGGTCAGGCGCAAAGCATGATCGTCATGTTTACCTATGGGATCGGTATGCTGCTGGGTTCGCAAATTTCAGGCGCACTTTACAACCGGCTGGTGGCGGGGCAAACCGTGCCTCAGGCGTGGACTACATTCTGGTGGATCCCGGCAGTCGCTGCCGCAGTGATTGCCGTGATTTTCCTTTTCTCTTTCAAGTATGACGACAAAGAGCAGGCGTAATTTTCAGGAGGGGTTATGAAAACCATCAAAGGGCCTGGCATTTTTCTGGCGCAATTTATCGGGGAGCGTCCACCATTTAACACCCTGGAGGGCGTGGCAAAATGGGCGGCGGAGCAGGGCTATAAGGCATTACAAATCCCGTGTAATCACAAGTCGCTGTTTGATGTCGAACAAGCTGCTGTAAGTCAGGCCTATTGTGATGATATTCGCGGAATGCTGGCCGGGCATGGGTTAGTGATTAGCGAATTATCTACCCATCTTGAAGGTCAACTGGTTGCCGTCCATCCGGCTTATGATGACGCTTTTGACGGATTTGCTCCGCCGTCTGTACGCGCTAATCCGCAGGCCAGACAGGCGTGGGCCATCGAAACCTTACACCAGGCCGCTGCGGCTTCACAAAGACTGAGGCTGACGGCACATGCCACGTTTTCAGGTTCGCTCGCCTGGCCTTTCTTTTATCCGTGGCCACCGCATAATCGTCAGCGCTTTGAAGAGGCTTTTCTGGAGCTGGCACGTCGCTGGAGACCGATTCTCGATCGCTTTGATCATCATGGGGTGGATGTTTGCTTTGAGATCCATCCCGGCGAAGATCTGCATGATGGCGTGACGTTCGAGCGTTTTCTGGCACTGGTTGATAATCATCCTCGCTGCAACATTCTCTATGACCCGAGCCATCTGTTATTGCAGCAGATGGATTACCTTGGGTTTATCGATGTCTACCACTCGCGTATTAAAGCGTTCCACGTCAAGGACGCTGAGTACCACGCCAGTAGCCGCAGCGGTGTCTATGGCGGCTATCAGCCGTGGCTCGATCGCGCCGGGCGTTTCCGTTCCCTGGGGGACGGGCAGGTTGATTTCAAAACGATCTTCAGCAAGCTCACACAATATGATTTCCCTGGCTGGGCGGTGCTGGAATGGGAGTGTTGCCTGAAAGACGCGCAAACCGGGGCGAGTGAAGGGAGCGATTTTATACGCCGCCATATTATTCCGGTTTCTGCACGCGCATTTGATGATTTCGCCGCTGGCGATGAGGTACGCAAATGATACAGGTTGGCATTATTGGCAGCGGATTTATTGGGCCTGCACATATTGAGGCATTGCGTCGACTCGGCGGTGTGAACGTGGTGGCGCTCTGTGATAGCTCGCTGGCGGTTGCCCAGGAACGCGCAGATGCTCTTCATATTCCTCATGCGTACGGCAGCGTTGAGGCGCTGCTGGCGCATCCCGGACTGCTGGTAGTGCATAACTGTACGCCGAATCATCTGCATGCCGACATCAATCGGCAGATTTTACGCGCGGGCCTGCACGTGTTTTCAGAAAAGCCGCTGTGTATGACGCCGGATGAGGCTCGTGAACTGGAAACGCTGGCACAACGGGCGGGAGTGGTGCACGGCGTGAGCTTTGTCTATCGCCAGTTTGCAATGGTGCAGCAGGCGGCCAGTATGGTCAGAAGCGGCAGCGTGGGCCGTCTGTTTGCCGTTCAGGGGAGCTATTTGCAGGACTGGATGCTGCTGGAGACTGACTACAACTGGCGGGTCGATGCCGCACAGGGTGGGGATTCGCGGGCGGTAGCGGATATCGGTTCGCACTGGTGTGATACGGTGCAATTCGTGACTGGAAAACGTATTGTCGAGGTGATGGCCGATTTGGCTATCGTCTGGTCGGTACGTAAAGCCAGCATTGCCAGTAACGCTACGTTTGGCCAGCAAACGGCTGATGTGCAATTTGAGGATAAAGCGGTTACGACGGAAGATCGTGGATCGGTGCTAGTACGTTTTGATGATGGCAGCAAAGGCTGCTTTAGCGTTTCGCAGGTGAGTGCAGGGCGCAAGAATCACCTGAGCTTTGAAATTAACGGTAGCCACTGTTCACTGCACTGGGATCAGGAAACGCCGCAACAGCTTTGGGTCGGGCACCGTCAGCAGGCGAACCAGATCCTGACGGACGACCCTGGATTGATGAATGCTGATGTAGCTGCCAGTGCGCACTTTCCGGGCGGGCATATTGAGGGCTGGCCGGATGCGTTCAAGAATATGATGCAGCAGTTTTATCAGGCTGTGTTGGCAGGCAAAATGCCCGCGACGGCAGAGCGTCGATTTGCGTCTTTTTCTGATGGTGCGGATGTGATGTATATCATTGATGCAATTATAAAAAGCCATCAGCAGCAGCGTTGGATATCAGTACAGCGCTAAACACGCATCCGGTTCGCCAGTCGGCGATTTTATGGTAGCCTCAACGCAAAGCGTAAACCGCAGGATGTGTCGTCGTTATGTCTATTCAAAAAATCGCCCAGCTTGCCGGTGTGTCGGTGGCGACGGTATCGCGTGTGCTGAATCACAGTGATACCGTCAAAGCCAAAAATCGCGAGCGTGTGCTACAGGCTATTAAAGAAAGCAATTATCAGCCCAACCTGCTGGCGCGTCAGCTGCGTACGGCACGTAGTTCGATGATTTTGGTGATGGTTTCCAACATTGCCAACCCTTTTTGTGCAGAGGTTGTTAAAGGTATTGAAGAGGAGGCGGAGAAGAATGGCTATCGCATTTTGCTGTGTAATTCCGGCTCGGATACAGCCCGCTCAAAATCGGCGTTGAAGCTCCTGTCGGGGAAAATCGTCGATGGCATTATCACCATGGATGCATTCTCAAAATTACCGGAACTGACTACGCTGATTGGCGATGCGCCCTGGGTTCAGTGCGCGGAATATGCTGACAAAGGCGCGGTTTCCTGCGTGGGGATTAACGATGTTGACGCCGCACAGTCGGTGATATCTCACCTGGTGGATAAGGGCTACCGACGAATAGCCTTAATCAATCATGACCTGAGTTATAAATATGCTCGTTTGCGCGAACGCGGCTATAAAGCGGCGCTGCATGCATTGTCGCTTGAATATCAGGCTGTGGAATATGCCAGTGAATTAAGTTCCAGTGCAGGAATTGCGGCGATGAAAACACTACTTGCCGCAGAGGTGAAACCCGACGCGGTGTTTGCCGTATCGGACACGCTAGCCGCGGGTGCGATGCGCGCTATTTTCGATGCCGGATTACAGATCCCGCAGGATATCGCCGTTGTTGGTTTCGACGGTACGGAACTGGCAGAAATGGTTTCTCCACAGCTTTCGACCATTGAGCAGCCCTCACGGGATATAGGCCGCAAAGCGGTAGGATTGTTGCTGAATAAAATAGAAAATCCTGACGCGCAGACGGAAAGGGTGATGATGGACTGGCGCTATATTTCACGCGCCAGTACCTGAGCTTTATCGCAGAAACGCGCCAGACAGCGCACGAATATCGTTTCCGGTAGGCGACTGATGAATGCGCAAGCCAAACTCTTCGACTACGGCAAATATATGGTCGAAGATATCAGCCTGAATACTTTCATATTCCAGCCAGACCACCGTATTGGTAAAGGCATAAATTTCAATCGGTAAACCATGATCGTCTGGCGCAAGCTGGCGCACCATTAATGTCATATCTTTGCGAATACGCGGATGATGACGCAAATACTCGTTCAGATAAGCGCGAAAGGTGCCAATGTTCGTCATCCGGCGGTGATTCAATACCGATTCAGGCGCATCTAATTGCTGATTCCACTCGCTGATTTCCTGGTGACGTGTGGTTAAATACGGTTTCAGCAGGTGGGCTTTATGCAACCGCTGACGCTCATCCTCATCAAGAAAATGGATACTGGTGGCATCAATGCTGATACTGCGTTTAATTCGCCGACCACCCGAAGCCGACATTCCGCTCCAGTTTTTAAAAGAGTCTGATACCAGTGACCAGGTTGGGATCGTGGTGATGGTGTTATCCCAGTTGCGCACTTTGACGGTGGTTAAGCCAATATCGATAACAGCACCGTCTGCGCCGTATTTCGGCATTTCCAGCCAGTCGCCAAGCTTTAACATATCGTTGGCGGAGAGCTGTATTCCGGCCACCAGTCCGAGAATTGGATCTTTAAATACCAGCATTAACACGGCGGCCATTGCACCCAAACCGCTTATCAGTATTGCCGG
The DNA here is from genome assembly GCF_030332345.1 of Citrobacter sp. Cpo221. Classification (NCBI taxonomy): domain Bacteria; kingdom Pseudomonadati; phylum Pseudomonadota; class Gammaproteobacteria; order Enterobacterales; family Enterobacteriaceae; genus Citrobacter; species Citrobacter sp. Cpo221. The sequence goes on from NZ_JAOWIA010000029.1 coordinate 285,887, forward strand.
TGACTGGCCAATCAGCAGGGAAATCATCAATATTCCGACGAGGATTGCGCTGATTAGCTTGATGCCCTGGAATATGCCTTTTAGCGGCAGTTGCGACGCAGCAGGGAGTTTTTGTGACAGATTGAGAATAACGTCCAGCAGAGAAAACAGTGACAGCAGGGCGTACATCATGATCCACAGCTGTGCGCAGGTTACTAATATTTCTGCGGCTTCGCTGCCTTTCTGTAGCCAGAGTGCGGCCTGTATATTGACAATGATACCCTGCAGGGTGAATGCCAGCCGGTGAAATAACTTGTTCTGCGTGATGATTTGTAGCCACAGGCGGGAGCTGGCGTTGGCGCGCTTTTCAAATGCGCGTAGTACCACCCAGTGCAAAATAACGTGAACAATAATGGCGGTGATAAAAATAATGCCAAAAATCATCACCAGCGAGGTGGTGTGATTTATTTCAATGCCGAGTTCTTCTACCTGAGATATCAATTCCTGCATAATGTCTCCTTAATAAACAGCGGTCTATGATGACCGCTGTGCGGAGCTTATGCAAATGCGGAGGATTAGACTTCCGTCAGCGTCGTTTCCAGCGGCAGACGAGATTTCGGCAGCGCGGCGTTGAAATCTTCTACGCTGTGATGACCCACAGGAACCACCACTACGCTGGTGAAACCTTTTTCTTTCAGGCCAAATTCTGCATCCATGACTGCTGAATCAAAGCCTTCGATCGGCACAGCATCCAGACCCATCGCCGCAACGCCCAGCAGGAAGTTACCGACGTTCAGGTACACCTGTTTTGCCATCCAGTGGTTGTCATCTTTCAGTTCTTTGCGATGCATGTCGGCAAAGAAAGTGCGGCCTTTGTGGTTTGCGGCTTTCGCTTCAGGCGTGGCGAAACGACCATCGCTTTCTTCTTGATCCACCACGCGTTCCAGCCACGCATCGTCCATCGCCGTTTTGGCGCAGAACACCACGACGTGGGAAGCATCCAGCATTTTACGTTCGTTGAATACAAAGCCGCCGGCTGCGGATTTAGCCACACGCGCCTTACCTTCGTCAGTGCTGGCGACAATAAAGTGCCATGGCTGAGAGTTGGTGCTGGACGGGCTAAACTGCAGCAGCGTTTTTAATTTTTCGGCCTGCTCAGCGGTCAGTTTTTTATTCGGATCGAATGCCTTAGTGGAGTAACGTTTTAAGGCGACAGAAACAATATCCATAACTACTCCTGGTGATTTTTCATACCCTGCGGGTGCGTTTTGTTTCAGCAGGGTACAGGGTTAGCAGGAAAAAGATAAGACAGGAAAATGCAAAAACACTTATCGGGGTTAGCGATAAATCAACCTGGACGCAGGCGTTTTTGATCCCGCTTCGGCAAGCCGTCGACGACGCGGTGCCAGGAATCATTCACCAGCTCTGCCAGTAATGACTCGGTAATATCGTCACCAGGATAGACCGAGATCCAGTGCTTTTTATTCATGTGATAGCCGGGCTTAATGCTGGGATAGATCTGCTGGTTTAACAGTGATTTTTGCGGATCGGATTTCAGGTTAATAAGCGGCCGTCCGCGAAGCTCCGTGACCAGCATAAAAATTTTACCGCCAACCTTGAAGACATCGTATTCCGGGCCAAATGGCCAGCAGTGTTCGGTAAAAGGCAGTTCAAGCGCAAGGCGTTTCGCACAGGCAGGTAGGGTCTGGCCGTCCATTATTGTTCCTCGCGGGTCAGTGCTCGCCACATGGCTTCAAATCCCATCGAAATATAGTCATTTGCGCGGGCAGCGTCGCGGGCGGCGAACTCCATGGTGGTTTCTGCCAGAGAAAGAAACAGCGCGTCGCCAAAGGCGCGATATTCGTCAGACATAAACTCGGGTCGTACGGAACGATGACAAAGATCGCGCAGTTCCGGGAACATATCGTCAGCCTGCTGTTCTGTTTCTTTGCTGATTTTCTCGCTAACGGCTAACTGGCGAATCGTGCGATGCCCGCAGGTGTGGTTCAGGCCCCAGCTAATGTAGCTGTTCCAGATGTAGTGAGTCATGGATTTGGCATCGGTCACTGAGCGATCCAGATTTGCCATCATCGACTGACAAAGGTCTTGCTTTAAAAAGAGGTAAAGCTCGTTGATCAAATCATCTTTGGTTGCGAAATAGCGAAACAACGTTCCCTCCGCAACCCCTGCATTGCGGGCTATCACGGCGGTAGACGCCGCAATACCTGATTGTGCAAATGCTGTGGTTGCAGCTTCCAGTAATGCCAGTTTTTTGTCTTCACTCTTCGGACGAGCCACTACACTTTACCCTTAAGTCTGTAAAAAACATGATTGAATCACGGCGATTGCTGCGCCGCAACGGCGAATGTCAAAGATTGAAAATCATCTTGACGGAGAACTTTCGATTTCTATAATGAGTGCTTACTCACTCATAATCAAGAGTCAGTCGCGCAAACCAGCGGAAAGGGGGCGCGTTTAAGGTCAGGATATGAAGCGTCTCACAGTTTGTGTGGTTGTTATTATGCTTATTGCCGCAGCTGCAAGTTTACCGTTTGTACTCAATGCCGGGTTTGGTCAGGCACCGCAAGGGGCACAGCTGAGTCAGGTTGAACAGTCACCGCACTATCGTGATGGACAGTTTCATAACCAGGTGCCGACACCGGGCTATACCGGCAACAAAGGTATGCTGGCGGCCTGGTGGGAGTTTCTGGTCGCTAAGCGTGAAAATGCACGTCCAGCGCAGCCGTTACCTATGGTCGCGACCGATCTCGCCGGGCTTTCGCCGCAGCAGGATACCCTGGTCTGGCTGGGCCACTCTTCGTGGTATTTACAGCTGGCGGGTCAACGTATCCTGATTGATCCGGTGTTCAGCAATTATGCCGCACCGTTCTCGTTCCTGAACAAGGCCTTTGCCGGTGATTATCCATGGACTGCGCAGACGATGCCGGAGATTGATTTGCTCATCATCTCCCACGATCACTATGACCATCTGGATCTCGCCACTATCAAGGCGCTAATGCCAAAAATTAAGCGGGTGATTACACCGCTTGGCGTCGGGTCGCATCTGCGTTACTGGGGAATGCGCAGCGAGATAATCGAAGAACGGGACTGGAATCAGTCCGTCAGAGTGACGGATTCGCTGATCGTTCATGTGCTGCCTGCTCGTCATTTCTCGGGACGCGGTATCAAACGCAACCAAACGCTATGGGTGAGCTTCATGTTCGAAACGCCGGAGCAGAACGTTTATTACAGCGGCGATTCCGGCTATGGACCGCATTTTAAAGCCATCGGCGAGCAGTTTGGCTCTGTCGATTTGGCGATTATGGAGAACGGTCAGTATGACCAGGACTGGAAGTTTATTCACATGATGCCGGAAGAGACGGCGCAGGCTGCGGCAGATCTACATGCGAAGGCTGTGTTGCCAGGGCATGCCGGCCGTTTCGTTCTGGCGAAACATACCTGGGATGATCCATACAAACGACTGGCGCTTGCCAGCCGTCATCAGGATTACCGACTGCTGACGCCAATGCTGGGTGAACCGGTAATACTGTCCGAACCGGACCAACCGTTTACGGCCTGGTGGCAACAGGTGACTCAATGAATACAGGGGAGAGCATGATGACGATTTCTGCTCAGGTAATTGATACGATTGTTGAATGGATTGATGATAATTTGAATCAGCCATTGCGCATTGATGATATTGCACGCCATGCGGGATATTCCAAATGGCACCTGCAGCGTCTTTTTATGCAGTACAAAGGCGAAAGTCTTGGGCGTTACATCCGCGAGCGCAAGCTGCTGCTGGCGGCGCGCGATCTACGCGATACCGACCAGAAAGTGTACGACATCTGTTTGAAATACGGATTCGATTCGCAGCAGACCTTTACGCGTATTTTCACCCGTACGTTCAGCCAGCCGCCGGGAGCTTATCGCAAAGAAAATCATAGCCGAACGCATTAACAGCAGAGGGGTTCTCGCGGGCCTAATCCACCAGCGAGAACCAGCGCCGCCAGATGAAGCGCAGCACCAAATATTCAATCACGCCTAGCAGTAAAAACCACAGGCAAAACAGCAAAGTATAAAACTGATTGAGATCCATCAGATGAAAAATGGCGACGAGTTTTTGCGCCAGCACCAGGCCAAGCGAGGGGGCGGGCAGCAGCAGGCAAGACAAAAAAGCCAGTAGCAGGATCCCTGCGACAGTCATCAGTGATTCAAGCGGGTGTTTCATAACATTGTTAAACTTGAGTTAAAAAGCTATTGTCCGGGATCTCAGCGGGCAACGCAAATACCCACGCTTACAACCCCGCCCAAATCTCACAATGTTTTTTCACCAGGCCACTCAGTGACCCGCCTTCGGCGACAAAGTCACGCATGTTTTGTGCTTCATCATGACCATTTTTAACCTGCAGATGTATAGCTTCAATCGCGCTGGTTGCGCCCACTTTACCCGCAGAGGTAGCGATATTCTCCAGTAATCGCAATGTGTCTTCTGACAGGCGGCAGCCGTCGCCGGTATTGATGTCGGTGACGATTCCCGCCATACCAAAGCGACAGGCCTGAAAACGATTGAATTTATACAACAGGTAATCACGCTCATGGTGTTTGAACGGGCGTTTGGTGAGTAACCAGTGGGCGGTAGCCTGAATAAGTCCTGCCATATTGACCGCATGATCAAGGGTCAGCGGCGTATCCATTACCCGAACCTCTACCGTGCCAAAGTGCGGGCTGGGGCGGATATCCCAGTGTAAATCTTTAATGCTATCAATCATGCTGGTGTAAGCCAGTCGACGGAATAGCCCCTCGAATTCCTGCCAGTTATTCACCCATGGCATCGGGCCATTATCGGGAAATCCGGAGAAAATATTCAGGCGCGCGCAGGCAAACCGCGTGTCGGACGTCTGCATATAAGGTGAGGCGGCCGAGAACGCAATAAAATGGGGGACAAATCGCGACAGGCCGTGTAGCAGGTAAATGGCATCATCGCCGTTTGCGCAGCCGATATGCACATGTTGGCCGAATACCGTCGCTTGCTGGATAAGATAGCCAAAATTTTCCAGGTTGCGCCGATAGCGTTCGTCATCGCAGACTTCCTGACGTTGCCATTTTTGAAATGGATGTGTGCCACCGCCACAAATGGCGAGGTGATGCTCTGCAGCAACTCGCATAATTATCTGCTGCATAGCGGACAATTCAGCATCAGCATGGTCGATATTTCGGCAAACTCCGGTCGCCATCTCCAGCATACTTTCGGTGATATCGTGCTTCACTTCTCCGGTGGAGAGCTGCGGTTTGACGGCATCAATCAGCCGGGAGGAGTCCTGACTCAGGTCGTAACCTGGCGGATTGACCACCTGCATTTCCAGTTCAATGCCTAACGTAAAAGGGTCGGAAACATGAAAATCGGGTAGTGGCATAAGGCTCTCTTCCGCGTTGATTTTTAATCAGTATAGAAGGACTGCTGATTTTCTGTTCGTCGTCAAAATCACCCTTGCGACGCTTTGAAGGTGTAATGGCCGGTGTTATAACTATTTTTTACTTCGCTACTGGGGTTGAATCGTGCCGGAAATAAATCTTTATGGGCAGACCGTCGGCGATGTCGTGCCGGACTGGAATGGCGCTGCCGTACTGCCACGGGAAACGCTGATAGGGCAATATTGTCGACTGGTTCCCCTGGATGCCGACAGCCATGCCGCCGATCTGTTTGATGCCTACGCGCAGGCGCTGGACGATCGCGACTGGACCTGGCTTGCAAGCTCTCGCCCCACAAGCGTTGAGGCCGCAGCTTGCTGGGTGCAGGGGAAAGTTACTGATGCATCTCTGGTTCCCTATGCCGTCATTGAACAGCGTTCAGGACGAGCTGTCGGACTGGTGTGTTTTATGGCGATTGAACGAGAGCACGGTTCGGTCGAAATTGGTCATGTGACCTGGTCACCGCGTATGAAAAATACGGTTCTTGGCACCGAAAGCATCTGGCTGCTGTTACGCCAGGCATTTGCGTTGGGCTATCGTCGCGTGGAGTGGAAATGCGATTCTCTGAACACCGCTTCTCGAAGGGCAGCGGAACGCCTTGGGTTTATCTTCGAAGGTCGCTTTCGCCAGAAGATTGTGCGCAAGGGGCGTAATCGCGACAGCGACTGGTTATCAATGATTGATAGCGAATGGCCCCAGTGTGACGCCGTGTTACAGCGCTGGTTGGCCGCAGAGAACTTTGATGAACACGGGCGGCAACGAAAAACGCTGGCTGCCTGTAGCCGCGAATAAATTAACGCCCGCAGCTAACAATGGCTGCGGGCGTATTGCTGTTTACCAACAGATAAATCCGCCATCTACAACCAGGTCTACACCGGTGCAAAATGAAGCGGCATCGCTGGCCAGAAAGAGTGCCGGGCCCGCCATCTCTTCCACTTTTGCCATGCGCTGAATTGGCGTCTGGCTTTCAAACTCCCGCGTCTGATGAACCATTTCCGGTCGAGTATTCATCGGCGTGGCGGTATATCCCGGGCTGATGGAGTTCACGCGTATTCCTTTTCCAATCCACTCCATCGCCAGGCTTTTCGACAGATGAATCACCCCCGCCTTAGCGCTATTGTAATGGGCTTGTTCAAGGCCTCGGTTAACAATAATCCCGGACATGGATGCGATGTTAATAATCGAGCCACCACCGGATTCCAGCATCAGCTCGGCTTCGGCTTTACAGGAATTCCACACGCCAGTGAGGTTAATGTCGATAACGCGCTGCCACTGCTCGCTTTCCATTTCCAGCGCAGGGTTGGCGTTGGCAATGCCTGCGGCATTGACCGCAATATCCAGACGACCAAAGCGTTCCTTCGCCAGGGCTACCGCGGCGCGAAGGTCGCTAAGCTGGCGGACATCGCCCGTATAGAGCGCAGCCTGGGCGCCAATAGCGGTGATAGCATCAACGGTCGCGTTCAGCCCGCCGTCTTCGCGCAAATCAAAACAGATCACGTGCGCGCCCGCGCTGGCAAGTGCGCAGGCGATAGTCTGACCGATGCCGCTACCTGCGCCAGTAACGAAAGCGACGCGCCCCTCAAGATTAAACAGTTGTTGAGCAAAATCTTTTGTAATCATAGTGATGACTCTCTTAACAGATACCCTGGTGGGCATTAAGACATAATCAGGCCGCCATCGATGTTGATGGTTTGTCCGGTGAGATAACGCGCATCGTCAGAGGCGAGAAAAGCGACCAGTCCGGCGACATCCTCAGGTTTGCCCGCGCGTTTCATGGGGATGCCTTTAACCCATTCCGCCATCAGTTCACCTTTGCCATAGCGTTTTTCATCTGTGCTGAGAATTTCGCCCCAGACACGATCGTTGTAATCCCACATTTCGCTTTCGATTATCCCTGGGCAAAAGGCGTTGACGGTGATATTCCACGGTGCCAACTCATGCGCCAGGCTTTGCGTAATACCAATTACGCCCATCTTGCTGGCGGCGTAGTGTGGGGTATAGATGAAACCCTGGCGTCCCTGACCGGAAGAGGTATTAATCAGACAGCCCTGGTTTTGCTTAACCATATATTTTGCTGCTTCCCGACAGCAGAGCCATACGCCAGTGGTATTTACGGCGAGGACTTTTTCGAAATCGGCTTTCGGCATGCGGTCGAAATAGTCGATGGTGATAACACCCGCGTTTTGAATCGAGACATCAATGGTGCCGAAGCGCGCTGCGGCCTGCTCGTACAGAGATTGCACCTGCGCCTCATTGGTGACATCCACCTGCAAAGATAAAATATCTGCCTGATAGCGCTGACGAAGCTGTTCCGCTGTTTCGTGGACGCGCTCTGCATTAGATACCATCACCAGGTTTGCGCCGTCGCGGGCAAAACGTTCGGCGATACCTGCGCCAATCCCTCGACAAGCACCAGTGATGACAATTGTCTTACCATGAAAATCACGTTGCATATTTTTATCCCCTGTATAGGCCGGGCAAAAGATGCCCGGCGGAATGTTGCTGCTTAACTGGATACGGTATTTACTGAAGGTGCTGCCGCCAGCTTTTCTTCATGGCGACGCATCAGAATGACTTTGTTCTGCAGCTTTTGCTGGAACTGATCGACAACAACGGCGGTGACGATAACCACACCTTTGATAACCATCTGCCAGAAGTCGCTGACGCCCATCATCACCATGCCATCGGCGAGGAAGACAATTACGAAGGCACCGATAATGGAGCCGGAGACGCGTCCGCGTCCTCCCGCGAGCGCAGTTCCGCCCAGCACAGTTGCGCCAATGGCATCCATCTCAAACATATTGCCGGTCATCGGATGTGCGGTTTGCAGTTGTGAAGCCACAATCAGCCCAACAAAAGCGGCACACAGGCCGGAAAAGGCGTACACAAAGATCTTCGCTTTTACGATAGGGACACCCGCCAGACGTGCGGCGGACTCGTTCCCTCCAATCGCGTAGATATAGCGGCCAAGTGGGGTTTTGGTGGTTACCCAGTAGCCCAGCAGCAGGAAGGCAATCATCAGCCAGATAGGGAGATAAATCCCCAACAAAGTACCTGAACCCAGCGTGGCAAAACCGGTATTGCCCAGCGCGTCCATGCCGTTAAGATTTGGGTAAGTGCTGCCGTCGTTAAACAGAAGAGCAGATCCTCTGGCAACATACATCATGCCGAGCGTACAGATAAACGGCGCAACGCCGAAACGCGTGATGACGGCACCGTTGACAAAACCAACGACAACGCCGAAGAGGGCAACACAGATTATGACCTCTGGTACGTTGAAGAAGATGATGTTGCCACCCCAGATGGGCAGACCGTTGGTAAGCAAGGCGCCTGCAACCATGCCGCAAATACCCGCTACCGCCCCGACGGACAGATCGATACCGCCAGTGAGTATCACCAGCGTCATACCAATTGCCAGTAAGCCCGTGATGGCGACGTGCTGGGTCATGATCAACAGGTTAGAGGTGGTCAGGAAATTAGGTACCATCACGCTAAAGAATGCGATAACCAGCAGCAGTGCGATAAACGTTCTGGCCTTCAGGAGGTACATATAAATCATATATTTCTGGTTCATGATGGATTCCAGCCTGATTAATCTTGAGGTGTAGAAGCCGCGATTAATGTCTCGCGGGTAACCGCATGACGGGGGACATCAGCGGTGATTCGGCCATCGGCCATCACCAGAATGCGGTCCGCCAGCGCCATCACTTCGTCCAGCTCTGATGAAGAGAACATCACCGCCAGCCCTTGCTGCGCCATTTTGCCAATAAGGTGATACACGTCGGTTTTCGCACCCACATCAATGCCTCGGGTGGGCTCATCAAGGAAAACCACCTGCGGTTGCGTCATCAATGCCTTACCCAGCACCACTTTTTGCTGATTACCGCCGCTTAATGAGGTGATAGGCAGTTCGGGATCGCTCACTTTGATAGCCAGTTGCTGGATCATTGCCTTCACACTGGACTGCTCTTTGTGCGGGTTCAGCCATTTCCAGGCACGGCGAAAGCCTTGCAGGCTGAAGTCAGACAGCGTCATGTTGGACTGAATCGACATCATCTGAACAACGCCTTCGCCCTGACGGTCTTCAGGCACCAACGCCAGCCCCTTTTTAAGACGTGACTGAAAATGGGCTTTATCAATGCATTCGCCGTTAAGCTGCACGCTCCCACTCTGGCAGGGCATAAGTCCCACCAGACCTTTGAACAGTTCCGTGCGTCCAGCGCCCAGCAGACCATAGATTCCGATGACTTCGCCTTTACTGAGGCTAAACGTCACGTCATTAAGCTTATAGCCGCCGCTCGGATGAAGGGCTGTGAGACCCTGTACGGACAGAACCGTTTCACCTTTTGGTGCGGGTTGATAATCAAAATGTTTTTTCTTGTCACCCACCATTTGTTCAATGATCCACGGAATACTGGCATCATTGACTGGGCGTTCGCTGATAAAACGACCGTCGCGGAAAATCGTGATGTAATCACCAATTTCCATCAACTCTTCCAGACGGTGAGATATATAGATGATGGTGACACCGCGCCGTTTAAGTTGCTCAATGACGTTAAACAACACTTTCACCTCAGACTGGCTGAGTGCGGAGGTTGGTTCATCCATGATTAAAACGCGGGTATCTTTGGAGAGCGCTCGAGCAATTTCGACCAGTTGCTGATGACCGATCCCTAGTTCCTCCAGAGGTGTATACGGATCAACATCCAGCTCGAGTCTTTCCAGTAAGGATTTTGCTAGTGCGTATTGGTATTTTTCGTTGATTTTCCCTTTTTGAAAGAACTCGTTAGCCATGAAAATATTATCCATGACATTCATGTTTGGGAATAAATTCAACTCCTGAAAAATAATGCTGATACCCAGTTTTTCGGCCTGATGGGTCGAATTTAATGTGACGGGTATGCCATCCATAATAATTTGTCCGGAAGAGGGACTTTCGACACCAGCAAGCATTTTCATCATGGTGGACTTACCCGCACCATTTTCTCCGATCAGCACGTTTACTTTATTCCGATATACCCGGTAGTTGACGCTATCTAATGCCACTACCCCAGGGTAAACACGCGATAAATCGTGTGTTTCGATAATAACTTCAGATTCGACGGAATGAGGAGTGACGATATCTTGCTGCTGCATGTTATTGTCCTCCTACAGATTCAATTTTCGCTGGTGTAATAACCGGGATGGATTTTGGTATCTCCCACTCAGAAAAAACACCATAAACGTGTACTGATTCTCCGGTTTTAAGCTGCGCAGATTGGATCATCTTTATTGCTTGTTCGTTAATTCCTCGACCATATTCACCAAATAATACCTGGTCATTGAAATCACTATAACTTGTGCCTTTAAAGGCATCGCGTAATTGTGTGCCGCGCAGCGTCGGACCAATCTGCACAATAATGCTGTTGCCGCTTTTATCGGCGATAGTCATTTTTCCACTACGAGAGGCGGTATCAAGATTGCTAATTTTTCCTTCTACTTGTACGTAAAAGATGCAGGGATTCTCTTCCTGAGAACGGTAGCCGAGATTTTTACAGGCGCTATCAAAATCTTTTTCAGCATGCAAGGCCATTAATAAATCGGCCACCGGACGAGCCTGCCCGACAATTTGCGGAACAATTTTGTTTTGCCACGTTTGATCAATATTGGCCATGTGTGGATTCGGTGGCGACTTGAGGTCCGCAAGTTCCTGCTGCGAGACGATGCGGCATCCGCCCACGGTCAACAAGGCCAGCGCAAGCCAGGCTTTTTTAGACATAATGTTCTCCTCTGCGCCTCCTGAGAGGCGCAACAACCCGGGATCAGGACTTGATATTGAAATCCTGCACTTTATCTGCGTTTTCTTTAGTGATAAGAATTCCGCGGAACATGACGCGTTGCTTTTCGGGTTTTATGCCTTTTTGCAGGTAGTTATCCAGATCGGTAACCCCTTGTGCTGCGATAGCCTGAGCCTGGAGCATGACGGTTGCCTGTAGAGTGCCTGCTTTCACCGCATCACGTTCGTCGTTGCTGCCGTCGATACCGACCACTACCACGTCGCTGCGGTTCGCCGCTTTTAATGCAGCAATAGCGCCCAGTGCAACAGGACCGTTACCGCAGATGATACCTTTCACGTCCGGGTGGGCCTGTAGGATGCTGTCCATAATACGTTTACCGTCGATAAGCGTACCTTTGGCATCCTGTCTGGCGACACTAACCATATCCGGGAACTGATCAATAACCTGGTGGAAGGATTTGGAGCGCGTAACACAATTATTATCCGCAAGGTTACACGTCAGTTCAGCATATTTACCTTTTTCGCCCATCTTCTCGACGAAAATATTTGCAACTTCGGAACCCGCCTGGAAGTTATTGTGGGTAATTTGCACCAGTGCAACATCATCAACGGGAATTTCACGGTTGATTAATATGACGGGAATTCCAGCTTTTTTCGCTTTTTCAATTGCCGCGACGCTGGCCGTTGAATCTGCATTATCCAGAACGATACCCTGGACTTTTTTGCCGATTGCCGTATCAATCAATTCATTCTGTTTTTTCACATCTTCACTGTGCGACAAAATTGTGGTTTTGTAGCCCAGTTCCTTGGCTTTTTCACTGGCACCTTTTGCTTCTGAGGCGTAATACGGGTTATCCAGTGAATTCACCATAATCATGATTGTCCCTTTTTCCGCTGCATGAGCAGTAAAAGACAAAGCAGTCAGGGTTGCAGCAGTTAACAGCGTTAAACGTAATTTCATGACAATGTTCTCTCTGTGTTGTTATTGTCGGGTACGGTGAAACAACGTAAAGCTTGAATTTCTTATGGTCCGGTGTCCTCCTGTATATGTGGTAAATAACGTCGCGCGTTTTCCCTGGTGAGGCATCAGGCGGACGGGGCCGGTTTCCATAATGTTCTGTTTACCGCATGGCGCCATTCCTGCCATCTTTTTTGCAACCGATGGTGGCGATCCATGTCGGGTTGAAATGTGCTATGTACGGTTAAAAAAGCTTTTAAATCAGTCAGTGAGCCAGGGTAAAGCGCTTTACGCGCCAGTAATGCCGCGCCAATGGCGGAAAGTTCTGGCACATCGCTACGCATAACCGGATAACCAAGCAAGTCTGCCTGATATTGCATTAGCCAGTCGTTTTTGGTGGGGCCACCGTCAACCATTAATGCAGTTAACTTGAAATCATCGTGCTGCTGCATGGCAACTACAACATCGGCGATTTGATAGGTAATCGACTCAAGTGCGGCACGAATGAGATGTGCTCGTTTAACTCCCCGACTGAGTCCGCAGATGACTCCACGGGCACTGTCATCCCACCACGGTGCGCCAAGCCCGGTCAGTGCTGGCACAAAATAAACGCCGAGGGTCGAATCAACGGAGGCGGGAAGGGTGTTGAGTTCGTAGGCCAGTTCGGCATCCGAAAGTTCGCTCAGACCAGTACTGTCCGCCATCCATGCCACCGCATCACCCGTGTGCGGGATATTGCCTTCCAGACCGTATATGATGCTATTTCCATCGTGCCAGGCGATGGTGGTAGCCAGTGCGTCAATATCACATTGGGCTGATTTGACCGGCGCCATCACCGATGACCCGGTACCGTAAGTTGCTTTAACGCATCCCATTTCGCCAAGAGCATGGCCAAACAGAGCGGCATGTGAGTCACCCACCATCGACATCACAGGAATGCCGTCTGGGATGCCATTGAGTCCACGAGTATGACCAAATAATCCACTGGAGGGTTTTATTTCCGGTAAGGCGGCGCGCGGAATGTGGAAGAGTGCCAGCATGGCTTCATCCCACTCTCCAGAGTGCAGGTTTAGCAACTGTGTGCGGGCGGCATTGGAATAGTCACAGCAGAAGGCTTCACCAGCGGTTAAATTCCATAGCAACCAACTGTCGATCGTTCCCAGGCAAATTTGTCCCTGCGCAGCCAGCTGTGGGCCATCGGTCACAGATTCCAGTAGCCAGCGCATTTTTGATGCGGAGAAAAGTGGTGCGATTGGCAGACCAGTGGTTGATTTTATTAGTTGTTCTTTATTTTCATGCCGCAGTTCCTCGCAGTAAGCCGCACTGCGCGTACATTGCCAGGTGATTGCGGAATTTAGCGGTCTGCCAGTCTGGCGATACCAGCCTATGGCGGTTTCACGCTGATTACTGATAGCCAGTGCTGCGACGTTTTCAGCACCAACATGATTCACAGCTTTGGCAATGACACCAATAGAAGCATCAATCAACACCTCGCCAGATTGTTCAACCCAGCCATCCCGAGGGGTCTGAATCGCCAGTGGCTGAGAAAACTTTGCCACCACATTGCCCTGTGCATCAAGCGCAACCGCTTTGGCGTTAGTTGTGCCTTCATCCAGCGCAATGATGAACTCTTTCTTCGCTGCACACATAGATTATCTCCTGAGTCACATTGCGTCCCGGTTTGGAGGATAAAGCCCCCTCATTGTCGCGTCATTACTACATCAGGCCTGGCTGTGACATCGCTTTTCAATTATTGAATATATATTCGATAGTGATTATTTATTTAATACCTTAGCCACAATCTTTCCGTTGGGCTACAGAAAAAATCATCAATTGTGCTGAGAATCACACTTACACAGACGGGACAATAACAGAAAGAAGAGTAAATTAAGGCGAGGTGAAACCATTCAGTCTATTGAAATATATGGATTTTAGTCACAGCCTTTGCTTTTTATCTTTCGTGCAAAGGCTATCAGCGAATTGAGGATCAGGAGGTGACCAGCATGCGGGCCGTAGGATAGTCGGTAATGAGCACGTCGATATAACCTCCGTTCAACGCCCCTTTAATTGCCGCGACTTTGTCTGTACCGCCAGCAAGCGCCACGACATTCGGGCATTTTTTTACCTTGTCCAGGGCCATGCCAATCACTGGATCTTCGTCATCTTGCAATACCGGCTGGCCCTTGTTGTCGTAGTAATGCAGGCAAATGTCTCCGACCGCGCCGCGATCTGCCAGTACCTGCAACATATCTTCGTGGTAGTAGTTGCCTGATGTTTTCAGCAATTGGGACGGTTCGAGGATCCCGACGCCAACAATGGCGATGTCTACATTATCAAAGCGTGAAATCACATCGGCGACATCTTTGCTGGCAACGAGACGGTTTTTCTCTTCAACCGAGCCTTCGATACTCTGCGAAGGAAGAAGCCAGGCTTCACAATTCAGATGTTGTGCCAGCGTCTGCGTCAGAATTGTGGCCTGTACGTTGCCGTTGGGACCCACGCCGCCCAACAATTGAATTACGCCGCCGGCCTTCAGGTTCTGCGTATGGACTTCATCCACCATCGCTCGGATAGTCGAACTCCATGAGGAAACGCCCACCAGATCTTTGGGGCGCAGCCTGGTTTCCAGATAGTGGGCTGCGGCAGAACCAATGGCGCGTTTGATGGTGTGGTCGCTGGCATCCTCTTCGGTATCAACCACAATGGCCTGCTTAATGCCGTAACGTTCCTCGATCCCTTTTTCAAGATTCAGGAAGATATTTGAGGGCTGGACAACGCTGATTTTCACCACCCCTTCTTTCTGACAGCGGGTGATGGCGCGGGAGATAAACGACTGAGAAAGCGAGAGAAGTTGAGCAATATCGGACTGTTTGCGTCCTTCAAGATAGTAAAGGGTAGCGATTTTAACCAATAGCCGTTGTTCGTCCTGCTTAGCCATATATTTCCTCGAAAATCATTTACGTACCGCCATTATCTTAATGCGTTTTATCATACGCGAAAATTGAAGACAGGTAAGTGTGATAAAGCTCTAACTTTAACCAATCCTCCAAAACAGCTATGGACAAATACGAAAATTAGGTTGCATAATTGAATAAAGAATCATTTGTGAATATATATTCATGGTGGTTACAGGTCAACTTATTATTACCAGCGTCAGTGTGGTCGCGGTAAGGAGGCAGAATGTTCCTGAGTATGATACAACGGCGTAAGCCTGAAGATGTGACGTATGGGAAATTCTGGTTTTTTTAGTCCCATGCGGAATAAATATTCCATATTGAAAATAAATTCAGAGGTGCTAAATGAATCCCTGGAACTATGATATCCAGACTCTTGAGCGCAAAGCGCGGGCGGTTCGCCGTCACATTGTTAGATTAAATGCTAACAGCCCTGCGGGTGGGCACACTGGTGCGGACTTGTCTCAAGTTGAGCTGTTGACGGCACTCTATTTTCGTATACTCAATGTCGCTCCGGAGCGTATCGCTGATGAGGCTCGGGATATCTACATCCAGTCTAAAGGTCACGCGGTAGGCTGTTACTACTGCGTTCTGGCGGAGGCGGGTTTTTTTCCCGTTGACTGGCTGGAAACCTATCAACATGCCAATTCCCATCTTCCCGGACACCCGGTGCGCCAGAAAACGCCGGGTATTGAGCTGAATACCGGTGCTCTGGGCCACGGTTTACCTGTTGCGGTGGGACTGGCTCTGGCTGCGAAGAAAAGTAACAGTTCACGCCGCATCTTTTTAATCACAGGCGATGGCGAACTGGCCGAAGGAAGTAACTGGGAAGCGGCGCTGGCTGCTGCTCATTATGGCCTCGATAACCTGATCATTATTAATGACAAGAACAATCTTCAATTAGCCGGACCGACTCGCGAAATCATGAATACCGATCCGCTTGCCGCAAAATGGCAGGCATTTGGTATGACGGTGACTGAGTGTCAGGGGAATGATATGGCGTCGGTTGTCGCCACGCTGGAAGGACTTAAGCAGGATGGCAAACCTAACGTCATCATTGCCAATACCACGAAAGGCGCGGGTATATCTTTTATCCAGGGGCGCCCTGAATGGCACCATCGGGTGCCAAAAGGTGAAGAGATCGAACTGGCTCTGGAGGAATTAAAAGATGAGTAATGCAGAACACCTCGCGAACGTCATGGTTCAGGCGTTCATTGATGCAGTGGAACAAGGTGTTGACCTGGTGCCGGTCGTAGCGGACTCGACATCAACCGCGAAAATTGCTCCTTTTATAAAGCAGTTTCCGGGCCGGTTGGTTAACGTAGGTATTGCCGAACAAAGCATGGTTGGAACGGCGGCAGGACTTGCCCTTGGCGGTAAAGTGGCGGTCACCTGTAACGCCGCGCCATTCCTTATCTCCCGCGCCAATGAGCAAATTAAAGTCGATGTTTGCTACAACAATACCAATGTGAAGCTATTCGGTCTTAATGCTGGTGCCAGCTATGGCCCGCTGGCGAGCACTCACCATTCGATCGATGATATTGCCATTATGCGAGGCTTCGGCAATATCCAGATTTTCGCCCCATCTTCGCCACGAGAGTGCCGACAGATTATCGATTATGCGATTGGCTATCAGGGACCGGTATATATTCGTCTTGATGGAAAAGCTCTGCCGGAACTTCATGACGAGAGTTACCGTTTTGTTCCGGGCGCGGTGTTGACGCTGCGTGAGGGGGAGCATGTGGCGCTGGTGGCAACGGGCTCGACAGTTCATGAAATTGTTGATGCCGCCGCGCTGTTGGCTGACGCGGGAATTCAGGCGAAGGTGGTCAGTGTGCCTTCAATTCGCCCCTGCGATACCAAAGCCCTGTTATCTGCGTTACAAGGCTGTAAAGCGGTGATTACCGTGGAAGAGCATAATATTAATGGCGGGTTGGGAAGCCTGGTGGCCGAAGTGCTGGCAGAGGCCGGAATGGGGGCAATTTTGAAGCGTTTAGGCATCCCGGATGGGGAGTACGCGGCGGCGGCGGATCGAGGCTGGTTACGCCAGCACCATGGCTTTGACGCCGCAGCCATCGCGGCTCTGGCCCGCGAACTGCTTTGAATTCTATACTGTTGCCAGTGTGATTACAGCGTTGTCCGAAAAACGCCATTGCACACGATACGTTTGGTGGTGCGCGCGGAGGATCATCTGGTTATGCTGTAACACCACGATTTGATATTGCGTAAACCCGGCGTCTGCTTGTCTTGATGTCCGGGTTGCTTTAAAAGCGCTCTCTTTGGCGGAAAACGCCAGGGTGAGCGCCTGTTCAATAGACAAGCCGCTGTTTGCCAACAATTCTTTCTCAGCATGAGTGACAATGCTACTTGCCAGTTCGGTTGCCGTTTGTGGCGTAAAAATGGCTTCTATGTCAATACCCACCGGCTGTCTTGATACCACCGCCAGCGCAGTTGATGCGCTATGGCTGATACTGCCAAACAGCCCCTGCGGCCATACCGGTTGGCGTTGTGTACCGATGCCGGGTACCGTTTTAAGGCCAAATTCGCGCAAAGCGTGTACTGCGGCGATCCGCCCTGCTAAGTGTTCAGCTTTACGCTTGCGTCCGCTGGACAGAAGCTGGGCGTGGTGGGGGAGCCAAAGCAGATCGTGGTCATGGCAGTTGGCGGGATCAAACTCGACAATGTGCAGCGTGTGGTCTGCGAAAGTGAGCGGTGTGTGCGCGGTGTGCATCATAGTTATGATTTCCCTCTCCCCGCAGCGAGGAGAGGGAAAGCGTTATCAGAAGTGTGTGTTAACGCTCATGAACCACGTCCGACCCGGTTCGTTATAGGTGTACGCGCCAGCGCCCGCCATATAATAGCCAGTCTTGTTGTCGCTGGTGGTCTGGGCATTACCTTCACGCCACAGACGTTTGTCGAAGACGTTATCCACGCCGCCGGTCAGGCTGACGTTTTTCGTCACATCCCAGGTCGCGCTCAGGCCGACGATGCTGTACGGACTCACTTCCTGGGCTGAACTGCCGGTCACTGGTTTACCCTGGTAATCATATTTCTTCGGCTGCTGTTTGCCGTACCAGGTAAAGGTGGATTGCAGTGACAAATCCTCACGCGCCTGCCAGCTCAGCGTTGAGTTCAGCGTGTATTCAGGAATAATCGACAAGCGTTCGCCGGTCTCTTTATTCTTACTTTGCAGCATGTAAGTGATGTTGTTGGTCCAGGTAACGGTTTCGCTAACCGGTACGTTTAACGTCCCTTCCAGGCCTTCCACCACCGCTTTAGGTACGTTTTCCCACTGATAGATATCGGTGTAGGTTGTTGTTTCTTTACCCGTAGTCGGGTTTTTCTGGGTAATTGACGTTCTGCTTAGCGGTACAGTCCCCGCTTCGATCTTGTTACGGTAATCGTTGCGGAACCAGGTGACGCCGGCCAGCCAACCGTCACGTTTGAACTCCAGACCAATCTCTTTGTTGATACTGGTTTCGGCCTTCAGGTCATCGTTGCCCATCATGTAGCAACCAATGCCCGTCGCAGAACCGGTGGCATAGCAGCCCTGGCCTTTGCTGTACAGAATATAGTTCGGGTTAGTCTGGTACAGGCTAGGTGCTTTATAGGCCCGTGCGATACCCATTTTCAGCGTAAAGTCGTCGCCCAGACCTTGGGACAGGTTCAGGGACGGGCTCCAGTTGTCGCCAACGACGCTGTGGTGGTCGAAGCGCAGACCCGGCGTCAACATGGTGCTGTCGGTCAGCTCCATGTTATTTTCAGCAAACAGGGAGAAAATTTCAGCTTGCGAATACGGGCTACGATCGGTGCTGCTGGCACCAGGTATGTTCCCGCCCATAAAGGTCTGGGTATTGGAACTCATGTCTTTCATACGCTGCTGGTTCCATTCGGTACCGAGCGTCAGGTTCTGGTTAACTAACAGGTCGAATGGAATGCTAATTTCGCTGTGCAGGGTGACATCCGCCAGGTCAGTGTCGGTAAATTGATTACTGTTAAATAACCCTTCAAGGCCACCTGCCAGACCTTCACCCAAACGGGAGTTACGGGTGTGTTCGTATTGCGCCCAGTTGCTGGTGGTAATGCCGTTGTCCCAGCCGCCGTTCCACGTCAGCGCATAGTTCTGGCGGTACATACGGTTGGTTTCTTTACCGTAGTATTTTTTCACCAGTCCGTTGGTTTTGTTATCGTTGTTGGTGTTTTGGGTGTCACCCGCATACAGGTTGCCCTGACGGCTGTAGCCAGCTTCAAACTCCAGCGATTGCATTGGGGCAAAATCCCAACGCAGCAGGCCGTTGATATCTTTGTTTTTTACCCCTTCACGACCCGCAGGCATCGTATCTGCGTAATCGCCCGTACGTGTTGACTGGTGACCGTCGTTAATGTCCCAGGCATCGGCCTGGGTTTTGTCGAGGTTACCGTTCAGGCGGAAGCTGAAATCCCCGCCCAGCGGGCCATTTAGACTAAAGTTGGTACGCTTGGTTGAACCTTCCTCTTTGTGTTCCGGGGCGTTGAAATAGGTATTCCAGGAACCATGCCACTCATCGCCGCCTTTCTTGGTGATGATATTCACCACACCGCCAGCTGCGCCATTGCCATAGCGTGCTGCGGCAGGACCGCGCAGCACTTCAATACGTTCAATCATTTCCGGAGCAACCCAGGCGGTATCGCCGCGGGTATCACGCTCGCCGCGCCAGCCCTGGCGTACGGAGTTACGGCTGGTAACCGGTTTACCGTCGATCAAAATCAGGGTGTTTTCTGGCCCCATGCCGCGAATATCGATCTGGCGGTTGTTGCCGCGCTGACCGCTGGTTGAGTTACCGGTCAGGTTAACGCCAGGCATGGTACGGATGATTTCCGACACATCGCGAGCGGGAGGGTTCTTACGAATTTCATCAGCGGTAATGGTTGAAACACCCGGCGCCTGCAGGTTCTGCTGGGCGGCGGTAACGACGATGGTGTCTTCATGAGAGACAGCGACGCTATCGGTTTGATCTTCTGCCATTGCTGGCAGGGCTACCCCGTAAATCCCTAAATTGACCAATAAGGCCAGTGAATGAATCTTGTTGTTCATTGTATGTCCTGCTGTTCTTTTAGCCACGAGTACCAATGTGCCGTGGTGCGGCATTTGGCCTGATGTCGCCCGCATCTGCGTAAACTATCCATTCCAGAAAAAGTACGCAGCGCCAGGTCGGTTTATAAGTGGTGAAAAACTGTACGCGCTTCCCACAGCGCGACAATACGCTATTGCAAATGCAAATAGTTATCAATAATATTATCAATATATTTCACGCTAGATCATAAAATTTCACAATAAACATGGGGTTATGGCTGTGACGACGTTAAAGATGGGAAGCGAGGCGTGGTGGCAGTCGAAAAAAGGCCCGGAGTGGGAGCGTGAAGACAACGGAAATTATCGGGTAACCTTCTGGTGGCGTGACCCACAGGGAACGGAAAAAGAGTCAGCCATTCATCGCGTTTGGGTTTATATCACCGGCGTCACCGACCACCATCAAAATGCCATCCCTCAGTCGATGCGACGCATTGATGGAACAAATGTTTGGTGCTGGAGTGTTTCCCTCAGCGCCAACTGGCGTGGCAGCTACTGTTTTATCCCAACAGCACGAAACGATATCTTCTCCTCGCTGGCGGCGGACGCTGCGCCTGACCGAAGCATCCTGCGTGAAGGCTGGCGGCAATTGCTGCCGCAGGCCATTGCCGATCCCCTTAATCCGCAGAGCTGGCGGGGCGGTCGTGGCCACGCGGTGTCTGCGCTGGAAATGCCGGAGGCACCCGTACAGCCAGGATGGGATCGACCTGAAAACCCAGATTCACCCGCAGTTTGCCTGCAATGGCATAGCGCCAGGCTCGGCAATACGCGTCGCGTATGGGTGTTTACCACCGGTGATGCTCAACCCGAAACGCGTCCGTTGGCTATCCTGCTGGATGGGCAGTTTTGGGCACAGAGTATGCCGGTCTGGCCTGCGTTGACTTCACTCACGCATCGCGGACACCTTCCTTCTGCCGTTTATCTCCTGATTGATGCCATTGATACGGCTCACCGCAGCCATGAGCTACCGTGTAATGCGGATTTTTGGTTGGCGGTGCAGGAGGAGCTATTACCACTGGTGAAGACAACGACCGCGTTTAGTGACGATCCGCAGCGCACCGTGGTGGCTGGGCAAAGTTTTGGCGGGTTGTCATCGCTGTATGCCGGGCTGAACTGGCCCGCGCGCTTTGGCTGTGTGCTTAGCCAGTCGGGCTCTTACTGGTGGCCGCATCGTGGTGGTTATCAGGACGGGGCGATCGTCGAGCAACTGAAGACCGGGACCGTCAGCGCTCAGGGGCTGCGTATTGTCCTGGAAGCGGGGATCCGCGAGCCCATTATTTATCGCGCTAATCAGGCGTTATATGCCCAGTTACCTTCTGCACCACAGTCTATTTTCTGGCGTCAGGTTGATGGCGGACACGATGCGCTTTGCTGGCGCGGCGGTCTGATGCAAGGGCTAATGACGCTCTGGCAACCGCTTACCGACACGATTTAACCGGACGATGTTCCACGACAGGAGTTGAGTATGGAATTCAGTAACCCCTTCGATAATCCGCAGGGCCAGTTTTACATTCTGCAAAATCCCCAACGTCAGTTTAGCCTTTGGCCGCAGCAGTGCTCGCTTCCTGCTGGCTGGCAAATTGCTTGCGAACCTCAATCCCAGGAAGCCTGCCAGCAATGGCTGGATGCAAACTGGACCACGCTGACGCCAACGAACTACGTCGATGTGCAGGAGGCTCCATGACTCAGCGTTTACCGTTAGTGGCGGCTCAGCCGGGGATCTGGATGGCGGAAAAACTCTCCACATTGCCCTCGGCGTGGAGCGTGGCGCACTACGTAGAATTAACTGGCGAACTGGACGCGTCGTTGCTGGCGAAAGCCGTTGTGGCGGGCCTGGAGCAGGCCGATACTCTGCGGATGCGGTTTAGCGAAGATAACGGTGAGATCTGGCAATGGGTGGATTCTGCGCTCGCCTTTGCGCAACCTGAAATTATCGACCTGCGCGAAAAAGCCAATCCACATGAGGCGGCGCGTGCGTTGATGCAGGCAGACCTGCAGCAGGACATACGTGCTGATGGCAATAAGCCGCTGGTTTTTCACCTGCTTATACAGGTGGGAGAAAAGCGTTGGTATTGGTATCAGCGTTACCATCATTTGCTGGTCGATGGCTTCAGTTTTCCAGCCATTACCCGCCAGATAGCCGCAATTTATCGCGCATGGCTACACGGCGAGCCTACGCCTGACTCGCCTTTTACGCCGTTCGCCGAGGTGGTGGAAGAGTATCAACAGTACCGTCAAAGCGATGCCTGGCAACGCGACGGCGCTTTCTGGCGCGAGCAGCGAAAGCAACTCCCGCCTCCTGTCTCGCTGTCGAACAATCCGTTGCCGGGACGATCGGCCAGCGCGGATATTATTCGTATGAAGTTAACCGCGCCTGAAGGGGCGTTTCGTCGGCTTGCGGCACGTATGCCTGACGTTCAGCGTGCGGATCTGGCCCTCGCGCTGGTGGCATTGTGGCTGGGACGTTTATGCAGCCGAATGGATTATGCCGCCGGGTTTATCTTTATGCGGCGTATGGGGTCGGCGGCGTTGACCTCCACTGGACCGGTTTTAAACGTACTGCCATTTGGTGTGAGGCTGGATGCGGCAGAAAGCTTGTCTGCACTTGCACAACGACTGGCCGGACAGTTGAAGAAAATGCGTCGGCATCAACGTTATGATGCCGAACAAATCGTTCGCGACAGCGGGCGTGCAGCCGGTGCCGAGCCGCTGTTTGGCCCGGTGCTGAACGTGAAAATATTCGACTATCAGCTGAATATTCCCGGCGTTCAGGCACAAACCCACACGCTGGCGACAGGGCCGGTGAACGATCTTGAGCTGGCGTTATTCCCGGATGAAAACGGTGGGCTGAGTATTGAAATTCTGGCCAATAAACAGCGCTACGATGCAGAAATGCTGGCGCAGCATGCCTCGCGTTTAATCGGGCTTATCGAGCAGTTTGCCGACAATCCGGCGCTATGCTGCGGCGACGCCGGGATGCTGTTGCCAACAGAAAATGAGCGGCTGACGAAGATTAACGACACGATCGTCGAGATCCCGTCCACTACGCTAAGCGCGCTGGTGGCACAGCAGGCCGATAAAACGCCGGATGCCCCGGCGTTGGCCGATGCCCGCTATCAGTTTAGCTATCGCGAAATGCGCCAGCAGGTCGTGGCGCTGGCGAGGCTTTTGCGTGCACGCGGCGTCAAGCCTGGCGACAGCGTTGCCGTGGCATTACCGCGTTCCGTGTTCCTGACGCTGGCGCTGCACGGTATTGTTGAAGCCGGTGCAGCCTGGCTGCCGTTGGATACCGGATACCCGGACGATCGCCTGCGGATGATGCTCGAAGACGCGAAGCCAAAATTGTTGATCGCGACCAATGAGCAACTGGCGCGCTTTAGCGATATTCCTGGGCTGGAAAGTCTGTGCTATGACTCCCCCCTGCCAGCAGAAGATGCTGCTCCGCTGGCACTATCTCAGCCCATTCATACTGCCTATATCATTTTTACTTCCGGTTCTACCGGTAGACCAAAAGGGGTGATGGTTGGGCAAACCGCCATCGTTAACCGTCTGCTGTGGATGCAAAATCACTATCCGCTGACCGCGGATGATGTGGTGGCGCAAAAAACACCGTGCAGTTTTGACGTCTCGGTATGGGAGTTTTTCTGGCCGTTTATTGCCGGGGCAAAGCTGGTAATGGCAGAGCCTGAGGCGCACCGCGACCCGCTGGCGATGCAGCAGTTCTTTGCCCAATATGGGGTGACGACCACGCACTTTGTTCCCTCTATGTTGGCCGCTTTTGTCGCTTCACTGACGCCGGAAACCGCGCGGGAGAGTTGTGCCTCGCTGAAACGGGTATTTTGCAGCGGCGAAGCCTTGCCTGCAGATTTATGCCGTGAGTGGGAACAGTTAACTCATGCGCCACTGCACAATTTGTACGGACCAACGGAAGCGGCGGTTGATGTGAGCTGGTATCCGGCCTGGGGGGAAGACCTTGCTGATGTAACCGGCAACAGCGTGCCGATTGGCTATCCGGTATGGAATACCGGTTTACGTATTCTGGATGCCATGATGCGCCCGGTGCCTTTCGGCGTGGCTGGTGACTTATATCTGACGGGGATCCAACTGGCGCAAGGTTATCTGGGCCGTCCGGATCTGACCGCAAGCCGTTTTATCGCCGATCCGTTTAACGCTGGCGAACGCATGTACCGTACCGGGGATGTGGCTCGCTGGCTGGAAAATGGCGCGGTGGAATACCTTGGGCGCAGCGATGACCAACTTAAAATTCGCGGACAACGCATTGAGCTCGGCGAGATTGACCGGGTGATGCAGCAATTGCCAGATGTCGAGCATGCCGTTGCCCACGCCTGCGTATTCAACCAGGCGGCGGCGACAGGCGGCGATGCGCGTCAACTGGTGGGGTATCTGGTGTCACAATCGGGTTTACCGCTGGATACGTCCGCGTTGCGGGAAAAGCTGCGTGAAAAACTGCCTGCGCATATGGTGCCGACAGTATTGTTGCAACTGGCGGAGCTGCCGCTTAGCGCGAACGGTAAACTGGATCGTAAAGCGCTGCCGATGCCACAGTTGACGTCGCGTGTTTCCGGGCGCGCACCGCGAGCAGGGACTGAAACCACCATCGCGCAGTCTTTTGCGGCTTTACTGAATTGCGAGGTGAATGACGTGGCGGCAGACTTCTTTGCGCTTGGCGGACATTCGTTGCTGGCGATGAAGTTGGCAGCACAGTTGAGTCGGGTTTTTGAGCGTCAGGTGACGCCGGGGCAGATTATGGTGGCCTCTACCGTTGAACAACTGAGCGCTCTGTTGGAGAGCACTGATGATGAACAGTCGCAGCGTCTGGGATTTGAGGCACTGCTGCCGCTGCGTGAAAGTCACGGCCCAACGCTGTTCTGTTTTCATCCGGCGTCGGGTTTTGCCTGGCAGTTTAGCGTGCTGTCGCGATATCTCAGCCCGCAGTGGTCGATTATAGGTATTCAGTCGCCACGACCGGATGGGCCTATGCAGACGGCGGAAAACCTCGACGCGGTATGCGAACATCATCTGGCAACGTTGCTCAGTCAACAGCCTCATGGACCTTACTATTTATTAGGTTATTCGCTGGGCGGCACGCTGGCACAGGGGATCGCCGCGCGCTTACATGCCAGAGGAGAGACGGTTGCATTCCTCGGGCTGTTGGATACCTGGCCGCCGGAAACGCAAAACTGGCAAGAAAAAGAGGCTAATGGGTTGGATCCAGCGGTACTGGCGGAGATCGAGCGTGAACGCGAAGCGTTTCTGGCGGCGCAGCAGGGGAATGCGTCAGAGGCTTTATTTAACGCAATCGAAGGCAACTACGCCGATGCGGTTCGCCTGCTTACCACGGCGCACAGCGTGCCGTTTGCAGGTCACGCCACGCTTTTCGTCGCTGAGCGCACGTTAGTACCGGGTGTGAGTCCTGAGCGCAGTTGGTCGCCGTGGATATCCAGTCTGGATGTTTACCGCCAGGATTGCGCGCATGTTGATATTATTTCCCCCACCGCATTTGAGGTGATAGGACCTGTAATAAATACACTGATTAATAAATCTGTGTAACAAGACGAATATTGCTATCGCGGTGATCGAATAATTCCATAATGTAAAAAATATGTTATGGAATTGTTCTTCTTTGTGCGGTGCAAGGTGATGAAAGGGGTGAATAAATTCCGAATATAATTTTTGGTAGGGCGACAAGCACAAAGAATGTTTCGGATAATTCTGACTAGCTGGTAGACTTCTCCCACAGGAATGTTTTTCTTTTAGGAAAGTTTTCAGGTCACGCAACATGTCATCATTAAATATAAAGCAAGATAACGTTTCGGAATTTACTGGGTATCCTCAGCCAACGGCAAACGCAAATGAAATCGATTTAGTGAATCTAATCGAAACCTTATGGCACGCAAGAACGAAAATTATAGCGACCGTTTTCGCCTTTGCCTGTGTGGGTATTCTGGTCTCTTTTCTGCTGCCACAAAAATGGACCAGTCAGGCCATCGTGACGCCAGCTGAAGCGGTTCAATGGCAGGGATTAGAGAATACGCTGACCAAATTGCGCGTGCTGGATATGGATATTAGCGTTAGCAGTGGTGATGTGTTTAACCTGTTTATCAAAAAATTCCAGTCGCCTTCATTGTTAGAAGAATATCTGCGCTCTTCGCCTTACGTAATGGATCAATTGAAAGGTGCTGATATCGACGAAATGGAGTTGCATCAGGCAATTCTCAGGCTCAGTGAGAAAATGAAAGCGGTTGATACTAACCTGGGTAAGAAGAACGAAACTTCGCTGTATACCTCATGGACGCTGAGTTTTACCGCACCTCAGGCCGAAGAAGCCCAGTCAGTGCTGAAGGGATATATCCAGTATATTTCTGCCCTTGTGGTGAAGGAAACGTTGGAAGATATTCGCAATAAATTGTCCATCAAAACCAGTTATGAAAAAGAGAGACTGGAGATGGATCGCGTCAGGCTCAAAAACCAGCTGGAAGCAAATATCCAGCGACTGAACTACTCGCTGGAGATCGCCAATGCTGCCGGGATTAAAAAACCGGTTTATAGTAATGGTCAGGCTGTGAAAGATGACCCCGATTTCTCTATTTCACTGGGTGCTGACGGCATCGAACGTAAATTAGAAATAGAAAAATCAGTAACGGATGTTGCTGAAATTAACGGGGAATTACGTAATCGCCAATATCACGTTGAGCAGCTGTTAGCGATGAATGTGAGCGACGTAAAATTCACACCGTTTAAATATCAACTTTCACCTTCGCTGCCGGTGAAAAAAGATGGTCCGGCTAAATCAATGATCGTTATTCTGGCCGCATTACTGGGGGGAATGGTGGCGTGTGGTGGTGTTCTGTTGAACCATGCCATGATGTCGCGTAAGCAAAAAATGACGTTTATTGATCAGCAAATGGTGTGATGAATTGTCGTATGGCGGCAAGCTGGCCGCCATACTGTAACGCGTGTTATTTGTTGCGTCCAAGCGGCACCACCAACGGCGTTCCGGCAACCGGATCGTCGATAATCATACAGCGCAGTCCATAGATTTTTTCAATAAGCTGCGCGGTGACGATCTCCTTCGGTGCACCCTCGGCAATAATTTTTCCGTCACGCAGCGCGATCAGATGTGTTGCATAACGACAGGCCTGATTCAGGTCGTGCAAAACGGCGGCCAGCGTGTAGCCTTTTTCCCGATTTAGCTCACTCAGCAGTTCCAGCAGATCGATCTGATGGCTGATATCCAGCCAGGTGGTGGGTTCATCGAGCAGCATAATCGACGTTTCCTGCGCCAGCACCATCGCAATCCATGCACGCTGACGTTGTCCGCCGGAAAGGGTATCCACACTTTGTGATGCCAGGTGGGTGATACCCGTCGCCTGCATGGCGTTTGAGACCGCAATTTCATCCTCTTGCCGCCAGCGGGTAAACAGCGGCTGGTGCGGGTAGCGTCCGCGGGCAACCAGCTCCTGTACCGTAATATCCCCCGGCGTGGTGGCGTTTTGCGCCAGCAAACCTATTCTGCGGGCGACTTCTTTGCTGGCATAGTGCTGAATATGCTCGCCGTCGAGCCAGACCTTGCCGTGCGCGGGCGTCATCAGACGACTCAGCGTGCGCAGTAATGTTGATTTCCCGCAGCCGTTTGGCCCGATAATCGCGGTGAAATGGCCGTTGGGAATCGACACATTGAGGTTTTCCGCCACGGTAAATTTGCCATAACCCAGCGTTAACTGGTCGCCACGCAAACGGGCTACTGATTCGATCATTTTTTGCGGGACTCCTGAATTAACAAGACGATAAGATAAATACCGCCGAGGCTTACGGTGACAACGCCCACCGGAAGCTGATAAGGCATAAACAGCTGTTGGGCGCATAAATCCGCCATCAGCAACAGCAACGCGCCGCACAGCGCCGACAGGGTTAATCCCCAGCGCGATGTACCGCTTATACGTCGCGCGATATGCGGCGCGACAAGAGCAATAAACGAGATAGGACCGGCCAGCGCGGTTGCGGCAGCGGTTAGTACCACCGCAACCAGCATCATCATTAGACGTGAACGCTCAACGCTGACGCCAAGCGCACAGGCGCTGTCATCACCCATTTCCAGTAAGCGCATCCGGCGTACCAGCAGCGCGGCGCATACCAGCATGATGATAATCAGCGGGGCAGACGGCCAGGTTTTGGCCCAGGTCAGGCCATTGAGCGATCCGGCGTTCCACAGCCCAGCCGTCAGCGCGGTTTCTAATGATGCTTTCAGCAGCAGCCAGGTGTTGAACGCCACCAGCATGGCGCGAATGCCGATACCGATAATAATCAGCCGGAAGGTGTCGATACCATTGCGCCAGGCGAGCGCCCAGACCACCAGAGAAGTCAGGATCCCACCCAGCATGGCTGCCAGCGCGATAGCGGTGAGATGCTGTCCGAATAGCACCATTGCCACCAGCACACCGCTCCAGGCCCCGGTATTGAAACCCATCACATCCGGGCTGCCCAGCGGGTTGCGCATCAGCGACTGGAATATTGCGCCGCTCACGCCGAGCGCTGCGCCAATCAATAGCGCCATGAGCACGCGTGGCAAACGCCATTCGGTCACCACCAGCGTAATACTGCGCGGCGCATCGCCGAGCAGGGCGGCAATAATTTGCTGGGTTTCCAGCGTAACAACGCCGCTACGCAGGCTCCACAAACCCATGACGAGACAACCTGCAACCAGCAGCAGGCTGCTGGTTATCAGGCGGCGGGAGAGGTGCATCATGCGCCACCTCCGCGCGATTTACGGCGTACCAGAAAGATAAGCACCGGTGCACCGATAAACGCACTGACTACCGACACGCGCAGCTCGCCGGGGACAATTAGGCGACCGATTATATCGGCAATCAGTAACAGAGAAGGCGTTGCCAGTAGGGTTACGGGCAGTGACCAGCGGTGATCCGCCCCCACCAGCCAGCGTGCCATGTGCGGCATCATCAGGCCGATAAAGGCGATAGGACCGACAATCGCGGTCGCACTGCCGCACAGTACGGTAATAACCAGCAGGCCAATAAACTGCGTGCGAGCGACTTTACTGCCAAGCGCGGTAGCGGTGTCGCTGCCGAGGCTCAGGCTATTCAGGGCGCGACTGAGGAACAGTGCGACAGCCGCGGCAATCAGTACCGGTACCAGCACAACCTTCAGCGTTTGCAGGCTGCGGATATCCAGTGAACCGGCCTGCCAGAAACGCAGCTGATCGTAAACGTCCGGGTTGAGCAGGGCGATGCCGGTGGATAATCCTTCCAGCACCGCGCCCAGCGCAACGCCCGCCAGCGTCAGACGCACCGGGCTTAACTGCCCGCCGCCCTGACTGCCGGTAAAAGCTACGATCAGCGACGCAGCCAGCGCACCGCAAAAGGCCATCAGCAGCTGCTCTTGCGCAGAGGAAAAGCCGAACAGCGCGGCCCCCAGCACAATAGCGAAGCTGGCGCCGGAGTTGACACCCAGAATGCCGGGATCGGCGAGAGGGTTACGCGTGAGCGTTTGCATAAGTGCGCCAGCCAGGCCCAGCGCGCCACCGGCGAGCAGCCCCGCCAGCGTGCGCGGCAGGCGCGCGTCCAGCACGATGGTGCAATCAGCACTTTGACAACTGCCGGTGAGCGCATCCAGCACCACGGAGGCAGGTAGCGACTTGGCGCCAATAACCAGACTTAATACCGTGGTGAGAACAAGTAACAACAATAGTCCGGGCACGGCGAAGGCACGTGTCGCGGAAACAGAGCATGACATATCAACTTCCCTGATAATGATAGTAATTATCGTTATCGATCTTATTTGGATATGTTAGCATGTGCAGCCATCGAATGGATATTGAAAAAGTACCTGGTAAGGCTCTGTAATGAATCGACAATCCTGGCTGCTCAATCTCAGCCTGTTAAAGACCCACCCAGCATTTCGCGCTGTCTTCCTCGCCCGTTTTATTTCCATTGTCTCTCTGGGGCTACTCGGCGTGGCGGTTCCGGTACAGATCCAGATGATGACCCAGTCGACCTGGCAGGTGGGGTTGTCGGTGACGTTGACCGGTAGCGCAATGTTTATTGGCCTGATGGTGGGCGGAGTGCTGGCCGACCGCTATGAGCGTAAAAAAGTGATCCTGCTGGCGCGTGGAACCTGTGGTATTGGCTTTATTGGCCTGTGTCTGAATGCGCTGCTGCCCGAACCGTCGTTGCTGGCGATTTATCTGCTTGGCTTATGGGACGGTTTCTTTGCCTCTCTGGGCGTGACCGCATTGCTGGCTGCGACGCCAGCGCTGGTTGGGCGCGAGAATTTGATGCAGGCTGGGGCGATTACCATGCTGACGGTGCGTCTGGGATCGGTAATTTCACCGATGCTTGGCGGGGTGCTGCTCGCGACTGGCGGCGTGGCCTGGAACTACGGACTGGCGGCGGCGGGAACCTTCATTACCTTACTACCGTTGCTGAGCCTTCCTGCGTTGCCGCCTCCGCCGCAGCCGCGCGAGCATCCGCTGAAATCGCTGCTGGCGGCATTCCGCTTTCTGCTTGCCAGCCCGCTGATTGGCGGCATTGCGCTGCTCGGTGGTCTGTTAACCATGGCGAGCGCCGTGCGTGTGCTGTATCCGGCGTTGGCGATTAACTGGCACATGTCGAGTGCGCAAATTGGCCTGTTGTATGCGGCTATTCCGCTAGGGGCAGCCGTGGGCGCATTGACTAGCGGACAACTGGCGCACAGCGTTCGCCCGGGACTGATTATGCTGGCATCGACCGTGGCTTCATTTCTGGCTATCGGCTTGTTTGGTTTGATGCCCGTCTGGCAGCTTGGTGTGGTTTGTCTGGCGCTGTTTGGCTGGTTGAGCGCGGTCAGCTCTTTGTTGCAGTACACCCTGTTACAAACGCAGACGCCGGAAGCGATGCTCGGACGAATTAACGGTTTGTGGACGGCGCAAAACGTCACCGGCGATGCGATTGGCGCGGCGTTGTTAGGTGGTCTGGGCGCGATGATGACGCCGGTTGCTTCGGCAAGCGTGAGTGGATTCGGGCTGGTGATTGTCGGTCTGCTACTGCTGCTGTTGTTGGGAGAAGTACGCCGATTCCGGCAGGTCCCCGTGAATGTCTGATCGCGTTGTGCTCTACGGTTGTAGGCCGGATAAGGCGTGAGCCGCATCCGGCGCTGACCATTAAAAGAGAGCTGACAGACGTTGCAGCAGCAGCGTGGCGCTGTAGTAGTCGAGACGGAAGGTTTCCGTACCCAGGGCGTAAACGCGTTTATTCTGCACGGCTGGCAGATGCGCCAGAAGCGGATTGGCGTAAATAGCGTCGGCATCTTTGCTGTCACCAGCAAACAGGAACAGCGCTTCGCCGTTCAGGCCTGCCGCCAGGTTCTCACCGCCAAGCTGGATGATATCGTGGCGTTTGCCCTGACTCTGGCTGGTGTGCAAGTTGGCAGGCAGCGTTGCCAGCGTGAACCCTAACTGCTCCATCAGCTTGCCTTGCGCTGACTCAGGCGTCCACAGGTTGGCGCTGTGCGCCGCTGCGGTATATACCAGCGCGCTGACCGGCTGTGGTGGCAGGGTAATATGTTGCTTAACCGCCTGAAGCTGCTTATCAAACTCGGCAATTCGCGCAACTGCCTGTTGCTCCTGACCGGTAATTTCACCTAACTGGGTCAGCAGCGACTGCCAGCTTTTATCGTCGTAATTAATGATGAGCGTTGGCGCAATGGTGGACAGCTGATCGTATAGCGCGAGGGCAGAATCTCCCCCAGTGGCGCTTACGAGAATCAGATCCGGCATTTGAGCTGCGACGGCTTCGGCGCTCGGTTCGCCGATATACAGGCGGCTCAGTTTGCGTTCTTTTGCCACTTCGCTCCACTGGCGTAAAAAGCCCTGCGCATCGCCGATGCGATTGTTCGGCGTAGTGGCACCGCTGGCAATGACCGGGGCATCAATCGCCAGCAGCGAGCCGGTGAGGGTCACGCTGGTGGATACAATTCGCTGCGGCTTATGCTCAAGCGTATGCGTGCCGCGGCTGTCAGTAACCTGACGCGGCCAGTCGGCGGCGTGACCTGAAGAAATTCCTGAAAGAGATAAACCTGCCAGTAAGAACACGGTGCGGCAAAAAGAGGGGAGACTCACGAATCGGCTTCCTGTTATCTGTATGAGTAATGCTTCTCATTTTCATTGTTAGCGAGCAAGGATGCAAGCCAAAGTCGCACATTGTGCTACCACAAGAGTTGACATACCGCCGCTTTACTTTTAGGTTAGCGACCGAAAATATAAATGATAATCATTATTAGAGCCTTTATCATTTTTGGAGGATGATATGGATACGTCACTGGCCGAGGAAAAAACGCAGACTATGCCGACGCTCGCTCCCGACAGTTTTTTCTTTATGTCGCCGTACCGTAGTTTTACGACGTCAGGATGCTTCGCCCGCTATGCGGAACCGGCAATTGATGGCGATTCGCCAGACAGCCCTTTCCAACAAAAAATGAACGCACTGTTTGCTGATGCCAAATCTCAGGGCATCGCGAACCCTGTCATGGTCGGGGCGATTCCCTTTGATACCCGCCAGCCATCATCGTTGTTTATTCCCCAATCATGGCAGAGCTTCTCTCGTACGGCGAAGCAGCAATCATCACGTTACTTTACCGCGCATCAGTCGCTGAACGTCGTTGAACGTAAATCGATCCCGGAACAGGACTTTTTTGAAGATATGGTCGCCCGGGCGGCTGCGCTGACGTCCACTCCGGAAGTCGACAAAGTTGTGTTGTCACGCCTGATCGATATCACCGCCGATGCCAACATTGACAGCGGTGCGCTGCTGGAGCGTCTGGTGGCGCAAAACCCGGCGAGCTACAACTTCCATGTACCGATTGAAGACGGCGGCGTATTGATTGGTGCCAGCCCGGAACTGTTACTGCGCAAAGAAGGCGATCGTTTCAGTTCTCTGCCGCTGGCGGGCTCTGCACGTCGTCAGCCTGATGATGTGCTGGATCGCGAAGCAGGGATCCGCCTGCTGGCATCTGAGAAGGACCGCCATGAGCACGAACTGGTGACGCAAGCGATGAAAACGGTATTGCGCGATCGCAGCCGTGAACTACAACTGCCTTCTTCTCCGCAGCTGGTTACCACGCCGACGCTCTGGCACCTCGGCACGCCGTTTGAAGGTAAAGCTAACCCGCAGGAAAACGCCCTGACGCTGGCGTGCCTGCTGCATCCGACGCCTGCGCTGAGCGGCTTCCCACATCAGGTTGCGCGCAAGCTTATCGCCGAGCTGGAGCCGTTCGATCGCGAATTGTTCGGTGGCATTGTTGGCTGGTGTGATGCCGAAGGTAACGGTGAGTGGGTAGTGACGATCCGCTGTGCGAAGCTGCTGCGCAATCAGGTACGTTTCTTTGCCGGAGCAGGAATTGTTCCAGCCTCTTCCCCGGTTGCGGAATGGCGCGAAACGGGGGCTAAGCTCTCCACGATGTTGAATGTTTTTGGACTGCACTAAGAGCCTTGTGGACTGGTTTTAAGGATCAATAATGAGTATTCCTTTCACCCGCTGGCCGGAAGAGTTTGCCCGCCGCTATCGTGAAAAAGGTTACTGGCAGGATTTGCCGCTGACCGACATTCTGACCCGTCACGCCGACAGCGAGCATACGGCGGTAATTGATGGTGAACGCCATCTGAGCTATCGCCAGCTGAATCAGGCCGCTGACAATCTTGCCTGCAGCTTGCGTCGTCAGGGGATCAAGCCCGGCGAAACCGCGCTGGTACAACTGGGCAATGTGGCTGAGCTGTATATCACTTTTTTTGCGCTGCTCAAGCTGGGCGTAGCCCCGGTGCTGGCCCTGTTCAGCCATCAGCGTAACGAACTCAACGCCTATGCCAAACAGATTGAACCGGCGCTGCTGATTGCCGATCGCCAGCATACGCTGTTTAGCGGCGACGATTTTCTTAACGCTTTTGTGGCCGAACACAATTCAGTGCGCGTGGTGCAACTGCGCAACGATGAAGGTGAACATAATCTGCAAACGGCGATAAACCAGCCTGCGACTGATTTTACTGCTACACCGTCGCCCGCTGATGAGGTGGCGTACTTCCAGCTTTCTGGCGGGACGACCGGGACGCCAAAGCTGATTCCTCGCACTCATAACGATTACTACTACAGCGTGCGTCGCAGCAATGAGATTTGCCGCTTCACCGGGGAAACGCGTTATTTATGCGCAATTCCGGCGGCGCATAACTACGCCATGAGTTCGCCAGGCGCGCTGGGCGTATTCCTGGCCGGTGGCACTGTAGTGCTGGCGGCTGACCCGAGTGCCACTCTGTGTTTCCCGCTGATTGAACAGCATCAGGTTAACGTCACGGCGCTGGTGCCACCTGCGGTGAGCCTGTGGTTGCAGGCGATTGCGGAGTGGGGCAGCAATGCGCAACTGGCTTCGCTGAAACTGCTTCAGGTCGGTGGCGCGAGACTTTCCGCCACGCTTGCGGCACGTATTCCAGCCGAGATTGGCTGCCAGTTGCAGCAGGTCTTCGGCATGGCGGAAGGGCTGGTGAACTACACCCGTCTGGACGACAGTCCTGAGCGCATCATCAATACCCAGGGTCGCCCGATGTGTCCCGATGATGAAGTCTGGGTAGCAGACGCTGACGGCAACCCCTTAGCCCAGGGAGAGACCGGACGCCTGATGACGCGTGGTCCGTACACCTTCCGCGGTTATTTCAAAAGTCCTGAGCATAATGCCAGCGCCTTTGACGCCAACGGCTTTTACTGTTCCGGCGATCTGATCGCTATCGATCCGGATGGTTACATCACCGTTCAGGGGCGTGAAAAGGATCAGATCAATCGCGGCGGGGAGAAGATCGCCGCTGAAGAGATTGAAAACCTGCTGCTGCGCCATCCAATGGTGA
The DNA here is from genome assembly GCF_030332345.1 of Citrobacter sp. Cpo221. Classification (NCBI taxonomy): domain Bacteria; kingdom Pseudomonadati; phylum Pseudomonadota; class Gammaproteobacteria; order Enterobacterales; family Enterobacteriaceae; genus Citrobacter; species Citrobacter sp. Cpo221. The sequence continues at coordinate 321,035 of NZ_JAOWIA010000029.1, forward strand.
TCCATGCCGCGCTGGTCAGTATGGATGATGAACTGATGGGCGAGAAAAGCTGTGCCTGGCTGGTGGTGAAAGAGCCGCTGCGCGCGGTGCAGGTGCGCCGTTTTCTACGCGAACAGGGCATAGCGGAATTTAAATTACCCGATCGTGTTGAGTGCGTTGAGTCATTACCGCTGACTCCAGTGGGGAAGGTAGATAAAAAACAATTACGTCAGTGGCTGGCATCACGTTCACTGGCCTGAAGGAGAAATAGAAATGGCAATTCCTAAACTGCAGGCTTATGCGCTACCAACGGCGCTCGATGTTCCGGTGAACAAAGTCGACTGGGCATTTGACCCTGAACGCGCCGCGCTGCTGATCCACGACATGCAGGATTATTTTATCGGCTTTTGGGGCGATAACTGCCCGATGATGGAGCAGGTCGTCGCGAACATCGCCGCGCTGCGCCAGTACTGCAAAGAGCATAAAATTCCGGTGTATTACACCGCTCAGCCGAAAGAACAGAGTGATGAAGACCGCGCTCTGCTCAATGATATGTGGGGACCGGGCCTGACGCGTTCCCCGGAACAACAAAAGATCGTTGAGGCGCTGGCACCGGATGAAGCGGATACCATTCTGGTGAAATGGCGTTATAGCGCATTTCATCGCTCCCCGCTGGAACAGATGCTCAAGGAAACCGGACGTAATCAACTGATCATTACCGGGGTGTATGCGCATATTGGCTGTATGACCACCGCAACGGACGCCTTCATGCGTGACATCAAGCCGTTTATGGTTGCCGATGCGCTGGCGGACTTTAGCCGTGACGAACACCTGATGTCGCTGAAATACGTGGCGGGACGTTCCGGACGCGTGGTAATGACCCAGGAATTATTGCCGACGCCGGTCCCGGCCAGTAAAGATGCGTTGCGCAGCGTTATTCTGCCGTTGCTGGATGAGTCTGAAGAGCCGATGGATGACGAAAACCTGATCGACTACGGGCTGGATTCCGTGCGCATGATGGCGCTGGCGGCGCGCTGGCGTAAGGTTCATGGTGACATTGATTTCGTGATGCTGGCGAAAAAACCGACCATTGACGCATGGTGGGCGCTGCTCTCCCGAGAGGTGAAGTAATGGCTGGATTTGATTTTGCCGGGAAAACCGTCTGGGTAACCGGCGCGGGTAAAGGGATTGGCTACACCACGGCGCTGGCGTTTGCGAATGCTGGCGCTGAGGTGACAGCATTCGATCGCGAATTTCCTCAGGATAACTACCCGTTTGCGACCGAAGTGCTGGATGTGGCGAATGCCGGACAGGTAGCTGAAGTGTGCCAGCGCGTCCTCAAAGCGCGCGAGCGTTTAGATGTGTTGGTCAATGCCGCAGGTATTTTGCGTATGGGGGCCACCGATGCGTTGAGCGCTGAGGAGTGGCAGCAGACGTTTGCGGTTAACGTTGGTGGGGCGTTCAATCTGTTTCAGCAGACGATGGCGCAGTTTCGTCGCCAGCAGGGCGGGGCGATCGTGACCGTCGCGTCGGATGCGGCGCACACGCCGCGTATCGGCATGAGTGCTTACGGCGCGTCAAAAGCCGCGTTGAAAAGCCTGGCGCTGACCGTCGGACTTGAACTGGCGGGCAGCGGTGTGCGCTGTAATGTGGTGTCGCCAGGCTCGACCGACACCGATATGCAGCGCACGCTGTGGGTTAGCGATGACGCGGAGCAACAGCGCATTCGTGGATTTGGCGAGCAGTTTAAACTCGGGATTCCGCTGGGGAAAATTGCCCGGCCACAAGAGATCACTAACACTATTTTATTCCTCGCCTCTGATCTGGCCAGCCACATTACGTTACAGGATATCGTGGTGGACGGCGGTTCCACGCTGGGGGCATGACGATGATCTGGAAGCGTCATTTAACGCTGGATGAACTCAATGCCACCAGTCAGAACACGATGGTGGCGCATTTAGGCATGGTCTATACCCGGCTGGGTGATGATGTGCTGGAAGCCGAAATGCCAGTGGATAGCCGTACGCATCAGCCATTTGGCCTGCTGCACGGCGGCGCATCCGCGGCCCTGGCGGAAACGCTGGGTTCAATGGCGGGTTATCTGATGACCCGCGACGGGCAATGCGTAGTGGGGACGGAACTCAACGCCACGCATCATCGGGCGGTATCGCAAGGGAAAGTGCGCGGCGTTTGCCAGCCGCTGCACCTTGGGCGTCAAAATCAAAGCTGGGAAATCGTCATCTTTGATGAGCAGGGACGACGCTGCTGCACCTGCCGTTTAGGCACTGCGGTGATGGGGTGAGATCACCCGGCAAAGTAAAATGAAATTGCAGAGTTAACAGGTAAATGAAGTGATCTAGTTAACAATGCAATGTAAATACTCAGTGATACTTCGGGTTTGCATGGTTGTCAGGTTGTTAAATTCAGAAAAGATGTTATAGAAACAAAATGTAACATCTCTCTGGATCGGACAACGGATAACAACTATGAACAAATCAGGGAAGTACCTCGTCTGGACAGTGCTCTCCGTTATGGGAGCATTTGCCCTCGGCTATATCGCATTAAATCGTGGTGAACAGATCAACGCGTTGTGGATAGTCGTGGCGTCGGTCTGTGTCTACCTTATCGCATACCGTTTCTACGGCCTGTACATCGCGAAAAATGTACTGGCGCTGGACCCGACACGTATGACGCCAGCCGTGCGCCATAACGACGGTCTGGATTATGTTCCCACCGATAAAAAAGTGCTGTTTGGTCACCATTTTGCGGCAATTGCCGGAGCGGGTCCGTTAGTTGGACCGGTGCTGGCGGCGCAAATGGGCTATCTGCCGGGGATGATCTGGCTGCTCGCCGGGGTGGTACTGGCGGGTGCGGTGCAGGACTTCATGGTGCTGTTTGTCTCTACCCGTCGCGATGGTCGTTCCCTTGGCGAACTGGTGAAAGAAGAGATGGGCCCAACGGCGGGCGTTATTGCGCTGGTGGCCTGTTTTATGATCATGGTGATTATTCTCGCGGTACTGGCGATGATCGTCGTGAAAGCGCTGACCCACAGTCCGTGGGGAACCTACACCGTGGCGTTCACCATCCCGCTGGCGATCTTCATGGGGATTTATCTGCGCTATCTGCGCCCGGGCCGCATTGGCGAAGTGTCGGTCATCGGTCTGGTGTTCCTGGTGTTTGCCATTATTTCCGGCGGCTGGGTGGCTGAAAGCCCGACCTGGGCACCGTACTTTGACTTTACCGGCGTACAGCTGACGTGGATGCTGGTGGGCTACGGTTTTGTTGCCGCCGTGCTGCCGGTGTGGCTGCTGCTAGCCCCGCGTGATTACCTCTCTACCTTCCTGAAAATCGGCACCATTGTGGGTCTGGCGGTAGGGATTTTGATCATGCGCCCGACGCTGACCATGCCTGCACTGACCAAGTTTGTTGACGGTACGGGTCCGGTCTGGAGCGGCAACCTGTTCCCGTTCCTGTTTATTACCATTGCCTGTGGTGCAGTTTCTGGTTTCCACGCGCTGATTGCCTCCGGTACCACGCCGAAGATGCTGGCGAATGAAGGTCAGGCCTGCTTTATCGGCTACGGCGGGATGCTGATGGAATCCTTTGTCGCCATTATGGCGCTGGTGGCTGCCTGTGTTATCGACCCGGGCGTGTACTTTGCGATGAACAGCCCAATGGCAGTACTGGCACCAGCAGGAACTACCGATGTGGTTGCATCAGCGGCACAGGTAGTGAGCAGTTGGGGCTTTGTGATCACGCCTGATACGCTGCATCAGATCGCGAATGATGTCGGCGAACAATCCATTATCTCCCGCGCAGGCGGTGCGCCGACGCTGGCGGTAGGCATGGCGTACATTCTGCACGGCGCGCTGGGCGGCATGATGGATGTGGCGTTCTGGTATCACTTCGCCATCCTGTTTGAAGCGTTGTTTATTCTGACGGCGGTCGATGCCGGTACACGGGCCGCGCGCTTTATGCTGCAGGACTTGCTGGGTGTGGTGTCACCGGGGCTGAAACGTACCGATTCGCTGCCTGCAAACCTGCTGGCGACGGCGCTGTGCGTGCTGGCCTGGGGTTACTTCTTACACCAGGGCGTGGTGGATCCTCTGGGAGGTATCAATACCCTGTGGCCGCTGTTTGGTATCGCTAACCAGATGCTGGCCGGTATGGCGTTGATGCTCTGTGCTGTGGTGCTGTTCAAGATGAAACGCCAGCGCTACGCATGGGTGGCGCTGGTGCCAACGGCCTGGCTGCTGATTTGTACCCTGACCGCTGGCTGGCAGAAAGCGTTTAGCCCGGATGCGAAAATCGGCTTCCTGGCTATCGCCAACAAGTTCCAGGCGATGATCGACAGCGGTAACATTCCGGCGCAGTACACCCAGTCGCAGCTGACGCAACTGGTGTTTAACAACCGCCTGGATGCGGGTCTCACCATCTTCTTCATGGTCGTCGTTGTGGTGTTGGGTCTGTTCTCCATCAAAACTGCGCTGGCAGCATTGAAAGAGGACAAACCAACTTCGAAAGAGACACCGTACGAGCCGATGCCTGAGAATGTCGAAGAGATCGTGGCGCAGGCGAAAGGTGCGCACTAATATTCTCTTAACCAACCAGCCCTCTCCTGAACGGGGAGGGCGTTTGTACGACAGGGAAACACTATGTTTGAAACACTCGCCAAAGCCGGGAAGTATTTAGGTCAAACCGCCCGATTAATGATAGGTGTGCCGGATTACGACAACTATGTTGAACATATGCGCGTCACGCATCCGGACCAGACGCCAATGACCTACGAAGAATTTTTCCGTGAGCGCCAGGATGCACGATATGGCGGGAAAGGTGGCGCGAAGTGCTGTTGATTTTTTGCCGGATGGCGCTGACGCTTATCCGGCCTACAACATTGTATTGGCGTAATTTGTCGTCGTAGGCCTGATAAGGCGAAGCCGTCATCAGGCAACCCGCACCCTAGTCACACCGTAAACGACTCTACCTTTTCGAATGCTGCGCGCAGTGTCTCCGGCGTTAACGTTACCGGCAGGGCGTGAATGGACTCCACCGGGCGCAGAGTGTGCGCAATCACTTTGTCGATTTCGGCGCGGTTATTGATGTCCACTTCCAGTTGAGCTAATCGGGTTGGCAGGTTGAATCGCTGATAAGCGGTAATTAACTGCGCCAGCACATCATCTTGTCCCAGCAGCGCGCTCTGCACCAGGATGCCGTACGCCACTTTGGTGCCGTGTAAAAACTTCTCAGTTTGTGGGAGGACGGTCAGGCCATTGTGAACAGAATGCGCCGCCGCCACGCGGGTGTAGCGCTCGCCCAGACCACCAACCATGCCGCCTCCGGCAATAATTGCATCTACTACATCGCAAAACGTGCGGCTTAGCGTGCCTTGTTGTTTGTCTGCCAGCGCCTGCTCGCTGCTTTCCAGCAGGACATCGCGGATGGTTTGCGCGGCTTGAATACCCAGACGTACTGTCAATGGCAGTGTTTCCGGCTGAGGTGCGAGCACGACGGCTTCATACCACTTTGCCAGCGTGTCGCCGATCCCCGCCAGTAAGTATTCTTCTGGCGCATTGAGAACGATCTCGGGTTCGACCAGCACGAGGAAATTCGCGTCAGCGAAAATTTCGAAATGTAGAGCCTGGCCCGCATCGTTATACCAGACGGAGAGTGGCGTCCAGGCAGCGCAGGTCGCCGCAATCGTAGGAATACCGACAAACGGCAGATCCAGACGACGGGCCAACGCTTTAGCGGTGTCGAGCAATGTACCGCCTCCCACGCCAATCACCACACTGCGATCCTCTCCCGACTCTTTTGCCAGTTGAGCAACATCGGTTTCGCTGCAATGTCCCGTAAACAGCAGGCGTTTAGCCTCGGCAAGATGAAAAGCCTCTGGCAGGTAAGGGCGGGCTGCATCGATGGCGCGTTCACCATAAACCCACACGGCGCGTGAAAGTTGGTCGGCAGAGAAAAAATCGTTGAGTCTTACCAGGCTGCCGGGATGGGAAAAATAGTTGGCCGGGCCGGTGACGACGCGAATTTCGGTATTACTCATGTTGTGTTGTCCTTTTGGCTGTCCTGTCCAGGCTGGTTATTTTTATATAGACGTCTGAACGTCTTGATTGCCAAATACTAGCATCGTGCTATAGTGGCTTCAACCACAACATCACACGCTGGGATAACAATAATGAGTAATAACCCGCTGATTCCGCAAAGCAAACTGCCTAATCTGGGCACTACTATCTTCACGCAAATGAGTGCGCTGGCGCAGCAGCATCAGGCCATTAACCTCTCGCAGGGGTTTCCTGATTTTGACGGTCCACTCTTTTTGCAAGAGCGTCTGGCGTATCACGTCGCGCATGGCGCAAACCAGTATGCGCCGATGACGGGCGTGCAGCCGCTGCGCGAAGCTATCGCGGATAAAACGGCAGACCTGTACGGCTATAAACCTGACGCGAATAGTGAAGTGACCATCACGGCGGGAGCCACAGAAGCATTGTATGCCGCGATCACTGCGCTGGTGCGCCCTGGTGATGAGGTGATTTGTTTTGACCCGAGCTACGACAGCTATGCGCCTGCGGTTGAATTATCCGGCGGTGTGGTTAAACGTATCGCCCTGCAACCACCGGCTTTTCGCGTCGACTGGCAGGCGTTTGGTGCCTTACTCAGCGACCGTACCCGATTGGTTATCCTGAACACGCCGCATAACCCTTCTGCCACTGTGTGGCATCACGCCGATTTCGACGCGCTATGGCAGGCGATTAAAGAACGCGAGATCTTTGTCATCAGCGACGAAGTGTATGAGCATATCTGTTTCGCCAAACAGGGGCATGCCAGCGTGCTGGCACATTCAGAGCTGCGGGAACGCGCTATTGCTGTTTCATCGTTTGGTAAGACCTACCACATGACCGGCTGGAAGGTCGGATACTGCGTTGCGCCAGCCGCCATTAGCGCTGAGCTACGAAAAGTGCACCAGTATCTGACGTTTTCCGTCAACACGCCGGCTCAGCTCGCACTGGCGGATATGCTACGAGAAGATCCTGCACACTATCGCGAACTGCCCGCGTTTTATCAGAAAAAACGCGACGTGTTGGTGAACGCGTTGCGTGACAGCCGACTGGAAATTCTGCCGTGTGAAGGCACGTACTTTTTACTGGTCGATTACAGCGCCGTTTCCTCGCTTAACGACGTGGAGTTTTGCCAGTGGCTGACCACTGAAGTGGGCGTTGCGGCAATCCCGCTGTCGGTGTTCTGCGCCGATCCTTTCCCGCATAAACTGATTCGCCTCTGTTTTGCCAAGCAAGAATCGACGCTGTTAGCGGCAGCCGAGCGTCTGGTTTCGCTGTAGCTATTTCACGGTCCAGGCTTTGGAGAATCGACGGTCGGCAAACAACGCTTGCAGGCCGTTGATTTGCTTCAGGCGTAACACCTCGTCGTTGTCCATACCGAGATCCTTGCCAATTCTTTCTTCACTCCATCCCAGTTGCGATAGCTCGCGGACAATCTCGGACATGGCGTGGATTTGATGACGCCCGCGAGCGCGGTTGTGGCGAATGGTTGCCGCCATTCGCTCATGGCGTTCGCGTTCTAAACAGGCAACCGGCAGATATCCTTTCAGCCTGGGCCTCAGTGAGGCTTTGGCTTTACCTAACTCGTGGCGGTGGAAACCGTCGACAATTTCGTATTCTTCAGCCGTTGAGTGAACCACTACAATGGGCTGCGTAAACCCGTCAGCCTCGAGGGACTTCAGCAGCAGCTTTTTCTCCGGTGGCGCAACGTTATTGGGGTTGTAGTCATTGGGTGAAATATGATCATTTTTAACCCAAAGTACGCAATCTACGGGCTCCTCGCGGAAGGGACTGACGCTGTGTATTGCTTTTCTGAATTCATTTATGGCTTCAATTCTCTCTGGTTCTGATAAACCAGAAAGAAAGCCGAGGAGTTCCTGAGTTAATCGTTGTTGCATAAGAGTCCCCATTCCTGGCGTTTTGTTTTCATGCGCTCATTGTAACGTTGATAGTTTTTGGGTTTCGTTGGACTAAATGAGAGTGCCCGGCACCAATAGTCGTTATTCAGCAGGACCTTGCAGATACGCCGCCACGACGGAATATCCACTGAACCAATATCTCTTTCCTGGGTTTGTGGGATATTCTCCATGCCTTTTTTCTTATACCACTGTAAATAGACGGCGATTTTATTGCGGTAATGTTCAGCGGTCGTTTCCGGCATACTCTTCAATAACAGCATGGCGTATTCCTGCCAGCTTAAATGTTCGGGTTTTAATATTTTGCGGTGACCGTAAAAATGGTTGTCCTGACCAGCATATATCCCGCCACTTTTTACCCCGCTGACGCGGGAGCACATCATCGCCCAGCGTTCAGGCTCAATAACATGGTAAAGCCACAGTCCCTGGCGTTGTTCTGGTCCAAAGGGTTCGCAGATGCGCATATATCGTGTGGGAACACCCGCCTGATACATCAGGTTGTACAGGGGATTACAAGGGAGTCTTGACTTCGCAAACCACGTCCAGATGTCTGCAGTTTTCCAGTCATAAATCGGATAAATATACCAGGTATGCCCGCCGGGGGCGCTGGTGGTCCAGGGTTTATCATCGGCAAAACGCTGTTTTTTCGAGTTCGCAATGGCGACGAAACGATTATATGACTCGTCGGCGCGGATCCCGACCATCATGGCTGCCGGTCGTTTCTGCGAAAACCAGTCAGCGAACTCACGAACAAATTGCTCGAAAGTCATACCGGGTTGGTAGAAAGAGAAATATTCGGGATCGGTTATGGCATCTGCGGGCGGTTGGCGCACCCATTGAGTGCCTGGTTCCCAGCATTGCCATTCAGGCTGAAATTGTGACAGTGAATTTTGCGTCGTCAGCGGCAATGCAACCCAATAAAATTCTTCGATGACATCGGAATAACTCTCGCGTAGCGCCTGGACATAGTCGATAGTGCAGGAAAACTGAGCCTCCCAGTCGATAAATAAGACGTTTATTTTTTTCTGTAACTGACGGGCAATGGCGCTGGTCAGATGCAACATTAGCCCTGAATCTTTACCCCCAGAGAAAGAAACGCAGACACGCGGCAAGGATTCAAGTGTCCATGCGATACGTTCCTGCGCAGCTTGCAGAACATTTTTATCCAGCGGTATTTTATAAACAGACATACAAAACCTATATCGAATTTTTATTATTTGCAACCATAATAAATGTCCGTAATAAAATAGGCTTTTTCTTGCGGCATGCAATATTTAAATGCATTAATTATTTGTATGCTATTGTGCTGTTGTATAATTCATGTGAATTTAAATGCGTTATCATTAACTATCTAAAGACAGTTTGTTTATGTAATCTGCAAAGGCTTTATTATTCAGTGATGCGCGGTTATACATGATGAATAATTTGATTTTTGGCAATTCAAAATCGGTTTTAATTTCTTTAAATTTCAATGCTGGTTGATAGAGTTCATAAATTTGTTTGGGGATTACACCAATAATATCCGTAGTGGCGATAACGTTAGCAATTGAGAGTAAGGAGTCGCTACTAAACCCCACTTTATGGAATGCCATCGATTCACTGGCACGGGAACGATAGTCTTTAATCCCCTGATCTTCAGACGAAAAATATGTAAATTGCTCTTGCTGAATTTGTTTGAGCGTACTCGCTTCATTTATTCTGGGGTGGTTGCCGCTGCATACTAAAACACACTCAATGGTCTTGAACTGAGTGCATACAATAGACCGATTGTGGATCGGTGTTATTGAAATAACCAGATCGGCTTTACGATAGGCAAGGATATTTTCAGCCGATTCTGCTGACATCAATATATCATGATGCTCAATTTCAATATCTGAGTTTTCTCTGAGGTTATTAATTAAAGATGTCACATTCAGATTGGTTGTAATTTGCGGACTGTAGATTACAAATTTATTTTTCAGGCTGGAACCGTGCATGATATTGATGGTTTGTTCCAGATTATTAAGATTCTTTTCAAGGTGAAGATGAAGATTTACCCCTGTGACCGTGGGCGTAATGCCTTTGCCGGAGCGAATAAACAAGGGGTCGTTAAACTGTGTCCGCAGTCGCTGTAATGACTGGCTGACGGCTGAAGGGGTGATATACAGTGTGGCCGCAGCTTTACTGATGCTCAAATGTTGATAAATACATTCAAAAATTACCAACAGGTTAAGATCGAATTTTTTGAGGTCATAGAGGTTAGCCATGCATACCTTCCCGTGATGGTAATATGTTGAATAATTCAATTATTGAATAATTTAAATTCTAATCATTCTTAAAATTTATGCTTGTGTACTTAATGAATAATTAACTTAAACTAAAATAACACAGATTGCGTGATGGTTACGATAAAAATACATTTAAAAGAGTGATTGAAATGAGAACCATAACAATCACTCATTCTGTTACCTTTATTTATTTCCCATAATAATATTTAATTTATCTTTATCGGGTAATCCCACTTCCTGTTGTAACGTATCGTCTTTACTCATGTAGTAGATAGCAGGCGTCACGTTAGCACCTAAATCATCCATGAGTTTTTGGTTGATATTCAGTACCTTCATCTGTTCAGGATGGACCGAAGTTGGGATTTCCAGCTTCATTTTCCCGCCGGAGGCTTCATAGTCATGCCAGGTTTTAGCCGGATCTTTAGTTGCGAGGATCGCTGCAGCAGTTGCTGGACTTTCGGGTTTGATCACGCCAACCAGCAGTGTACGTAGCTGAACTTTCCCGGAATCTACCCACGGACGCGCCTGCTGCCAGAACTGTTTGCAATAGGGGCAGAAAGGATCGGCAAACACGTAGACAATGACCGGGGCCTCTTTTTTTCCGTCAAGAATCCAGGACGCTTTTTCCATTCGCTGCCACATCTCACGTCCGGCAGGGGCATAGATCTCTTTTTCTATGAGCGCATTACTGAGGTTTTCGCCTTTTTCATTATACATGTAGCCGGAGATGGCATGTTTACCGTCAGGTGTGACATAGATAGTGACCCCCATGTCCTGGTATTTTCCCAGATAGCCTTTCATTCCTCCCGGCGCGTCGAAGGGCTTCAGGATGGTAATTCCCTGTTTCTCAATGGCTTTAACTGGGGCAGGGAGCTCCTCTGCGTGCACGATAGCGGGGAGAAGAGTTAAGAGTAAGGTGCGTTTAAACATTGATTTTCCTTATAAAATCAGCAGGAAAGGGGGCTTGATTGCAAAACCTATCACAGCCATAGGTAAGATCGACGGTCTGTCGATTGCCCTTTCTTGAGTTGGGTGATGTAATCCCCATCGCTGTTACGACCTTTGTTAAGGTAATGTAGAGCGCAACACATAGCCAGCCCTGCTGGCACTGACGTTACCTGCGGGTAGCTCGGGTAATGAGGCTCCCTGCAAAGGGGGCCTTTTTTACTTTTATCTTTAGGTTCACAACATGAGTTTGAGTGGGTTGTTAGTTAACGCTTATTGATTTGATAAAGGAAACGCATTAGCCCTGCGAAGAGATTTTCGTTAACTTATCTCTCAACGAAAACACGGAGGAAGTACAGATGTCTTTGATTAATACCAAAATTAAACCTTTCAAAAACCAGGCGTTCAAAAACGGTGAGTTCATCGAAGTAACCGAGAAAGATACCGAAGGTCGCTGGAGCGTCTTCTTCTTCTACCCGGCTGACTTTACTTTCGTATGCCCGACCGAGCTGGGCGATGTGGCTGACCACTATGAAGAACTGCAGAAACTGGGCGTAGATGTGTATTCCGTGTCTACCGACACCCACTTCACCCACAAAGCATGGCACAGCAGCTCTGAAACCATCGCAAAAATCAAATACGCGATGATCGGCGACCCGACTGGCGCCCTGACCCGTAACTTCGACAACATGCGTGAAGATGAAGGTCTGGCTGACCGCGCAACCTTCGTTGTTGACCCGCAGGGTATCATCCAGGCAATCGAAGTTACTGCTGAAGGTATCGGCCGTGATGCGTCTGACCTGCTGCGTAAAATCAAAGCCGCACAGTACGTCGCTTCCCACCCAGGTGAAGTTTGCCCGGCGAAATGGAAAGAAGGTGAAGCAACCTTAGCGCCATCTCTGGACCTGGTTGGTAAAATCTAAGTCGCATAGTTTGTAGGCCGGATAAACGTAGTGCATCCGGCATTCCACAGGCGCAAATTTGCGCCTGTTTCATTCCAGCACCATGACGCAAGTTGCATTAATGCAGTCCCGCAAAATCGGCTTGCATGATGATGTTTTCAGAGAGGGAAGAAGAATGCTCGACACAAATATGAAAACCCAGCTCAGGGCTTACCTTGAGAAACTGACCAAACCTGTTGAGCTGATTGCGACGCTGGATGACAGCGCTAAATCGGCAGAAATTAAGGAACTGCTGACTGAAATTGCTGAACTGTCAGAAAAAGTCACCTTCAAAGAAGACAATACTCTGGCGGTGCGTAAGCCATCGTTCCTTATTACCAATCCCGGTTCTCACCAGGGACCGCGTTTTGCCGGTTCTCCGCTGGGACATGAGTTTACCTCTCTGGTGCTGGCGCTGTTGTGGACTGGCGGCCATCCCTCAAAAGAGGCGCAGACGTTGCTGGAGCAGATCCGCGATCTCGACGGTGATTTTGAATTTGAAACCTATTATTCGCTTTCCTGCCATAACTGCCCGGATGTGGTGCAGGCGCTGAACCTGATGGCGGTGCTGAACCCACGTATCAAGCATACGGCGATTGACGGCGGTACATTCCAGAACGAAATCACCGATCGTAACGTGATGGGTGTTCCGGCGGTATTTATGAACGGCAAAGAGTTCGGTCAGGGACGTATGACGCTGACTGAGATCGTGGCGAAAGTGGATACTGGCGCAGAAAAACGTGCGGCTGAAGAGCTGAATAAGCGCGATGCTTATGACGTGTTGATTGTCGGCTCTGGTCCTGCAGGTGCGGCGGCAGCGGTGTACTCTGCACGTAAAGGCATTCGCACCGGTCTGATGGGCGAGCGTTTTGGCGGTCAGGTTCTTGATACTGTAGATATTGAAAACTACATCTCGGTGCCGAAAACCGAAGGTCAGAAACTGGCAGGCGCGCTGAAAGCACACGTTGATGATTATGATGTTGATGTGATCGACAGCCAGAGCGCAAGCAAACTGGTCCCGGCAGCGCAGGAAGGCGGTCTACATCAGATTGAAACGGCCTCCGGCGCGGTGCTGAAAGCACGCAGCATTATCATCGCCACCGGCGCGAAATGGCGCAACATGAACGTTCCGGGCGAAGATCAGTATCGCACCAAAGGCGTAACCTACTGCCCGCACTGTGATGGTCCGCTGTTTAAAGGCAAGCGTGTTGCGGTGATTGGCGGCGGTAACTCCGGCGTTGAAGCGGCTATCGACCTGGCAGGTATTGTTGAACATGTGACGCTGCTGGAATTTGCTCCTGAAATGAAGGCCGACCAGGTGCTGCAAAATAAGCTTCGCAGTCTGAAAAACGTCGACATCATTCTGAATGCGCAAACGACAGAAGTGAAAGGCGATGGCAGCAAAGTTACTGGCCTGGAGTATCGTGACCGTGTGAGCGGCGATGTTCACAATGTGGAACTGGCAGGTATCTTTGTTCAGATTGGTCTGCTGCCGAACACCAACTGGCTGGAAGGTGCCGTTGAACGTAACCGTATGGGTGAAATCATCATCGATGCCAAGTGCGAAACCAGCGTGAAAGGCGTTTTCGCTGCCGGCGACTGCACAACCGTACCGTATAAGCAGATTATCATCGCGACAGGTGAAGGCGCGAAGGCTTCGTTAAGTTCGTTTGATTATCTGATTCGCACGACAGTAGCATAAAAAAAGTAAGACTCACCTGCACTATAAAAACCCCTGTCAGGCGTTAACCTGGCAGGGGTTTTCTTTATCAAATCAGTGGCTGTTAACGAACAACCAGCACTGGCAAAGTCGCGTGACGGACAACGCTGGAAGCGTTTGAGCCGAGCAGATGGGTGCTGATTGATGGGTTACGCGACCCAATGACAACGACATCCGCATTCAACTCTTCACCCAACTCGTTGACCACGTCACGTACGCTGCCAAAGCGGACATGTTGCTTAATACGGGAAGGATCGATGCTGAAGTGACCGACCATCGTTTGCAGACGGGTTTCCGCTTCGTGTTGCAGATGTTCTTCAAAACGACGGACATCGGCTGCAAAGCGGTGCAGGCTTAAGCTCGCTGAGCCTGGCAGCACATGCAGCAGATGGATAACCCCTTTATCCTGGGCCAGAAATTCTGCATGGCGAATAGCCTTGTCGCTCAGTTCCATTTCGAATACATCAACAGGCATTATGATTGTGTTGTACATAAACATTCTCCTTGTCATTACATGAACACATAACAGCATAGTATTAAAAATGATTCTGTCAGTCACGACACAGATTTATGTTTTGCGAACAGGAAAGGAAGCGAGGAGCAGGGAGATCTAACCGGAAAGAGGATGCGGATGCATCCCCTGTAAGATAAAGCGAGTGGCTTTGATAAGACAGAGTTAGCGCAGGTAGTCGCCTGCAGCTTCAGGCTGGTACTCAAGCTCGATAACTTCGAGGTGCGTTGAGGTCCCGCCTGGCAGTTCCCAGTGAATGGTATCACCAACGCGCAGCCCCAGAAGTGCAGCGCCGACAGGTGCCATTACCGAAAGCTGTGTGCTGCTGTCAGTCATAGTGGCCGGATACACCAGGGTACGCACACGGACTTCGCCATCACTCAGATTGCGGAATTTCACGCGGCTGTTCATGGTCACGACGTCGTGCGGCATGGTTTCTGGAGAACACATTTGGGCACGATCCAGCTCGGCGTTAAGGGCGTCGGCAATCGGTAAACCAGCAAACGCAGGTTGCTCCAACAGGCGGTCAATGCGTTCCGCATCGAGGTCGTTAATGATGATAGTTGGTCTGGACATTTATTACTCCATGTCGTCGATACTGCGGGTGCGCAGGTAAATAATCCCAAAAGAAAACCCTCACCGTCAGGCGGCAAGGGTTTAGCTTTTATGATGATACTGAGACTTACCCCATGTTTGAAGTGATTTAGTTCACATTCAGGTAAATCATCAATATTGTCGCATATGGTGTGATTTTAGCCGAAAAACGTGATCGTTCTCCAATTTGCATTATGCTTTTTAAGCGCTCGCTGCGGGCGCGTCAAACAACTCAGTGTTCCGCGACAGGAGATCTCATGAGCCAGTACGACAAACTTACCTTGAAAGACGGCAGCTATTTGCATTTTAAAGACTGGGGAAGTGGACAACCTATTGTGTTCAGTCACGGTTGGCCGCTGACGGCAGACGCGTTTGAAGATCAGATGCTGTTCCTTGGATCGAAAGGATTTCGTGTGATCGCCCATGACAGGCGTGGACATGGGCGTTCGGCCCAACCCTGGGATGGTCATCATATGGATCAGTATGCTGATGACCTGGCTGAACTTACCGCGCATCTCAATCTTAAAGATGCCGTACATGTTGGACACTCTACCGGCGGTGGGGAAGTGGCTCGTTATATTGGCCGGCATGGGACGCAGCGGGTGGCAAAAGCGGTGTTAATTGGCGCAGTGACGCCCATCATGATCAAGACTGACTTTAACCCAAATGGCGTGCCGAAAGAGGTATTCGATGGCATCCGTGAGGGGGTTGTGAACGATCGCGCAGCCTTTTTCTATGAACTGACCGCTGCATTCTATGGCTACAACCGTCCTGGCGCAAAAGAGTCGAAAGCCGTTCGCGAAAGCTTTGTTGAACAAGGTTTACAAGGTTCCATCAAAGCGTTGTACGACTGTATACACGCGTTTTCGGAAACAGATCTGCGTGAAGACCTCAAAAAGATGACCATCCCGACGCTGGTGATCCACGGTGATGACGATCAGATTGTCCCGTTTGAAACCTGCGGAAAGGTCGCGGCGGAAATACTGCCGGACTCGCAATTGAAGGTATATGTCGGCGGCTCGCATGGCATTTGCACCACCCATAAGCAACAGATCAACGGTGACCTGCTCAACTTTATTCAGTCGTAATCGTTGGCAGATTGTTCTACGCTGATCTTCTTTTTCCAGGGGGATGAGCGAAGCATAATTTGTGCTGCGCTGACGTTAACTTCAACAGGGAACGCTATGTATTTCTATCAACCGTCACAGGGACACGGCTTACCGCATGATCCGCTAAATGCCATCATTGGACCGCGCCCGATTGGCTGGATTGCGTCGCGTGACAGCAACGGTCGGCACAATCTGGCACCATACAGTTTCTTTAACTGTTTCAACTATCACCCGCCGATTATCGGTTTCGCCAGCAGCGGCTGGAAAGACAGCGTGCAGAATATTATCGAAACCGGTGAATTTGTCTGGAACCTGACGACTCTTGAGCTGGCCACTGCGATGAACGAAACGTCAGCCAGCTTGCCGCACGGTGAGGACGAGTTTTTTGCCGCCGGGCTTAGCAAGGCAGATAGCCGGATAGTCAACGTGCCGCGCGTGGCGCAAAGCCCGGTCAATTTTGAGTGTCGTTTATCGCAAACTCTGCAACTAACTACTGCTGATGGCTCACCGGTTGATACCTGGCTGGTGTTGGGGGAAGTGGTAGGCATTCACATAGATGAAACGCTCCTGGAAGACGGCATCTATCAGACGGCGAAAGCGAAGCCGGTGCTGCGTGCAGGTGGGCCAACGGCGTATTATTCGATCAGTGAAACACACCGTTTTGATTTAGTTCGCCCGGACGCCCGTGCAAAACGCTAAGTTTACGGACCGACGCCAGCTCGCAGCGTCGGTCGCAAGTTTCAGTATCCGACTTTGTCGATAATAAACTGTTTACCGCAGTTACCCGGATGCGGTTGCGGTAAGAATGACTGGGCAGATAACGTCTGGTTGATGTTGTCGGCTTTCAGGGATAACTGGATCTCAGTGAGATACGCTGGATTACCGTGGCAGCTTAGCTTCACAGCTTTGACGTTCTCTTTGCCCCAGCTTTTGGCAACGGCGGCGTCAAATGCGTTACGGCTGACGGTTTTGCCGTAGTTTTCCGCCAGGAATTTGCCCATCTCGCTGTTCTTAACCTCATTATTCAGCCGTACCATAGTGCCGAAGTATGTGTCGGGATCAAAACCGAAACACGCGCCATGTTTGGCATATTCGTAACGTTCCAGACAGGATCTCCCTCCAGCACCGGGCATTACAGCGCTGAGTTTTGCCGCGCTTTCCAGCGACAGTCCGGTTTCGGGGGCCGCGCATTTACGGCTTGCGCGGGCTTCAGGCAGGTTGGGAATGGGGCGAGTCGCGCAGCCAAAACGCATCCAACGGCGATTGTCTACTCCACGGGCGGCAATGGATTTAGGCAGACTGGGCCATAAACCGTGAACGGTCAGGAAATCCGCTTTGTCTGCGCTCTCTTTTTGCAAACGACATTCGTCAGGCTCCTGACGATTACGCTCGTGTTGGCTCTGACAAAATCCGGTTTGCCAGGAGAGAGCCAGCACGTAGCTGTCAAAATCAGCGTACTGTTTTGCCTGAAGTTCATCGGCTTGAGCTGCAGAAACTGGCAGCAGGAGTGCTGCCAGCAACGAAGAATAACGCCATGTTGATGTCATGATGATTTCGGACACTTATATAAATTCTGAATATCATCTATTTAATCATAAAAAATGCCAGTCAGGTTTAGCTGACTGGCATCATTTTCATCAGGCGTGAACCGGGATGATTAGCTCCACATTGCCAGAATCGGCCAGCCGACCAGCAGAAGCATAGCGATGTAGATAACGCCGAAGATAGCACCCAGACGCCAGTAGTCTTTTGACTTCACATAACCACAGCCGTAGATGATAACGCCAGGGCCTGTTGCATATGGAGTCAGACAGCCCATGATACCGATGGACAGTACCAGCAGGATACACAGGTGTTCCATCGGGACGCCCGGGATACCTTTACCGACGGCCAGAATAACCGGCAGCATGGTGGCGGTGTGAGCGGAAAGGCTGGCAAACAGGTAGTGAGCAAAGTAGAACACCAGTACCAGAACGATCACGGTCGCGTTAGGCGAGAAGCCTTCCAGGTGCGTGCTCATAGTGTTGGCGAACCAGTCGATGAAGCCTGAACGGGTTAAACCATTCGCCATAACGACCAGCGTGGCGAGGTTAACCAGAGTGTTCCATGCGCTGTTATAACGGGTAATGTCTTTCCACGGTACAACGTGCAGCGCCAGCATCAGGGAAACAGCCAGCAGGCCCACTGCGGTTGCATCAATCAGTTTACCACCGAAGACCCACAGACCCAGACTGAGCAATACCAGACCGATCAGCGTTATCTCTTTACGGGTCAGTTTACCCATGCCTTTCAGTTCATCACCGGCCCAAGCGGCAACTTCAGCACTGTGAGTAACTTCTGGTTTGTACAGAACGTATGACAGCCACGGAGCAACGATCAGCAAAATAATACCGACCGGCAGGAAGCTAAGGAACCACTGCAACCAGCTGATTTGAATACCGGCAATTTTGTTGACGAATTCCAGACCCAGTACGTTAGGTGCAGCGCCGGTCACGAACATTGAGGAGCTCAGGCTGGTACTGATGACCATCATCCACATCAAATATCCACCGATACGGCGCGCGGAAGGATCGTTCGGGAATGATTTAAACAACGGCGGCAGGTTTTTGATTACCGGGAATACGGTGCCACCGGTACGCGCGGTGTTAGATGGAGTAAACGGTGCCAGCAGAATGTCGATGATAACAATCGCATAGCCAAGCGTCAGGGTACGTTTACCCATGAATTTCACCAGGAACAGCGCGATACGACGGCCCAGACCGGTGACTTCATAACCCAGTGCGAAGATAAACGCACCAAACACCAACCACACGGTGGTGCTGGAGAAGCCAGCCAGACCCCATTTCAGCGCTTGCTTGCCCGCTTTAAACGCCGGGTCGGCCAGTTCTGAAGCATCAAACAGCAGATAGTTGCTGCCGATAACGCAGATCGTTACGGCGATAAAGCTGATCGCTGTTGCCGGGATTGGCTCAAGGATCATACCGACAATCATTGCCACGAATACGGCAAAGTAGTGCCAGGCCTGTGGAGGCATTCCATCAGGGACGGGGATAAGAAACATGACACCCATGACGACCAATGGGGCCAGTAACTTCCATATTTTATCTTTTGCTAAAGACATGTGTGTGATTCTCCGGAAAGGATCTTTAATTGTGATAATGATGAACTTGTGAAATCTGAGCTAAAAACCAGGTGACGATCAGCAGATCGGCGCAGCCTCCGGGACTGAGGTTGCGTTCAATGCACTGTTGGTCGAACTGGTGTAGATATTCGAGATCGGCAGGGGTACGAATCCCCCCTTGCTGCATCAGGGCGGTGGCCTGCTGCTGTAGCCAACGCAGACCTTCTGCGCCGCCACGTGAAGCCACGTTGGTGTCGCCGTTGATAGACATCAGCAGCAATAATGTGTCGAGTAACGCCAGTTCAGGGTCGCGGCCCTGAGTCAGCAGTGCGCGGTAGTGCGGCAGGGCATGCTGGATGACTAGCGGATATCCCGCTTCGGCTTCGCCCCGTGCGCCGGTTAATCCCAGTTGCTGATAAAGACGTTGGCCAGCCGTGAGTTGTTGATTGTTCTGGCGCAGTTCGCGCTCGGTCAGGCCACGGCAAAATGTTGCTGCCGTAGAGCAAATGGTTTCAGCGGTAACAGTGAGTTGGAGCTGGTGCAGGCGGCCAATGGCGGCGCACAGCAGTCCCAGTGAAAAGATGCTCCCTTTATGGGTGTTCACCCCGGCGGTGGCGCGGAACATATCGGCTTCGCAGGCCATGCCCAGCGGGCGCAGTCCTTTCAATACATCCTCAGGCGACAGCTGTGCGCTAAACGCCCCATATTCAATAAAACGTGGCAGCCATGACTGAATCGCTTCAGCGCTGCGATGAAAATCTTCCAGCGCCATATCTTTATGCGCGCCGTTGTTAATACGATCTACCAGACCGGGTTTGGGCGACAGGTTGACTTCAGTCAACATGGCGCGCCACGCAAGCGTTGCGTAAGCATCAGGCAGATCCAGAGGGAGGACTGCGTTATTGGTTGATGTTGCGGGAATCGGCATCATGCAGCAGTGCCTCCATCTGAGTGAGTAAGTCGGAAAGCGCGTGGGTTTTACCCCGCGCACAGTCGGCAGCACTTTGCTCGCACAGCAGACAGCGGCGGGCAGGGAGTGCGAAATGACGCCGGGACAGAATTTCCCCTTCAGGGGTCAGGACATCGATGTCCCATAGCCGTCCCAGCGGGTGTGAATGCTCAAGTTCAATTGTGGCGAGCTTGAGGTCGTGGGCCGGAGCCTCAATAGACAAAAGACCTTCTGGACCGCTGGCAGAAACCAGCGCTGTTTGCTCCCTGACAATCCAGGTGGATTGTTCCGCCAACGCGAGCAAGGCGGTTACGCCGTGATTAAAGATATGACGGGTTAATTCGCTGTCTTTAATCGGTCCCGGTGCGACGACGGTAAACGAGACCAGCGGCGCAGAGTGGCGTGTCAGCCACTCCTGTTGCCTTGCCTGTCTCTCATCGCGGCTGGCGAGCAGCTCGGGAATGGAAACCGCGTGTCGGGTGGCGTATTCAGGGAGCAGGTGCATGGTTTATTCCTTCACCTGATGCACAACGTCAATCACTGAACCATCGCGGTAACGCACAACGGCAATCACGCGGTCAGTGAATTCGATAGCGCGTGGCTGACCGGTGAGCTGCTGTGCACGTTCGCGCAGCCTTTCAATGGACACCACTTTCATACCGGCTTCTTTCAGACGTTCTGCCAGTTCCGGACGTGCAGGGTTGACGGCGATACCGTGGTCAGTGACCAGAATGTCAACGCTGGAGCCTGGGGTTACACAGGTCAGCACGTTATCAACCAGGGTCGGGATGCGTCCGCGAACCAGCGGCGCGACGATGATAGACAACGCAGCGGCAACCGCGGTATCGCAGTGACCGCCGGATGCGCCGCGCAGTACGCCGTCAGAACCGGTTAGTACGTTCACGTTGAAGCTGGTATCAACTTCCAGCGCGCTGAGCACCACGACGTCCAGACGATCGACGGATGCGCCTTTTGAGCTCCAGTTGGCATACTGGTTGGCACTGATTTCGATATGGTTTGGATTGCGGGCCAGCGATTCCGCGGCGTTACGGTCAAAGCTCTGAACGTCCAGCAGTTTGCGAATCAGGCCTTTTTCGTGCAGGTCAACGATGGTAGCGGTAATGCCGCCCAGCGCGAAGTCGGCACGGATATCGCGGCTGCGCATTTTGTCTTCCAGGAAACGCGTAACGGCCAGAGAGGCGCCGCCGGTTCCTGTCTGCAGTGAGAAGCCTTCGTTGAAGTAGCCGGAATTAGCAATGACCTCAGCCGCGCTACGGGCGATTAACAGTTCACGCGGGTTGGTGGTCATGCGGGTCGCATCGGCACCAATTTTGTCAGCATCGCCAACCTGATCGATCTGCACGATCAGATCTACCTGATCCTGCGTAATGCTGGCCGGGTTATGCGGATAGGTCAGCAGCTGTTCAGTCAGCAGGACAACCTGTTTCGCGTTTTCGGCGTCTACGCGGGCATAGCCCAGTGAGCCGCAGCACGCTTTACCGGTATAACCGTTGGCGTTGCCAAACTGGTCGCAGGACGGCACGCCGAGGAACGCCACATCAATGCTGAGCTCCCCACTTTGCACCAGGTGCACACGGCCACCGTGGGAGTGAATTTGTACCGGTTCGGCCAACAGGCCACGTGAGATTTCTTCCGCCAGCGGACCACGCAGACCGGAGGTATAAATGCGGCTAACCACGCCCTGACGGATGTGCTCAACCAGTGGAGCATGACAGTCGCTCAGAGAGCTGGAGGCCAGCGTCAGATTTTTAAAGCCCATATTGGCGATGGCGTCCATCACCAGGTTAATCGTCAGATCGCCACCACGAAAAGCGTGGTGGAAAGAGATGGTCATACCATCCTGTAAACCTGAACGACGAATAGCGTCTTCCAGGTTAGCGCACAGCTTTTTGTCGCGCGGTTTTTGCGCCTGCAATTCTACTTTTGCGGTGCTCTGGTAAGCGGAAAGCTCACTTTCTGCATGACGGCTCCAGGTCGCCACGCGATCCTGGCGTTGAGACTGTTCGATTTTCTGCGTCATTTTTTTGCCTTATTCTTCGCGAATGCCGGAAAGTTCTGCACGGGAGATAACCAGAAGGGCGCGCTCGATAACCGGGCTGTCGACCATTTTGCCGTTCAGGGAAACTACGCCACGACCTTCGCGAGCAGCGGCTTCAGCGGCTTCCACAACCAGACGGGCGTGAGCCAGCTCTTTGCGCGTTGGGGCGTACAGGTTATGCAGGAGTTCGATCTGGCGCGGGTTGATGAGCGATTTGCCGTCAAAACCCAGTTGCTTGATGTGTGCGGCTTCGTGCAGGAAACCCGCTTCGTTGTTGGCATCGGAATACACGGTGTCGAACGCCTGAATACCGGCAGAACGTGCAGCCTGCAAAATAGAGCAGCGGGCAAACAGCAGTTCAGTACCTTCCGGTGAGCGCTCAGTGCGCAGGTTACGTACATAGTCTTCCGCACCCAGGGCAATACCGATCAGACGTTCGGAAGCATGGGCAATTTCTACCGCGCGAGTAATGCCTAACGGCGATTCGATGGCGGCTAACAGACCGGTGCTGCCTGGCTCACGGCCACAGGCGTTTTCGATACGCAGAATTTCGCTTTCGATGTCGATGACATCCTTCGCGGTATCGGTCTTCGGTAAACGTACGATGTCAGCACCGCCGCGTACCACAGCTTCAAGGTCGTTGATTCCCCATTCGGAGTCGAGTGCGTTTACACGCACGATGGTTTCAACGTCGTGATACAGCGGATGCTGCAGCGCGTGGTACACCATGCGGCGAGCGGTATCTTTTTCACGCAACGCGACAGAGTCTTCCAGGTCGAACATCAGCGCATCTGCCGGGTAGATGAACGAGTTGCTGACCATGGCGGCATTGGCGCCCGGTACGAACAACATGCTGCGGCGAGTACGGGTTTTACGTTGTTGCAAAGATTCGGAAATCACTGGCAATCCTCCCATGGCAGTGCCGGAATACCGCCAGCGCGGGCCAGTAGTGCTTCCAGTCGCGCACGTAAAATGCAGTCCAGTGCGCCTTTATCATCAACATTCAATTGCACGCCGCGTACGTTGTAGCGGGACAGAACGTCCAGAATGGTGGCCCGTATGGCATCACCGAACTGCTTTTCGACGCTACTGTTAACCTGCAGGTCAATATCCTGCGAATCGAGTGGGGCGATGCGAATCATCACATCACCGGACTCGAGTGTGCCTGCGACGGCTGCCTGGTTTATTTTCATTTTTCACCTGTTGCTAATGCGGGGGTATTTTGGCGGACTGCCGCACCCGATGAGGCTCGTTCAACCATGCTTTGCAGATACTGCAGCGTGGCGTCAGGGACCAGGGATGCGATAGCCGTGAGATCTTTTTTAACCAGCAGCTTGCGCACCCAGGAGGCGGAAATCGGCATCTCCTGGAAACACAGCCGCTCAATTTCCACCAGTTCAATCGGCGGGGCGGGAAGCGTTGGGGTCTCCAGCCAGTAACGCATATCGTTGTTATACTGGGAGGTGACAGTGCAATACGGCTCAGTACCGACGAAGCGGTGCGTGACGCCGAGAGCCGGAGCCAGATACTGGCGGAAGATTTTCAGGTCTATTTCGGTGTAGCAGTGGTTAATAACGCTCTGCTCTTTGATGAAGTAACACGGGAACGTGGCGCGGGAAATGATGTACTCCGAACCGCGATGCACGGTTAAACGTGGAATGTCTTTTGTTCCTTTAAGCACCAGATCCAGGCGGTCTTCATACGGAAAACGTGAGGTATCTTCTTTCACCAAAAACAGATGCAGCCAGTCACATTGCGCGGCTGCCTGTTGGATCAGAAAACGGTGTCCGTTGGTGAAGGGGTTGGCGTTCATGACGATACAGCCAATTTTTTTCCCATCATGACGCTGTTTTGCCAGTGATTCGGCGTAGCGTTTCAGACGTGTGGTGCTGTTTTCCATCAATACCATAATGCCGGGAACGCTGGTGAGCGTAGAAAAACCGCACTGTTTAAACAGCGATTCGTACTCGGTTTTGGTATAGATGAAGAGGTGCGTACAATGGCGTTCATAGGCAAGGTTGATTAACTCGGTCGCCAGCGTTAGCGCTAAACCCTCGCCGCGGACAGATTCACAGATTGCGACACACTTAATAATATTCCCAGCGATACCACCGCAGGCAATCAGACGGTCGTCACGGGTGACGGTGATAAATACTTCGACGGTCGTATCTACGCTCAAATCATTCTCTTTCAGAAATTGCGCGATAGCCGCCATCTTTTTATTTTCTGAGCGTTTAACTTGCGTGAATATATTATTACCGAACATAGTGAATAGAGCCCCGATGCTATATTTGTTACTGGGTTTCTGTTTTTGTTGCTCTGTTTAGCAACCTGATAACGTTTTGTTTGCAATTGAAGGGAATGGTTTTTTATTACGGAGTATTTCTTTTTTTCCCTGCTGCATACATCGTAAGGGGTATTTTGGAGGTAATTTTTGATTTATTTCACAATAAGTTAGAAGGTTTTAATGTGTTTTATGGTTTTAAGTTTTTTAATTAATTTAACCCTAAAATAAGGTGTGGTTTTAATTTGTTTAATTGATTTAAGGTGGGGAATCTGCAACGATCATGTTTTATACCATAACGTGTAAATAGAACATTTTAATTACAACTACAATGAGAAATTAGTTTTAGTTAACGTCGGTGAGGAAAAATGTGATGACAGAACAGAAAAATAAAACACGGTTTCCTTTTTTCCGCAGTCTGGCGTTTCCTTTACGTATCTTTCTGCTTATTCTGGTCGTTTCTGTTTTTATCATTGCCGCCCTGGCACAATACTTTACCGCCAGCTTTGAAGATTATCTGGCAACGCATGTCCGCGATATGGCAATGAATCAGGCCAAAATCATCGCCTCTAACGACAGTATCATCACGGCGGTTAAGCATCGTGATTACAAGCGGCTGGCGACGATTGCCGACAAACTGCAGAGCGGAACTGACTTCGACTATGTGGTTATCGGGGATACCAACTCCATTCGTCTATATCATCCGAACCCGGAAAAGATTGGCTATCCGATGCAGTTCACCAAACCCGGCGCGCTGGAAAAAGGGGAGAGCTACTTTATTACCGGTAAAGGGTCCATCGGGATGGCAATGCGCGCTAAAACGCCCATCTTTGATGACGATGGCAAAATCATTGGCGTAGTCTCAATTGGTTATCTGATCAGCAAAATCGATAGCTGGCGATCGGACTTCTTACTTCCGATGGCCGGCGTGTTTATCCTGCTGTTGCTGGTACTTATGCTGCTCTCCTGGTTTTTCGCTGCCCATATTCGTCGGCAGATGTTGGGTATGGAACCGAAACAAATTGCGCGGGTGGTACGTCAGCAGGAAGCGTTGTTTAGCTCGGTATATGAAGGATTGATTGCCGTGGATCCTGATGGATATATCACCGCAATAAATCGCAGTGCGAGGAAAATGCTGGGGCTGTCTTCACCTGGGAGAAAGTGGCTTGGAAAACCGGTGAGTGAGGTGGTTCAGCCAGCGGACTTTTTCACCCAACAGATTGCGGAAAAACGACAGGATGCGATGGTCAACTTTAATGGACTGAGCGTTATCGCCAACCGTGAGGCGATTCGCTCCGGTGACGAACTGCTTGGGGCAATCATCAGTTTTCGTAGTAAAGATGAAATTGCTACTCTTAATGCGCAGTTAACGCAGATCAAACAGTATGTAGAGAGCCTGAGAACGCTGCGTCATGAGCACCTGAACTGGATGTCGACCATCAATGGTCTGCTGCAAATGAAAGAGTATGACAAGGTTCTGGCCATGGTGCAGGGAGAATCCCAGGCGCAACAGCAACTGATTGACAGCCTGCGCGGCGCGTTTGCCGATCGTCAGGTAGCCGGTCTGTTGTTTGGCAAGGTGCAGCGCGCGCGGGAACTGGGTCTCACCATGACTATTGTTCCGGGCAGCCAACTGCATCAACTCCCCGAGGGGCTGGATAGCACAGAGTTTGCAGCAATTGTTGGCAATCTGCTTGATAATGCATTTGAAGCGAGCTTGCGCACCCAGCAAGGCAACAAGGTCGTAGAGCTTTATTTGAGCGATGAAGGGGATGACGTGATCATCGAAGTTGCCGATCAGGGATGCGGTGTGCCGGAAGCATTGCGTGAAAAAATATTTGAACAGGGTGTGAGCACCCGTACCGATGAACCAGGTGAACATGGCATCGGTTTGTATCTTATTGCAAGTTATGTGAGGCGCTGTGACGGGGTGATTACGCTCGAAGATAACTCCCCCTGCGGCACCTTATTTTCTTTATTTCTTCCGAAAGTGAAAAAAAACAATGACGGAACCATTAACGCTATTGATCGTTGAGGATGAAACGCTACTGGCGGAAATGCATGCTGAATATATCCGCCATATACCCGGCTTCAACCAGATTTGGCTGGCGGGTAATCTTGCGCAGGCGAGGATGATGATTGAGCGTTTTAAGCCCGGTTTGATTCTGCTCGATAACTACTTGCCGGACGGCAAGGGAATTACCTTATTGCATGAGCTAACCCAGGCGCGTTATCCGGGCGGTGTGGTGTTTACCACGGCGGCCAGCGACATGGAAACAGTCTCCGAAGCTGTGCGCAGCGGCGCGTTTGATTACCTGGTCAAACCCATTGCCTACGAGCGGCTGGGGCAGACCCTGACGCGTTATCAACAGCGTCGACGCATGTTGGCCGGTAATGATAGCGCCAGTCAAAAGCAGATAGATGAGATGTTTAATGCCTACGCGCGGGGCGAGCCGAAAGGGGATTTACCGACCGGGATTGATGCGTTAACGCTGAATGCAGTGTTGAAATTATTCGCCGATCCGACGGTACACCATACAGCAGAAACGATCGCCCAGGCGCTCACCATCAGCCGAACGACTTCCAGACGCTACCTGGAGTACTGTGCCAGCCGTCATTTGATTATTGCGGAGATTATTCACGGTAAGGTGGGTAGGCCGCAGCGTATCTATCACGGCGGCTAAATGCTAATTTCTGACGTAGGCCGGATAAGATGCTTTAGCATCGACATCCGGCAACGTTGCAGTCGAAATGCCGGATGCGGCGTGAATGCCTTATCCGGCCTACATTTCACTGAGTATCAGCCGCCAACGACGGCTGAAGAAGAGCCTGGTACCATCACTTCAGTTGCGATAATCACAACCAACAGCCCAACCAGAACCGGAACCGAAGTACGTTTCACCACTTCGAACGGAGAAATCTTCGCCATACCTGCAACAGCAACCACCACGCCGGAGACCGGGGAGATTGTGCGTCCAAGGTTTGACGCCTGCAGCATCGGGATAACAAGGTAAGCTGGGTTAATGCCGGAGGAATGCGCCAGCTTAGGGATCATCTCAACGAAGGCATAGAACGGAGCGTTACCGGAACCCGTAGTCATTGCCGCCAGCATAGTCAGGATCACCAGCACCATCATCAGAATAATGCTCGCCGAACCAAACGAGGTGGCGATAGAAATCAGACTCTGAATAAAGCCGATTGTGCTCAGACCCTGGGCAAAAACACCCGCAGCGACTAACAACATCACCACGTTAGCAAAGGCATCCGCCATGCCACGGTAAGCGACTTCCAGACCAGAGAAAACCTTTTGGGTGTTGAACCCACGTACGAATTCCAGAATAGCTGCGATGAGCATGCACAGAACCAGAATCGTAATGATATGCAGCTGCGGGCCCCATTTACCATCAAAAATCAGGACGCCAACAATCGGGGTAAACGGCAGAATGGCGTAAAATGACGGGGCAGTCGTGGTGATTTCAGCTACATCTAACATTTCATGAGAAATGTTCTCTTTTTTATCCAGAAAACGCTGCCAGAAAAAGTGGGCAATCGCCATAGCAATGATGGCGGCAATGGAAATTGGCAGCGTGGTTTTAAAGGCGAAATCGATCAGCGGCATTTCCGCAGCTTTTGCCGCCAGCACCACATCACCGGATGTTGGTGAAAGAATAATTGCAGCAGGGGAGGCGCAAATGGCCGCTGCGGCGCCACGGCTGATCCCTACGTTAACCATGACCGGGAACAGTGTTGCCATCAGCAATACGCCCAGACCGGTTGCTGACGAAACCGCCAGTGACATCAGGCAGGCGACAAAATAGGCGGCAATCATTAGCAGGTAAGGAGAGTTGATGTATTGCAGAGGCTTGGAGGCCAGCTTAACGACCATATCGTTCGCGCCAATATGGGTCATATAAGCGGCAAAACCACACAGCATCATGATCATCATGCCGAGATCGCCACCACGGCTCATCAGCAAAATTTTAATATATTCAACAATGTCTGTTGCCGTATAGCCTGTCGATGCCGCGCTGGACGGCAAAACTTTATGCCCCATCAGCGCACTGATAATCAGCAAAACCAGACCGCCAACAAACAGTACGCCTGTCGCGGAATAACCTTTAATGATGTAGCGCGCTACACCCACAATAACCACAACCCCAATAAGGAGTTCAATAAATGTCAACATCGTTTCCCCTGTCGCATTGCTGCCCAGAAAGTAAAAAAACTAAAAAAAGTAAAAAGTGGTGACAGAATGTGCCTAATAAACCGATAACTCTTGCTGATTAAAATCAATAAAAATACGGATTCAAGCGATGGCTAAGCCGATTTTTCAGCATCGTGGTTAAAAAAAGAATCTCACAATAAAAAACTGTGAAGTGCAGCGCCGCTGTGTGTGTTTTGTGGTGATATTGATTCTTAATTGTTAATTTATTGTAATGTTATTTAACTTTTCCCGCAGGAAAGAACAATTTAATGGCAATAAAGAGAAAATAGTTCCTATCAGATGACTCAATAAATTCATGGATATTTATCTTAAAAATTATAGGCTGAGGATTATTCTGATTTTTTAGCTGCGCATTTTTGTTAAGCTAACATTAAGGTTGGGTTTGCTACAATTAATAATAAATCCCAGGATGGTAATTAAGTTGTGATTGTCGCTAAACGATATTTTCTCATTTTTTCATTTCTTTTTATTCAGTTAGCTTTCATTCCCCAGGGCGCTGCTGAAGATAAAGGTTGGTTCGCTACTTTTAAAGACAATGTCAGTGAAACCTGGCAGCAGCCAGAACATTATGATCTGTACGTGCCGGCTATTACCTGGCATGCGCGTTTTGCTTATGATAAAGAAAAAACGGATCGCTACAATGAACGCCCATGGGGGGCGGGCTTTGGTCAATCTCGTTGGGATGATAAAGGTAACTGGCACGGGCTTTATATAATGGCCTTTAAGGATTCCTACAATAAATGGGAACCCATTGGTGGTTATGGCTGGGAAAAAACCTGGCGACCGCTGGCAGATGAAAATTTCCATACAGGTCTCGGTTTTACCGCTGGTTTTACCGCGCGCGATAACTGGAACTACATTCCGGTACCCGTGCTGTTACCGCTGGCATCGATAGGGTATGGTCCGGCAACGTTCCAGATGACCTACATTCCGGGAACGTACAACAACGGTAACGTCTACTTTGCATGGATGCGTTTCCAGTTTTGATGGACTACCTGTATTGTCAGGTGGATTATTAAAAAGTCTTTTAAAAACAGTGTGATATTAACTTTAACTGAAAAATAACGCGACATTTATCACTTTTTGATAAAGTTCGACTGGACAAAGTCCACCACAATTGTTGTACTGATACCCGACACAGCATTTGTGTCTATTTTTCATGTAAAGGTAATTTTGATGTCTAAGATTAAAGGTAACGTTAAGTGGTTTAATGAGTCCAAAGGATTCGGTTTCATTACTCCGGAAGATGGCAGCAAAGACGTGTTCGTACACTTCTCTGCAATCCAGACCAATGGTTTTAAAACTCTGGCTGAAGGTCAGCGTGTAGAGTTCGAAATCACTAACGGTGCCAAAGGCCCTTCTGCTGCAAACGTAATCGCTCTGTAAGCATACGACAGCAAGCATTCAAAACCCGCTTAATTGCGGGTTTTTTTTCGCTTCAGTGCGCGGGAGAGGCCGAAACCAGCCAGAATGCCAGGGCGGTCATCGCAAATGATCCCAACAGATTAACCAGTACATTCACCATAGCCCAACCAAAGCGTCCTTCCTGTAGCAAAAACACCACCTCAGCTGAGAAAGTGGAGAACGTTGTTAGTCCCCCGCAAAAGCCAGTGGTAATCAGTACCTTCCACATTGGATCAATGTTAGTCATGCGATTAAACCATGCCAGACCCATACCAATGATAAATGCGCCAAGTAAGTTTGCAGCCAGCGTACCGAATGGGATGGCCTGATGGAGCGGGTTAAACCTCATGCTCAACATCCATCTTGCTACACTACCTGTACCACCACCGATAAAAACCGCTAAAAGGAGTTGTAACACTGCATAATCCTGCTATTTGATTGTATATAGGATGAGTGTAACGCTGAATAATCGTGGTTGGCGAGCCTAACAACGTTTTCTGGAGGAAATATGTTCGTTGCAGCAGGGCAATTTGCCGTGGGACCTTCATGGGAAAAAAATGCAGAAACCTGCGTCTTATTGATGTCACAGGCTGCAGGAGAGGGGGCGTCGCTGCTGGTATTACCGGAGGCGCTTCTGGCCCGTGACGATCTGGACCCAGACCTGTCAGTGAAATCAGCTCAACTGCTGGAGGGCGGATTTTTGATGCGCTTGCTGCGAGAAAGCGCGCAAAACGAGATGACGACAATCCTGACAATTCATGTTCCTTCTGTGCCAGGCCGGGCGTTTAACATGCTGGTGGCGCTACGGGCAGGTCAGGTCGTGGCCCATTACGCTAAATTACATCTCTATGATGCCTTTTCGATTCAGGAGTCACGTAATGTGGATGCAGGGGACGCCATAGCGCCGCTGTTGGACGTAGACGGGTTAAAAGTAGGGTTAATGACCTGTTATGATCTGCGCTTTCCTGAGCTGGCGCTGGCGCACGCATTGCAGGGAGCGGAAATTCTTGTCTTACCCGCAGCCTGGGTTCGGGGATCGCTTAAAGAACATCACTGGGCTACGCTTTTGGCGGCAAGAGCGTTAGATGCGACGTGTTACTTGATTGCGGCGGGAGAGTGCGGTAACAAGAATATCGGCCAAAGCAGGGTCATCGACCCCTTTGGTGTGACCATTGCTGCTGCGGCAGAAACGCCCACGCTAATTATGGCCGAGGTTTCCGCCGAGCGGGTGAGGCAGGTTAGGGCACAACTCCCGGTGTTAAGTAACCGACGCTTTGCGCCACCGCAATTATTATGACGTTTTTTTAAACAAGGCTTGATTCACCTTGTTACAGATTGCTATTGTGTGCGCGCGTCGAAAGGCCGTTAATATTCTCAGGTTAATATGGCGCTTTATGCAGCCTGGTTTAAGTCAAGAAGGTATCTATGGGTGAGATTAGTATTACCAAACTGCTGGTGGTTGCCGCACTGGTTGTTCTGCTGTTTGGTACCAAGAAGTTACGTACACTGGGTGGAGACCTGGGAACGGCAATCAAGGGCTTCAAAAAAGCAATGAACGACGATAATGCCGATGCTAAGAAAGATGCTGATGGTAGCGTTCAGGCTGAGAAGCTTTCTCATAAAGAGTAATGTCAGGAGCATGATGCTCATACTGCATACTCTGCATGAAAAAAAACCGGCAATCTGCCGGTTTTTTTATTGCTGAAATGTAAGTGAGTATTACACGATCACTTCACTTCCAGCCCTTTGGCCTGCATGTCAGCATGGTATGAAGAGCGAACGAATGGACCGCAGGCTGCATGGGTAAAGCCCATGGCCATAGCTTCGGCTTTCATCTCATCGAACTCATCCGGGCTCACATAGCGTTGAACCGGCAGGTGATGGCGGCTTGGCTGTAAATACTGTCCCAATGTCAGCATGGTGACACCATGGCTGCGCAGGTCACGCATGACCTCAATGATTTCCGCATTGGTTTCGCCCAGACCGACCATCAGACCTGATTTGGTCGGAATCTCCGGGTGCGCTTCCTTGAAACGTTCCAGAAGCTTCAGTGACCAGTTGTAGTCAGCACCAGGACGAACATTGCGATAAATACGTGGTACGTTTTCGAGGTTGTGGTTAAACACATCCGGCGGCGTAGCGGTGAGGATATCCAACGCGCGATCCATACGACCACGGAAGTCAGGCACCAGCGTTTCGATTTTAATCGACGGGCTTTTCTCACGAATAGCGGTGATGCAGTCAGTAAAGTGCTGAGCGCCGCCGTCACGCAGATCGTCGCGGTCAACGGAGGTAATGACGACATAGCGCAGCGCCATGTCAGCAATTGTCTGAGCAAGTTTTAACGGCTCGTTAGCATCAGGAGCAACCGGACGTCCATGGGCAACGTCACAGAATGGGCAACGGCGGGTACAGATTGCGCCGAGGATCATAAAGGTTGCAGTTCCGTGATTGAAACATTCAGCCAGGTTAGGGCAGGAAGCTTCTTCGCAGACAGAGTGCAGGCCATTTTTGCGCATTGCCGCTTTGATGCCCTGGATGCGAGTGGAGTCCGCTGGCAGTTTTATTTTCATCCATTCCGGTTTACGCAGCAGGGCTTCACGCTCTGTTGCCACATTTTTTACCGGGATAAGAGCCATCTTATCGGCATCGCGGTATTTAACACCGCGTTCCATCACAATGGGTTTACTCATAGCTTGCGTGTTCCAGTTGCGAATTACGAAGGAAAGCGTTTCAATTCAAGGGAATGTTGCATTTATCAACTATTTTTGAATTAGTGATACGCAGTATATCATTGAAACGGGCCAGAAAGCAGCCTGACAGGCTGGCAAAATGTAAAATAGTTGTTGTTTTGTGCCATTTGCCACAACATATGCCATGGCAAAGTATGCGCGTATTTTCAGTCCGCAATGTACTCGTGCGGTGGGTTACCCAACAGCGCCAGAATGTTGGCCAGCAGACGGGGGCGAACGCTCTCGGTCGTGGCAGTGCTATCCCACTGCGATACCTTCGCCATCTCCATTCCGGCATAACCACAAGGATTGATACGCAGGAAAGGCGACAAGTCCATATCCACGTTGAGCGCTAAGCCGTGAAATGAGCATCCTTTACGAATACGTAACCCCAAAGAGCAGATTTTCTTCTCTCCAACGTATACGCCAGGCGCATCGGCTCGCGGGTGGGCGTCAATACCGATTTCCGCAAGGGTATTCACAACGGTTTGCTCCAGCAGCGTAACCAGTTCGCGAACGCCAAGTTTACGACGCTTCAGATTCAACAGCACATACATGACCTGCTGGCCCGGTCCGTGGTAGGTCACCTGGCCGCCACGATCGCTCTGGATCACCGGAATATCTCCCGGCATCAGTACGTGCTCTGCTTTACCTGCCTGACCCTGGGTAAAAACAGGATAATGCTCTACCAGCCAGATTTCGTCATAACTGTTTTCATCGCGGGTATCGGTGAATTCGTGCATGGCCAGAGAAACTGGCTCGTAAGGTTGAAGACCGAGCTGGCGGACAAGAATTTTATCCTGATACAAAACGGCATCTCCGTAGATACTCACATAGAGTAGAGAATATAAAAGAGGGGAAAAAGTATATCACAGGAGGGAGGGGTTACCCGAGCGGGGATGCAGCGGGTAACCAACAGGTTTTTACAGCACCATGCGAACGATATCGATATTGCCTAATTCTTCGTACAGCGTTTCAACCTGCTCAATGTGTGTAGCAGTAATAGTGATTGAGACCGAGTGGTAGTTGCCTTTGCTGCTCGGTTTTACCGTCGGAGAGTAATCACCTGGCGCATGGCGCTGTACCACTTCAACCACCTGATCAACCAGCTCAGGCAACGCCTGCCCCATTACTTTGTAAGTAAATGGAGTAGGGAATTCAAGCAGTTCGTTAAGTTTGGTTTTCATGTCAGCTCCGGCGTTACATCAATAAATAATAACTCCCACAGCGCGTGGGAGTTATCTGGATACCTAGTATATGGGGACGTAAATCACACTTTCAAGTGTTCGATTTTTAGCCAAACCAGTGATGGAACATTAATTTAATGTAATCAATGATTTTCCCAAAGAAGTTGCCTTCAGGGATTTCCTGCAGGACTACCAGCGGGCGCTGCTCAATAGTTTTGCCATCAAGCTGGAAGTTGATGGTGCCGACAACCTGGTTTTTCTGCAGCGGTGCGTGCAGTTCCGTGGTGTTCAGCACATAGCTTGCTTTCAGATCTTTCATGCGGCCGCGCGGAATAGTCAGGTAGACATCTTTATCTACGCCTAACGATGCACGATCGGTATTACCAAACCAGGCGGGCTCTGAAGCAAACTCTTTACCGACTTTCAGTGGGTTCACGGTTTCAAAGAAACGGAAGCCCCAGGTCAGCAGTTTTTTACTTTCGGTTTCACGACCTTTATAGGTGCGGCCACCCATGACGGCGGAGATCAGACGCATCTGACCTTCGGTTGCGGATGCAACGAGGTTATAGCCAGCCTTGTCGGTATGACCGGTTTTGATACCGTCGACATTCAGGCTGTTATCCCACAGCAGGCCGTTACGGTTTAACTGACGGATGCCGTTAAAGGTGAACTCTTTTTCTTTATAGATAGAGTATTCGTTAGGGACGTCGCGAATCAGCGCCTGACCAATCATCGCCATGTCGCGAGCCGAGCTGTACTGACCGTCAGCATCGAGACCATGAACGGTCTGGAAGTGGGTGTTTTTCAGGCCCAGCGCGTTCACATAGCTGTTCATCAGACCGACGAAAGCATCCTGGCTACCGGCTGCGAAGTCCGCCATTGCCACGCACGCGTCATTCCCGGATTGCAGGTTGATACCACGGATAAGCTGAGAAACAGGAACCTGCATGCCAGGTTT
The DNA here is from genome assembly GCF_030332345.1 of Citrobacter sp. Cpo221. Classification (NCBI taxonomy): domain Bacteria; kingdom Pseudomonadati; phylum Pseudomonadota; class Gammaproteobacteria; order Enterobacterales; family Enterobacteriaceae; genus Citrobacter; species Citrobacter sp. Cpo221. Next base: position 356,001 of record NZ_JAOWIA010000029.1, read on the forward strand.
CAGGAACATCAATGATGAACCTTTAAAGACCGGGTTACCTGTAGCCCAGGCGTCATTGCCGACGGTGACCAGATCAGTTTCTTTGAATTTCCCGGCTTTCATCGCCTGGCCGATGACGTAGCTGGTCATCATTTTGGTCAGACTGGCGGGATCGCGGCGAGTGTCAGCGTTCTGTTCTGCCAGAACTTTGCCTGAATTGTAATCAATCAGGATATATGACTCCGCATCGATCTGCGGAACACCCGGGATCATGGTTTTAATATTCAGGTCATCGGCATGGGCAGCAGAGAGAGAAGCTGCGCAGAGAGCCGCGGTGAGCGCCATACGCTGCACGAAACGAGCGGAAAAAGTGGTCTTCATGGTCTGAACTACGACGTCCGTGATGAAATTAAAAAAAGTGCCCTACTATAGCAAATGCAAAACGGGCAGGCATCTGACTTTCCGCGTGACTTTGTTAATGTCATTTACAGAAACTGACAGTTCAGATACCTGATTTACGTTATTACACGCCGGTGATGAAGGACTGTAATTGCGCCTCGGCTTGAAGACGCTGCTGCAATGTGGAGGCTTCAGCTTTGCTGGCGAACGGCCCCATCTGGATACGCCAGACTGCGCCGTTTTGTACCACCCGACCTGGGACGCCAAATTGCTGGCTTAAACGTTTTTGATACTGCTGCGCACGCGACTGCTCGCTGACTGCGCCAACCTGAACCACGTAGCGTCCGTTGGCTACTGCCGCTGGCGCAGGTGCAGCGACGGCGGCTGGTGTTGCTGCTGGTGCGGTTGGTGTTACCGGTGCGGTGGTGGTCGGTTGCGGAGCCGGAGTCGGCTCGCTACCTTCCAGCACGCCTGCAGCGAGCGTGGTCGGCGCACCGAGGAATCCACTGCTGTTCACTGGCGCACCGGTTGTATCATCGCTTTTCAACGTGGAATTGCTGATCGGACGAATATCGCCTTGCGGCTGACCCGCATCCGATGGCGCAGGCATGCTGCCCATATTGCCACCGCCGCTTAAATCAGGACGCGCGGGCAGGGCATAGGTTTGTTTCGCTACCGTGGTACAAGCCATTCCCGGCCCGGACAAGGAACCATCCTGGGCGACGATGATCGGGTCGATACGCACTTTGGTATTGTTGGAGGTATTCAGACGGTCGGCTGCTGCACGTGAAAGTGAAATCACGCGATCGTTGCCATAAGGGCCGCGATCGTTAATGCGCACGACAATCATCCTGCCATTTGCCAGGTTAGTTATTCTGGCATAGCTTGGGACTGGCAGCGTCGGATGCGCAGCGGTTAACTGCATCGGGTCGAACGCTTCACCAGACGCGGTTAAGTTGCTTCCGGGTTCCGCATCATAGATAGCGGCAAGCCCTGCCTGGCTAAAGCGGGAAGGGTCCTGGACGATTTTGTAGCTCTTACCATCACGCTGATAGTCCTGATTCGCCGTTGGGTTCAGGGGTTCAAAGCGCGGATCGGCCCCGCTGATTTCAACAATCGGACCATTACACACCGCAGGCTGCGGCGCGACAGCACCCTGTTGCTGACCATCATCACTCGAACACGCCGCGAGCATTCCTGCTGCGATGCAGATACCAAGCCACTGCTTACGCATTGCGTACCCCTTACACGCTTTTCGACAACATTTTTCTATGGGTATGGATCGACATAACAATCCCGAACCCAGCCATCAGCACGATAAGTGCCGAGCCTCCGTAACTGACCAGTGGGAGAGGAACGCCAACCACGGGCAGAATACCGCTCACCATACCAATATTTACGAAGACATAAACGAATAATATCAACATTAAACCACCCGCCATAACGCGACCAAAGGTGGTTTGCGCGTGGGCAGCGATCCATAATCCGCGCATAATCAGCAAAATGTACAGCGCCAACAGAATTAAGATCCCTACCAGACCCAGTTCTTCCGCTAATACCGCGAAGATAAAATCTGTATGACGTTCGGGTAAAAACTCAAGCTGCGACTGCGTACCGTGTAGCCAGCCCTTACCACGTAGACCGCCGGAGCCAATAGCAATTTTAGACTGAATGATGTGATAACCCGCACCCAGCGGATCAGTTTCCGGATCGAGTAACATCATGACGCGCTGACGTTGATAATCATGCATCAGGAAGAACCACAGTATCGGGATAAACGCCGCAACCAGGACCACTGCAACACCGATTAAACGCCAGCTCAAACCAGAAAGGAACAGAACAAACAGACCGGAAAGGGCGACCAGAATTGAAGTTCCGAGGTCTGGCTGGGCGGCCACCAGCAGGGTGGGCATAAATATCAGCACTAACGCAATGGCGGTATTTTTTAGCGATGGCGGGCAAACATCACGGTTGATGAAGCGCGCGACCATCAGCGGCACGGCAATCTTGGCGATTTCGGAAGGCTGAAAACGCACAATCCCCAAATCCAGCCAGCGCTGCGCGCCTTTGGAGATAGCGCCGAAGGCATCTACCGCCACCAACAGAATGATGCAAAAGATGTAGAGATAGGGTGCCCAGCCCTCATAAACCCTGGGCGGGATTTGCGCCATCACCACCATGATGACCAGGCCCATCGCGATCTGACCGACCTTGCGCTCCATCATGCCAATATCCTGGCCGCTGGCGCTCCAGATGACCAGCGAGCTGTAAACCAGCAGCGCCAGCAAAATAAGCAACATCGTGGGATCGATGTGGATTTTGTCCCAGAATGTTTTTTTGTTCGGATTATCCGTCACGATTATTGGTCCTCCGCTGCTGCAACCGCGGGGTTTTCTGCAGGCAGATTGGTGTTATTGTCGCCCAACATAATGTGGTCAAGGATCTGGCGCATAATGGTACCCACAGCCGGGCCCGCGCCACCGTTTTCAAGGATTATGGCGACAGCAACCTGGGGCTTATCATAGGGTGCGAAGGCCGTCATCAACTTGTGGTCACGTAAGCGCTCGGCGATCTTATGTGCGTTATAGGTTTCATTGGCTTTCAGGCCAAAGACCTGTGCAGTACCGGATTTCGCCGCAATTTTGTAAGGTGCGCCAGCGAAATATTTGTGTGCAGTACCGTTAGGACGGTTGGCTACACCGTACATGCCGTCTTTTGCGATTTCCCAATAACCGGAATGAATGTCACCAACAGGTGGTTCGTGTGGCTGTATCCATGGCACTTGCTTGCCGTTTTCTGCTGTGCTCATCAGCAGATGCGGGACTTTTACCAAACCGTCGTTGATAAGGATCATCAGCGCTTTACTCATCTGGATAGGGGTTGCCGTCCAGTAACCCTGGCCGATGCCGACCGGAATGGTATCACCCTGGTACCATGGCTTTTTAAACCGTTTTTGCTTCCACTCGCGGGTTGGCATGTTTCCGGCGCGCTCTTCGGCAAGATCGATGCCCGTATATTGGCCGTAGCCAAACTTGCTCATCCATTCTGAAAGGCGGTCTATCCCCATATCATAGGCGATTTGATAGAAAAACGTATCCGCCGACTCTTCCAGAGAACGGGTGATGTTCAGATGGCCGTGCCCCCATTTTTTCCAGTCGCGGTAACGTTTTTCAGAGCCCGGTAATTGCCACCAACCCGGATCGAACAGACCAGTATTGCGGGTGATGACGCCCGCACTTAATGCAGAAACCGCGACGTAAGGTTTAACCGTCGAAGCAGGAGGGTAGACACCCTGAGTCGCGCGGTTAACCAATGGGGTATTCGGGTCATTGAGCAACCCGGAGTAATCTTTACTCGAGATACCATCGACAAACAGGTTCGGGTCGTAGCTCGGCATGGACACCAGTGCGAGAACGCCACCGGTACGCGGGTCTGTGACTACCACCGCGGCACGACTGCCCGCCAGCAGCGTTTCAATGTACTGCTGGAGTTTCAGGTCAAGGGTTAGATAGATATCGTGCCCGGCCTGCGGCGCCACTTCTTTCAACTGGCGAATGACGCGGCCACGGTTGTTCACTTCAACTTCTTCATAACCGGTCTGGCCGTGAAGTACGTCTTCATAATAGCGTTCAATACCCAGCTTACCGATGTCGTGCGTTGCCGCGTAGTTGGCCAGCTTGCCGTCTTTGTCCAGGCGGTCCACGTCTTTATCGTTGATCTTCGATACGTAGCCAATGACGTGGGTCAGCGCAGAGCCGTAGGGGTAATAGCGGCGTTTATAGCCTTTAACTTCGACGCCGGGAAAGCGATATTGATTAACGGCGAACCGTGCCACCTGCACTTCACTCAGGTTAGTTTTTACCGGAATGGAGGTGAAGCGGTGTGAACGGGCGCGCTCTTTTTTAAAGGCGGCAATGTCGTCGTCCGTCAGGTCTACGACGTTACGCAGCGCGTCGAGGGTATCCTGAACGTTGTCGACCTTTTCCGGCATCATTTCTATCTGATAAATGGTGCGGTTAAGGGCGAGCGGAATTCCGTTACGGTCATAAATGATGCCGCGACTGGGGGCGATAGGCACCAGTTTGATGCGGTTTTCGTTCGAGCGGGTCTGGTAATCAGTAAAGCGAACGATTTGCAGATTATAAAGGTTGGCGATCAGCACGCCGGTGAGCAGCAAAATCCCCAAAAAAGCGACCAGCGCCCGGCGCACAAACAGCGCGGACTCAGCCGAATAGTCGCGAAAAGAATTCTGTAGTTTCATCCGCTGCTTAATCTACTCAAGAATCAATGATCACTCACGGTGATAAGGATGGTTGGTGGTGATGCTCCACGCCCTGTACAGACTCTCCGCGACCAGAACCCGAACAAGAGGGTGAGGAAGGGTTAACGCAGAGAGTGACCAGCTTTGTTCCGCTGCCGCCTTACAGGCAGGAGAGAGACCTTCCGGCCCGCCAATCAACAGACTGACGTCACGACCGTCCAGTTTCCAGCGTTCCAGTTCAGTCGCCAGTTGCGGCGTGTCCCAGGGTTTACCAGGGATATCAAGGGTGACGATGCGGTTTTTGCCTGCGGCAGCCAGCATCTGCTCACCCTCTTTGTCGAGAATGCGTTTAATATCCGCGTTCTTGCCGCGTTTTCCTGCCGGGATTTCGATCAGCTCAAAGGGCATATCTTTCGGAAACCGACGGAGATACTCCGTAAACCCGGTTTGCACCCAGTCAGGCATTTTCGTACCCACAGCGACAAGTTGCAGCTTCACGCATTAACTCCAGAGTTTTTCCAGTTCATACAGGCGACGGCTTTCTTCCTGCATCACGTGGACAATCACATCACCGAGGTCAACGACGATCCAGTCTGCAACGTTCTCGCCTTCTACGCCGAGCGGCAGCAGGCCAGCTGTGCGGGACTCCTGAACAACGTGGTCTGCGATAGACATTACATGACGGCTGGACGTGCCGGTGCAGATAATCATGCAATCAGTGATGCTGGATTTGCCCTGAACGTCTAAGGCGATGATGTCTTGACCTTTCAGGTCATCAATTTTGTCGATTACAAAATCCTGAAGTGCTTTACCCTGCAAGTGTTCCCCCTGGGTGAAAAGAGTTAAAAACGTCTGTTAGTATACCTGAACCAGAGGCGATATCGGGACAAATGTCTCCGAAAGCGCTTTTGAAGTGCGCTATCATCCCACCCCACGCCGCAGAATGCATCGCCATTTTTGTAAAACAATTTCTGCAAAGCTCTGAAGGGCGGGAAAAGTCAGGTTGCGGAGAATAACAGCCTGTCATGGGGTGTCAATGGGAGAGAAGCCCTTCGGCAGAAAAAACAGTGCGTTCACTCCCCGTCGTGCCATACTGCCCGGCTGTTGAGCACTTTAAGAACCGCAAAATCGTCGCAAAAATCAATTGCGCTCCAGCAACCTTGTTCGACGCGAAAATGCCACATTGCTGCAGCCGGCATGGACAGCAGACGGGCGATCAACACGCTCAGAACACCTTGATGACTCACCACCAGCAGGTTTTGGCACGTTTTGTAATCAGCGAGCTGAGCAATAAAGCGTTCCACGCGCTGGGAAAACGCCTGAAAACCTTCACCATTGGTTGGCGTCGCATTCTGCCAGTCGTTACACCACACGGCGTAGTTTTCGGCGTCTTCTCGCGCCAGATCGCGATGATGGCGCATTTCCCAGTCACCAAAAAACATCTCATTGAGCTCAGGCATGTTGCGCACAGGAACCTCGCGATCGCCTAAGATCAACTGCGTTGTATGGCGGGCACGTTCCAACTCGCTGCACAGAACGTTGTCGACAGGCACATGGCGTAACAGCGTACCCAGTGTTTGCGCCTGAGCGATACCCCGTCCCGTTAGCGGTGTGGGGGCGTGGCCGCTGTATAAACCAGCGACATTGGCTTCAGTTTCTCCATGACGTACTAACCAGAGTCTCATTTTTTCCTCTTGAGGTTATTCGCACAAAACATGATGTTTGCCCTGATTGCGCAGAGATTTTTCACTAAAATACCTTTTTTTGCGTGGAGCGGCACGATGTCTTTATTGAAGAGCGCGCATGGTGGCAATACCCGAGAAGCCGCCGAACTGTTGGGCATCTCGCCTGAGCAATTGTTGGATTTTAGCGCGAATATTAATCCGCTGGGTATGCCGGCAAGTTTAAAACGCGCGATCGTCGACAACCTGGACTGCGCGGAGCATTACCCGGATGTTGATTACGCTAAACTGCATGCGGCGCTGGCGGAGCATCATCAGATTCCTGCCTCATGGATACTTGCCGGAAACGGCGAGACTGAGTCGATTTTCACTTTGGTGCAAGGTCTTAAACCACGCCATGCGATGATCGTGACGCCCGGGTTTGCTGAATATCGTCGGGCGCTGCAATGGGAAGACTGTACGATCCATGAGTTTGCGCTACGCGAAGACGATGGTTGGCAGCTTACTGATGCAATCATCGATGCGTTAACCTCAGAGCTGGACTGCTTGCTTCTCTGTACGCCCAACAATCCCACTGGCTTGCTGCCAGATAACCGCCTGCTGCGCGAAATAGCCGCGCGTTGTGAGTTGCTTGGGATCAATCTGATCCTTGATGAAGCGTTTATCGATTTTATTGCCGGGGAGCCGGGGTTTATTCCGCTGCTTCATGATAACCCGCATATTTGGGTGCTGCGCTCTCTCACCAAGTTCTATGCGATACCGGGGCTCCGGTTGGGGTATCTGGTCAACAGTAATGAACAGGCTGTTGCACAGATGCGCCGTCGACAAATGCCGTGGTCAATTAACGCATTTGCTGCACTGGCAGGCGAGATTATTTTACACGACAGCGCATATCAGCAGGCAACGTGGAAGTGGCTGGAGCAAGAGGGTGCGAGGTTTGATCGGCAGTTGAAAGAACTGCCCGGCCTGACGGTGTATCTTGGCAGGGCAAATTATCGCTTATTGCGCTCCGAGCGGGCGGATTTTGATCTGCAACGCGCAATGCTGGAGCAACATGTCTTGATTCGCAGTTGTGCTAATTATCCGGGGCTGGATGCGCGCTATTATCGGGTAGCCGTTCGCAGCCAGGAAGAGAATAACCGCCTGTTGGCGGCTTTACGCAAGGTGCTTAGCGGTACAACCCTTGCTGATTGATATAGTCAAGCACTGCAGCTGGCATCAGGTCGTCGCACGGCTCGCCTTTTTCCAGACGCTCACGGATGAGCGTGGCGGAGATGTTAAACCACGGCGTTTCAGCCAGATAAATTTTCCCGCAAGGCAAGTTGTGCAGGTCATCTGGCGAATGGGTCAGATGATCCTCCAGCCACTGCTGGTGCTTTTCCTGCGCCATTTCGAGCGGATAGCCCGGACGTCGGCAGACAATGAGGTGGGTGTTACCCAGAATCGTGTCGTAGTCATGCCAGGACGGAAAGGTAAGCAGTGAGTCCTGGCCAATAATAAACGCTAACGGTACTTCCGGTCCTTGCTCCTCGCGCCACTCTTTGAGCGTTTGCGCGGTGTAGGAGGCGGTATCGCGTTTCAGTTCGCGTTCATCAAGGGAGAACAGCGGCTTATCGGCAATGGCCAGTTCAACCATGCGTTGACGTTGTTCGCCGGACGCTTCGGGTTGCGCACGATGCGGCGGCACGTTATTGGGCATGATAATGACCCGGGAAAGGCCAATCAGATTCGCCAGAATTTCAACTGGTTTAAGATGACCATAATGCACCGGATCAAAGGTGCCACCGAACAGAGCCTGCAATGATTTCATATCAACCATCAATAAAAACATCGGCCAGCGATTTATGGCAGAGCAAAAGGGAAAGCCCCTCAAGTTCCGCCCACACTGACTGACCATAGTCTTGTTTAAGCGTAATTTCCGTACGCGTTAACAACGTTACCGCCTGACGCAACTGCGCAGGACTCAGCCGGTTTAGCGCGTCTCCCATCATACCCCGGCGATTTTGCCACACCCGGTGTTTATCAAACAACGTGCGCAAAGGCGTATGGGCTGACTGCCGTTTTAAGTTGACCAACAGCAGTAATTCGCGCTGTATCGTACGTAGCAAAATAACCGGCTCACTGCCTTCCAGACGTAACTGTTGCAGAATGTGCAGAGCGCGTTTGCTTTTGCCCATCAGCAGCGCATCCACCCAATGGAACGGGGTAAAGTGCGCGGCATCGTTAACGGCTTTCTCCACGCGAGGCAGCGTTAGTTTGCCATCAGGCCAAAGCAACGCTAGCCGTTCCAGCGCTTGCGCCAGCGCTAACAGATTACCTTCATAGCAATAGCACAACAGCTGATTGGCTGCGTCATCCAGTTGTAGATTGTTAAGCTTCGCCCTGGCAGCGACCCAACGAGGAAGCTGTGCTTGCTCCGGCGTCTGGCAGCTTACCTGCACCGCATTATTGGCAAGTCCGGTATACCATGCGGCGTTTTCCTGCGCTTTAGTCAGTTTGTTGCCGCGAACAATCAGCAGCAGGTCGTCATGTAGCAGTGTGACGAGTGAAGCGAGCTGTTCGTTAATGGCGGCATTGGGGCCATTTTCAGGTAACTGCAAAAGTAGGGTTTGACGGCTGGCAAACAGGCTCATCGCCTGGCAGAGTGAAAAAATCTCTCCCCAGTCGGTGCTATTGTCCAGGGTGAAAGCGTGGTGTTCTTCGAATCCTTGCGTTGCTGCTGCCTGACGGATAGCGTCCTGGCTTTCCTGCAATAAGAGAGGATCGTTACCTAAGAGCAAATACGCCGCGCGCAGCCCTTCATTGAGCTGTGCGCGGAGTTGTTCAGGGTACAACTTGAGCATCAGTTACCCAGCGTGGTGGAAACACGCGCCGGAGATGACGCGGGCTCTGCGGCTTTTGTCGCCGCTGGCTTAGCATCATCATCAGCATTGGATGACAGAGTATCGGCCAGATGTACGCTTGGCAGCTTACGAATTAACTGTTCAGCCGCTTTGTCATACATCTCTTTGATGATCATGTCCTGCTCGTTATCTTTCGCCAGTGCAGCCTGTGGGTTGTCAAAGAACGAACGATAAACTTTGGCACTGATTGGATAAATATCATGACCTGGAATCAGCACAGTAGCACTCACGAACATCACCATCTGGTATTCAGCCGTTTGACCGTTCTGGAATACCGACGCCGTATCTTGCGATATGCTGACCGCGCCCAGACGTAAGGACGTCACATCTTTACGCATTGAGCCGTCCTCTAGCAGCGTAACGCCGTTCAGACGCAGCTGATTACGAACCGCGCGGCTTAATGGGCCGTTTGGATCCCCAGAGTCCAGAATCATGGTTTTCATTGAGGGTGGGACCTGCGTAGTATTACGCAGATGCCATCCACATCCGGCGGTGACAAGCACCGCCAGAGATAACAACAATGTTGTCAGAAGTCGCACGCTTCCTCCCGCGCTTAGCCAACGACCAGATTGAGGAGTTTACCCGGTACATAAATCACTTTACGTACGGTAACGCCATCAAGATATTTTGCCACCAGATGCTCCTGGCCAGCACGTTCACGAACCTGTTCTTCTGTCGCATTTACCGGAACGGTAATTTTGCCACGGACTTTACCGTTCACCTGAACAACAACCAGCTTCGAGTCTTCAACCATTGCGGTTTCGTCTGCCACCGGCCACGGTGCGTTGTCGATATCGCCTTCGCCTTTCAGTGCTTCCCACATTGTGAAGCAAACGTGTGGGGTGAACGGGTTCAGCATGCGAACGACGGCCAGTAACGCTTCCTGCATCAGGGCTCTGTCTTGTTCGTCTTCCTGCGGTGCTTTCGCCAGCTTGTTCATCAGCTCCATAATCGCCGCAATTGCAGTGTTAAAAGTCTGACGACGACCGATATCATCGGTAACTTTAGCAATGGTTTTATGTACGTCGCGACGCAGCGCTTTTTGGTCTTCGCTCAACGCATCAACGTTCAGGGCAGCAACATCGCCTTTGGAAGTATGTTCGTAAACCAGCTTCCATACACGTTTCAGGAAGCGGTTCGCCCCTTCAACGCCGGATTCCTGCCATTCCAGCGTCATATCAGCCGGAGAAGCGAACATCATGAACAGACGTACCGTGTCAGCGCCGTAACGTTCAACCATGACCTGCGGGTCGATACCGTTATTTTTCGACTTGGACATTTTGCTCATGCCGGTATAGACCAGTTCATGGCCTTCTGCGTCCTGAGCTTTGACGATACGACCTTTTTCGTCGCGCTCAACGATAGCATCGACCGGAGAAACCCAGTTACGCTCGCCGTTTGCACCAACGTAATAGAACGCATCAGCCAGCACCATACCCTGGCACAGCAGCTGTTTGGCCGGTTCGTCAGAGTTGACCATGCCCGCATCGCGCATCAGCTTGTGGAAGAAGCGGAAGTAGAGCAGGTGCATGATGGCGTGTTCAATACCACCAATGTAGATATCAACTGGCAGCCAGTAGTTTGCGGCTTCTGGATCCAGCATCCCTTCGTTGTACTGCGGGCAGGTATAGCGCGCGTAGTACCAGGAGGATTCCATAAAGGTATCGAAGGTGTCGGTTTCGCGCAGCGCAGGCATGCCGTTAACGGTGGTTTTTGCCCACTCCGGATCGGCTTTTATTGGGCTGGTGATGCCGTCCATAACCACGTCTTCCGGCAGAATAACCGGCAACTGATCTTCTGGCGTCGGCAGTACGGTACCGTCTTCCAGCGTCACCATCGGAATTGGCGCCCCCCAGTAACGCTGACGGGAAACACCCCAGTCACGCAGACGGTAGTTCACTTTACGTTCACCCACGCCTTTCGCTACCAGCTTGTCAGCAATGGCGTTGAAGGCAGCTTCGAAGCCGAGGCCGTCAAACTCGCCGGAGTTAAACAGCACGCCTTTTTCGGTCAGAGCTTGTTCGGACAGATCCGGCTCTGCGCCTTCAGCGGTCAGAATTACTGGCTTGATGGTCAGGCCATATTTTGTCGCAAACTCGTAATCGCGCTGATCGTGGCCCGGAACGGCCATGACTGCGCCCGTACCGTATTCCATCAGGACGAAGTTTGCCGCCCAAACGGGGATTTCTTCGCCAGTCAGCGGGTGAACGGCTTTAAAGCCCGTGTCGACGCCTTTCTTCTCCATGGTTGCCATTTCGGCTTCAGCAACCTTGGTGTTGCGGCATTCGTCAATGAAGGCGGCCAGTTCTGGATTATTTGCAGCAGCTTTCTGCGCCAGCGGGTGACCTGCGGCAACGGCCAGATAGGTCGCACCCATAAAGGTGTCCGGGCGGGTGGTGTAAACGGTTAGCGTGTTGTCGTAACCGTTCACATCGAAGGTGATTTCCACGCCTTCAGAACGGCCAATCCAGTTGCGCTGCATCGTTTTCACGGTGTCAGGCCAGTGATCCAGGTTATCCAGGTCACGCAGCAGTTCGTCAGCGTAAGCGGTGATTTTGATGAACCACTGTGGGATCTCTTTACGCTCGACTTTGGTATCGCAACGCCAGCAGCAGCCGTCGATAACCTGTTCGTTCGCCAGTACGGTCTGGTCGTTCGGGCACCAGTTGACCGCAGACGTTTTCTTGTACACCAGGCCTTTTTTGTACAGCTCGGTGAAGAATTTCTGTTCCCAACGGTAGTATTCCGGGGTGCAGGTCGCCAGCTCACGGCTCCAGTCGTAACCGAAACCCAGCATTTTGAGCTGGTTTTTCATGTATGCGATGTTGTCGTACGTCCACGGTGCCGGCGCGGTGTTGTTTTTAACCGCTGCGCCTTCTGCAGGCAGACCGAACGCATCCCAGCCAATTGGCTGCAGTACGTTTTTGCCCAGCATACGCTGGTAGCGGGCGATCACGTCACCGATGGTGTAGTTACGTACGTGGCCCATGTGTAGTCGACCAGAAGGATAGGGAAGCATAGACAGGCAGTAATACTTCTCTTTGCTCTCGTCTTCGGTAACTTCAAATGTGCGCTTCTCATCCCAGTGAAGCTGTACTTTGGATTCTATCTCTTCCGGGCGGTATTGCTCTTGCATGGCAGCCAGTGGTCCTGTTTTCAATACAGCTACAAACGTAGCTCTAGATGTGGTGTTTCAGATCCGCATAGCATAGCCCAAACGCCCGCGCCAAAACAGCCTTTCGCGCATTCAGCGTTGAATTCCCGCAAGGATAATTCTTGCACGAATTTACACACTCTGTGGACAGTCTTGCAAAGCGTAGCGTAAATAACGTCTATTATTATAGACAGTTAACGACCCAGGAGGCGAAGCGATGAACAAGGTTGCTCAATATTACCGTGAACTGGTGGCTTCACTGAGCGAACGTCTGCGTAATGGCGAACGCGATATTGATGCGTTGGTGGAGCAAGCGCGTCAACGAGTTATGCAGACCGGGGAGTTAACGCGAACCGAGGTGGAAGAGCTCACCCGGGCCGTCAGACGTGACCTGGAAGAGTTTGCTCTGAGCTATGAAGAAAGTCTCGATGAGGAGACAGACAGCGTCTTTATGCGGGTTATCAAGGAGAGTATCTGGCAGGAACTGGCCGATATTACCGATAAAACGCAGCTCGAATGGCGAGAAGTGTTCCAGGATCTCAGTCATCATGGGGTTTATCACAGCGGTGAGGTGGTCGGATTAGGTAATCTGGTCTGCGAGAAGTGCCACTTCCATTTAGCGGTTTACACCCCGGATGTGCTGCCGCTGTGTCCAAAATGCGGACACGATCAGTTCCAGCGCCGACCGTTTGAGCCGTGATCGCTTTTTGCCGGATGGCGACGCAAAGCGTCTTATCCGGCCTACAAATTGCACGATTTTGTAGGCCGGATAAGCGTTAGCGCGATCCGGCGTGTATTAGGCGTAAAACTTCAGCCGTTCTGCCAGCAAATCGACAAACCCTTGACGATCAACGTCTACCATTACGGTGGCGTTTGGCTTCCTGCCGCTCAGGAAATAGTAATCCACCACGGTCATTCCCTGGGTATATTTACCCTGAGTTTCCACGCCGACCCAGCGTTCAACGGTGGTAAACAGTTCAGGTTTCAGCAGCCAGGCAATGGTGCATGGATCATGCAGCGGTGCGCCGATGAATCCCCATTTTTCATCTTTGTGATATTCAAAGAAGAAGTCGAGTAGTTCAGCCACGATCGTCGAAATAGGATTGCCGATAGCGCGGAACCGCTCGGTATCTTCCCGATGTATTTGCGCTTTATGCGTGACGTCAAGCCCTGCCATTACCATCGGAATACCCGACTGGAATACGATTTCGGCGGCTTCGGGATCCACGAAGATGTTGAACTCGGCGGCGGGCGTCCAGTTTCCGAGGCCCATCGCACCACCCATAATCACGATACGGGCGATTTTGGCGTGCAGCTCAGGATGGCTATTCAGGAGCAATGCGACGTTAGTTTGCGGCCCGGTGGAGACAATCATCATCGGTTCCGGGCTTTCACGCAGGGTTTTCGCCATCAGTTCCACGGCGGTACAGTCTTGTGGCGCAAAAGCGGGTTCCGGCAGCGCCGGGCCATCCAGCCCACTCTCGCCGTGAACGTTATCGGCGATAATCAGATCGCGCATTAGTGGTTTCACTGCGCCACCAGCTACTGGTATATCCGTACGGTTGAGCAACGTTAACATGCGCAACACGTTACGCAGTGTTTTGTCTGGTGTCTGGTTACCGGCTGATGAGGTTATCGCTTTCACATCCAGTTCTGGTGAGGCGAGGGCGAGCACAATTGCGATAGCGTCATCATGACCCGGATCGCAATCAAACAGGATAGGGAGTGCCATTGTTGCTCCTTGTAAGTGGGACTTTGTGACAAGGTTAACGCTGGGCTGTATGTGTTTCGAGAGGCGAAGAGATAAAGCGTGAGGTGGCGCGCACATGGAGGTGCGCGCCAGCAAGATTAGTGCAGTATTTTCGCGAGGAAGTCTTTGGCGCGGTCCGATTTCGGATTAGCGAAGAACTCTTCTTTCGGTGAGTCTTCAACAATTTTCCCTTCATCCATGAAGATCACCCGGTTCGCCACTTTACGCGCAAAGCCCATTTCGTGGGTTACCACCATCATGGTCATCCCTTCATTGGCCAGTTCAACCATAACGTCCAGTACTTCGTTGATCATTTCAGGATCAAGCGCCGACGTCGGCTCGTCAAACAGCATGGCGATAGGATCCATGCACAGCGCCCGGGCGATAGCGACACGCTGTTGCTGACCCCCTGAGAGCTGAGCTGGAAACTTTTCGGCATGTGCTGACAGACCAACGCGTTCCAGTAACTTTTGCGCTTTGTCGCGGGCCGGCTTTTTATCGCGCTTGAGCACTTTTACCTGCGCCAGAGTCAGGTTCTCAATGATCGACAGGTGAGGGAACAGTTCAAAGTGCTGGAACACCATACCAACGCGAGAGCGCAGTTTGGCCAGATCGGTTTTTTTATCATTCACCACGGTACCATCAACGGTGATGACGCCCTGTTGTACCGGCTCCAGCCCGTTCACCGTTTTGATAAGCGTTGATTTACCTGAGCCTGACGGGCCGCAGACCACCACCACTTCACCTTTTTTCACTTCCGTGGAGCAGTCGGTCAGCACCTGAAAGTGACCATACCATTTAGAAACATTTTTCAGGGTAATCATTAAACTGTCCTTTTCTTCAAATAGCTGACCAACAACGATGCGCTCAGACTGAATACAAAATAAACGGCGCCAGCAAACAGGATCATTTCAACCTGTGTGCCGTCACGCTCGCCAATGGTAGAGGCGGTACGGAAGAAGTCTGCCAGACTTAATACATAGACCAGCGAGGTATCCTGGAAGAGTACGATGCCCTGGGTTAGCAGCAGCGGTACCATCGCGCGGAATGCCTGCGGCAGAATAATGAGCTTCATCGACTGCCAGTGGGTCATCCCCAGAGCCAGCGCGGCGCTGGATTGCCCACGAGAAATACTCTGGATACCGGCACGGATAATCTCGGAATAGTACGCGGCTTCAAACATCGAAAACGCGACCATTGCTGAGATCAGGCGAATATCGGTTTTTGGCGACAGACCCAGTACGTTTTGCAGGAAGCCGGGCACAATCAGGTAGAACCACAGCAGCACCATGACCAGCGGAATAGAACGAAATACGTTGACGTAGCCTTTCGCAAACCAGGCAATCGGCGCGAAGCTGGACAGACGCATTACTGCAAGGATGGTTCCCCAGACAATACCAATGACTACCGCCGTAACGGTGATTTTCAGCGTGATGATTAACCCATCCAGCAGATACGGCAGGGAAGGGATGATAGAACTCCAGTCAAATTCGTACATTATTTGCCTCCCAAATTGCCAGGCAGGCGGATTTTACGTTCAACGAGATTCATCACCAGCATGATGACGGCGTTAATCAGGACGTAAGCCAGAGTGATAGCGGTAAACGATTCCCATGCGTGGGCGGAGTAATCCAGCAGTTTGCCCGCCTGTGCCGCCATATCGACCAGGCCGATGGTGGAGGCGATAGCGGAGTTCTTCACCAGGTTCATCATCTCTGAGGTCATTGGCGGAACAATCACGCGGTAGGCGTTTGGCAACAGAACATAGCGGTAGGTCTGCGGCAACGTTAGCCCCATCGCCAGTGCGGCGTTTTTCTGCCCACGAGGCAGAGACTGAATTGCGGCGCGAACCTGTTCGCAGACGCGCGCGGCGGTAAACAGCCCCAGACAAAGCATCGATGAGAGGAAGAACTGGATGTTGGGATCCAACTCAGCCTTGAACCACATCCCAATGTTTTCCGGCAGCAGTTCCGGAATAACCAGATACCAGGTAAAAAACTGGACGATGAGCGGAACGTTACGAAACAGCTCAACGTACAGTGTGCCGATCCCAGAAAGGAAACGATTTGGAACGGTACGTAAGATGCCGAATAAAGAGCCTATGAGGAAAGCGATAATCCAGGCGGTGATGGATAACGCGACAGTGACCTGGAAACCACTCCAGAGCCAGCCGAGATAGGTGGTGTTGCCGAACGGGGCTTGTTGTAAAAAAATACCCCAGTTCCAGTCTATAGACATAAATCTACTCCAGAAAAAAAAGGGTAGCAGCGCTACCCTCGAAGATTGTTATTCGGCGTTTTGCGGTTTTCAGGCCTGATGGGGAACGACCATCAGGCTTATAGTCTGTCCGTGCCGAGTAACAATCGAGAGGGAGGGGAAGCCTCCCATTTATTTTAGTTAGTTAAGCGCTTTATCATTTGGTTCTTTGAACAGAGCTTTCATCTCGTCTGACAGTTCGAAATTCATGTTCAGGTTCTTCGGTGGAATTGGATTTTTAAACCACTTATCAAACCATTTCTCAGCTTCGCCTGAGGTTTGCGCCTTGGCGATAGTGTCGTCCATCAGCTTTTTGAACTCAGGATCATCTTTGCGCAACATACAGCCGTAGGCTTCCTGAGACTGTGGCTTGCCGACGATCTCCCAGTTGTCTGGTTTCTTCGCTTTCGCGCGCTCGCCAGCCAGCAGGGCGTCATCCATCATAAAGGCAACGGCGCGACCGCTTTCCAGAGTACGGAAAGAGTCACCGTGGTCTTTCGCGCTGATGATGCGCATATCCATTTTTTGTTCTTCATTCAGCTTGTGCAGCAGAACTTCGGAGGTGGTACCCGAAGTCACGACTACGGCTTTACCTTTCAGATCGGCGAAATCTTTGACGTCGCCGCCTTTTTTCGCCAGCAGACGGGTGCCGACAACGAAAATGGTGTCAGAGAAAGCCGCTTGTTTTTGGCGCTCGACGTTGTTGGTGGTGGATCCACATTCAAAATCGAAGGTGCCGTTTTGCAGCAGCGGGATACGGTTTTGAGAAGTAATCGGGATCAGTTTCACCTGCAGATCAGGCTTGTTCAGCTTTTTCTTCACGGCGTCAACGATCGCGTTGGAGTAATCCTGTGAATAACCGACCACTTTTTGCTGATTATCGTAGTAAGAAAACGGTACTGATGATTCACGGTGGCCGACAACGATCACGCCATTTTTGGCGATCTTATCCAGCGTGCTGCCTGCCGCTGGTGCTGCGTCTTCTGCGTGCGCCAGACCGGCGGACATTCCCATGACCAGCATGGCAGTGGCGAGCTTACGTAATTGCATATCCAACTCCTTTATCGTCTGCGCCAGGGACGCATTGATACCCATTGTGATGTTGTTATTGTTTGCTACTAAAACGTGCAGTCTTGTATGTGTTTGTTAACATTTAGTTTGGATGAATGTAAAGAATTTGCTGTGTTATTGTTTATTTTTGCGAAGTGCGCCGCACCATTTGGGGGCAAAAATATCTTGTTGCACTTTTCAGGTGCTACCGGCGCTCAACTTTGGTGCGACCAGGTTGCACATTCAGCCAAAACAGCGTTTGCCTTGTAGAACAAAGCAATAGACGTGCCAGAATGGGCATTGGAAGAGAGGAAGGGGGGAGTAGGCCTGATAAGCGTAGCGCCATCAGGCACGATGCGGCACAACTGCCGGATGGCGGCGTACCGCCTTATCCGGCCTACATTTGATGGGGTACTGGTTTATTTGCGACGCTGGCGCAGACTCATTACCACTGCGCCAAAGCCAAACAGCGCGGTTAGCAGCCAGAGCGGCCAGTTTCCGGTACGGGCATAAGGGGTTAAGCCCGTCGTTGGCGTCACGCTGGTGGTCAGCACCTGGCGGGTAAACTGCGGGATCATCGCCTGCACTTCGCCCTGCGGACCAATCACCGCCGTAATACCGTTGTTGGTGCTACGCAGCAGAGGTCGCGCCAGCTCGAGGGAACGCATCCGCGCCATCTGGAAGTGCTGCCACGGACCAATAGATTTACCAAACCATGCATCGTTGGAGATAGTCAGCAGATAGTCCGTATCCGGGCGGAAGTTATCTCGTACCTGTTCGCCAAGAATGATTTCGTAGCAGATGGCTGCGGTCAGCTTAAAGCCGTGTGCATGCAGCTGTGGCTGTACATACGGACCGCGGCTGAACGAAGACATTGGCAGGTCAAAGAATGGCGCCAGCGGGCGCAGGATTGATTCCAGCGGGACAAACTCGCCAAACGGTACCAGATGGTTTTTGTTGTAGCGGTTGCTGGAGTCGTAGCTGTACGGACTGTCTTTACCCAACGTGATGATGGTGTTGTAGGTGTCGTAACGATTCTGCTTGTTCAGACGCGCGTCCACGATACCGGTAATCAGCGTGCTGTTTTTCGATTTCAGCAGGTCATCCATCATACTCAGAAAACGCTGCTGGTTAATTTCCAGGTCAGGAATAGCGGATTCTGGCCAGATGATGAGCTGTGATTTGCCCATCTCGGGCTGGGTAGCGTCGAGATAAATCTTCAGGGTGTTGAGTAACTGGCCTTCATCCCATTTAAGCGACTGCGGAATGTCACCCTGCACCATCGAAACCTGGGTGGTTTTTTCTGGCTCAAGCGTGTACCACTGAATATAACGTAGCGGAAAGGGCAGAGCGAAAAGAACTGCGGCGGCAGCCAGCGGCTTCCAGTTACGTGTTACCAGCGCCAGCGCCAGCAGGCCGCTAACCATCATCAGCAGGAAGTTAATCGCCTCAACGCCCATTACCGGCGCCAGCCCTTTTAACGGACCGTCGATCTGGCTGTAGCCGAACTGCAGCCACGGGAAACCTGTCAGTACCCAGCCGCGCAGAAATTCAGTGATTTGCCAGACTACCGGCGCGGCAATCGCTACGCGTATCCAGGTGGCTTTCGGCCACAGACGCGCCAAAACACCGGCAAACAGGCCGGTGTAGAGGGAAAGGTAAGCAGCAAGCAGAACCACGAGGAAGACGTTAACGGGGCCCGGCATACCGCCAAACTGCGCGATACTGACGTAAACCCAGTTGATGCCTGAGCCAAACAGTCCCAGTCCCCAGAAGTAGCCGATAGCGGCAGACTGGAGCGGACGACGGTTGAAGGTGAGAGCCTGCAGACCCATCAGCGAAACAATCGCAGCGGGCCAGATGTCATACGGTGAGAAAGCCAGTGTCCCGCAGGCACCGAATAATAACGCCAGCAGCAGGCGAATGCGCTGGCGTTCAATTAAAGGGGCAAATGCCATGTAGTCTTAGATCCAGTTTCGGGTTTATTCGTCCAGTTTGGGCTGGGGTGAGTCGTCCGGAATTCTGACATGAACCTGAATAATACGACGGCTGTCGGCCATTGCCACTTTGAACTGGTAACCATCAATGTCGATGGTCTCTCCACGCGCGGGCAGATGACCGAAGGCCTGCATGACCAACCCGCCAATGGTATCCACTTCTTCATCGCTGAAATGCGTGCCGAAAGCTTCGTTGAAGTCTTCAATCGGCGCCAGCGCACGAATAGTCCAGGTGTGGCGACTGAGCTGACGGAAATCAATATCGTCTTCTTCGTCGTACTCGTCTTCAATTTCACCGACAATCAGTTCAAGGATGTCCTCAATGGTCACCAGACCTGAGACACCGCCAAACTCGTCGATGACGATAGCCATATGATAACGCTGGGAGCGGAACTCTTTCAGCATGCGGTCAACCCGCTTGCTTTCAGGGACGACAACCGCCTGGCGTAACACTTTCTCCATGCTGAAGGCTTCGGCATCGCTACGCATAAACGGCAGCAGATCTTTGGCCATCAGAATCCCTTCAATGTGATCCTTGTCTTCGCTAATTACCGGGAAACGCGAGTGGGCAGACTCGATAATGACATCGAGGCATTCGTCCAGAGTTTGGTTGCGTTTCAGGGTAATCATCTGGGAGCGAGGGATCATGATGTCGCGAACACGTTGGTCCGCAATATCCATTACCCCTTCGAGCATATCGCGCGTATCTTCATCGATAAGGTCGTTTTGCCCGGAATCACGGATCAGCTCCAACAGTTCGTCGCGGTTTTTCGGTTCACCGTGGAAAAGTTGGCTCAGTAACAGGGAAAAAAATCCCTTTTTGCTGTTTAAGGTGTCACTACTGTGTGAATTGTCGTCGCTCATGGCGTCGTATGGGTTCTCATGTTAGTTAATACAAAGCGCGTCATGCGTTTACTCAGCTGTTGACGGCATATCTCTTCATTGTACTTCAAACCAGGTAGGCCTTATCAGGCCTACAAGATGTCGAAATGCTTACTCTTTCTCGGCAATGTACGGATCCTCATAGCCCAGAGCAAGCATAATCTCTGTTTCGAGGGATTCCATCTCTTCCGCTTCATCGTCTTCAATATGGTCGTAGCCGAGTAAGTGCAGGCTACCATGCACCACCATGTGCGCCCAGTGGGCCTCAAGCGGTTTGCCTTGCTCCTGCGCTTCTTTCTCGACGACCTGACGGCAGATGATCAAATCGCCCAGCAGCGGCATCTCGATGCCCGGCGGAGCCTCAAACGGGAAAGAGAGCACGTTGGTGGATTTGTCTTTCCCGCGATAGGTCAGGTTCAGGTCGTGGCTTTCCGCGTCATCGACCAGACGAATCGTCACTTCAGACTCTTCCTGAAACTGCGGGATCACCGCATCCAGCCAGCCCTGAAACTGACTTTCTGTTGGTAAACCGGATTCGTCTTCACATGCCAGCTGTAAATCGAGGATAACCTGACTCATTTTTGTTCCTGCTCCTGAGCTTCGCGCTTGCGTTCTGCAGCCTGCTCGGCTTTGCGTTTCTGTTCTGCTTCTTCCCAGGCTTCATACGCCGTGACGATACGGGCGACCACCGGGTGGCGCACCACGTCTTCGCTATGGAAGAAATTAAAACTAATTTCGTCGACTTCTGCCAACACTTCAATGGCATGACGCAGACCGGATTTGGTGCTACGCGGCAGGTCAATCTGCGTGATATCGCCAGTGATGACCGCTTTGGAGTTAAAGCCGATACGGGTCAGGAACATTTTCATCTGTTCGATGGTAGTGTTCTGGCTTTCATCAAGAATGATGAACGCATCGTTTAACGTACGACCGCGCATATAAGCCAGCGGCGCAACTTCAATGACGTTACGCTCAATCAGCTTTTCAACTTTCTCAAAGCCGAGCATTTCGAAAAGCGCGTCATACAGCGGTCGTAAATACGGATCGACTTTCTGGCTGAGATCTCCTGGCAGGAATCCCAGTTTTTCGCCCGCTTCCACTGCCGGACGGGTCAGCAGAATGCGACGGATCTCCTGACGCTCAAGCGCATCGACCGCAGCGGCAACGGCGAGATACGTTTTACCCGTACCCGCAGGGCCAACACCAAAGGTGATGTCGTGGTCGAGGATATTCGCAATGTACTGTGCCTGGTTCGGTGTACGCGGCTTAATTACTCCACGCTTGGTTTTGATGTTCACCGCTTTGCCAAATTCAGGCACGCTGTCTGCGCTTTGCTCAAGCACACGCGCTTCTTTGATCGCCAGATGAATTTGTTCAGGCTCGATGTCCTGCGTCTGACCGCGCATTGGCGCGGTATCGACGTACAGACTACGTAAAATATCTGCCGCAGCGGTGACGCAAATGGGGCGACCGGTCAGTTTAAAGTGGTTATCACGGCGGTTAATTTCGATGCCGAGGCGACGTTCCAGCTGTTTGATGTTGTCATCAAAGGGGCCGCAAAGGCTCAACAGGCGGGCGTTGTCTGCGGGTTCAAGGGTGATTTCGCGAGTGTCTATGTTCAAACTGTTCCTCTTATGCATGTCTCGCCGGACGCTGAACATTTACCGGCATCTAAGGAAATTATTCACGCCATGGGTGAAAGGCGCAAGCATTGCAATAAATATGGGGATGATAGGGCAGATTACAAGGCCCGCCGGGACAGCGAGCCTGGAAGTGAAGGCCCGATAAGTGTAGCGGTATCGGGCCTTTTTTACGTCTTTCAGCAGGATTAAGGCTGATAAATACCGACGCCCAGATCGTTTTCTTTACGGGTACGCGCAATGACCGATTCAGGGGATTCTGCGATACGCAGACCCATTTCATCTTCGGTACGCACCACTTTACCGCGCAGGGAGTTAGTCCAGACATCGGTAATTTCTACGTCTACGAATTTACCGACCATATCCGGGTTGCCTTCAAAGTTCACCACACGGTTATTTTCGGTACGGCCTGACAGTTCCATGATGCTCTTACGCGATGTGCCTTCAACCAGAATGCGCTGGGTCGTGCCGACCATACGGCGGCTCCAGGCCATAGCTTGCTGGTTGATACGCTCCTGTAGAATGTACAGACGCTGTTTCTTCTCTTCTTCCGGTACGTCGTCAACCATATCGGCGGCAGGGGTGCCAGGACGCGCAGAGAAAATAAAGCTGTAGCTCATGTCAAAATTGACGTCAGCAATCAGCTTCATGGTCTGCTCGAAATCCTGCGTGGTCTCACCCGGGAAGCCAACGATGAAGTCGGAGCTAATCTGGATATCCGGACGCGCAGCGCGCAGTTTGCGGATGATCGCTTTGTATTCCAGCGCGGTATGGGTACGCCCCATCAGGTTCAGTACGCGGTCTGAACCGCTCTGTACCGGCAGATGCAGGAAGCTCACCAGCTCTGGCGTATCGCGATAAACTTCAACGATATCATCGGTGAATTCGATCGGATGGCTGGTGGTGAAGCGGATACGATCAATACCGTCGATCGCTGCGACCAGACGTAACAGATCGGCAAAAGATCCGATCGTGCCGTCGTAGTTCTCACCACGCCAGGCGTTCACGTTTTGCCCCAGCAGGTTCACTTCACGCACGCCTTGGGCTGCAAGCTGGGCGATTTCAAACAGAATATCATCCGCCGGACGGCTGACTTCCTCACCGCGGGTGTAGGGCACCACGCAGTAAGTACAATATTTATTACAACCTTCCATGATGGACACAAACGCGCTTGGACCTTCAGCACGCGGTTCCGGCAGGCGGTCGAACTTTTCGATCTCCGGAAAACTGATATCAACCACCGGGCTACGGGTCGTGCTTCCACGCACTTTGTTGATCATTTCAGGCAGGCGGTGCAGCGTTTGCGGCCCAAAAATAATATCGACGTAATGCGCGCGCTGGCGAATATGATCGCCTTCCTGAGACGCAACACAGCCACCGACCCCAATGATGAGCTTGGGATTTTTCTCTTTTAACAGTTTCCAGCGGCCCAGTTGATGGAACACTTTTTCCTGAGCCTTCTCACGGATTGAGCAGGTATTCAGCAGCAGCACATCCGCTTCTTCCGCCACGTCAGTCAGTTGATACCCATGAGTGGCATCCAGCAGATCGGCCATCTTCGATGAATCGTATTCGTTCATCTGACAGCCCCAGGTTTTAATATGGAGTTTTTTGGTCATCGACTTGCTCTTGCGAAATTGTGGCTGAAATGCAGGGCGCATAGTGTACTGCTTTGGCGCGGTTGTGACCAGTATGACGGATGTCAGCCTCAAGGGGTAAAAAATCCTGTAAACTTACACAATACATGTAACTGGATAATTGACCATGACAAATCAACCAACGGAAATTGCCATTGTCGGCGGGGGGATGGTCGGCGGCGCGCTGGCGCTTGGACTGGCGCAGCATGGATTTACGGTAACGGTCATTGAGCATGCCGTTCCCGCGCCGTTTGTGGCTGACGGACAGCCTGATGTCAGAATTTCTGCCATAAGTTCCGCATCGGTGTCGTTGCTAAAAGGGCTGGGCGTCTGGGATACGGTGCAGGGGATGCGCAGCCATCCTTATCGTCGACTGGAAACGTGGGAGTGGGAAAATGCCCATGTGATGTTTGATGCCGCCGAGCTTAAGCTGCCTCTGTTGGGCTATATGGTGGAAAACACGGTCCTGCAACAGGCGCTCTGGCAGGCACTGGAAGCTCACCCTAAAGTCACGCTGCGCGTACCGGCGTCCCTGATTTCTTTGCATCAACATAACGATCGACATGAGCTTGAGCTGGCAGGCGGCGAAACCATCAGCGCGAAGCTGGTCATCGGCGCCGATGGTGCCAACTCTCAGGTGCGAAAAATGGCCGGGATTGGTATCCATGCCTGGCAGTACGCGCAGTCCTGTATGTTGATAACCGTGCAATGCGAAAATTCACCGGGAGACAGCACCTGGCAGCAATTTACGCCTGACGGCCCGCGCGCGTTTTTACCGCTGTTTGATAACTGGGCCTCGTTGGTGTGGTACGACTCACCGGCTCGCATCCGCCAATTGCAAGCGCTGAATATGCCGCAATTGCAGACGGAGATTGCTAAACATTTTCCATCGCGACTCGGTAAGGTGATGCCAGTGGCTGCGGGGGCGTTCCCGCTTACGCGTCGTCATGCGCTGCAATATGTGCAACCAGGGCTGGCGCTGGTAGGTGATGCCGCGCATACCATTCATCCGCTGGCGGGGCAGGGCGTCAATCTGGGCTTTCGTGATGTTGATGCGTTGATTGATGTGCTGGTGAACGCGCGCAGCTACGGTGAATCCTGGGCCAGTCAGCCGGTGCTCAAGCGCTATCAGAATCGCCGTATGACTGACAATTTCATCATGCAAAGCGGTATGGATCTGTTCTATGCTGGATTTAGCAATAACCTGCAGCCGCTGCGCATCATGCGTAATCTCGGGCTCATGGCCGCAGAGCGCGCTGGCGTACTGAAACGTCAGGCACTGAAGTATGCGTTAGGGTTGTAGCTCGAGTGGTGCCTGATGGCGCTACGTTTATCAGGCCTACAGCTCATGTAGGCCGGGTAAAGCTTGCCGTCATCCGGCGTCAGAAAAGCAAAAAGCTCGCCGAAGCGAGCTTTTTTAATATGGCTGGGGTACGAGGATTCGAACCTC
This sequence comes from Citrobacter sp. Cpo221, assembly GCF_030332345.1. NCBI lineage: Bacteria > Pseudomonadati > Pseudomonadota > Gammaproteobacteria > Enterobacterales > Enterobacteriaceae > Citrobacter > Citrobacter sp. Cpo221. Next base: position 381,041 of record NZ_JAOWIA010000029.1, read on the forward strand.
GGAATGCTGGTATCAGAAACCAGAGCCTTACCGCTTGGCGATACCCCAACGGGTGCACCCACAGAGTGGACGACTTTTTGAAATTGGCTGGGGTACGAGGATTCGAACCTCGGAATGCTGGTATCAGAAACCAGAGCCTTACCGCTTGGCGATACCCCAACAATTTTTTGGATTTACCGAACGAGTCGATACGTCCTTAATATGGTGGCTACGACGGGATTCGAACCTGTGACCCCATCATTATGAGTGATGTGCTCTAACCAGCTGAGCTACGTAGCCAAATACTAACATTTTCTTCGATGGCTGGGGTACCTGGATTCGAACCAGGGAATGCCGGTATCAAAAACCGGTGCCTTACCGCTTGGCGATACCCCAATGACCGTTGCGGTGAACCGCTATATCGAAGAAAAAATGGCTGGGGTACCTGGATTCGAACCAGGGAATGCCGGTATCAAAAACCGGTGCCTTACCGCTTGGCGATACCCCATCCGTGCAACGCTTACGGGTGAATGGTGCGGGAGGCGAGACTTGAACTCGCACACCTTGCGGCGCCAGAACCTAAATCTGGTGCGTCTACCAATTTCGCCACTCCCGCAAAAAAGATGGTGGCTACGACGGGATTCGAACCTGTGACCCCATCATTATGAGTGATGTGCTCTAACCAGCTGAGCTACGTAGCCATCTTTTTTTCGCGTAACCTTATCGGCGTTGCGGGGCGCATTATGCGTATTGAGCCTTGAAGCGTCAACCCCTTTTTCATTGAAAATAGCTGGAATGTGACTGTTTGGTTAGGTTGCGAACAGCATGACGCAATATTCGGCAATTATTAGTTATTAATTGTTTTTTTGCACAGAAAACAAACATAAAAAAAGAGCCCCGCAGGGCTCTTATCTAAGGATTAACTTATTTATAAGCAGACTGGTGTACGCCAACGGCACGGCCAGACGGATCGTTCATGGTTTTAAACGCCTCATCCCATTCGATCGCCTTGGCAGAAGAACAGGCAACCGACGGCCCGCCAGGCACACATTCGGCAGCGCTTACTACCGGGAACAACTCTTCGAAAATCTCACGGTACAAATACGCTTCTTTTGACGATGGCGTGTTGTACGGGAAACGGAAGCTGGCAGTTTCCAGTTGTTGGTCAGAAACTTGTTCTGCAGCCACCTCTTTCAGGGTGTCAATCCAGCTGTAACCGACACCGTCAGAGAACTGTTCTTTCTGACGCCATGCGACGCTTGCCGGCAGGTAGGACTCAAAACATTCGCGCAGAACGTGTTTTTCCATTTTGCCGTTGCCGCACATTTTGTCCTGCGGGTTGATGCGCATCGCCACATCAAGGAATTTCTTATCCAGGAAGGGCACGCGAGCTTCTACACCCCAGGCCGACATGGCTTTGTTGGCACGGGCGCAGTCGAACATATGCAGCGCTTGCAGCTTGCGTACAGTTTCTTCGTGCAGTTCTTTTGCATCTGGCGCTTTGTGGAAATAGAGGTAGCCGCCAAACACCTCGTCCGAACCTTCACCCGACAACACCATTTTAATGCCCATCGCTTTAATTTTACGCGACATTAAGTACATTGGCGTCGAGGCGCGAATCGTCGTGACATCGTAAGTTTCGATGTGGTAAATCACGTCGCGGATCGCATCCAGACCTTCTTGCACGGTGAAGTGGATCTCATGGTGCACGGTCCCCAGATGGTTCGCCACCTCTTGCGCAGCTTTCAGATCCGGAGCGCCTTCCAGGCCGACGGCGAAGGAGTGCAGCTGTGGCCACCAGGCTTCGCTACGTTCCTGATCTTCAACACGGCGTGCCGCGTATTTTTTAGTGATCGCGGAAATGACGGATGAATCCAGACCACCGGACAACAGAACTCCATAAGGAACATCTGACATCAGGTGACTTTTCACCGCATCTTCCAGCGCCTGGCGCAGCTCGTTTTTATCGGTAACGTTGTCTTTGACGGCATCGTATTCAAACCAGTCGCGCTGGTAGTACTGACGAATTTCACCGTCTTTACTCCACAAATAGCTACCGGCCGGGAATTCTTTGATTGTGCGGCAGACAGGAACCAGCGCTTTCATTTCAGACGCAACGTAGAAGTTACCGTGCTCGTCGTAACCCATATACAGCGGGATGATCCCGATATGATCACGACCGATCAGGTAGGCGTCCTGCTCGCTGTCGTACAGCGCAAAAGCGAACATCCCTTGCAGGTCATCGAGGAAAGCGGGTCCTTTTTCCTGATACAGCGCGAGGATAACTTCGCAGTCGGAACCGGTCTGGAACTGGTAGCGATCGCCGTATTCAGCACGCAGTGTCTGGTGGTTATAAATTTCACCGTTAACCGCCAGGATATGTGTCTTCTTCATGTTGTACAGCGGCTGAGCACCGGCATTGACGTCGACGATGGACAGACGTTCGTGCGCCAGAATGGCGTTATCACAGGCGTAAATACCTGACCAGTCCGGGCCGCGGTGGCGCATCAGACGAGACAGTTCCAGGGCTTTTTTACGCAGTTCAACTGCGTCAGTTTTAATATCGAATACGCCAAAAATAGAACACATAACCTTCTCCGTTAACCTGTTGCGTGATGCTTTTTATGTTTGCTTGATAAAGAAAATGCCGCAAAGCTGGAGAGGGCGCAAGCGAATTACGGGTCAGAAAATAAAAAACGCAATAGTCATTGTGGATTGGTGAAAAAAGATTATGTAATGAGCGCTATTATTGATGAATCAACAGTGAAGTGGTGATTTTATTGAATGGATGTATTTTTCAGGCCGGATAACTTACAGATGTTGTTATCCGGCTAAAGAGATTAAATGACGTCTATTTCAGCAACGGATGGGTAAATCCAGCTTGGTCTGAACGGCATGTTGTCAATATCATCAAGCTTGGATACGCCAGACAGTACCAGGATAGTTTCCAGACCCGCCTGAAAACCAGCCAGAATATCGGTACGCAGGTTGTCGCCAACGATAACGGTTTCTTCCGAGTGCGCCTGCATTTTGTTGAGAGCCGCGCGAATAATCCACGGGCTGGGTTTGCCGACATAAAACGGTTTACGACCTGAGATCTTCTCAATACCGGCACAGAGTGCTCCACAGGCGGGATAAAAGCCGCGACCGTGGGTATCCGGGTTAGTGGCGATAAAACGCGCGCCGTTGGCGACAAAATATGCTGCTTTATGCATCATGTCCCAGTTATAGGAACGTGTCTCGCCAACAATCACAAAATCGGGGTTCACGTCGGTAATGGTAAATCCAGCTTTGTACAGTTCGTGAATTAACGCGCCTTCACCCACCACATAGGCCTTTTTTCCTTCCTGGCGACGAAGAAAATCAGCGGTAGCCATCGCGGAAGTATAAAAGACGCTATCAGGGACATTCACACCCGCGGTGGCGAAGCGGTTTGCCAGATCTTGCCCGGTCTGCGAAGGGTAGTTAGTCAGCAAGACTAACGGCAGGCCTTTTTCCAGGATCCCAGTCAGAAATTCTGCCGCACCTGGTACGGCAACATTGTCGTGCATCAGCACGCCGTCGATATCACAAATTACATTCTTAATGGCCATGGACAATCCGACATTAAAAAAAGAAGGCATTACTATACACAAAATACACTACATCATTCGAGTTGCATCAAGGCGGCAAGTCTGCGAACCCCTGGAGCTTACTGAAGTAAGTGACCGGGGTGAGCAGATGCAGCTAACGCAGAGGCAGCTCGAAGGATGACGTGTATTAGTTTTCCAGCAAACGTTGCAGCAGTGTACCGTTGAGCATCGCACGCTTCACCAACGCAAAGGCGCCAATGGCAGAGCGGTGATCCAGCGTGGAACGAACCACCGGTAAATTGTGGCGAAACGCTTTCAACGCCTGCGTGTTGATACAGCTTTCTATTGCAGGCAGCAGCACTTTATCAGCCTCGGTAATTTCGCCCGCAATGACGATTTTTTGTGGGTTAAACAGGTTGATGGCGATGGCGATGGTTTTACCCAGGTGGCGACCAACGTGCTCAATGACTTCTGCTGCCAGGTTATCGCCTTTATTTGCCGCCTTACAGATAGCTTTGATGCTGCAATCATCCAGCGTGAGCCGGCTTGGATAACCCTGTTTCAATAAGTTCTGCACGCGGTGTTCGATAGAGGCATTGGCGGCAATGGTTTCCAGACAGCCGAAGTTACCGCAGTGACAGCGCTCACCCAGCGGCTCTACCTGAATATGACCAATCTCGCCGACGTTGCCATTGCGACCGATGAAAATTCGGCCATTGGAGATGATACCCGCGCCGGTTCCGCGGTGCACTCGCACCAAAATGGAGTCTTCGCAATCCTGGCTTGCCCCGAAATAGTGCTCAGCCAGCGCAAGGCTGCGAATATCATGACCAACAAAGCAGGTGACGTTGAAGCGTTTTTCGAGCGCTTCGACCAGTCCCCAGTTTTCGACCTGAATGTGTGGCATATAGCGGATGACGCCGCTTTCAGGATCGACAAGGCCTGGCAAGATGACAGAAATTGCGATCAGCTCACGGATTTTCCGCTGGCAGTTCTCAATAAAGATGGCAATGGTGTTGAGCAGAGCATATTCCAGCGTTTCCTGGGTGCGCTCCGGGAGAGGGTAATGCTCTTCAGCAACCACTTTACTGCTCATATCATAGAGCGTGAGCGTTGTGTCGTGGCGACCCAGGCGTACGCCGATGGCGTGGAAATTGCGGGTTTCTGTGACGATAGAGATAGCGCGGCGGCCCCCGGTGGAGGCCTGCTGATCGACTTCTTTGATCAGCCCGCGTTCGATCAACTGACGCGTAATTTTGGTTACGCTGGCGGGGGCAAGCTGGCTTTGCTCGGCAATTTGAATTCGCGAGATTGGCCCATGCTGGTCAATCAGGCGATAAACCGCCGCGCTGTTAAGCTGTTTTACGAGATCAACATTACCTATTTGAGCTTGTCCGCCTGGTGTCATTCTTTCTCTTACTCAGTAACGACCTCGTTGCCATTAACGATGGTCTTGATGATTTTAAAGTCGTGCGTGAACGCAGTCAGGTTGGCTACTTTGCCTGGCGCGATGCTGCCGAGTTGTTTGTCGACGCCAATGGCGCGAGCAGGGTAGAGCGTTGCCATGCGTAAGACTTCGTCGAGGGCGATATTTGCATGCTCGACCAGATTGCGTACGCCTTCAATCATGGTTAATGATGAACCGCTCAACGTGCCGTTCTCATCAACACACAGTCCATTGCGGTAGTATATTGTTTTACCAGCGAAAATGAACTGTTCAATGTTTGCACCTGCCGGCGCAGTCGCGTCAGTGACCAGGCACAGCTTGTCGCCTTTCAGGCGCTTAGCATTACGGATGTTAACGTAGTCAACATGCAGGCCATCGGCGATGATACCGCAGTAGATATCGGCTTCATCCAAAATAGCGCCCGCCAGACCGGGCTCACGGCCGGTAATGTACGGCATCGCGTTGAACAGATGTGTCGCAAAGGTGATGCCTGCGCGGAAGCCAATTTTTGCTTCTTTTACCGTTGCATTGGAGTGACCCGCAGAAACCACGATACCCGCATTCACCAGTTTGGTGATGACCTCTACCGGGACCATTTCTGGTGCCAGTGTGACTTTGGTGATCACATCTGCATTATCGCACAGGAAATCAACCAGTGCAGCGTCCGGCTGACGGACAAATCCCGGATTATGGGTACCTTTTTTCACCAGGTTCAGCCACGGGCCTTCAAGATGAAGACCTAATGCCTGATTCGGGTGTTTCGCCAGGTATTCACGCATCACGCGAACACCCTGTTTCATCAGGTCATCGCTGGTGGTGATAAGCGTTGGCAGATAGTTGGTGCAGCCAGATTTTTCATTGGCTTTCTGCATGATTTCCAGCGTTTCAACGGTCACGGCTTCTGCCGTATCATTAAACTGCACACCGCCGCAGCCGTTCAGCTGTACATCAATAAAACCGGGGGAAACAATGGCCCCATTCAGTGAGCGCTGTTCAATCCCTGACGGTAATTCAGCCAGTGGGCAAACGCTGTCGATCAGGCCATTGGCGACAACAATCGCATGGTCATCAAGAATTTCGTGACCGGTAAAGATCCGGCCCTGGGTTAAAGCATACATTCCGACCCCCGATTTCAAAAAAATGCCGCCCTGCAACTTATCGACAGGGCGGAGACATCAATTACAGACCTTTAATATTTTCCGCTTCTAACTCGTTGAAGTATTTCAGCGTCTTCACTTTCAGTTCCATGGTGGAAGGCTCATCGCAGACCACAACGGCTTTTGGATGCAACTGCAGGCAGCTGATGGTCCACATGTGGTTAACGTTGCCTTCAACGGCGGCTTGCAGCGCCTGTGCTTTCTGGTGGCCCAGAACCAGGATCATCACTTCTTCAGCATCCAGCAGGGTACCCACGCCAACGGTCAGCGCATATTTAGGCACCTGGCTTACGTCGCCGTCAAAGAAGCGTGAGTTAGCAACACGTGTGTCGTGAGTCAGCGTTTTGATGCGGGTACGGGAAGCCAAAGAGGAAGCTGGTTCGTTGAACGCGATGTGACCATCGTTGCCTACACCGCCCATAAACAGGTGGATTTTACCGTAAGAACGGATTTTTTCTTCATACTGACGGCATTCTGCATCAATATCCGGCGCGTTACCATTGAGGAGGTTGATATTTTCTGCTGGAATATCAACGTGATCAAAGAAATTGCGGTGCATAAAGCTGTGGTAGCTTTCCGGATGCTCTTTCGGCAGGCCAACATATTCGTCCATGTTGAAAGTAACAACATGCTTGAAGCTCACCTGGCCCGCTTTGTGCATTTCAACCAATGCTTTATAAGCTGTCAGCGGAGTACCGCCAGTCGGCAGGCCCAGAACGAACGGACGATCTGCCGTTGGTTTGAACGCGTTAATACGGTTAACGATATGGCGAGCAGCCCATTTGCCGACTTGTTCAGCGGTATTCAGGGGGATCAGTCTCATTCTTCACCTCAAAAGTAAATGTAAGCAATTGGCGGATTGAGTCTCTGTGCAGTAATAAGCGTAACCTGGTTTTGCATCGGTAAGGAACAATCCGTTTCGATTTTTTGAATGATAAAATAAGTTTTCGTAGTTAGCCAGTGAAAGGGAGGGTTAATAACGATATTTGGTGACTGGAATCACAAAAAACACGCGTTTAATTTGCGATACGAATTAATTTTTCACACACTCTGAATGTAGATGAATGGTTAATATCGTTGTTCCAGAATCTTGCTGTCAGGAATGGTCGCACAATAAAAATATGGCTTCAAAGAAGCCTAATCGGGGTCTCGTAGGGGGAATAAAATGAATATTTTAGGTTTTTTCCAGCGGCTGGGTAGGGCGTTACAGCTCCCCATCGCTGTGCTGCCAGTCGCGGCACTGCTGCTGCGATTCGGCCAACCAGATTTACTTAACGTACCCTTCATCGCGCAAGCGGGTGGGGCCATCTTTGATAACCTCGCGTTAATTTTTGCGATCGGCGTTGCTTCCAGCTGGTCAAAAGACAGCGCAGGTGCGGCAGCGCTGGCAGGTGCGGTCGGTTATTTCATATTGACCAAAGCAATGGTTACCATTAACCCTGCAATCAATATGGGCGTGCTGGCTGGTATCATCACCGGTCTGGTCGGCGGTGCCGTGTATAACCGCTGGTCTGGTATCAAACTGCCTGACTTCCTGAGCTTCTTTGGCGGCAAACGCTTCGTGCCGATCGCCACTGGCTTCTTCTGTCTGGTGCTGGCTGCTATCTTTGGCTACGTGTGGCCGCCGGTGCAGAACGCCATCCATGCAGGTGGTGAGTGGATCGTGGGCGCTGGCGCGCTGGGTTCCGGTATCTTTGGTTTCATCAACCGTCTGCTGATCCCAACCGGTCTGCATCAGGTGCTGAACACCATCGCCTGGTTCCAGATTGGCGAATTTACTAACGCTGCAGGTACCGTATTCCACGGTGACATCAACCGCTTCTACGCGGGTGACGGTACTGCGGGTATGTTCATGTCTGGCTTCTTCCCGATCATGATGTTTGGTCTGCCGGGTGCGGCGCTGGCGATGTACTTCGCGGCTCCGAAAGCTCGTCGTCCGATGGTTGGCGGTATGCTGCTGTCCGTTGCGATCACCGCGTTCCTGACCGGTGTTACCGAGCCGCTGGAATTCCTGTTCATGTTCCTGGCTCCACTGCTGTACCTCCTGCACGCACTGTTAACGGGTATCAGCCTGTTCGTTGCAACACTGCTGGGGATCCACGCAGGCTTCTCCTTCTCCGCAGGTGCTATCGACTACGTGTTGATGTACAACCTGCCAGCAGCAAGTAAGAACGTCTGGATGCTGGTGGTGATGGGTCTGGTGTTCTTCGTTATCTACTTTGTGCTGTTCAGCGCGGTTATTCGTATGTTTAACCTGAAAACGCCGGGCCGCGAAGATAAAGAAGACGATATCGTTACTGAAGAAGCCAACAGCAACACTGAAGAAGGTTTGGCTCAACTGGCAACCAACTACATTGCAGCGGTTGGCGGTACTGATAACCTGAAAGCGATTGATGCCTGTATCACTCGTCTGCGTCTGACCGTTGCCGACTCCGGTCGCGTAAACGATGCGATGTGTAAGCGTTTAGGTGCATCTGGAGTAGTTAAGCTGAACAAGCAAACTATCCAGGTCATCGTGGGTGCGAAAGCCGAATCCATCGGCGACGAAATGAAGAAAGTTGTCGCGCGTGGTCCGGTGGCAGCAGCATCTGGTGAAAGTGCGCCAGCAGCAGCGGCCCCAGTAGCAAAACCGCAGGCTGTAGCGAATGCAGTCACCGTTGAAGCGCTGGTTTCTCCGATTACTGGTGACGTAGTTGCGCTGGAACAGGTTCCTGATGAAGCCTTCGCCAGCAAAGCAGTAGGCGACGGCGTGGCAGTGAAACCAACGGATAAAATCGTGGTTGCTCCGGCTGCGGGCACCATCGTGAAAATCTTCAACACTAACCATGCGTTCTGCCTGGAAACTGTTAAAGGCGTGGAAATCGTGGTCCATATGGGCATCGATACCGTAGCGCTGGAAGGCAAAGGCTTTAAGCGTCTGGTTGAAGAAGGTGCTGAAGTTACGGCAGGCCAACCGATTCTGGAAATGGATCTGGAGTTCCTGAACGCTAACGCACGTTCCATGATAAGCCCGGTTGTGTGCAGCAACAGCGATGATTTCGGCGCTCTGGTTATTAAAGCCGAAGGTCATGTGGTTGCCGGTCAAACACCACTGTATGAGATTAAAGGTAAATAACTGCTCCTGAGTAAAGTGAGTTAAGTGCCTTAAGCGGCGGGGGATATTCCTCCGCCGCTTTTTTTTGCAGCAAATGCCCTCATATATCCTGTTGAAACACCTTTTTTGTGCAACTAATAGTTGTCTCCTGACGTCGCTTATAAGATCATACTCCGTTATACGTTGTTTACGCTTTGAGGAATCCACGATGAGTGAGGCTGAAGCCCGCCCGAGTAACTTTATTCGTCAGATCATCGATGAAGATCTGGCCAGTGGTAAGCACACCACTATCCATACCCGTTTTCCGCCGGAGCCAAATGGCTATCTGCACATTGGCCACGCGAAATCCATTTGTCTGAACTTTGGCATTGCGCAAGATTACCAGGGCCAGTGCAACCTGCGTTTTGATGATACGAACCCGGTTAAAGAAGATATCGAGTACGTTGAGTCGATTAAAAACGACGTTGAATGGTTAGGTTTCCACTGGACTGGCGACATTCGCTACTCTTCGGATTACTTCGATCAGCTTCACGCCTATGCGGTAGAGCTTATTAATAAAGGCCTGGCGTACGTTGACGAACTGTCAGCGGACGAAATCCGTGAATACCGCGGCACGCTGACTCAGCCTGGCAAAAATAGCCCGTACCGCGATCGTAGCGTCGAAGAGAACCTGGCGCTGTTCGAAAAAATGCGTGCCGGTGGTTTTGAAGAAGGTAAAGCCTGCCTGCGTGCGAAAATCGACATGGCGTCGCCGTTTATCGTGATGCGCGATCCGGTGCTGTACCGTATTAAGTTCGCCGAACACCACCAGACCGGCAACAAGTGGTGCATCTACCCGATGTACGACTTTACCCACTGCATCAGCGATGCGCTGGAAGGCATTACGCATTCCCTGTGTACGCTGGAGTTCCAGGATAACCGTCGTCTGTACGACTGGGTTCTGGACAACATCACCATTCCGGTTCATCCGCGTCAGTACGAATTCTCGCGCCTGAATCTGGAATATACCGTGATGTCCAAGCGCAAGCTGAACCTGCTGGTGACCGACAAGCACGTTGAAGGCTGGGACGATCCGCGTATGCCGACGATTTCTGGCCTGCGTCGTCGCGGTTACACCGCTGCCGCGATCCGTGAGTTCTGCAAACGCATTGGCGTGACCAAGCAAGACAACACCATTGAGATCGCTTCTCTGGAATCCTGTATCCGCGAAGATCTGAACGAAAACGCCCCGCGCGCGATGGCGGTTATCGATCCGGTTAAACTGGTTATCGAAAACTATCCGCAGGGCGAAAGCGAATTGGTCACCATGCCTAACCATCCGAACAAACCGGAAATGGGCAGCCGCGAAGTGCCATTTAGCGGTGAAATTTGGATCGATCGCGCAGACTTCCGTGAAGAAGCGAACAAGCAGTACAAGCGTCTGGTGATGGGCAAAGAAGTACGCCTGCGTAATGCTTATGTGATCAAAGCCGAACGTGTTGAGAAAGATGCGGAAGGAAATATCACCACCATTTTCTGCACATACGATGCCGACACCCTGAGCAAAGATCCGGCCGATGGCCGTAAAGTCAAAGGCGTTATTCACTGGGTGAGCGCGTCCCATGCGCTGCCGATTGAAATCCGCTTGTATGATCGTCTGTTTAGCGTGCCAAATCCAGGCGCGGCGGAAGACTTCCTGTCCGTTATTAACCCGGAATCGCTGGTCATTAAGCAGGGTTACGGTGAGCCGTCGCTGAAGGCAGCGGTTGCAGGTAAAGCGTTCCAGTTTGAGCGTGAAGGTTACTTCTGCCTGGACAGTCGTTATGCAACGGCTGACAAGCTGGTGTTTAACCGTACCGTTGGTCTACGTGACACGTGGGCTAAAGCGGGCGAATAAGCCGCAACACATCCTCTCTAAACGCCGCTTCATGCGGCGTTTTTTTTCGCAAAAAAAACGTGTTCCAGGCTCCGTTTGCGGAGCGAATTAATTACATGTCCGTAATAATGGGCTGGGCGAATGTTTTTACGTTTAAATAACTTATCTCAATGTGAAATGGGCTGAAACCGATTTCATCTCCATGGAAAACAAGCGATTTTTTAATTTTTTCAACGCTTTTTTATCTTCCGATGAAAATGTAACAGAAAGCAATCAAATATGTGCGGTTGCTCATACTATTACATACTCGTTACAGAAAGAGATTGATAATTCGCGTCGCGAAAAATAGTCTATTCATTGTAGTCACTGAGGTTTTCTTAGCGCTACTTTTTTATTTTTTGTTTTTTCGCTGTCCGCTTTTGTCGGCAGCATTTTATACGTCAAAGAGGATTAACATATGCGTACGTTTAGTGGCAAACGTAGTACGCTGGCGCTGGCTATCGCCGGTATCACAGCAATGTCGGGTTTTGTTGTTGCTCCCCAGGTACACGCCGAAGGATTTATTGATGACTCAACCTTAACCGGCGGCATCTATTACTGGCAGCGTGAGCGTGACCGTAAAGATGTGACCGATCATGACAAATACAAAACCAACCTTTCTCACTCCACCTGGAACGCTAACCTCGACTTCCAGTCCGGTTATGCGGCCGATATGTTTGGTATTGATATCGCAGCATTTACCGCTATTGAAATGAACGAAAGTAGCGAAAGCGGCCATCCAAACGAAATCGCATTCTCTTCCAAAAATAAAGGCTATGACGAGGATTATTCCGGCGATAAGAGCGGGATTAGCCTTTATAAAGCAGCAGCTAAATTTAAATACGGCCCAACCTGGGCGCGTGCCGGTTACATTCAACCAACCGGGCAGACTCTGCTGGCACCGCACTGGAGTTTTATGCCAGGTACCTATCAGGGTGCTGAAGCTGGTGCCAACTTCGACTATGGTGATGCTGGCGCGCTGAGCTTCTCCTATATGTGGGCTAACGAATATAAAGCACCGTGGCACACCGAAGTCGATAAATTCTATCAGGCTGATAAAAAGACCAGCGTTGATTACCTGCACTCAATTGGCGCGAAATATGACTTCAAAAATAACCTGTTGCTGGAAGCGGCATTTGGTCAGTCTGAAGGTTACGTCGATCAGTACTTCGCAAAAGCCAGCTACAAATTCGATTTAGGCGGTAACCCATTTACCACCAGCTACCAGTTCTACGGTGCACGCGACAAGGTTGATGATCGTACCGTGAACGATATTTATGATGGCACAGCCTGGTTGCAGGCGTTGACCTTTGGCTACAAAGTGGCAGAAGTCGTTGACCTTCGTCTGGAAGGGACTTGGGTTAAAGCGGACGGCCAGCAGGGTTACTTCCTGCAGCGTATGACCCCAACCTATGCCTCTTCAAACGGTCGTCTGGATGTCTGGTGGGATAACCGTTCTGACTTCAACGCCAACGGTGAAAAGGCGGTCTTCTTCGGCGCAATGTATGACCTGAAGAACTGGAATCTGCCGGGCTGGGCGGTAGGCGCGTCCTACGTTTACGCATGGGATGCTAAGCCATCAACCTGGCAGCTTAACCCGGATGCGTACTACGACAAAAACCGGACTATCGAAGAATCTTCTTACAGCCTGGATGCGGTCTACACCCTGCAGGATGGTCGTGCGAAGGGCACCATGTTTAAGCTGCACTTCACTCAGTACGACAACCATTCAGACATTCCGAGCTGGGGCGGTGGCTACGGCAACATGTTCCAGGATGAGCGCGACGTGAAGTTCATCGTTATTGCTCCGTTCACCATCTTCTAATGCCAACAGCGGCAGGCCAGGGGCCTGCCGCTTCGTTGAGGAAAGTGCTATGAAAAAACTGATACTCATTGCCGTTATGGCATCAGGGCTGGTGGCGTGTGCGCAATCTCCTGCGCCGAAAGAGGACAGCCGTCTGAAAGAAGCCTACAGCGCGTGTATTAATACCGCTCAAGGATCGCCGGAAAAAATAGAAGCCTGCCAAAGCGTGTTGAATGTACTGAAGAAAGAAAAACAGCACCAGCAGTTTGCCAATGAAGAAAGCGTACGTGTGCTGGATTATCAGCAGTGTATTCAGGCCACGCGCACGGGTAACGGTCAGTCCGTTAATGCTGATTGTGATAAGGTCTGGCAGGAAATTCGCAGCAAGAATGCCGCACAGTAATTCAAAAAATGAAAAAGACAACGGGCGGAGAATTTTCCGCCCGTTTGCATTTCAGAGCTTATTTTCCACTGGTTGATAACCCCGACTCAGCCGGACAAACAGCATTGCCGTGGCGGCGAGTCCGCAAAGTGCCGCGCACATCAGCCACCATCCCGGTGAGCTTTTATCTCCGGTTAGCTGAACCAGTGCCGTGGATATGACGGGTGTCAGACCGCCAAAAATCGCCGTAGCCAGACTGAAGGCCAGTGAAAAACCCACCGTACGGACATAGACAGGCATCACCTCGGTGAGTGCCGCGACCATTGCCCCATTGTACATACCAAAAAAGAACGAGAACCAAAGCAGGACCAACGTCATGCGCATAAAATCTGGCGCGGCGGTGAGCCAGTGCATGACCGGCCAGGTGGTGATCAGAGCGAGTACGGTAATTCCCATCAACACCGGGCGGCGACCAATTCGGTCAGAAATCGCTCCGCCAATCGGCAGCCAGATAAAGTTAGAAATACCGACCAGCATGGTGACAACCAGGCTGTCGCGAGCGCTCAGATGGAGTACAGCCCTGCCATAGGTCGGGGTATAGACGGTAATAAAGTAAAACGTCGTTGTGGTCATCGCCACCAGCAGCGTACCCGCTGAGATCAGACGCCAGTTTTTGATGATAGTGGTGAAAATTTCCCTGGTGTCGGGACGGTGTGTACGTTGTAAAAATGCGTCCGTTTCCTGAAGCGAGCGGCGCAGGACGAAGATCAACGGAATAATCATACAACCAATAAAGAACGGAATGCGCCAGCCCCATTCAGAGATTTCATCGTGCCCCAGCGTGGCATTCAGGCCGAAGCCAATCAGCGCTGCCACCACAATGGCAACCTGTTGGCTGGCGGACTGCCAGCTGGTGTAGAAACCTTTATTGCCAGGCGTGGCGATTTCAGAAAGATAAACCGAAACGCCGCCCAACTCTACGCCCGCAGAGAAGCCCTGCAATAATCGACCGACTAATACCAGCACAGGAGCCAGCAGGCCAATACTTTGATAACCGGGAACCAGGGCAATCAGCAGGGTCCCACAGCCCATGATCGCCAGCGTCACCATCAGTCCTTTGCGGCGACCAATTCTGTCGATATAAGCACCCAGCACGATTGCGCCAACCGGCCGCATTAAAAAACCCGAACCGAAAACCGCAAAGGTCAACATGAGCCCGGCAAACTCACTCTCCGCGGGGAAGAAAGTCTTTGCGATATAGGTGGCGTAAAACCCGAACAGAAAAAAGTCGAACTGTTCGAGAAAATTACCGCTGGTTACCCGCAGTATTGCGCCGAAAGTTCCGGTGCGCGATGGTTGTTGTGTCATTGGGTTTGCTCCACTGTCTTATCATAATATTTATAGAGGTAAGAGTTTGCGGGTTAGTCGCCTGAGACTCCCGCCTGTTTGCCGCGCCGTTTCTCAATCGCCCACTTGAGTAAGGCTGCGCAGCGGTAAAATCCGTGGGCAAATTTTCCGTAAGGAATGGTCAGAAAAAGCGCCATGACCACGCCGAGATGAATGACCAGTAAAATAGCCATCCATGAGGTATCTCTTCCTGCCAGCAGCGCCAGACCGGTCAGACTGGTCAGCAGCAGCAGCAAAATAAAACCGCGATCCATCGGTTTTTGCCGGGCGTCGCCGTGTAGCGGTGAGCGCCTGAGATTAAGCCATAGCAAGCCAGCCGGGCCGACAACCAGGCCAATGCCACCCAACGTGCCCAGCATGACCGGAACGCTGAAGAACGGGTAGGGTGCTTCTATGCCGGCAAAGTAGTGATAGCCTGTTGCCACCACGGTGGCGGCAAAGCAGAGCAGAAAACCGTAGAAGGTGAAGTGGTGGAAACGGCGACGCATCAGGGTGAAAGCATCATCCGCTTCGTTACAACCTTTGCCATGGCCTCCATCGAGATACTTCAGCGTCAGCACATTGTGTGAGGCTTCAGCAATCTCGGCGGAACGCGGCATGCCCGGAGAAATCTCGCGCCAGAAGCGGATCACGCCTGCCATCAGCAAACCGATCGCCAGAACAAAGACCGAACCAAACATCCAGGCCAGCAGGTTATGCGGGAAAATTTGATAGAAATCCCCGGCCAGCGGAGGATGGAATAGTGAACCTTTCAA
The DNA here is from genome assembly GCF_030332345.1 of Citrobacter sp. Cpo221. Classification (NCBI taxonomy): domain Bacteria; kingdom Pseudomonadati; phylum Pseudomonadota; class Gammaproteobacteria; order Enterobacterales; family Enterobacteriaceae; genus Citrobacter; species Citrobacter sp. Cpo221. The sequence goes on from NZ_JAOWIA010000029.1 coordinate 396,532, forward strand.
ACCTATAGCGAGGAGTAAAAACAGGATCAGACCGAATACCAGCGCCAGCGTCACGGTTACGCCTGCGCGACGATATAGCGCTCCAAAAGCGGCGGGCTGCGCGTAATGCTGATAGGTTTCGAGCCGGACTTCCGCCATCGCCTTCGGCACGTTGATGGCAAATTCATGAGGCGGGGCATACTGACACGCGTGCAGGCAAGCGCCGCAGTTATGGCACAAATTTGCCAGATAATTGATATCCGCTTTACCGAATTCCAGACGCAGAGTCATGGCCGGGAACACGGCGCAAAAGCCTTCGCAATAGCGGCAGGCGTTACACACCTGCATCACGCGTTCAACTTCCGCTTCCGGTTCGGTGATAATTTGCGCTTCGATGATCAGTTTCTCAAGCTGCTTCATGACGTGTCTCCTTACGTGCGGCCAGCGCGGCTTCTTTTCCGGCAATGCGGCCAAAGGTCGTGCCGATCGACATCCCCACGCCTGCGGTGTAACCCTTGCCCAGCACGTTGCCCGCCATCATCTCTCCGGCGACGAACAGGTTACGGCTTGGAAGCCCTGCAAAATGCACAGCGGCGCGTTCGTTCACTTTTAACCCAAGATAAGTGAAGGTGATTCCTGGCCGCAGGGCGTAGCCGTAGTAAGGCGGTTGATCCAGCGGTCGCGCCCAATGCGTTTTCTCGGGTAGCAAATCTTTAGTGGCGCAGTTATCCAGAACGGTATGGTCGAACTGACCTGGCTGGCAGGCGTTGTTGTACTCGGTCACGGTGTGGGTAAAGCGTTCGGCATCCAGTCCTAACTGAAAGGCCAGTTCAGCCAGCGTATTGGCCTGCGTGCCAGGAAAGACCGGAGGCATGAAGTGTCCGATAGCTTTACTGTCGATGATGGAGTAGCCAATCTGTCCTGGCTGTTGAGCGACCAGACGTCCCCAGATGGCGTAGCGTTTGGGCCAGAAATCTTCACCTTCATCATAAAAACGCTCAGCGTCCCGGTTCACCACAATACCGAGCGAAACGCAGTCCACGCGGGTGCAAATCCCGCCGTCATATAATGGCGCTCTGGCATCAATTGCCACACAGTGTGACTGGGAGGGATCGCCGATAATGTCTGCGCCAGCATCCATCATAAATTTGAGCAGTACGCCCTGATTAAAACGCGTGCCGCGAATCAGAAAGTTATCCGCAGGCCACTCGCCGCGGGCATTTTCCCCCCAGGCTTCGCGCAACCACTCCCGGTTAGATTCGAATCCGCCAGCAGCAAGCACGCAGGATTTCGCTGTGATACGCTCTTTGCCTGCCAGCGCCGCCACGAACTCGCCGTTGTGCAGTTCAAGCGCCTGCACCGGTGTGTTATAGCGGATTTGCACGCCCAGCTTTTCTGCGCTGCGATAATAGGCATTCACGAGAGCTTTACCGCCCCCCATAAAAAAAGCGTTGGTTCGCGCCACGTGTAGAGCGCCAGAGAGTGGGGGCTGAAAATTGACGCCGTGCTGGCGCATCCAGTCGCGACACTGTGATGAGGTACGGATCACCAGACGCGCCAGGGCTTCGTTGGTATTTCCTTCAGTTACGCGCTGCAGGTCTTGCCAGAACTCCTCTTCCGGATAGCTTTCCACCAGCACATCCTGCGGCGCATTATGCATACAGCGCAGATTACGCGTGTGTTGGGAATTTCCCCCACGCCATTCCCGGGGAGCCGCTTCGAGTAGTAAAACGGAAGCGCCTTGCTCCCGGGCGGTAAGGGCAGCGCATAAGGCAGCATTGCCACCGCCAATCACCAGAACATCAACCATCGTATACTCCATTACCATTTAACTAATTGTTAAATTTGTAATTGAAATGTATACGCGCAGCTTGTGCGGGCGCTATGACGTAGTGCTAAACGGTACTTTAGTTATTGTAAAGGATGGCGCCAGGCCAGCTTCCTGCTTCCACCAGTTGATGCATCACTTTCGTCAGCACCACACGGGCCGCGAGGCCTGCCGGGGTGAGTTCATCGTCTGAGAGACTCACCAGAAAGTTGGGGCGGCTAAGTATTGGATTGTGGACGCCGATCACTCTTAGCGTCTCTTTATCGAGATGGGAAATTGCCGCGCCGGGCTGGAGAGTGGCACCAATGCCACTGCGCACGGCACGCATGAGTAGCGCCAGACCATCAATTTCCGTGGCGATCTCAATGTTCAGCGCGTGTTCCTGACAAATCGCTTCCAGCCTGCCGCGCAGACCGTGGCCCGGGCTTGGCATTATCAATGGGATACTTGCCAGCTGGGCTGGAGCAATATTGTCATCGGCAATATCAGCCAGTAAGGCATGAGTCCCAATCAAAAACAGCCGCTCTTCGAGAATCGGTATGGCGCTCCAGCGCAGGATCTTTTCTTTCTGAAACACGACAGCCAGATCAATCTGGCGGGTATTAATCATCCGCTCCAGATTGCCAGAGAGGCTTTCCACCACATGCAGACGGACATCACTGTAGCTTTCCTGCATGGCGTTGATAAACGGCATTCCGAGAACGGAAGCGGTACTGGGAGCCATGCCGACGCTGACGTGCCCGGAAAGTCGGGACTCGCGTGCGGCGAGGATCGCGTCGTCTGCGTGACGAAGCGCCAGCTGCGCCTGGGAGTAAAAAGCCAGCCCGGCGCTGGTGGGTGTCACGCCTCGTGAGGTGCGTTGCAGCAGGCGAATAGCGAGTTCGTTTTCCAGACGCGATATTTGCTGGCTGAGTGCCGAAACCCCGATATTGAGATCGAGCGCCGCGCTACCCATGCTGCCTGTTTCTACAATGCGCACAAAATAGCGTAGCTGGCGAAGTTCCATTTCGACTCTCCGGAAGGGGCAATTGATTTTTACATTAAAGCAACACAGGAGCGTAGGGAAGGGGAAAAGGGCAGGTAATGCCCATAAAAAAAGCCAACCGGAAGGTTGGCTTTTTAAAAAGCATTACATTATTTGCCGTCGTGGGCATGCTCATCTTCGCGGCAATCGCCTTCAGCGCAGTGGCCGTAGAGATAGAGACTATGGTTGGTTAAACGAATACCATGTTTAGCCGCAATCTCACGCTGGCGCGCTTCGATGGAATCATCGCTGAACTCGACTACTTTGCCGCAGTCGAGACAGATGAGGTGATCGTGATGATGCTGTTGAGTCAGTTCGAAGACGGATTTACCACCTTCAAAATTATGGCGGGTCACGATACCGGCATCATCAAACTGGTTCAGCACGCGATACACGGTCGCCAGACCAATTTCTTCACCCATATCGATCAGGCGTTTGTATAAGTCTTCCGCACTGACGTGATGGTTATCCGGTTCCTGAAGAACTTCCAGAATTTTTAAACGAGGAAGCGTTACTTTCAGGCCAGCCTTCTTTAATGCGGTATTGTTGTCAGTCATGCGGAATCTGTCCTGTAGCTAAACGATTCACTTCATTAACAGAAGTGACAGAAATTGCACTTGAGATAATGCGTATCATTATAGAACTGCCATGGCTAAATGAAAACTGCAAGTCTCTGGCATATATTGTTAATCAAAACGTGGTATCGCCGACAAACACACTGTGCAACACCCGATTGGCATCCAGCCATTGTACAGGGTCAGACGAAAAAGTTACAAATTTGTAGCAATTGTTTTGATTGGTTTTATCTATTGATGCGGCGCAGATGGAAATCTACGCCGCACGAAATCAGGCATTAATGATTTCGTCGAGGTGCAGCTCTTCAGAGATCTGCTTAACCCATTTTTCTACGCGTTCTGCTGTCAGTTCTGGCTGGCGATCTTCATCGATAGCCAGACCGACAAAGTGGTCGTCGTCAGCCAGGCCTTTAGACGCTTCAAAGTGATAACCCGCAGTCGGCCAGTGACCAACGATGGTTGCACCGCGCGGTTCGATGATGTCGCGAATTGTGCCTAACGCATCGCAGAAATACTCTGCGTAATCTTCCTGGTCGCCACAGCCGAACAATGCAACCAGTTTGCCGTTAAAATCAATGTCTTCGAGGGTAGGGAAGAAGTCATCCCAGTCACACTGCGCTTCACCGTAGTACCAGGTTGGGATGCCGAGCAGCAGAATGTCATAACCTTCGAGGTCTTCTTTGCTACTTTTTGCAATGTCATGAACATCGGCAACGTCTTTACCAAGCTGTTTTTGAATCATTTTTGCGATGTTTTCGGTATTACCGGTGTCGCTGCCGAAAAAGATGCCAGTGATTGCCATGAGTTAAATAACCTCTTGAAACTTATTGAAATGGTGGTGGCGCATTGCCCACGGATAAGGGCAATCATAGCAGAACAGTCAGGCATGCGGAAACAGCAAACACGCAGGACTGCACTCTGTGCTACACGATTTATGATTTATACCCGTCATACTTCAAGTTTCAGGTGCGTTGGCTGCGCTCACTCACCCGAATCACTTACTACAGTAAGCTCACCGGGATTCGTTCATTTGCCGCCTTCCTGTAACTCGAATTATTTGGGTATAGAGCAGAAATTCAGACTATGCCTGACCGCGCAATGTGCTGAGTTGGGTCATCAGCATCTCTTCGATGAGTTCACTGCGACTCATGTTGCGCGCCTCCGCCAGCTCGTTCAGAGCGTCAACGGCATCAGCGTTCAGTTTCAGTTCGACACGCTTAAGCCCGCGAACTTTGTCACGCTTAAGCTGATTACGTTTATTAATACGTAACTGTTCATCACGCGAGAGCGGATTAGTTTTGGGTCGTCCCGGGCGACGCTCCTGCGCGAACAGATCTAATGTCGTACGGTCCGTTTGTTCTTTGGCCATGATCTTGGTGACTTCGGGGAAACAATCAGCCAGGCGTCTGCCCGGATGGATAGCGCGCCATAATACATCAGCAGGGGAGGCACGCCAACGCCCACGCGCGTAATCGCGCGCAGACGCTGAGTTTTTAATCAGTTAGCCTGTTCGTTCAGATAACGACGGATGGCACGCAGCACCGCCTCCGGTTTTTCCGCATGTACCCAATGCCCCGCGCCAGCAATAACATGCGCCCGAGCCTGCGGAAATTGCGCCAGCAGCTGTTCGCGATACGCTTCGGTAACATACGGTGAGTTGCCGCCAGGGATAAACAGCGCCGGGTGCTCCCACGCAGGAATGGTTTCCCAACCGACGATATGAGGATACTGATCCCACAGCACGGGAACGTTAAAACGCCATTCGCCGTCGACGAAAGATTTCAGCAGAAACTGGATTACGCCTTCCTCATGCAGATGCTGACGCATGACGCTGGCCGCCTGCTGACGCGAAGTGACCTGGGCATCGGTTACGGCATTAATAGCGGTAAAGATCGCATCGTGACGGCGAACTTGATAGTCGACCGGTGCAATATCAATGGCCACCAGTCGATCGATACGATCAGGAGCCAGCGCGGTTAATGCCATGACGGCTTTTCCCCCCATCGAGTGACCAATAAAGGTCGCCTTTTCTATTTGCTGAGCGTCCAGCGTATCCAGCAAATCTTGCGCCATGGCCGGATAATTCATCTCAGGGGAACGAGGGGAGAGGCCATGATTTCGCATATCGACCTGGATGATATCGTGATCGACCACCAGATCGCGCGCCAGGATCCCCAGGTTATCCAGACTGCCAAACAGGCCGTGAACCAGGACGATGGGAGAATTATTGTGCAGGTTTTGCGCAGATTGCGCTCGGATATTCAATTTCATGGCAAAGTTCTTTTTTTCACACTCACGGGTTAGGGTATCATGTTGACCATTCTGCCACATGGCTGCAACAACTACGGTTACTCTGAGTTTTGCTGGCCACCAGGCTTGACGCTATCCGCTGTTGGGATTTGCCTTTACACTACGTGTGTTTACCCCGACAACTTGTATTCAGCTAAACACTGCACTGGATTAAGATGAAAACGATTGAAGTTGATGATGAACTCTATAGCTATATTGCCAGCCACACCAAGCATATTGGCGAGAGCGCATCCGACATTTTACGGCGTATGTTGAAATTTTCCGCCGCATCACAGCCTGTCACTCCGATAGTCAAAGAAGTCCGCGCTGTGCAACCTGTCGTGGAAGCTAAGCCGGTTAACCCCGTAAAAGATAAAGTGCGCGCGATGCGTGAACTGCTGCTGTCCGACGAATACGCGGAACAGAAGAAAGCAGTAAATCGCTTTATGCTGGTGCTGTCTACACTCTATTCACTGGATCAAAACGCGTTCGCCGAAGCAACGGAATCGTTGCATGGCCGTACGCGCGTTTATTTTGCAGCAGATGAACAGACGCTGCTGAAAAATGGTAATCAAACCAAACCGAAACACGTGCCAGGCACGCCGTACTGGGTGATCACCAACACCAATACCGGCCGTAAATGCAGCATGGTTGAACACATCATGCAGTCAATGCAATTCCCCGCGGAATTGATTGAAAAGGTTTGCGGAACAATTTAATCCTTGCATTAGAAGGACCAGGCAATGGCAATCCACAACCGTGCAGGTCAACCTGCGCAACAGAGTGATTTGATTAACGTCGCCCAACTGACGGCACAGTATTATGTACTGAAACCAACAGCAGGGAACGCTGAGCACGCCGTTAAGTTCGGTACGTCCGGACATCGCGGCAGTGCAGGTCGTCATAGTTTTAACGAGCCGCATATTCTGGCTATCGCTCAGGCGATTGCTGAAGAACGTGCGAAAAACGGGATTACTGGCCCGTGCTATGTGGGCAAGGATACCCACGCGCTGTCTGAACCGGCTTTTATCTCTGTACTGGAAGTGCTGGCGGCGAACGGCGTTGACGTCATCGTGCAGGAAAGTAACGGTTTTACGCCGACCCCTGCTGTGTCGAATGCTATCCTGGTCCACAACAAAAAAGGCGGCCCGCTGGCTGACGGCATTGTGATCACGCCGTCCCACAATCCGCCGGAAGATGGCGGCATTAAATATAACCCGCCAAACGGTGGTCCGGCAGATACCAACGTCACCAAAGTGGTGGAAGACAGAGCCAACGCGCTGCTGGCTGACGGTTTGCAAGGCGTGAAGCGCATGTCGCTGGACGCTGCGCTGGCATCTGGCCATGTAACAGAGCAGGATCTGGTTCAGCCGTTTGTTGAAGGACTGGCTGACATCGTCGACATGGCGGCGATCCAAAAAGCGGGTCTGACGCTGGGTGTCGATCCGCTGGGCGGTTCCGGTATCGAATACTGGAAGCGTATTGCTAAGCACTACAACCTGAACCTGACTATCGTTAACGATCACGTTGATCAGACTTTCCGTTTCATGCATCTCGACAAAGATGGCGCAATCCGCATGGACTGCTCCTCCGAGTGCGCGATGGCAGGCCTGCTGGCGCTGCGCGACAAGTTCGATCTGGCCTTTGCCAACGACCCAGACTACGACCGTCACGGTATTGTCACCCCGGCAGGGCTGATGAATCCGAACCACTATCTGGCGGTGGCGATCAACTACCTGTTCCAGCATCGCCCGCAGTGGGGCAAAGATGTTGCCGTTGGTAAGACGCTGGTGTCCTCGGCGATGATTGACCGCGTGGTGAATGATTTAGGGCGTAAACTGGTCGAAGTGCCGGTTGGCTTTAAATGGTTTGTTGACGGTCTGTTCGACGGCAGCTTTGGCTTTGGTGGTGAAGAGAGCGCGGGGGCATCTTTCCTGCGTTTCGACGGTACACCGTGGTCGACCGACAAAGACGGCATCATCATGTGCTTGTTGGCGGCAGAAATTACCGCAGTGACCGGTAAGAATCCGCAGGAGCACTACAACGAACTGGCTGCCCGCTTTGGTGCGCCGAGCTACAACCGCCTGCAGGCAAGTGCGACCTCCGCACAGAAAGCGGCGCTGTCTAAGCTGTCTCCGGAAATGGTGAGTGCCAGCACGCTGGCGGGCGATCCGATCACCGCACGTCTGACGGCGGCACCGGGCAACGGTGCTTCTATCGGCGGTCTGAAAGTGATGACTGACAACGGCTGGTTTGCCGCTCGTCCGTCCGGCACCGAAGACGCTTATAAAATCTATTGCGAGAGCTTCCTCGGTGAAGAACACCGCAAGCAGATCGAAAAAGAAGCGGTTGAAATCGTCAGCGAAGTGCTGAAAAACGCGTAAACCGTAGGCCGGATAAGACGCTAGCGTCGCTATCCGGCATGAATTAAAAAGCCGGATAGCTTTGTGCTGATCCGGCTTTTTTTATTCGGCTTAGATTCACGGCATAAACCGATAACCAATCCCGGTTTCGGTCAGAAAATGACGCGGACGCGCCGGGTCCAGTTCCAGCTTCTGGCGTAGGTGTCCCATGTAAATTCGCAGATAGTGACTGTGTTCGACGGCGTTCGGTCCCCAAACCTGATTTAACAGCTGGCGTTGCGTTAGTACCTTTCCGGCATTATTCAGCAGTACCGCTAACAGGCGAAACTCAATCGGCGTCAGATGAATCTCTTCATCACCACGATGTACGAGCCGGGTGGCGATATCTACTTTTACGTTGGAAAAATGCACCACTGGCTCGGGAGACGCGCCGCTGGTGTGGCGGCGCAATGCCACACGTAATCGCGCCTGTAGCTCGCCAATACCAAAGGGTTTACTGAGATAGTCATCGGCGCCGGCATCCAGAGCGGCGATTTTATCGCTTTCTTCGCTGCGAGCTGAGAGCACAATTACCGGTATCGCGCTCCATTGTCGCAGGTCACGAATAAAATCAATACCGTCACCGTCCGGCAGACCGAGATCGAGAATGATGAGATCGGGTTTTCGCGTGGCGGCTTCCAGCAGACCACGTTGCAGCGTTTCTGCTTCATATACACGCAGACCATCGGCTTCCAGCGCGGTACGCAGAAAGCGACGGATAGCCTGTTCATCTTCAACAATCAGTACGTTCGTCACATATCCTCATGAAAATCTTCAAGTTCAGGGGGGATTTCCTGGGGCAGTGTAACACGGAAACATGCTCCTCCCTGTGCGCGATTGTGGACGGAAATCGTACCGCCGTGCACGTCCACAATGGCCTGACAGATTGCCAGCCCCAGCCCAACGCCCGGTACCGATGACTCTTTGTTTCCCCGGGAAAACTTGTCAAAAACTCGCTGCTCCATACCCGATGGAATGCCGGGGCCATCATCCCAGACGTCCAGTTGCAGGTGCTCGCCATCGACGCTGGCATCAATACCGATTTGCGCCGCTGGACCTGCGTATTTAACGGCGTTTTCCAGCAGATTAATCAGCACCCGTTCAAAGAGTGGGCCATCGACGTGGATCAGCGTCAACGGTGCTGGTAGCGACAAATTAATAGGAGCAGAGAGTCCTGGCTCCAGCATCTGCAGGGCGCTGCCGACCACCTCTTCCAGTGTTAACCACTCCTTCTTAAGATTAAAGCCGCCGGACTGAATTCGCGCCATATCCAGCAGGTTATTAACCAGTCGGGTCGTATTAAGGACGTGCTGGCGAATCTCACTGGCCTGGCGCGCGTGCGGCGATCCTTCGCTTGCCAGATCCAACGTTAAGATCTCTGCCTGACCAAACAGCACCGTTAGCGGCGTACGTAAATCGTGGGAAAGGGCGGCGAGCAGCGCGTTACGAATGCTTTCGCGCTCGCTGGCAAACCGGGCCTGCTCTTCGCTGGCGGTTAGCGTCAGACGCTCCAGCGCACTGGCGACCAGTAAAGTGAAAGTTTCCAGCAGGCGTTGCTGTTCGGGGATCATCAGCTGGCGTAAATTTCCCGGTTCCACAACCAGCAGCCCATGCGTTTTGTCGGCACTTTTTAACGGTAAAATTTGATACGGCACTCCTGGCAACGTGTCAGTACCTGCGCCAGCCGGTTGCCCTTTATCAAAGCTCCATTGGGCAATGGCATCATCCCACGGTGTCATGCCCTGTTGATGGGTGAGAGGGGCCAGCTTACCGTTCTCACCGGGCAGTAAAACCTGGCTGCGGGCCTGGAACGTTGAGGCAATAAACTGTTCGCTGGTGGCGGCGATATCTTGCTGACTCCGTCCGACGGCCAGCGCTTTCGACATCTCATACAAATGGCGCGTACGTTGTTCGCGATAACGGGCTACCCGCGCCTGATAACGCACTCCGGCGGTAAGATTACCGATTACCAGCCCTACCGTTAGCATCACGGCGAAGGTGAGCAGGTACTGGACGTCGGAAACGGCCAGCGTGCCGCGTGGAGCAATAAAGAAGAGATCGAAGCTGGCGACGTTAACAAAAGTTGCCAGCACCGACGGCCAGCGTCCGTAAAAGAGGGCGATAACCACCACGCCCAATAAATAGATCATCACCAGGTTGGCGGCGTCAAAGGCCATCAACCACTGCATGGCAATCAACGTAATGATGGCGCACAGCGCGACGGCAACCACACAACCCTGAATTTGTACCCGCCATTTATCCTTAAAGGTGCGGTTATCTGCAGTTTGTAGCACAGGGCGCGAAGGTGGCTCATCGAGCGCAACAATCATCAGGTCGAGATCCGGTGCGCGATGGGCCAGTTTGTCAGCAAAAGAATCACTGCGCCACCAGCGTCGTGTAGCCGGACGTCCGAGGACAATTTTTCCCAGATTATGCTCATGGGCGTAGCGGATTACAGCCTTGTCTTCAGCGGGATCGGAAAGGGTGGCGGTTTCTGCACCCAGCTCCTGGGCTAACCGCAGAGCGCTTAAAATTGCGCGGCGCTGTTTTTCGGGCAGTCGGTGCAGCGCTGGCGTTTCGACATACACTGCATGCCAGACGCTGCCGAGGCGCGCTGCCAGACGCGCGGCAGCACGCACCAGCTTTTCGCTGCCGGTATTGTGTCCAATGCACAGTAAAATGGCGTCACGGGTATGCCAGACTTTTTCTTCCCCCGGACGCCCTCGCCAGGCACGCATCTGATCGTCAACCCGATCGGCCGTGCGGCGCAGGGCCAGCTCACGTAGCGCGATCAAGTTCCCTTTGCGAAAGAAATGCTCGATGGCTCTTTCCGCCTGACCGGCGATATAGACCTTGCCTTCGTTCAGGCGTTGGCGCAAATCATCGGGGGGAAGATCGACCAGCACCACATCGTCGGCGGCATCGAAAAAAGGATCGGGGACGGTTTCGCGAACCTGAATGCCGGTGACGCCGCTGACCACATCATTGAGGCTTTCCAGATGCTGCACGTTGACGGTAGTAAAAACGTCAATACCGGCTTCGAGCAGCTCTTCAATGTCTTGCCAACGCTTAGGGTGGCGTGAGCCAGGCGCATTACTGTGCGCCAGTTCATCCATCAAAATGAGCGCCGGACGGCGGGCCAGCGCCGCGTCGAGATCGAACTCGCTAATATGACGACCATGGCGCGCCTGTCTCTTTAGCGGCAGGATGCTGAGACCGTCCAGCAACGCGGCGGTCTCTTTGCGTCCGTGGGTTTCCACCACCCCAATCAGCACATCTAACCCCTGCGCCCGCAACCGTTGGGCCTCTGCCAGCATGGCCCAGGTTTTACCGACGCCTGCACACGCGCCGAAGAAAATTTTCAGTTTTCCGCGGTGCGGGGCAGCGGTCTGCTCCAGCAGGCGATCGGGGTCGGGGCGTGAGGGTTCGTTATGCATGTCCTTTTTCTCAGTGCTTATCCAGCGCTAAATTAAGTTCTACCAGGTTCACCACCGGCTGGCCGATAAAACTGACCAACGGCTTTTGCGTGTATTGTGCAACCAGGCGCGTGACCTCTTCAACGCTGAGGTTGCGAGCCTGCGCCACGCGGGGGATTTGCCAGGCCACCGCGGCTGGCGTCAGATTGTTATCCAACCCGCTGGCAGAAGCCGTTACCAGCTCTACCGGAACGACAGGATTTGCCTGCGGGTTAGCAGCACGCAGTGCGGCTATCCGGCTTTGCAGCTGTTTATCCAGTTCCGGATTGCTGGCTGCCAGGTTACTGCCGCCTGAAGCCATTGGATTATAGGGCATTTCTGCTGTAGCTGACGGACGTCCCTGAAAATAACCGGCCGCGGTAAAATGTTGCCCAATGAGCGCAGAGCCGCGAACGACTTGATCTTCGCGTAGAAGCGAGCCGTTAGCCTGGTGGGGAAACCACCACTGCCCCAACGCGGTGGTCAACAACGGGTAAGCTCCGCCGGTGATAAGCATCAGGAAAATCAATGTTGATAATGCAGGACGTAATCCACTCATCTGAAACCTCACACCAGACCCAGTAGGGTCAGCAGTAAATCAATTGCTTTGATACCGATAAACGGCACAACCAGACCACCCAGACCATAGATCCACAAATTACGGCGCAGCATTGCGGATGCGGATAACGGTTTGTAGCCCACGCCTTTAAGCGCCAGCGGGATCAGTAAGACGATAACCAGCGCATTAAAGATAACCGCGCTGAGGATCGCCGAGTCCGGCGAATGCAAGCCCATCACGTTAAGCGCATTGAGCTGCGGGTAGGTGGCGGCGAACGCGGCCGGGATAATGGCGAAATACTTCGCCACGTCGTTGGCGATACTGAAGGTGGTCAGCGAACCACGCGTCATCAGCATCTGTTTACCAATGTGCACCACTTCAATCAGCTTGGTGGGGTTAGAGTCGAGATCCACCATGTTGCCTGCTTCTTTCGCCGCCTGGGTCCCGGAGTTCATGGCGACCGCCACGTCGGCTTGCGCCAGCGCCGGGGCGTCATTGGTTCCGTCGCCGGTCATCGCCACCAGACGACCTTCCGCCTGATACTGACGAATCAGCGCCAGCTTGGCTTCCGGCGTGGCTTCAGCTAAGAAGTCATCTACCCCGGCTTCTGCCGCAATCGCGGCGGCGGTCAGGCGGTTATCGCCGGTGATCATCACCGTTTTGATGCCCATTTTGCGTAGTTGGGCAAAACGTTCTTTGATTCCGCCTTTTACGATATCTTTCAGGGCAATCACGCCCAGCACGTGGGAGCCTTCGGCAACCACCAGCGGCGTAGCGCCAAGGCGTGCGACGTTTTCGACCTTCTGCTCCACGTCGGCAGGGAAGTGGCCGCCGTTGGCTTCGACGTGACGACGAATAGCATCGACCGACCCTTTGCGGATCATGCGGTTGTCGATGTTGATCCCGCTCATTCGGCTTTGGGCGGTAAACGGTACAAAGGTGGCGTGCAGCGATTGCACGTCGCGAATACGCAGATTAAAGCGCTGTTTTGCCAGAATCACGATACTGCGGCCTTCAGGGGTTTCATCGGCCAGTGATGAAAGCTGCGCGGCGTCGGCCAGCGTTTTTTCGTCCACGCCCAGGGCGGGCAGAAAATCCGAAGCCTGGCGGTTACCCAGCGTAATGGTGCCGGTTTTGTCCAGCAGCAGTACGTCCACGTCACCCGCCGCTTCCACTGCACGTCCGCTGGTGGCGATGACGTTCGCGCCCAACATGCGGCTCATCCCGGCGACGCCAATAGCAGAGAGCAACCCACCGATGGTGGTGGGGATCAGACACACCAGCAGGGCAACCAGTACCGTGACGCTAACCGCGCTACCACCCCAGGCGGAAAACGGCCACAGCGTGGCGGTCGCCAGCAGAAAAACGATGGTCAGGGCTATCAACAGGATCGTCAGGGCGATTTCATTCGGCGTTTTACGCCGCTGCGCGCCTTCAACCATGGCGATCATCCGGTCGAGGAACGTTTCACCAGGGTTCACGCTACATTCGATCACCAGCCAGTCGGAGAGGATGCGGGTCCCGCCGGTGACGGAGGCGAAATCACCACCGGATTCACGAATGACCGGCGCGGATTCACCGGTAATGGCGCTTTCATCCACCGATGCGCCACCTTCGATGACCTCGCCGTCACACGGGATAATATCGCCCGCTTCTACTAACACGATATCTCCTTTGCGCAAATCCTCCGCCGGAACGTGATCCATGGCGGCACCGTATTTCGGTTCGCGGAGTTTGCGAGCAAAAGCGGTTTTTTTAACTCCTTTCAGACTGTTAGCCTGAGCCTTACTGCGTCCTTCCGCCAGCGCTTCGGCAAAGTTGGCGAACAGAACGGTAATCCACAGCCACAGACTTATCGCGCCGGTAAACCACGGATTGCCTTGCATATGGCCTGTGGCCATTGCCAGCGTTAACAGGGTTGTCAGCAGACTGCCCAGCCAGACGATAAACATCACCGGATTGCGCCACTGGGTATGTGGGCTTAATTTTTTCACGGCGTCCATCAGCGCCTGTGCGACCAGAGAGGGTTCGAACAGCGCCAGTTGCTTGCGACTCATAGTCATGTGCTCCGCATCACTCAGTGTAATGACAGGTATTCTGCGACCGGGCCAAGTGCCAGGGCAGGAACAAAGGTGAGGGCGCCAACCAGTAACACCGTACCGATTAACAACCCGACAAACAGTGCACCGTGAGTAGGCAGCGTGCCAGGGCTTGCTGGCTGGATCTTTTTACTGACCAGCGATCCGGCAATTGCCATCACGGGAATGATCACGCCGAAACGGCCGAAGAACATGCACAGGGCCAGCAGACAGTTCCAGAACGGGCTGTTGGCGCTTAATCCGGCGAAGGCGCTACCGTTGTTGTTCGCGGCAGACGATACGGCGTACAACACTTCACTAAAGCCATGTGGACCAGGATTGAGCATGGCGCTGCGCCCGGCATCGCTCATCATCGCTATCGCCGTACCGAGCAGTACCAGCGCAGGGGTGACCAGAATCGCCAGTGCAGTCATTTTCATTTCACGCACGTCTATTTTCTTACCCAGATATTCCGGCGTGCGACCAATCATCAGGCCCGCGATAAACACCGCCAACAACACGAACAGCAGCATGCCGTACAGGCCCGAACCGACACCACCGAAGACCACTTCGCCAATCTGCATTAGCCACATCGGCACCATCCCACCCAGCGCGGTGAAGGAGTCATGCATCGCATCGACAGCGCCGCAAGATGCCGCTGTCGTCACGACGGAAAAAAGACTCGTAGCCAGCACGCCAAAGCGGCTTTCTTTGCCTTCCATGTTGATATTACTGTCTGCACCGAATGCCATCAGGTGCGGGTTGCCTTGAACTTCGGCCCACATCACCACGGCTACGCAGACCAAAAATATCAGCGACATGGCCCACAGCAGGGTCCGCCCCTGGCGACGATCGCCAACCACATCACCAAAGGCAAAACACAGCGCGGTAGGAATTAAGAAAAT
Organism: Citrobacter sp. Cpo221; assembly: GCF_030332345.1. Taxonomy (NCBI): domain Bacteria; kingdom Pseudomonadati; phylum Pseudomonadota; class Gammaproteobacteria; order Enterobacterales; family Enterobacteriaceae; genus Citrobacter; species Citrobacter sp. Cpo221. The sequence continues at coordinate 411,626 of NZ_JAOWIA010000029.1, forward strand.
GGCCAACATCTGTACCAGATTGGTCAACGCGGTAGGGTTTTCAAACGGATGTGATGAGTTAGCGTTAAAGAACCCGCCCCCGTTAGTGCCAAGCATCTTAATCGCTTCCTGTGAGGCGACGGGCCCCATCGGCAGCACCTGTTTCACCCCTTCAAGGGTAGTAATGGGCTGATAGGGCAACACGTTTTGCAGCACACCTTGCTGAATGAAGAACAACGCAATGAGCAATGCAATGGGGAGCAGGATCCACAGCGTAATGCGAACCAGATCGACCCAGGCGTTGCCCAGCGTGTTCATACTCTGGCGAGTAAAGGCACGGGCCAGGGCAAAAATCACCGCAATCCCGGTTGCCGCTGACAGGAAGTTCTGCACGGTCAGCCCGACCATCTGGCTGAAGTAGCTTAAGGTGGTTTCGCCAGCATAGGATTGCCAGTTGGTGTTGGTGACAAAACTTACCGCCGTGTTGAGCGCCAAATCCCACGAAAGCCCAGGTAGCTGTTGCGGATTTAGCGGCAGCAGGTTTTGCGCCATCAGCATTGAAAACAGGACCAGCAACCCCAGTACATTGAGCGCGAGGATCGCCAACAGATACTGCCGCCAGTTCATTTCCTGCTGCGAGATGCCCAGACCGCGCCAGAGCAGATGTTCCACGCCAGCCAGGCCCGGCAGGGACGTATTATTGATCAGCCGAGCCAAGCCAAAACCCAGCGGTCTGGCGATGATAAACAGTACCAGCAAGAAACTGGCAATGAGTAAAAATCCTTGGGCCGCCATCAGAACGCCTCCGCATTAATCAGGGCATACACCAGATAACCTAATAATAAAAAGACCAGCACAATGCCGGTTATCACGCCTGCACTCACGGTGCACCTCCAGTGGCATAAATGTGATAACCAGAGCGTAGATTTTTGCTTGCAAAGATTTCGCAAAAATCAGTGGGAGGGGTGTAAAAAAAGTATAAAAATGGCAAAGACCATTATTTAACTAATGATTAGTATTAATTTAACTTTTATGTAACTTAATTACGGTTTTTAGCTAAACGGAGCATCAATAGATAAAAATAAGTGGTCGGATGAGTAGCAAAATTACACACAAGGCGGTATTATTTTCATCAGTTAACCAAGTTTATTTTTCCGGTGCGATTCACCGAACAGATATATGGGAGAGGATTATGGACTTTTATAAAGAATATCCAGCACACATTGTTTTCTTGCGCCGTACCTTTGCCGTTGTGGCGGGCGTGCTGGCGCTGCCGGTCATGTTGTTCTGGAAAGACCGCGCCCGTTTTTACAGCTATCTGCACCGCGTCTGGTCCAAAACCAGTGATAAACCGGTGTGGATGGAGCAGGCTGAAAAAGCCACCTGCGACTTCTATTAAGTTGTCGTTATTGTTCAAGAAAACCGCTAACAGCAATGTGGCGGTTTTTTTATACGCCGACGTCTACACTTATCTGAGTAACGGATAAGGAGTGGCGATGAGCACGAGAATTCCTGTTGGTATCCGCACCTGTCTGACCACAGAAGCGAGTGAGGCACCTCAGTTCGACGAAAATACAATAATACGTGTTTACGCTTTGCATGAATTGCACCGCCTGCGTCAGCGAAAATTAACGCGGGGCGCATTAATTGACTATCATACTCGCTACAAACTGGTACTACTGGCGCATTCCCAGCCAGAGTATCGGGAGCTTGGCCCCTTCGTTGCCGCAATCCATGAATGGCAAGATCTCGATGCTTTTTTTACCGAGTATCGCCTACGATTGACCCATCTGTTATTAAATCCTGCTACCCGGCGTAACCATACCAATGTATTGATGCACGTACAGGGCTATTTCCGTAATCAGCTCGATCTGCGTCAACGTCAGGAATTGACCTCGATAATCGATAACTATCGACGCGAGGCGCAGCCGCTACTTGCACCCTTAATGCTCCTCAAACACTATATGGCTGAGCACCCGAACACCTGGTTGTCCGGGCAACGTTATTTTGAACTCTGGCCTGCGATTTGGCGTTTACAGGGCAATGATTAATTTTTATCAGGGAGTGTTATGACCACGCATCTGGTCTGGTTTCGGCGTGATTTGCGTCTGCACGACAATCTCGCGCTGGCGGCGGCTTGTCGGGATCGTTCTGCACATGTACTCGCGCTCTATATTTCCACGCCTGAACAGTGGAAGGCGCATGATATGGCCCCACGTCAGGCGGCATTGGTTAATGCGCAACTGAACGCGTTGCAAACGGCGCTGGCAGAAAAGGGCATCCCGCTTCTGTTTCATGAAGTTGCTGATTTTGCGACCAGTGTGGAAACCGTCAAAAACGTCTGCGTACAGCATGGCGTCAGTCGAATATTTTATAACTATCAATATGAAATAAACGAACGCCAGCGTGATGCTGCCGTCGAAAAGTCATTACCTCAGGTGGTGTGCGAAGGGTTTGACGACAGCGTGATCCTGCCTCCGGGGGCGGTCATGACCGGTAATCACGAGATGTATAAAGTCTTTACGCCGTTTAAAAATGCCTGGCTGAAGCGGATAAAAGACGGGATCCCAGAATGTGTCAGTGCGCCGAAGGTGAGAGAAAGCGGTGCTCTTGACTCTCCATTAACATCCATCTCGCTGAGCTACCCGCAGCAGGATTTTGATACGCAGCAATTTCCGGCAGAAGAAAAATTGGCCATCGCGCAGTTACGCCATTTTTGCCAGCAGGCCGCCGGAGAATATGAACAACTGCGTGACTTTCCGGCGATTGACGGAACCAGTCGATTATCCGCAAGCCTGGCGACAGGAGGACTATCACCGCGCCAGTGCCTGAATCGACTGCTCGTGGAGCAGCCGCAGGCGCTTGAGGATGGGGCAGGTAGCGTTTGGTTGAATGAGCTTATCTGGCGCGAATTTTATCGTCATCTGATGACTTACCATCCGGCGCTGTGTCGGTATCAACCTTTTATTCGCTGGACCGATCGCGTGCAATGGCAGAATAATCCGACGCATTTGCAGGCCTGGAAAACAGGGAATACGGGCTACCCCATTGTGGATGCGGCCATGCGTCAGCTCAACGCAACGGGCTGGATGCATAATCGTTTACGCATGATTACCGCCAGTTTTTTAGTGAAAGACCTGCTGATCGACTGGCGTAAAGGCGAACAGTATTTTATGTCGCAACTGATCGATGGCGACCTGGCGGCTAATAACGGCGGCTGGCAATGGGCAGCCTCAACCGGAACCGACGCCGCACCGTATTTCCGTATCTTTAACCCCACGACGCAGGGCGAAAAATTCGACCGTGACGGTGAGTTTATCCGCCAGTGGGTGCCGGAACTGCGCGACGTGCCGGGTAAAGCTATTCATGACCCGTGGACGTGGGCTGAAAAAGCGCAGGTAACACTAAGTTACCCTCGCCCCATTGTGGATCATAAACAGGCAAGGCTGGCGACGCTGGCGGCATATGAGGCAGCGCGTAAGGGATAAGCGCGCAGCGGATTTTTGCGTAATACCTTCCAGCAGATCTGCAAAAACATATCCGTCAGCGGGATTTGCTGGGACTGGTAGATCAGCTTGCCACGCTGTTACTTACAGGGTGCGCTAATGACACACAACTACAGGCGATGTTTAATTACATCCTGCAATCCGGCGATGAATCTCGCTTTAATGAATTTATACAAGATATGACGCAACGGATCCCCCAACACAAGGAAAAGCTGATGACGATTGCGGAGCGGTTACGCTTAGATGGATTACAGGAAGGTTTGTAGCAAAGCAAACGAGAAACCGCATTACGTATAGCGCAAACTATGTTGGAGCAGGGAATAGATCGCAACATGGTGCTTCTGGTTACAGGTCTTTCTGAAGAGAAGTTGACTGCCAGTCATGCGTAATTCCTGAAAAAAGCCCGAATCAGATTACATCATCGGGCCCCTACACTCAGGATTCTACCGCCAGTGAACGGTTTCTGAACTTAAGCGACTGGTACAGCCAAATCATCAGCACCAGCACCACACAGGCCAGCGCGCCCCAGGTAATTTCACTAAAGACATCAATATAGGCATTGATGGAGTAGTTGATAGCGCCCGCAGCATCAAACGAGCCTTGTGAGGTCTGATCGGCGATAACGCCTGCCAGGTAATTGGCGATAGCACCGGAAAGCAGCATATAAATGCCGGTTAATACGCCGGTAACACCAGGGATCTCAATACGCGTAATTTGTGACATTGCCACCGGATCGATAAACAGTTCGGCAAAGCCCATGACCGCCAACCCAAGTACCATCAGCGGCATCGAAGAGTGGCCGTAAGCAGCGGACCAGCGAGCGCTCAAGGTTAGAATACAGAACCCAGCGCTCATTAAGCCGAGGCCAAGGGCAAATTTACCCCAGATACGTACGGTACGATTGCCACTCACGCTTTCTTTGACTACCCACGCCAGTACGATACCGCACAGCATAACGGCAAAAGCGTTAACCGACTGGAACATCGCGGTAGGGACGGAATACCCCAGAATATCGCGGTTAACGAAGCGGTCGATATACAGGCTGATCGAACTGCCGCCCTGTTGAGCAAAGGCCCAAAACAACAGGCTGAAGAAGGTCAGCGTGACGATAAGCCCCAGCTCTTTGCGTTGTTTCTGCGTCTGTGCCTGGCGATAAATCTTCGCCAGAACTGCCAGACCAATAATGGTGGCAACAATCAGTGCGTAAACGGACCACTCTTTCCAGAACAGCACGGTAATCAGCAGCGGTGCGGCAACCAACAAAACTAACAGCCAGGCCCAGTTTGGCAGAATAAAGGTTTTAGCACACAGAACGGCCTTGTTGACGCCGGTGGTGTGGGCGAAATGGCGATTACCACATAAGAATATCACCAGCCCTGCCAGCATGCCGATGGCAGCCAGCGCAAAGCCCATCGCCCAACTGTACTCTTCCTGCACGTATCCGCAGGCAATTGGTGCGATGATCGAACCGATGTTACCGGCGGCGTAGAGCAGAGAGAATCCACCATCGCGACGTGGGTCTTCAGGTTGATATAACTCGCCAAGCAGGCAACTGATATTTGATTTAAACAGACCGTAACCGCAGACAATTATCGCCAGCGACAAATAGAGGAACGCCGGGGCCATTTCACTGGCACCCAAAACCAGATGTCCCACCGCCATTAAAAATGCGCCGATCATCACCGCCATTCGATTGCCGAGCACTTTATCGGCCAGGTATCCCCCGAGAATAGGGGTGACATAGACCAGCGAGCAGTAGGCGCTGAACAGTTCATATGCGTGATTATCGTCGTACTTAAGCTGGTTAGTGAGATACAGGATCAGCAGCGCACGCATGCCGTAAAAACTGAAGTATTCCCAGATTTGTAGCGCGACAACGTAGTATATCGCCCGTGGTTGAGATGCTTGTTTATTCATTATTTTCTCGAAGTAAATGCCTCGCGACTGGCTGAACGTGCTGCGCGAGTGTGTTTCCTTAAAGTTGTAACTTTGATACAGATCTGATTATTTTTGCAATATGCTGTCTGATTGCATAAATATACATGAATTAGATCGCGTAGTGGTAAGCAAATCACGTTCAAAGCGGGTGTGATTGTTTCTTTATGTGTCAGTGAAATGGCTATCGACGAACGCAGGCGGGGACGCTATTTTAACCTAAGTTGTGTTGCTGATTGGGCAGGCAGAAATGATGACTACGAGGACGATGATGAAAAACACCGAACTGGAACAACTGATCAACGACAAACTAAACAGCGCCGCCATTAGCGATTATGCGCCGAATGGTTTGCAGGTTGAGGGCAAAGAGACGGTGCATAAAATCGTGACCGGTGTGACTGCAAGCCAGGCATTGCTGGACGAGGCGGTACGCCAGCAAGCGGATGCGGTTATCGTTCACCACGGTTATTTCTGGAAAGGCGAATCTCCGGTTATTCGCGGCATGAAGCGCAATCGTCTGAAAACGCTGTTAGAAAATGATATCAACCTGTATGGCTGGCACTTGCCGCTGGATGCACACCCGGAATTGGGGAATAACGCGCAGTTGGCCGCGCTGTTAGGAATCACCGTGATGGGTGAAATTGAACCGCTGGTGCCATGGGGCGAACTCTCCATGCCGGTTCCGGGGCTGGAGCTGGCATCGTGGATTGAAGCGCGTTTAGGTCGTAAACCGTTATGGTGCGGTGATACCGGGCCGGAGAAAGTTCAGCGCGTTGCCTGGTGTACCGGGGGGGGGCAAAGTTTTATTGATAGCGCAGCCCGATTTGGTGTCGACGCCTTTATTACCGGTGAAGTCTCTGAGCAAACCATTCACTCAGCCCGCGAGCAGGGGCTGCATTTTTATGCTGCCGGTCACCATGCGACCGAACGCGGCGGCATTCGCGCATTAAGCGAATGGCTGAATGAAAATACCGATCTGGACGTAACCTTTATCGATATTCCTAATCCAGCGTAATAAAAGAGGGATGAAAGTGCAGCGAGCGCGTTGTTATCTGTTAGGTGAAACGGCGGTGGTTCTTGAACTGGAGCCCCCCATCACGCTGGCGACTCAGAAACGCATCTGGCGTCTGGCTCAGCGTTTAGTTGACGCCCCGAATGTGCTTGAAGCTATTCCGGGAATGAACAATATCACGGTTACCCTGCGCGACCCGCAAACACTGGCGCTGGATGCGATTGAACGCCTGCAGCGCTGGTGGGAAGAGAGTGAAGCACTGGAGCCGGATTCACGCTTTATTGAAATACCTGTGACCTATGGTGGTGAGTTTGGCCCTGATCTGGCAGAGGTCGCCCGACACAGTGGATTAAGCGACAAGCAGGTCGTCGAACTTCATGCGTCAGTTGACTATGTGGTGTGGTTTATCGGTTTTCAGCCGGGATTTCCCTATCTCGGGAGCTTACCTGAACAGCTGCATACCCCCAGACGTGCGGAACCGCGTTTGCTTGTTCCGGCAGGTTCTGTCGGTATCGGTGGATCTCAAACGGGGATCTACCCGCTTGCCACACCCGGTGGGTGGCAATTGATTGGGCGTACCTCCGTTTCGTTATTTGATCCAAAACGGGAGGAGCCGATTCTGTTACGGGCTGGCGATACCGTGCGTTTTGTCCCGCAGAAGGAGGGGATATGTTAAACATCATCCGCGCTGGCATGTACACCTCAGTACAGGACGGGGGACGCCATAGTTTTCGTCAATCCGGAATTAGTCACTGCGGCGCGCTGGATAAACCGGCGCTGAACGTGGCTAACCTGCTGGTGGGTAATGATGCGAATGCCGCAGCGCTGGAAATCACGCTGGGGCAACTGGTGGTGGAGTTTGAAGCCGATGGCTGGTTTGCCCTGACCGGTGCCGGATGCGAAGCGCATCTGGATCGAACTCCCGTATGGAGCGGATGGCGGTTACCGGTAAAAGCCGGGCAGCGCCTGACGCTAAAACGCCCGCTTCATGGCATGCGCAGTTATCTGGCGGTAGCGGGCGGTATTGATGTTCCCGAAGTGATGGGCTCGCGTAGTACCGATCTGAAAGTGGGCATTGGTGGGTTTGAAGGGCGTCTGCTGCGTGATGGCGATCGACTGGCGATTGGCGTATCGACCCGGCAATTCAGCGGGCCACAAGGTGTAAAACAACTGATGTGGGGTAATCTCATTCGCGCACTGCCCGGCCCTGAGTATCAGGAGTTTGATGAGGTATCGCAGGCCTCTTTCTGGCGCTCGCCGTGGCAGCTTAGCCCGCAAAGTAACCGTATGGGGTATCGTCTTCAGGGGCAGCCGCTGACGCGCACGACCGATCGCGAGCTGCTGTCGCATGGTTTGCTCCCCGGCGTGGTGCAGGTTCCGCATAATGGCCAGCCAATCGTGCTGATGAACGATGCTCAGACGACGGGTGGCTATCCGCGCATCGCCTGTATCATCGAGGCAGATATGTATCATCTGGCGCAGATCCCGCTCGGTCAGCCGATTCATTTTGTGCAGTGTTCGCTGGAGGAAGCGCTGAAGGCGCGGTACGACCAGCAGCGTTATCTGGAACAGTTAGCATGGCGACTTAACAATGAAAATTGATCTCAATGCAGACCTCGGTGAGGGATGTGCGAACGATGCAGCGTTGCTGCAATTGGTGTCATCGGCCAACATCGCCTGTGGGTTTCACGCCGGCGATGCGCAAACTATGCTCTCAAGCGTGCGTGATGCGTTAAAAAATGGTGTGGCGGTAGGCGCGCATCCCAGCTTTCCGGATCGGGAAAATTTTGGTCGTAGCGCCATGACTCTGCCTGCACAAACGGTGTATGCACAGACGCTGTATCAAATTGGCGCGCTGGCTGCCATCACGAGGGCAGAAGGTGGTGTGATGCGCCATGTCAAACCGCATGGCATGCTCTATAACCAGGCGGCGAAAGATCCTCAATTGGCCGATGCGATTGCGAAAGCGGTTCATGCCTGCGATCCGTCGCTGGTTCTGGTCGGGCTGGCGGGAAGCGAACTGATTCGCGCTGGAGAACACTATGGCTTGATAACGCGTCAGGAGGTTTTTGCCGATCGGGGTTATCAGGCCGATGGCAGTCTGGTGCCACGTAACCAGCCGGGCGCACTGATAGAGGATGAAGAACAGGCGCTGGCGCAAACGTTAGAAATGGTGCAATCCGGCAGAGTAAAAAGCCAAAGTGGAACATGGGCAAGCGTGACTGCCCAGACGGTATGCATTCATGGGGATGGTGAGCACGCACTCGCTTTTGCCCGTCGCTTGCGTAGCGCCTTTAATGCATGCAATATTCAAATTAGCGCATAATTTTTAATATAAAACAATAAGATATTACACAACAACATAAGGGTTTTAATTATGGGAGAGGCTATTTCTCTCTGGCCATTGACGGGTATCGCCGTCATTGTGGTCGGATTTCTTTTACGTTTTAATCCGGTATTGGTGGTTATTATTGCCGGGATCGTCACGGGACTGGCGGCGCATATGCCGATCGCCACCATCCTCGAGAAGCTGGGTGAAGGTTTTCTTAACACCCGCAACCTGCCGTTTATCCTGCTGATCCCGCTGGCGGTTATTGGCCTGCTGGAACGCCACGGACTCAAAGAGCGTGCTCAGGCGTGGATTGCTAAAATCCGCAGTGCCACCAGTGGCCGTCTGCTTATTGTCTATCTGTTCATTCGCGAAGCGACTGCTGCGTTAGGGTTGACCAGTCTGGGGGGGCATCCGCAGATGGTGCGCCCGCTGCTGGCGCCAATGGCGGAAGGGGCCGCCGAGAAAAATCACGGCGAGATACCCGGCGCGGTTCGCTATCGCCTGCGCGCAATGTCAGCGGCGACCGATAACGTCGGGCTGTTTTTCGGTGAAGATATCTTTGTTGCCTTCGGCGCGATCATATTCATGCACAACTTTATGCTGGAGTCTGGTGGGATCCAGACCGAACCGCTGCATATCGCCTTGTGGGGGATCCCAACGGCAATTTGTGCTTTCCTGATCCACGGCACGCGTTTGTGGCGTCTGGATAGCTATTTGCAACGTGAGGTGGCGAAAGCGAATGCCGCAGCGAAAGGGGAAGCGAAATGAATTTTCAACAAAGCTATCTCTACTGGCTGGCAGGTGCGGTATTACTGATTGTGGCGCTGATGTCCTGGCAGGACAAAGCAAACCCGCGCCGCTTTACCACAGGCCTGTTTTGGGGCATATATGGCGTACTGTTTCTGCTTGGTGACTGGACATACTCGCTGTTTGGCGATAAACGCGCAGTGCATATTGCCGTCGGCGTTGCGGTGGTCGTGCTGGCCCTGATCGCGGGTTTTGGCGGTGTGAAGCTGGGAAGCTACCATCAACGCACGCAGCAACAGCGCGAAGAAAGCGCCAGCCGCCTGGGCAACCGCCTGTTTTTCCCGGCATTAGCGATCCCGGTGGTAACGGTCATTGGCGTACTGATGTTCAACCATATTCCGGGCTTACAGGATGCGCTGTTCGGGCCGGGTAATCACGCCACGCTGGTAACGCTCTTTTCAATGACAGCGGGCTCGTTGATTGGTCTGGCGATGGCGATAAAAATGACCCATGAGCGGGTGCATCAACCGATTCAGGAGGCACGACGTCTGCTGGACTCCATTGGCTGGGCGTTCATTCTGCCGCAGATTCTGGCTACGCTTGGGCTGCTGTTTACAGCGGCGGGTGTGGGTAGCGGCATTTCATACCTGACGCAGGAATATCTGGCGGTGGATAGTCGCTTTATCGCGGTGGCGGTGTACACCATCGGCATGGCATTGCTGACCATGGTTATGGGTAATGCGTTTGCTGCTTTCCCGATTGTGACCGCTGGGATTGGTATCCCAATCCTCGTACTGCAACACGGCGGCAACCCAGCGGTAATGGCGGCGATTGGTATGTTCTCCGGCTATTGCGGGACGCTGATGACGCCGATGGCGGCGAACTTTAATATTGTTCCTGCAGCGTTGCTGGAACTACCGGACAAAAATGCGGTGATTAAAGCGCAGGTGCCAACCGGCGTACTGCTGCTACTGGTCAACGTGTTCCTGATGTATTTCCTGATGTTCCTGTAAGGAGGAAGGATGAAAACAGTACTCATCACGGGATTTGAACCCTTTGGCGGCGAGTCAGTTAACCCTTCCTGGGAAGTGGTCTCGAGCCTCGACAATGCTATTATCGGCGGATGCCGCGTTATTGCCCGCCAGCTGCCGTGCGTTTTTGGCGAGTCTCTCGCCGTACTCAATGCCGCGATTGACGCGTTGTCGCCATCTCTGGTGCTGGCGGTGGGGCAGGCGGGTGGTCGTACGGATATCACCGTGGAACGCGTGGCGATTAACGTTGACGATGCGCGTATTGCGGATAACCAGGGGCAACAGCCGGTCGATGTGCCGATTGTAGTCGATGGCCCGGCGGCATGGTTTAGTACGTTGCCGATTAAAGCGATGGTTGTCGCCATGCGCAACGCGGGAATACCGGCCTCGGTTTCCCAGACTGCGGGTACTTTCGTGTGTAACCACGTGATGTATGGCCTGCTGCATAAACTACGAGACGTACCGGCGGTGAAGGGCGGCTTTATTCATATCCCTTATTTGCCGCAACAGGCTGCACAGCATCCCGGGGCGCCAAGTATGGCGACAGAAACGGTGCGCCGTGCGCTGGAGATTGCGATTGCCACCGCCTTGCAAGTGGAAAGCGATATCGCAGTGACGGGCGGCGCAACACATTAACAAAGGAAAGTATTATGCCTGAAGGCCCGGAGATCCGCCGCGCGGCGGATAACCTGGAGGCGGCAGTCAAAGGCAAACCCCTGACGGATGTCTGGTTTGCCTTTGAGCAGTTAAAACCGTATCAATCTCAACTGATTGGGCAACGTGTAACCCAGCTTGAAACGCGGGGGAAAGCATTACTGACCCATTTTTCTAATGGCCTGACGCTGTACAGTCACAATCAGCTCTATGGCGTGTGGCGAGTGGTGGATACCGGCAAAATTCCGCAAACTTCGCGGGTACTGCGTGTCAGGCTGCAGACACACGACAAAACTATTCTGCTCTATAGCGCGTCTGATATCGAAATACTGACGCCAGAACAGCTCTCCACCCACCCGTTCCTGCAACGGGTAGGGCCGGATGTACTGGATTTACGTTTAACGCCCGATGAGGTTAAAGCGCGTCTGCTATCTCCGCGTTTTCGCAACCGCCAGTTTTCTGGTCTGCTACTGGACCAGGCGTTTCTGGCGGGATTAGGTAACTACCTGCGGGTAGAGATCCTTTGGCAGGTTGGGTTGACCGGGCAGCATAAAGCGTCGCAGCTTAGTGATGAGCAACTGGATCAACTGGCACATGCGCTGCTTGATATTCCGCGCCTGTCTTATACTACCCGTGGCCTGGTCGATGAGAATAAACATCACGGTGCGTTGTTTCGCTTTAAGGTCTTTCATCGGGACGGCGAAACCTGTGAGCGTTGTGGTGGAATAATCGAGAAAACGATGCTCTCTTCGCGCCCCTTTTACTGGTGTCCGGGTTGTCAGCACTAAGCGGGTTGTTTTGGTGCGTGCACCGAAATAAAACGCGCGACTGCGGGGCCAGTTAACAAAATGCTGAACAGTCGCAGGGTTTGCATCGCCATGATGAGCGCCATATCAGCGTGGCTTCCTGCGGCGATCACCGCAACAGAATCCACGCCTCCAGGACTGGTTGCCAGATAGGCAGTGAGAAAGTCGATCTGCATGTAATGCGCCAGTCCCCAGGCCATGGCGGCGCAGATCGCCATCAGTGAAAAAATGGACAACAGGATCTGTGGCAGTGGTCGTAATGCCATCAAAAAGATCTGCTTGTCAAAGCCAAGACCGATTTGCCAGCCAATTGACATGTAGGCTATTGCCAGTAGCCATTCCGGCAGTTCAATCGCCATCACTCCGCTTGCATTCAGCATGGCACCCACCAGCATTGGCAATAGCATAACGCCAGAGGGAATACGCAGTAGGCGTCCAGCCGTGCCGGCAACGGCGGCCAGCATCAGAGTGTTGAAAAGATTGCCGCTTAGCGGCGGAAACCAGATGATTTGTTCACTGATCGTTTGGGCTTGGTCGCCCATCACCAGCCGGGTGACCAGCGCAGCCGCGCCGACCACCAGCAGTACGCGCAGATACTGCATAAATGCCACCAGCCGGATGTCGGCTCCATAATCCTGGGCCATTGCGACCATTGCCGCTGCACCGCCTGGCGACGAGCCCCACGCACCGGTATTCCCCGGTAGATTACTGTAGCGAACCAGCAGCCAGCCGATTATCGCGCTGCTGATAAGGGTTGCCAGCAGGATAACAATCACCATCGGCCAGTGGGCTGCAAGGGTTGTAAAGATTGAACCGGTCAGATTTTGGGCAATCATGCAGCCGAGAATCGCCTGTGCGCCAAGAAATGTGCAGCGAGGAGGATGCAGCGAGATGCCGCGCATACTGAAAATGATGCCGACGATCATCGAACCGAGCAGCAAGGGGCCTGGAAGATGGATAAACAGAAAGAGCAGGGAAAGAAGGAGCGATAGCACAAACAACAGGCTCCACTGCAAAACAGGCATCCCATGCTCCTGAGTAAAATGTGAGAAATCTCAGTAAATCATAGAGAAAGCACGATAAGAATAAAATAATGTGGATCAAATAAAAACAGGCCGGACATAGGCATCACTGCTTTATCCGGCCTGGGAGCGTTTATAACTTTAAGCCGGACAAGCGCTAGCGCCATCCGGCAGACAATTAACGCTTAATATCAGACTTAAAATCGCGCTTGTCGTAGCCGGTGTACAGCTGACGCGGACGCGCGATTTTCATGCCGTCGGTGTGCATTTCGTTCCAGTGTGCAATCCAGCCAACGGTACGTGCCATGGCGAAGATCACGGTGAACATGGAGGACGGAATACCCATCGCTTTCAGGATGATGCCGGAGTAGAAGTCTACGTTCGGGTAGAGTTTCTTCTCGATGAAGTACGGGTCATTGAGCGCAATGTGCTCAAGTTCCATCGCCACTTCCAGCAGATCATCTTTGGTACCCAGTTCTTTCAGCACTTCGTGGCAGGTTTCACGCATGACGGTAGCGCGCGGGTCATAGTTTTTATAAACACGGTGACCAAAGCCCATCAGGCGGAAGGAATCATTCTTGTCTTTCGCGCGGCGAACAAATTCCGGAATGTGTTTAACAGAGCTGATTTCTTCCAGCATTTTCAGCGCAGCTTCGTTTGCGCCACCGTGAGCCGGTCCCCACAGGGAAGCAATACCGGCTGCGATGCAGGCAAACGGGTTAGCGCCAGAAGAGCCCGCGGTACGTACGGTAGAGGTTGAGGCGTTCTGTTCGTGGTCAGCGTGCAGGATTAAGATACGGTCCATTGCGCGTTCCAGGATAGGATTCACTTCGTATTTTTCGCACGGCGTAGAGAACATCATGTTCAGGAAGTTACCGGCGTAGGAGAGATCGTTACGTGGGTACACGAACGGCTGCCCGATGGAATATTTGTAGCACATCGCTGCCATGGTTGGCATTTTGGACAGCAGGCGGAAGGCGGCGATTTCACGGTGACGCGCGTTGTTTACATCCAGCGAGTCATGATAGAACGCTGCCAGCGCTCCGGTTACACCGCACATAACGGCCATCGGGTGAGAGTCGCGGCGGAAACCGTGGAACAGACGGGTGATCTGCTCGTGGATCATGGTATGGCGAGTGACTGTGGTTTTGAACTCGTCGTACTCTTCCTGCGTCGGTTTTTCGCCGTACAGCAGGATATAACACACTTCCAGATAGTTGGACTCGGTCGCCAACTGGTCAATCGGGAAGCCGCGATGCAGCAAAACACCTTCGTCACCGTCGATGAAAGTAATTTTGGATTCGCAGGATGCGGTAGAGGTGAAACCTGGGTCAAAAGTAAACATCCCTTTTGAGCCAAGGCTACGAATATCAATAACATCTTGACCGAGCGTACCTTTCAGCACATCCAGTTCAATAGCAGCGTCACCATTTAGAGTGAGTTTTGCTTTAGTATCAGCCATTTACGGTCTCCTTAGCGCCTTATTGCTTAAGACTGCCGGAACTTAAATTTGCCTTCGTGCATCAATAAACCGTTACCAGTTTGTTATTTGGCTCGCCGCTCTGCGAAAGAGGGGATGACCTGGGTACAGAGCTATGGGCGCTTGCAGGTAAAACGGTCTTTTCATGGCGAATAAACTGCAAATCAAGAACTTAGCAATCCGAATTATTTAACCTGTCTATCACTAATAACTGTCCTGAAGGTATTGGTCAATACTTCCACACTGTTACATAACTAAATCTCCGGTGAAAGAGTGACCCCATAACTTTTACGCATTATATGCTTTTTCTGGTGTCGTTTGTAACAACTTTGTTTAATGATTGTCAAATCAGATGATTAAAAATTAAAATAATGTTGTTATCGTGACCTATGTCACTGTTCGGGATAAAACCCGACAAACTATATGTAGGTTAATTGTAATGATTTTGTGAACGTCCTATACTGCCGCCAGGTCTCCGGAATACCCTGCAATCCCGAGCCAACCAGCGTTGTAACGTGTCGTTTTAGCATCTGGAAGCAGTGTTTTATATGACGCGTAGTTATAGTAAGGACGCTGTCTGACCCGCACGCAGACCGGAGGAAGGAAATCCCGTCGTCTTTCAGGCTACAGGTGTCTTCATCTTCTGTACCCGAAGTCTAAAGGGAATAATAAGAACAGCATGTGGGCGTTATTCATGATAAGAAATGTGAAAAAACAAAGACCTGTCAATCTGGATCTGCAAACGATCCGGTTCCCAATCACGGCGATAGCGTCCATTCTCCATCGCGTATCCGGAGTGATCACCTTCGTGGCGGTCGGGATTCTGTTGTGGTTATTGGGTACCAGCCTTTCCTCCCCTGAAGGTTTCCTCACCGCGTCATCCATTATGAATAACTTCTTTGTAGAGTTAATTCTGTGGGGGATCCTGATTGCGCTGGCATATCACGCCGTAATGGGCATTCGCCATCTGTTGATGGATTTTGGCTATATCGAAGAAACCCTCGAAGCAGGGACACGCTCCGCCAAAATTTGTTTCGTTATCATTGTCGTGCTTTCACTTCTCGCAGGAGTCCTCGTATGGTAAGCAACGCCTCCGCATTAGGACGCAACGGCGTACATGACTTCATTCTGGTCCGTGCTACCGCTATCGTTCTGACGTTATACATCATCTATATGGTCGGTTTCTTCGCCACCAGCGGCGAGCTGACGTATGAAGTCTGGACCGGTTTCTTCTCATCGGCATTCACCAAAGTCTTCACCCTGCTGGCACTTTTCTCCATCTTGATTCATGCCTGGATCGGCATGTGGCAGGTGTTGACCGACTACGTTAAACCTCTGGCTGTGCGCCTGATTCTGCAACTGGCTATCGTCGTTGCGCTGGTGGTTTACGTCATTTATGGATTTGTTGTGGTGTGGGGTGTGTAATGAAACTGCCAGTCAGAGAATTTGATGCTGTTGTGATTGGTGCCGGCGGCGCAGGTATGCGCGCGGCGCTGCAAATTTCCCAGAGCGGTCAGACCTGTGCGCTGCTCTCCAAAGTGTTCCCAACCCGTTCCCATACCGTATCCGCGCAGGGTGGCATCACCGTTGCGCTCGGTAATACCCATGAAGATAACTGGGAATGGCACATGTACGACACCGTTAAAGGGTCGGACTACATTGGTGACCAGGACGCTATTGAATATATGTGTAAAACCGGTCCGGAAGCGATTCTGGAGCTGGACCACATGGGGCTGCCGTTCTCTCGCCTCGACAACGGCACAATTTATCAACGTCCGTTTGGCGGCCAGTCGAAGAACTTCGGCGGCGAGCAGGCGGCTCGTACAGCGGCAGCGGCCGACCGTACCGGTCATGCACTATTGCACACGCTGTATCAGCAGAACCTGAAAAACCATACCACCATCTTCTCCGAGTGGTATGCGCTGGACCTGGTGAAAAACGCCGATGGCGCAGTTGTCGGTTGTACCGCGCTGTGTATCGAAACCGGTGAAGTGGTTTACTTTAAAGCCCGTGCGACCGTGCTGGCCACCGGCGGTGCTGGCCGTATTTATCAGTCCACTACTAATGCCCACATCAATACCGGTGACGGTGTTGGTATGGCTATCCGCGCAGGCGTGCCGGTGCAGGATATGGAGATGTGGCAGTTCCACCCAACCGGTATCGCCGGTGCTGGCGTTCTGGTAACAGAAGGCTGCCGTGGTGAAGGTGGCTACCTGCTGAACAAACACGGTGAGCGCTTCATGGAGCGTTATGCCCCGAATGCGAAAGACCTGGCGGGTCGTGACGTGGTGGCGCGTTCCATCATGATCGAAATTCGCGAAGGTCGCGGCTGCGACGGCCCGTGGGGTCCACACGCCAAACTGAAACTCGACCACCTGGGTAAAGAAGTGCTGGAATCCCGTCTGCCGGGCATTCTCGAACTGTCCCGTACCTTTGCTCACGTTGACCCGGTCAAAGAGCCGATTCCGGTTATCCCAACCTGCCACTATATGATGGGCGGTATTCCGACCAAAGTCACTGGTCAGGCGCTGACCGTGAATGAGCAGGGTGAAGATGTGGTGATCCCTGGGCTGTTTGCCGTCGGCGAAATCGCCTGCGTATCGGTTCACGGCGCCAACCGTCTTGGCGGCAACTCGCTGCTGGACCTGGTCGTATTTGGTCGTGCGGTTGGTCTGCACCTGCAGGAATCTATCGCTGAGCAGGGTGACCTGCTGGATGCGACCGAAGATGAAATCGACGCTTCTCTGGCGCGTCTGAACCGCTGGAACGGTAACCGTAACGGTGAAGACCCGGTGGCGATTCGCAAAGCGCTGCAAGAATGTATGCAGCATAACTTCTCGGTATTCCGCGAAGGCGATGCGATGGCGAAAGGTCTGGAAGAGCTGAAAGCGATCCGCGAACGCCTGAAAAATGCCCGTCTGGACGATACCTCCAGCGAGTTCAACACCCAGCGCGTTGAGTGTCTGGAGTTGGATAACCTGATGGAGACCGCGTACGCCACTGCAGTATCTGCAAACTTCCGTACCGAAAGCCGTGGCGCGCATAGCCGCTTCGACTTCCCGGAACGTGATGATGAAAACTGGCTGTGCCATTCCCTGTACCTGCCAGAATCGGAATCCATGACGCGACGTCAAGTCAATATGGAACCGAAGCTGCGCCCGGCATTCCCGCCGAAGATTCGTACTTATTAATGCGGAGACTGGACAATGAAACTCGAGTTTTCAGTTTATCGCTATAACCCGGATGTTGACGACGCTCCGCGCATGCAGGATTACACCCTGGAGGCGGAAGAAGGGCGTGACATGATGCTGCTGGATGCCTTGATGCAGCTGAAAGAAAAAGATCCGTCGCTGTCGTTTCGTCGCTCCTGCCGTGAAGGGGTTTGTGGCTCCGACGGTCTGAATATGAACGGCAAAAATGGACTGGCCTGTATCACTCCTATTTCTGCGCTGAATCAGCCGGGCAAAAAAATTGTCATTCGCCCGCTGCCGGGTTTACCGGTTGTGCGCGATTTGGTGGTAGACATGGGGCAATTCTACGCACAGTATGAGAAGATTAAGCCTTACTTGTTGAATAATGGGAAAAATCCGCCGGCTCGTGAGCATTTACAAATGCCAGAGCAGCGTGAGAAGCTCGATGGGCTGTATGAATGTATTTTGTGTGCATGCTGCTCAACGTCCTGCCCATCATTCTGGTGGAACCCGGACAAGTTTATTGGCCCGGCAGGCCTGCTGGCAGCGTATCGCTTCTTAATTGATAGCCGCGATACCGAGACCGACAGCCGCCTGGAAGGTTTAAGTGACGCTTTCAGCGTATTCCGCTGCCATAGCATCATGAACTGCGTCAGCGTATGTCCGAAAGGACTGAACCCGACGCGTGCCATCGGCCATATTAAGTCGATGCTGCTCAAACGTAGTGCGTAAGTTGTTGTAGTGGTTGCCGGATGGCGACGTAGCGTCTTATCAGGCCTACGGGTTATGTACCTTGTAGGCCTGATAAGTGAAGCGCCATCAGGCAATATAAGTGCAGGAAACCTCTAAAAACTGCCACATTATTAGACAGTTTTTAAAGGTTCCTTAGCGGACGCAGAAAACACGACAGTCCGCAACAAGTGAACCCCGGCACGCACATCGGTGTGCGTGGTAGTATCCACGGCGAAGTAAGCATACAAATGCTTAAGGGATCACGATGCAGAACAGCGCTTTGAAAGCCTGGTTGGACTCTTCTTACCTCTCTGGTTCAAACCAGAGCTGGATAGAACAGCTCTATGAAGACTTCTTAACCGACCCTGACTCGGTAGATGCTAACTGGCGTTCGACGTTCCAGCAGTTACCTGGTACCGGAGTCAAACCGGATCAACTCCACTCAAAAACACGTGATTATTTCCGTCGACAGGCGTTGATTACCCCACGTTACTCTTCTTCTATTTCCGACCCTGATGCCAATGTGAAGCAGGTTAAAGTCCTGCAGCTCATTAACGCCTATCGTTTCCGCGGTCATCAGCATGCGAATCTCGATCCGCTGGGACTGTGGCAACAAGAAAATGTGGCCGATCTGGACCCGTCTTTCCACGATCTGACCGATGCGGATTTCCAGGAAAGCTTTAACGTAGGTTCTTTTGCCGGCGGCAAAGACACCATGAAGCTGAGCGACCTGGTTGTCGCGCTGAAACAAACCTACTGCGGCCCAATTGGCGCCGAGTATATGCACATCACCAGCACCGAAGAAAAACGCTGGCTTCAACAGCGTATTGAGTCTGGACGTGCCGCGTTCAGTAGTGAAGAGAAGAAACGCTTCCTCAGCGAACTGACCGCAGCGGAAGGTCTGGAACGCTACCTGGGCGCTAAGTTCCCGGGCGCAAAACGCTTCTCGCTGGAAGGCGGTGATGCGTTAATCCCAATGCTCAAAGAGATGATCCGCCACGCCGGTAACAGCGGTACCCGTGAAGTGGTACTGGGCATGGCGCACCGTGGTCGTCTGAACGTTCTGGTTAACGTACTGGGCAAACGCCCGCAGGAACTGTTCGACGAATTTGCGGGCAAACATAAAGAACACCTCGGCACCGGTGACGTGAAGTACCATATGGGCTTCTCGTCTGATATCGAAACCGAAGGCGGCCTGGTACACCTGGCGCTGGCGTTTAACCCGTCGCACCTGGAAATCGTTAGCCCGGTGGTTATCGGTTCCGTACGTGCACGTCTGGATCGTCTGGACGAGCCGAGCAGCAATAAAGTCCTGCCAATCACCATTCACGGTGATGCGGCTGTTACCGGGCAGGGTGTGGTTCAGGAAACCCTGAACATGTCGAAAGCGCGTGGTTACGAAGTGGGCGGTACCGTTCGCATCGTCATCAACAACCAGGTGGGCTTCACTACGTCTAACCCGCTGGATGCGCGTTCTACACCGTACTGCACCGACATCGGTAAGATGGTTCAGGCGCCGATTTTCCACGTGAACGCGGATGACCCGGAAGCGGTCGCTTTCGTGACCCGCCTGGCGCTGGATTTCCGTAATACCTTTAAACGCGATGTCTTCATCGATCTGGTGTGCTACCGCCGTCACGGCCACAACGAAGCCGACGAGCCGAGTGCAACCCAGCCGCTGATGTATCAGAAAATCAAAAAGCATCCGACCCCGCGCAAAATCTACGCTGATAAGCTGGAAGCGGACAAGGTCGCCACGCTGGAAGATGCGACTGAAATGGTCAATCTGTACCGTGACGCGCTGGATGCTGGCGAATGCGTAGTGAAAGAGTGGCGTCCAATGAACATGCACTCCTTCACCTGGTCGCCGTACCTCAACCACGAGTGGGATGAAAACTACCCGAACAAAGTTGAGATGAAGCGTCTGCAGGAGCTGGCAAAACGCATCAGCACTGTACCTGAAGCGGTTGAAATGCAGTCGCGTGTTGCCAAGATTTACGGCGACCGTCAGGCCATGGCCGCAGGCGAGAAGCTGTTTGACTGGGGTGGTGCAGAGAATCTGGCTTACGCCACGCTGGTTGACGAAGGCATTCCGGTCCGTCTGTCTGGTGAAGACTCCGGTCGCGGAACCTTCTTCCACCGTCACGCGGTAATTCATAACCAGGCCAACGGTTCAACCTACACTCCGCTGCAGCATGTGCATAACGGACAAGGCACCTTCCGCGTATGGGACTCCGTACTGTCTGAAGAAGCCGTGCTGGCGTTCGAGTACGGTTATGCCACAGCAGAACCGCGCACGCTAACCATCTGGGAAGCACAGTTCGGCGACTTCGCCAACGGTGCGCAGGTCGTTATCGACCAGTTCATCTCTTCCGGTGAGCAGAAATGGGGCCGTATGTGCGGTCTGGTTATGCTGCTGCCGCACGGCTATGAAGGTCAGGGTCCGGAGCACTCCTCCGCGCGTCTGGAACGTTATCTGCAACTTTGCGCTGAGCAAAACATGCAGGTTTGCGTCCCGTCTACCCCGGCGCAGGTTTACCACATGCTGCGTCGTCAGGCGCTGCGAGGTATGCGTCGTCCGCTGGTGGTGATGTCACCGAAGTCGCTGCTGCGTCATCCGCTGGCGGTGTCTACGCTGGACGAACTGGCAAATGGTACTTTCCTGCCAGCCATTGGCGAAGTAGATGAACTTGATCCTAAAGGCGTGAAGCGTGTCGTGATGTGTTCTGGTAAGGTTTATTACGACCTGCTGGAGCAACGCCGCAAGAACGACCAAAAAGATGTCGCCATTGTGCGCATCGAACAGCTCTATCCGTTCCCGCATAAAGCGGTGCAGGAAGCGCTGAAACCATTTGCTCACGTACATGATTTTGTCTGGTGCCAGGAAGAGCCGCTCAACCAGGGCGCATGGTACTGCAGCCAGCATCATTTCCGTGAAGTAATTCCATTTGGGTCAGCTCTGCGTTATGCAGGTCGCCCGGCCTCTGCCTCTCCGGCAGTAGGGTATATGTCCGTTCACCAGAAGCAGCAACAAGATCTGGTAAATGACGCGCTGAACGTCGATTAAATAAAGGATAAATAATGAGTAGCGTAGATATTCTTGTTCCCGACCTGCCTGAATCCGTAGCGGATGCAACGGTTGCAACCTGGCACAAAAAACCGGGCGATGCAGTACGTCGTGATGAAGTACTGGTAGAAATCGAAACTGACAAAGTGGTACTGGAAGTACCGGCATCAGCGGACGGTATTCTTGATGCGGTTCTGGAAGATGAAGGGACAACCGTCACCTCTCGCCAGATCCTCGGTCGCCTGCGTGAAGGCAATAGCACCGGTAAAGAAACCAGTGCTAAGTCTGAAGAGAAAGATTCTACTCCGGCACAGCGCCAGCAGGCGTCTCTTGCTGAGCAGAATAACGATGCTCTGAGCCCGGCGATCCGTCGCCTGCTGGGTGAGCATAACCTCGAAGCCAGCGCTATCAACGGCACCGGCGTCGGTGGTCGTATCACCCGTGAAGATGTTGAAAAACATCTGGCGAAAGCGCCGGCTGCGAAAGCCGAAGCAAAAGCGCCGGCAGCAGCACCTGCACCACAGGCTCAACTGGGCGCACGTGGCGAAAAACGTGTTCCGATGACCCGTCTGCGCAAACGCGTAGCCGAGCGTCTGCTGGAAGCGAAAAATTCCACTGCCATGCTGACCACCTTCAACGAAGTTAACATGAAGCCAATCATGGACCTGCGTAAGCAGTACGGTGATGCGTTCGAGAAACGCCACGGTATCCGTTTGGGCTTTATGTCTTTCTATGTGAAAGCGGTTGTTGAAGCGCTGAAGCGCTATCCGGAAGTGAACGCGTCCATCGACGGCGATGACGTGGTTTACCACAACTACTTTGATGTCAGCATGGCGGTCTCCACGCCGCGTGGCCTTGTCACGCCGGTCCTGCGTGATGTGGATCTGCTGGGTATGGCTGACATTGAGAAGAATATTAAAGAACTGGCAGTTAAAGGTCGCGACGGCAAGTTGACGGTCGAAGATCTGACGGGTGGTAACTTCACCATCACTAACGGTGGTGTGTTCGGTTCCCTGATGTCCACGCCGATCATCAACCCACCGCAAAGCGCCATCCTGGGTATGCATGCCATCAAAGATCGTCCGATGGCGGTAGACGGTAAGGTTGAAATCCTGCCGATGATGTATCTGGCGCTGTCTTATGACCACCGTCTGATCGATGGTCGTGAGTCAGTAGGCTTCCTGGTAACCATTAAAGAGTTGCTGGAAGATCCAACGCGTCTGCTGCTGGACGTGTAGTTAATAAGAGTATCACCTGCCCCGTAGGTCTGGACGCTTATCAGACCTACGGGTAAAAGATAACGATTACCTGAAGGATGGACAGAACACATGAACTTACATGAATATCAGGCAAAACAACTTTTTGCCCGCTATGGCTTACCGGCACCGGTGGGTTATGCCTGTACTACTCCGCGTGAAGCCGAAGAAGCTGCATCTAAAATCGGTGCTGGCCCGTGGGTAGTGAAATGTCAGGTTCACGCTGGTGGCCGTGGTAAAGCGGGCGGTGTGAAGGTGGTAAACAGCAAAGAAGACATTCGCGCTTTTGCTGAACACTGGCTGGGTAAACGTCTGGTCACTTACCAGACAGACGCTCATGGCCAACCGGTAAATCAGATTCTGGTTGAAGCCGCGACCGACATTGGTAAAGAACTTTACCTCGGCGCAGTTGTTGACCGTAGCTCCCGTCGCGTGGTCTTCATGGCCTCTACCGAAGGCGGCGTGGAAATCGAAAAAGTAGCGGAAGAAACCCCGCATCTGATCCACAAAGTGGCGCTCGATCCGCTTGCAGGCCCGATGCCCTACCAGGGGCGTGAGCTGGCGTTCAAACTGGGTCTGGAAGGTAAACAGGTTCAGCAGTTCACCAAGATCTTCATGGGTCTGGCGACTATCTTCCTGGAGCGCGATCTGGCGCTGATCGAAATCAACCCGCTAGTTGTGACCAAGCAGGGTGACCTGATCTGCCTCGACGGCAAACTGGGCGCTGACGGCAACGCACTGTTCCGCCAGGCTGACCTGCGCGAAATGCGCGACCAGTCTCAGGAAGATCCGCGTGAAGCGCAGGCTGCACAGTGGGAACTGAACTACGTTGCGCTGGACGGCAACATCGGTTGTATGGTTAACGGTGCGGGCCTGGCAATGGGCACCATGGACATCGTTAAGCTGCACGGCGGCGAACCGGCTAACTTCCTCGACGTTGGCGGCGGTGCGACCAAAGAGCGTGTAACCGAAGCGTTCAAAATTATCCTCTCTGATGACAATGTTAAAGCCGTACTGGTTAACATCTTCGGCGGTATCGTACGTTGCGACCTGATCGCTGACGGTATCATCGGCGCGGTAGCAGAAGTAGGCGTAAACGTTCCGGTCGTGGTACGTCTGGAAGGTAACAACGCTGAACTCGGCGCGAAAAAACTGGCTGATAGCGGCCTGAATATTATTGCAGCGAAAAGTCTGACGGATGCAGCTCAGCAGGTTGTTGCCGCAGTGGAGGGGAAATAATGTCAGTTTTAATTAATAAAGATACCAAGGTTATCTGCCAGGGCTTCACCGGTAGCCAGGGGACATTCCACTCTGAACAAGCGATCGCTTACGGTACGCAAATGGTCGGTGGCGTTACGCCGGGCAAAGGCGGCACCACGCATCTGGGTCTGCCAGTGTTCAACACCGTACGTGAAGCGGTAGAAGCGACCGGCGCAACCGCCACCGTTATCTACGTTCCGGCGCCATTCTGCAAAGACTCCATCCTGGAAGCAATTGATGCAGGCATCAAGCTTATCATCACCATCACCGAAGGTATCCCAACGCTGGATATGCTGACCGTGAAAGTGAAGCTGGATGAAGCTGGCGTACGCATGATCGGCCCGAACTGCCCAGGCGTTATCACTCCGGGTGAATGTAAAATCGGTATCATGCCGGGCCACATTCACAAGCCGGGTAAAGTGGGTATCGTTTCCCGTTCAGGTACCCTGACCTATGAAGCGGTTAAGCAGACTACCGACTATGGTTTCGGCCAGTCTACCTGTGTAGGCATCGGTGGTGACCCGATCCCAGGCTCTAACTTCATCGACATCCTGAAGCTGTTCCAGGAAGATCCGCAGACTGAAGCGATCGTCATGATCGGTGAGATCGGCGGTAGCGCGGAAGAAGAAGCGGCTGCTTACATCAAAGATCATGTAACCAAGCCGGTTGTAGGTTACATCGCGGGTGTGACTGCGCCGAAAGGTAAGCGTATGGGGCACGCGGGTGCGATCATCGCGGGTGGTAAAGGTACAGCGGATGAGAAATTCGCTGCGCTGGAAGCTGCAGGCGTGAAAACTGTTCGTAGCCTGGCCGATATCGGCGAAGCGCTGAAAACCGTTATTAAGTAAGAAATAAAAAACAGCCCTGACTCTCTGCATAGTTAAGGGCTGGTCCCGTTTCGACATGGTTGGCCATCTGATGATGGCCTTTTTTATGTCTGCAATTCATCTTTTGTCTGTGCGTTATTTTTATAACCTGCTTAAAGCTATACGATTTTTCTTCTGTAGGTAATAACCATCATGGCATTCAATATTTATCTTGCAATTTGATCATAATCATCTGCATAAATGAGATTATTTTTTGCGGTGAGCATCATTCTTTCTCCTGATGAAATTCTGCATATTACCGGCTTTAATTTCATTAATGCCGGAGGATACCGTGTCGTTGAAAATCCAGGATGATTACCTACAACGTTTTTTCTCGATAGCAAAAGTATTCTCCAGTGCGACTGGATTAGCCACTGTTGTGGTTGATGTTAGCGGAAAAACTCTCTCGGATTGCCATAACTTTAATTCGTTCTGCACATTAATGCGGGCGGATGAACGCTATTGTGTGAGTTGCCAAAAGTGCGACAAGTATTGTGCTTTTGAAGGATTAAAACACCTTAAACCCAGAATACTCAGCTGTCACGCAGGGCTAAGTCTGTTTTCTATGCCATTAATTCGCGAGGGGCATCTGTACGGTTTTATGCTCTGTGGGCAGGTGCGGGCAAAATATCAGGAATATAAAACTATCGTTATTGATAATGAAAGCTCATGGATGGATGAACCAAAAATAAAAGCTGAATGGAGTCAGGTAGCGGTAGTAGATAATAATGCGCTGGTGGCATCAGCTAATTTATTAAGTTTTATTGTTGATAATTTCGAGACAGAACAGCAGCAATCGGATGAGTTTGTTATTCCGCCGACCAGTTACACGCGTCATTATTTTACAGAACCTTCCCGACACGAAAAAAAGCTTCTGGCAGCGTTGCGTTATATTGATGAGAATTTATATAGTGAATTATCTCTGGAATCCGTAGCGGCTCATGTCTGCTTAAGCGCAAACTATTTCAGCCGTTTTTTTAAGAAACGGCAGGGCGTTAACTTTAAAACCTGGGTGAATCAGAAAAAAATGCAAAAAGCGGGGGAGTTATTGCACGATCCCATTCATTCAATAGACAGCATTGCCCGGAAACTCCAATACGCACAAACCAGTTACTTTTGCCGCGTTTTCCGGGCGGCGCATCAAACGTCGCCCCAGTCTTTTCGTCATGCCAGACTGTCGCAGTAAAGGTTTTCTGGCAGCGTGATGGCTTCAGGGATAAAAGAGAGCCGATCGCTCAGGGTTACCACATCACCAATCACTATCAGCGCAGGGGGGAGGATGTTAGCTTCCTGCGCCTTGCTCAGTAGTGAACCGAGCGTACAGGTCAGTCGGCGTTGGTTATCCCGGGTGGCGGACATAATTAGCGCTGCAGGTGTATCTGCCGATTTTCCACCCATCAATAATTCCTCACAGATAAACGCCAGATTGGCGATACCCATGACGATAACCAGCGTACCATTCAGTTTGGCCAGCTGACGCCAGTCCTGCTGTTGGTTGCCCTCCCGCGTATGACCGGTTACCACGTGAAATCCCGAGGCGAAATCGCGGTGTGTTACCGGAATCCCGGCATAGGTCAGGCCACCAATAGTTGAGCTGATACCCGGCACCACTTCAAACGGGATTCCCGTCTCGACGAGATCCTCAACTTCTTCAGCCCCACGTCCAAAAACATACGGATCGCCGCCTTTCAGACGCACAATATTATTGTGCGTTTGGGCATACTGGACAAGCAGTGCATTGATTTCATCCTGCGGTACACAATGGAAGCCTGGGTTTTTGCCGACATTGATAAGCAGACAATCAGGTAATGCCCATTCCAAAATTTTAGGATTGACCAGCCGATCGTAAATAATGACATCAGCCTGTTTAATGCACATCATTGCTTTGAGGGTAAGTAATGAAATATCACCGGGACCTGCCCCAACGAGCCAGACCTTTCCGAAAGTTTTCACATTGTGTCCTTTATCACATCATTCAAAAAAAGGCAGAAACTACATCAAGGAATGATAAAAAGCAGTCGTTTGCCCGTAAGTTATAACGTGAAATTATCCAAAATTATCGCACTGATAATATTGATTAATCTCGCAAAGTTTTTTCTGCAATAAACAAGATAACTTGAAAAATTATTAAGAACTTATTGGCACTATTTGCTTGGGTTTAACCTTATTTAAATTGTGTTTATTGTTGCCCTTGAGTATTATCGGTTAATATTTATCCGCCATCAGTGTGAGCAAATCATGGATTGGATCAATGACATTAATGGATGAAATAAAATATAACTCTCGGTGCTTATCTGGGTATCTTGAATTATTTTTTATAAATTAAACTATTTTTGCACGCTGCATATGGAAGAGGTTATGAGAGGAAAAATACCTAAGACGGAGTTGCTGGTAACTTTTGAAGTTGTTGCGCGTCACGAAAGTTATACCCGGGCAGCTGAAGAGCTGGCTTTAACACAAAGTGCTGTTTTCCGCCAGGTAAATGCACTGGAGGATTTTCTCAATACCGCGCTATTTAATCATGCCAAAAAACGCATTTTTTTAAATGCGGCTGGCAAACACTATTTAAGTATCGTTAAAGAAACGTTAAATAAACTTGAACGAGATACGACGACGATAATGACCTGGCAACCGACGGTACAGGTTATTGAGCTGGCGGTGAATCCGACGTTCAGCACGCACTGGCTGATCCCAAACCTGCGTGAATTTAACAAACTTAATCCCGATATTATCGTGAACATTCATTCCCTGGCGAATATTGGTGATTTTCTCAATCGAGAGTATGACGCGGCAATTATGCGTGAAGACTTTTATTCGCCATGGTCAGGGGTTGAGTACCTGTTTGAAGAGGAAATTCTGCCGGTATGCAGCCGCTGTTTGCTGGCCGAACCGGAACGAAAACTGGCGGTGAACGAATTACTAAACGAATTTCCGCTCTTGCACCAAAGTACGCGCATCAAAGGGTGGCAGGAGTGGTTTGCGCTGTCAGATGTCAGCAGTCCGCTGGTGAATAAAGGTCCGAGATTTGATTTGTTATCGATGCTGATCGCGGCGGTCCGTTCTAATCTGGGCGTTGCGCTGCTCCCGCGTTTTGCCATTCAGCACGATCTGGACAGTGGTGATATGGTCATTCCTTGCGATGTTCCAATGCGTACCGGGAATCGATTTATTATGACGTGGCGTGAAGAGAAATCGGAATCCGAGCATTTACAGATTTTCCGTAACTGGTTGCTCAGTAAGTCCGTGGTATCGGCTGCCTGAGGGTGGCTTGCGCCTTATCAGGCCTACAACGATGGGTAGGCCGGATAAGACGCGTTAGCATCGTTATCCGGCAAAAGAACGGCTACCAATCGATCCCAACCTGTGCCTGAATACCGCGGTCAAACGCGTGTTTGACCGGGCGGATTTCACTGACCGTATCGGCCAGTTCCAGTAACAGCGTATGGCATCCGCGCCCTGTGACGATAACGCTCTGACCGGCAGGGCGATTTTCGATGGCGCTGATAACCTCTTGCGTATCCAGATAGTGGTAAGCCAGCATGTAGGTGAGTTCATCCAGCACCACTAGATCGTAATGCGCATCAGCCAGCATGCGCTTACTCTCCTGCCACACAACCGTTGCCGCCTCGATATCTGCTTGCCGATTTTGGGTTTCCCAGGTAAATCCGGTGCCCATAATATGGAACTCGACGCCGAGCGGTTGCAGTGTGTTGTACTCGCCATTATCCCACTGACCTTTAATAAACTGCGCGATGCCAACGGTTTTTCCGTGACCCACTGCGCGCGTTGCCGTGCCAAAGGCTGCGGTGGATTTTCCTTTTCCGTTGCCGGTGAAGACAATCAGGATCCCTTTCTTCTCCGTTGCAGCCGCTACGCGGGTATCAACCTGCTCTTTCAGCTTCTGCTGACGCTGACGGTGTCTGTCGTTATTGGCGCGCGCTTCCATGGAAACTCCTTAATGCCCTGCCGGACAAGTTGCGCAGCGATGCTGCTGCTCGAACTGGCTAAAGAAGTTATTGCCTTTGTCATCCACTAATACGAAGGCCGGCATATTTTTAACTTCCATCATCCATACGGCTTCCATTCCCAGTTCGGGATATTCAAGGCACTGCAGGCTTTTCACGTACTGCTGCGCCAGCAGGGCTGCGGCACCGCCAATGCTGCCGAGGCTAAATCCACCGTGTTTGTGACAGGCATCAGTGACCTGCTGGCTGCGGTTACCCTTGGTGAGCATAATGAGGCTGCCGCCTTGTGCCTGGAAAGCATCGACATACCCATCCATGCGCCCGCCGGTGGTGGGCCCCATCGAGCCACAGGCCTGATTTTCCGGGGTTTTGGCGGGACCAGCGTAGTAAACGATATGCTTTTTCATGTATTCCGGCATAGGTTCGCCGTTATCCAGTCGCGCTTTGATGTTCGCGTGGGCGATATCGCGAGCGACAACAATCGGGCCGCTTAACGACAGGCGTGTACCAATGGGCAGAGCGGAAAGGTCATGCAGGATGTCACGCAGCGGACGGTTCAGATCCAGTTGTACGGTCTGAGCGCCGTTTTCTACCCGGTGAGAATCGGGGATAAATTTGCCCGGATTATGCTCGAGTTTTTCCAGCCAGATACCGTGTTTATTAATTTTGGCCTTAATGTTGCGGTCGGCAGAGCAGGAGAGGGCCATCGCGATTGGGCAGGAGCCGCCGTGGCGCGGTAAGCGAATTACGCGGATATCGTGGGCAAAGTATTTGCCGCCAAACTGCGCCCCGATGCCAAACTCGCGGCTGGCATTGAGCAACTCGGCTTCCAGCGCCGTATCACGGAACGCCTGGCCCAGCTCGTTCCCGCTGGTGGGTAGATTATCGTAATATTTGGTTGAAGCCAGTTTGGCGACTTTCAGCGCCTGGTCGGCGGATAAGCCCCCAACCACAAAAGCGATGTGATATGGCGGGCAAGCGGCTGTACCCAGTGATTTCATTTTTTCGATCAGGAACGCAGTGAGTTTTTCCGGCTGTAGAATGGATTTGGTTTCCTGGTACAGTGCCGCTTTGTTAGCTGAGCCGCCACCTTTATTGACGAACAGGAAACGGTATTCGTTACCTGGGGTGGCGCTAATATCGATTTGTGCGGGCAGGTTGGTCTGGGTATTGACCTCGGTATACATATCCAGCGGGGCATTTTGCGAGTAACGCAGGTTGTTTTCGGTAAAGGTGGAATACACGCCTTTGCTTAATGCTTCTGCGTCATCGCCGCCGGTCCAGACATGTTGTCCTTTGCTGGCCACAATGGTTGCCGTCCCGGTATCCTGGCAGTTGGGCAGTACGCCTTTAGCTGAAACCTCTGCATTGCGCAGCAGCTGCAATGCGACGTACTTATCGTTACTGCTGGCCTGTGGGTCGTGCAAAATGCTGGCAATCTGTTTTAAATGTCCGGCGCGCAGGAAAAATGAAGCCTCATAAAACGCCTGCTGTGCTAACAAGGTTAACGCTTCCGGTGCAACCTTGATCACTTCCTCTCCGTCTAACTCCGTTACCGTAACGTGCTGGTTACTCAGTAATTCATACTCGGTACTATCTTTACTCTGAACAAAGAGTTCCTGCCAGACAAATGGTTTAGACATGTTTACTTCTCACCTCTTCGTGTTGTTTGCCGGATGGCGCTCCGCTTATCCGGCCTACGATTAACGCATTGATGTAGGCTGGGTAAGCGGAGCGCCATCCGGCGTAAAGTTATTTGGCTAAAAAGACATTGGCTTTTGTCGCTTCGGCGACATATTCGATAGTTTGCTGGGCTCGAACGCTATTACCGGCTGCATCCAGCGGCGGAGAATAGACCGCAATCGCATATTCGCCAGGGACAACGGCAACCATGCCGCCGCCGACGCCGCTTTTCGCCGGGATGCCAACGGTGTACAGCCATTTACCGCTACCGTCGTAAAGCCCGGCGATTGCCATTTCTGCCAGCACCTGCGGAACATATTTCTCGTTCAGCAACTGTTTACCGTTGAACGGAGATTTGCCTTTGTTCGCGAGTACGGCACCCATTTTGGCCAGTTGCTCAACGGTGATATCCACCGAGCACTGGCGGGTATAAATTTCGACGGCTTCGTCAGTGTTGCCATAGAAGCTGTTATAGGATTCCATCAGCTTGGCCAGCGCCTGATTGTGCTGGTTGGTTTCCATTTCAGATTTGAAAACCGGTTCGTTCACGGTGAGAGTGGCATCGGCCCAGACGTTCAGGTTGTCGAGAATTTTGTTCCAACGATCGGTTTTGTCTTTGGCTTCGATCAGGCTAACGGTGCTCATGGCCCCGGCGTTTACCAGCGGGTTTTCAGGCGCACCTTTGGTCAGTTCAACGGCTAAACCTGAGTTGAATGGCATACCGGTGGCATTGGCGCCAAGTTTATCCAGCACTACCTGAGGACCGTGCTGCTCCATGGCGAGCGCCATGGTGAACACTTTACTCAGGGATTCCATTGGGAAAGGTTTGTTAACATCGCCAACCTGGTAGATCTTGCCGTCCACCGTCGCAATGGTGATGGCAAAATTTTTCGGGCTATAGGTCGCCAGAGCAGGGATGTAGTCGGCGACTTTTCCATCGTTGTTACTTTTGTACTTCTGATGAGCCTGTTCTATCAGCTTGGCGTAGTCGGGCGTGGTTTGCGCGAATGTGGTTGCGCTAAACAAGACGCTGAAAGAAAAGAGACTCACGCCGAGAATTGTTTTATTCATTATGCATTCCTGTTGGTGTTGTTGGGAAAACTATCCTGTAGGCCGGATAAGGCGTTAACGCCGCCATCCGGCGTTAACACGGTATAATTGCCGGATGGCAACGCTGACGCGTTTTATCCGGCCTACGATTAGTCGTTCTTCTACTGTCAGGACAAAGCGACTTCCGTTTCGGTAACCGGACGTTCTTGTTCCGGGGTCTTCACCGGCGCAGTTCCACGGCAACCCTGGCCGTAGTGTTCGCCTTCCCAACGGCCCACGATGGCAGCACCCATTGCGTTACTCATAACGTTGGTGGCGGAACGACCCATATCGAGGAACGGATCGACGCCCATCAGCAGAATCAGGCCAGCTTCTGGAATGTTGAACTGGTTCAGGGTTGCAGCGATAACCACCATTGATGCGCGCGGTACGCCTGCCATTCCTTTTGAGGTCAGCATCAGGATCAACAGCATGGTGATTTGCTCGCCCATGCTCAGTTCGATGTTGCACGCCTGGGCAATAAAGACGGTGGCAAATGAGCAATAAGCCATGGAACCGACCAGGTTAAAGGAATAACCGATAGGCAGAACGAAGCTGGCGATTTTTGAAGAAACACCGAATTTTTCCAGCTTGTCCAGCGTACCCGGGAAGGCGGCTTCAGAGCTTGAAGTGGTAAAGGCCAGCAGAGCGGGTTCGAGGATTGATTTAGTTAACCGTGCGATGCAAGGCCCGACGATCATAGTAGACAGGCCAATCAGGATTGCCCACAGCATACCCAATGTCAGGTAGAACTCACCCATGAAGATCCCGGCGCTAACCATCACACCCAGACCACGTTCGGCAATCAGACCTGAAATAGCGGCAAAAACGGTCAGTGGTGCAAACAGCATGACGTAACCCGTCAGCTTCAGCATGACGTGCACCAGTGAATCCAGCACTTTCACGATAGGATCGGCTTTTTCACCAATCGCAGCGAGGCTGCAACCGAGGAAGATTGAGAACACGACGATCTGCAGAATTTCGTTACGCGCCATCGCATCGACAATACTGGTCGGTACCGCGTGTGAGATGAATACTTTCAGCGTGAATGGCTCTGACTTAACGGCGGCAACGGCTCCGACGTCATGTGGCACAAAGTTGATACCTGCGCCTGGCTGGAAGATATTAACGATAACCAGACCCAGTGCAATTGACACCAGAGAGGCGCAAATAAACAGGAAGAAGGTTTTTGAAAATATACGTCCCAGCGTTTTGGCATCGCCCATTTTGGCAATACCCACAACCAGAGTTGAAATAACCAATGGAGCGATAATCATTTTCACCATACGTAAGAATATAGTGGTGAAAATGGAAATATCTGCTGCATAAGATTTTGCTGTTTCAGCCGCGGCCATATTATTTATGGCCACCCCGGCAATCATGCCGAGTATCAGGCCTAATATGATCATCTTCGTTAAACTAATTTTCTTCATGTGTACTCCATCGGATAAAGGCTGGTAATTGGAATTGTGTAGGGTGGCGTGCGCCTGAACCTGGACAGCAGCTCAGACGCACGCCTGTTGTGACCAACCGCATGAATAATTCGAAGCACTGTGATACAGCTGAATTCTGTGCTCCAATGGTTGTTATTGTGTTTTTTTGTTACAAGTCAAACTCAATACTTAATAATGGAGCGTGTTGCTGCGCACCATAAACATCATTGTCACCGACATTGCCGGAAATAATATCCCGTGGCATGACGATTTTTACGGCATTCGCTGGATCGAACCAGACGATATTGTGAATAAACTCAGGCTCAACATTATATAAACCGGCAATAAGCTGCGGCGTTAATTGCTCGCAGGCTTTTACCCGCTGATAGTCTTCCCTTGTTTTAAATAAAATATCTAAAACTAGTTCGTACGGTCCGGCGTTTTTGGAACGAATTACTTGCGCCAGTGAACAAATTGAGTGTTTCATGCCTGAACTCCTTCTGGCGTCACCTGTTCAATGTGGAAATCAAAACGCAGCGCATCGCTCGCTTCAATCAGGTGATAGATCGAGAACTCATACACCGGTCCACTTTGAATATCAGATGGCGAGAACGGGAAGGCGAGGTTGCCCGCAGTCGCAATGCGATTTTCATAGCCGTAGTGCAGCAGGGTAGAGCGCACAAGCGAGCATACGCTGTTGGCGATATCCTGCGTTGGCGCGACGACATCCAGTAAAATTCCCAGTTCATGGCCCGCAGTTTTCATCGGCTCATGGTTGCCCATCACACCGTTCTTACCGTACAGGTGGAACGTCATGCGAATACTGTCGTCATTCAGCGAGAGGTTACGTGCCACGCTTGCCTGTACCTCTTCAAGAATCGTGTCAATCCCGGCAATCATAATCGGGTCACGTGTTCCGGCGATGGTCAGGCAACGGAAGCCAACCTGGCGTGCACCTTCCAGTTTCAACGCATACGGTGTTTCTTCATGGCGTGAACCGCTGACATACACTTCACCCTCGTTAACCTGGGTGAAAGTGCATGCCTTCAGGTTCAGCACACCGCCTGGCCCTGGCAGGAAGTACGGATCTGACTTTTCGTACAGGGTGTGTGCTGCTGCGGAAGTCTCGGTGAACTTACGCTTGGGATTGAACGCCTTCAGCGTAAAGCCGTTATCGTCAATGATTCCCATCGCACAATCTGAGCCGGAACCAGGGGTGGCGGCAATGGCTGCACACTCAAGGATCTTACCGCAATGAAGCGCCAGACCTTCATCAAAGCCCTGCATAATCGGCAGTGCGGCGAAGCAGGCCGGATCGTAGGCACGTCCGCCCAGGACCACCTGCGCACCGGCTTTCAGCGCACGCTGGAAAGGCTCGATGCCCATTTGTGCGACAATGTAGGTGCTCTCTTCAATGGCCTCGTGAGTCAGTTCCGGCACAAAATCGAGCGCAGTGATTTTGCCGTTATCCAGCGCCTGATGAACGATTTCTTTGTCGACATCAGACGGAATTAGCGCCATTGAGAAAGACAGTTTTTCTTCCTGCGCGATCTCATGGATTATCTGGCGACACCACTCCAGATGCGGAGCTGCGCCAGAACCACCAGCTGTGCCGATTACTACCGGGATGTTGTTCTTAACGCCTGCCACAATCATATAGCGCAGATCGCGTTTCACACCGGCCCTGTCAGTAAAGGGTTTACCTGCCCCCAGGTAGTGGGGGCCAGGATCGGAGGAACCTGCGTCAACAGCAATAAGATCCGGTGACTCTTCCATGGCTTTACGAAAACTTTCTTCCGGGAAGCCATAACCCAGGATAGCCGTAGGCGATAAGATCTTAAATGTGCGTGCCATCTCTTAATCCTTAGTTTGCAACAACGCGATGGTGCGGTTCATTTCGTTAAACACGATGTTGAGACCTTCATCGAAACCCATACCCGGTTTAACCAGCATGCGCATTGGACGCGCGGCAAGTGCCACGTGTACGCAGGTGCGGGCACTGATCTCGGTTTCGTTACAGGTACCGCCCTGATAGGCTTCCATCGCGTGTTTGTTGCAATACAGCACCGCATCAACGATGTTGTGAATACCGCCCAGATCCGGAGTCTTGATCTGTACCATGTGGCAGCTGCCCGCATCGGTAAAGTCCACGATATCCTGATAGGTGTTACACCATTCATCCGCAACGATTTTCACGCCGGAACCCAGACGAGTCAGCTCTTTGGTGATGGCGGTCAACATGCGGATCTGATCCGGCTTGTTACCGGCATCAACCGGACCTTCGATATACAGCGGCAGACCCTGGGCTTCGGCTTCCAGGCTGGCGATGTATTCGGCGCAACGCACTGGATCCATATCGAAGATCAGACCGATCGTGCCGTACACATCAATGTGCAGCGTCGGGTGATAACGTTCGCTGGTGCGCAGGCTTAAGATGCGGTCGGATAACCAACGTACATACTCACGCAGTTTTTCGCCTTTAAAGCCCAGCTTCTCTTCCACGTTGTTGATCAGCGCATGCGGCAGGACGTCCACACCTTTGAGGATCATCTTATCAACGGCGATATAACGGTCGTCACCGCTCTGTCCAAATAATGGAATGGCTTCCGGGACGCACGGCAGTTGCCATTCATCGCAAACCACTTCAGTTTTCAGACGACCGGTAGCCAGCGCCGCAGCGTCGAGCAGCGCCTGAGACAAACCATAGCGGACGGCGGTATGCAGCAGATGACCGTCAATACGCAGTTGGTCAAAGAAACGCGCGTTCGGCAGGAACGAATCAACGTCACGACCTTCCAGTAACGGCTTGATGTGGTCGTTGAGGAACGGAATGAAGTTTTCAGCCAGGAACAGTGGGTCACGACCGCCTGCACCTGAATATTGCACCGCTGCGCAATCGCCCACAGCTACCGCGCCGTTTTCCAGAATCAGCTGTACGGAAACACATTCACCCGCCTGACGAACAGACGTAAATCCAGGCGTTACCGGATCGCCGGTATAGATAAACCCGTCATGACCGGCGCCGTTTTTGATGGCCTGCTGATCGTCAAAATAAAATGAGGAGTAGCCAGCTGTGAAAAGGGCCTGTTTAATTTTCATTATGGTCTTCCTATTAATTTACTGTGGGATACGGCGTTGATGTCATCAATGACCATCTGGAAAGAAGGCTTGCGACCTTCGAAATGCGCGCGCTCTGCAACGTAGTCGTGGTGCAGGGCGAGAATATCTTTCGGCAGCGGCACTGCACCGGCTTCAAGAATACGGATTGCGCCTGTGTTATCGCGAACAGGCAGGATCTTACCGGCGTTACAGGCGGCAGGAGCGAAAGGCACATCCAGCACGCCAGCTTCAAAGGCCAGCACCGTACCGCGCGCAATGTCGCCATTGCCCAGTTCGAAGACTTTCTTCAATACCGCGCGGACTTCGCTCTTAATCAGGTCAACTTCCTGCTCCACGGCAGCGCACTGCGGGAATTTCTGATCGCTGACCATGTTGAGCATCTGGCGTGACGCTTTCAGACCCTGGGCGTTAGCTGCCGCGGTTGGGATACCGAATGCTTCGTGCGGACTTTTGGTAATGACTTTTGTGGCACCAGACATACCGGCAACCGCTGCGCCCCAGGCGATAACGGAGAAGGCTTTTGCTTCATCTTCCGGGAATCCGCCCATCCACTGGTGGAAAACGGTGCTCAGCTCGTAATCGTCGAAGCCATGGTTATGGAAGTATTCGTGGGACAGTTCACGCAGTGCCTGAATAGCAGCGATATCCTGTGTCAGGCTACCGACCTGGCCGTAACCGACGGTAATAGACTTCACGCCCTGCTCCAGCGCCAGCAGACCTTCGATAATCGCGACTGAGTGGGACATGAACGGCGGGATCAGCGTGCCGGTCAGCGGACCAAACGGCTCACGGTTGATGCGAATGCCGTTCTCTTCGTACAGACCCATCAGACGGTCGCAGTACTGCCAGTCGCGGATAGATTTTTCCAGGGTGACGCGTTTGGCGTAAGGGATGTTGTAGGAGATACCGCCGCCTTCGTAGCTGGTAAAGCCACTGGCCATGGCGATTTCTGCCAGCAGACGCGCATCCGGTGTACCGTGGCGAACCTGGATCGGTTTATCCAGCGATTCAGTCATACGACGGCAGGCAGCAACCCCGTGATTGACGACCGGTAAACCATTCAGCTTGGAAGTACCTGCTTCGATGGATTTTTGGATCCCGACAGCGGCTTCTTCATAGCGGTTCAGACGGGTATAGGCATCGATAGTACTTGGCAGGAGGTCGCACTCTTCCTGCAATGTTTTGAGCAGCGCAATATGCTCATCCATTAATGCCACACCTGCGCGCGGCTGGCTCAGAGTTTTACCCTCCTGATCGGCCTTCAGCAGGGCGAGGGAGAAACGCTTTTTCTCTGGAATTGATTGCTGGTACTTCACGCCATCTTCGAAGTTCTCAACGTCTTTACCGGTTTCCCAGGTTTGTAACACCTGATGCCTTTCGGTCATGAATTCGTCATGGGTCAATTTTTTATTTCGAAGTTCCATTCGTAGCTGCCTTAAGTTTTATAGGGTTAAACACTGAATGCTGGTGCGAGCAGCGGCTTGCGGGTACAGCCTGGCGACGTTTGCCAGTAGCGGGAGCAGGCCATTTGAATCGCGGTAATACTCAAACTGATTCGGTAACAGAATTCTTTTACCCTGGTCGTCCAGCTCCCTGTATTTGAGCCAGTTATGGATATCGAACTGGCTGGCGCGAGAGAGCCATCCCCCTGAACCGACGACTTTGCGTACGGTGGTGAGATCGCGACCCATCTGTAAATCCACATTACCCACGCAGGTGCAAACCTGCTTTTTAGTGCCCGCGTGGCGCTCAGCGGCATAGCCCACGCATAAACCTGCCAGCAGGGTGTCGAAATATTTCTCTTCCTCGCTGAGTGGCAGGTAATCCGGTTGCCCAACCAAGTGGCGTAGATAGCGGTAAAACGCTTCCTCGCGCTGTGGCTGCTGGGCGAAGATGACTTTCACCATATCCTGCGTGCTTTCTCCCACCACAACGGCGGAAACGCGCATGCCAAGGTCGCCTTCAACGGTACGTTTGACGAACGGTTCAGGAACACCATGCAGGACGGTATCGGGGGAGAGGGTATTCGCGCTGGCCGAATAGACATCCGTGGTGGCTCCGCCCATATCAATCAGCATGAATTCCTTCCATGCGCTGTCGTAATCGCTAATGGCTTTGACTAACTCATATACCGTCCATGGCGTCGGCATAGGCTCTTCGCCTGTTTCGCCGACGATAACGTCCAGACCTTTGCCTTTGACGATGCGTGACAAGAACACATCGCAAATGGCCTGGCGCGCGGCAAACGGATTCGGGTGATCGAGGTCCGGCAGAATGTTGTCTACCGTGGTCAGATCCTTATGTCCCAGAATCGTTTGTATTTCGTCCTGAATGTCCCGGTTTCCGGCGTAGATAATGGCGCAATCAAGCTTTGAGCCTGCCAGCGCGTGTGCATTCGCCAGGCCGTAACTTTCTTCGCCACCGTCTGTCCCGCCGGTAAACAACAGAATGTCTGGTGGTGATGATTCCAGCTCCTGGATGTCATGACGGTTCAGCTTGTACGAATAATATTGCGCGATTTTCGCTCCTGCCGAATGGGCGGTAACTTTTGCCGACTCCAGCGTAATGGAAGGCACCAGCCCCATTGCTGCAACGGCGAGCCCACCTTTCGCTGAGGAGGAGTATTTCAACTGCACTTCACCACTTTTCAGTAACGGGCGAGCATCGGCAACATTCAGCACCTGATTCAGGCTGGCAAAAAAACCGTCTGCCAGATGATGTGTGGTGGTTGGGGTCAGGACATGGTTTACCAGGGTTAATTCCTCGCCTTCATGTGCGAAGAGGGCTGCCTTGGTCCATGTAGAGCCGATATCGACAGAAACTGTTTGCATCAGATGGCCTCTTCCAGGCAATGCTGTTCGAGGCCATTGTGTTGGTGAATATCATTAGTGATAAGCGCGCAAACATCTTCCAGATCGTGGCTGGGGGCGAAGACCCGGTTAAAGCCCATCTCTTTAAACTTCACTTCCACGTCGGCGAAGTCATGTTTACCGACGACCAGGTTGCCGCCGACGTACAGCAGAATGTCGCCAAGGCCGCGTTCGATGCAGCGCTCACGTAACCCGAGGCAGTCAATGTCGCCATGACCGTAGATAGAGGACACCACGATGGCATCGGCGCCTGTTTCAATCGCAGCATCAATATATTCATCCTGGCTCACCATCACCCCGAGGTTGATTACGTGAAAATCATGAGCAGTAAAAACGCGATCCAGAACTTTATTACCTACTGCATGGCAGTCAGCACCGATGACGCCAATAACAAGTGTAGATTTCTTCATGGGTAATCCTCTGTAGGGCTGATGGTCAATAAGTGAAATTATTTTCTAATATTTAGAACATGGATTGTGACAACCTCTTAATAGGGTTGGAGTTTCTGTGGAAGCGAAAAAGGAAGCAATTGATCTATTTTCAAAATATCCTGAGAAAAATGATTGTTATATTTAGTTGGTGTAAAATTCTTTTGTAATCAATATGATGCGATGTGTTTTTTTAACTGCTTTTAATTTATTAGAGAATTGGGTAATAAATGACTTGCCATGTTTGTGATCGAAATCTTATTTTGTTATGCGAGCCATTTATGACGTGTTTTAAATAATTTCAAAAATCCCAATTACTAATTAACTTGTGAACGACATAACGGTTTTTTATTTTTTAATCTTATATGTCATAATTCATTTTTGTTAAATTTAGGATAAAAATGATAAGGAAATGTTTGTGGCATATTTAATCTTTGCCACATAAGAGAAGAGGGGGTGTTAATGATAACTTTCAGTGATGATTTAAGCGAAACGTCAGCATTCTCTCGCAGAACGACAAACGCAATGCATCGGTCATTGTGGAACGTTTTCGCTTCCAGTTGAGATAGTTACATCTCGGTGTTAATTATAAGTAAAATTTAAATGAATAATTTGTATGAAATAACAAATCCATGACTTGCTAAACAAAAAACTGTGAGCTACCCAGCATTAGTGATTCTTTATCTGCTATCAATTTAGTCAGCCGGGCTGGTTAAAAGATCGTGTACATTTAAATAAATATCCTATCATTTGTAGTAACGGCAATTACTCATTGAAAAACATGTTGTTAACATGGTGTTTACTAGTAGCGTGAGTGCTAAACACTATTAACATTAAATTTGAAAATTGATTTAAATCAATGTTTAAAACTTGGAAAACAGCATCAAAAGAGGTTAAATTGCTTCAGATCAAATTGGTCTGAAAGTGGTAAATTAGCTATAAATTGATCACTATCGAAAAATGCAAATTTGTCTCGATAAAAACCTGTTTATTGTAAGGATTTTACGGCGTAATATAATTGCGGGATCAATTTGAGTGTTTTATTAACATGTTTGTAACTTTTCATCATTATCTTTTCTTCAAATGAGAGGGAAGGGTAGCGGCGGAAGGAAGCAGATAAATTTGTATTGGGGCATGCGTGTGACCCTTTCTAACGGGGTTCACTCTCGGAGTCTTCATGCGATGAGCAAGGAGTCATGATGTTAGATATAGTCGAACTGTCGCGCTTACAGTTTGCCTTGACCGCGATGTACCACTTCCTGTTTGTGCCACTGACGCTCGGTATGGCGTTCTTGCTGGCCATTATGGAAACGGTCTACGTCCTTTCCGGCAAACAGATTTATAAAGATATGACCAAGTTCTGGGGCAAGTTGTTTGGTATCAACTTCGCTCTGGGTGTGGCTACCGGTCTGACCATGGAGTTCCAGTTCGGGACTAACTGGTCTTACTACTCCCACTATGTAGGGGATATTTTCGGTGCGCCGCTGGCGATCGAAGGTTTGATGGCCTTCTTCCTCGAATCCACCTTTGTAGGTCTGTTCTTCTTCGGCTGGGACCGTTTGGGTAAAGTCCAGCATATGTGTGTCACCTGGCTGGTGGCTCTGGGTTCTAACCTGTCTGCGTTGTGGATTCTGGTTGCGAACGGCTGGATGCAGAACCCAATCGCAGCGGATTTCAACTTCGAAACCATGCGTATGGAGATGCTGAGTTTCTCTGAACTGGTGCTCAACCCGGTAGCACAGGTGAAATTTGTTCACACTGTGGCATCTGGTTATGTATGTGGCGCGATGTTCGTTCTGGGTATCAGCTCCTACTATATGCTGCGCGGTCGTGACTTCGCGTTTGCTAAACGTTCTTTTGCTATCGCTGCCAGCTTTGGTATGGCTGCTATTCTGTCTGTTATCGTTCTGGGTGATGAATCTGGTTACGAAATGGGTGACGTGCAGAAAACCAAACTCGCTGCGATTGAAGCAGAATGGGAAACTCAGCCTGCTCCAGCTTCCTTTACGCTGTTCGGTATTCCGGACCAGGATGCGCAGGAAAACCATTTTGCGATTCAGATTCCTTATGCGCTGGGCATCATTGCCACCCGCTCTGTTGATACACCGGTCATTGGTC
Organism: Citrobacter sp. Cpo221; assembly: GCF_030332345.1. Taxonomy (NCBI): domain Bacteria; kingdom Pseudomonadati; phylum Pseudomonadota; class Gammaproteobacteria; order Enterobacterales; family Enterobacteriaceae; genus Citrobacter; species Citrobacter sp. Cpo221. The sequence goes on from NZ_JAOWIA010000029.1 coordinate 453,208, forward strand.
TGAAAGACCTGATGGTGCAGCACGAAGAGCGTATCCGTAACGGGATGAAAGCGTATCAGTTGCTGGAAGAACTGCGTGCTGGTACTACCGACCAGGCCGTTCGCGACCAGTTCAACAGCATGAAGAAAGACCTGGGTTATGGTCTGCTGTTGAAACGCTATACGGATAACGTCACCGACGCGACCGAAGCGCAAATTCAGCAGGCAACGAAAGATTCTATTCCTCGCGTTGCGCCGCTGTACTTCGCTTTCCGTATCATGGTGGCATGCGGCATTCTGATGCTGGCAATTATCGCGGTGTCCTTCTGGACTGTGCTTCGTAACCGTATCGGTGAGAAAAAATGGCTGCTGCGCACCGCGCTGTATGCGATTCCTCTGCCGTGGATTGCTATTGAATCCGGTTGGTTTGTTGCAGAGTACGGTCGTCAACCGTGGGCGATTGGTGAAGTGTTACCAACAGCCGTAGCGAACTCTTCGCTGACTGCTGGCGACCTCATCTTCTCGATGCTATTGATTTGCGGCCTGTATACCCTGTTCCTGGTGGCTGAACTGTATCTGATGTTCAAGTTCGCACGCCTTGGGCCGAGTAGCCTGAAAACCGGTCGTTATCACTACGAGCAGTCCACTGTGACTTCTCAGCCGGCACGCTAAGACAGGAGTCGTCAAATGATCGATTATGAAGTATTGCGTTTTATCTGGTGGCTGCTGGTTGGCATTCTGCTGATTGGTTTTGCGGTCACTGATGGCTTCGACATGGGGGTGGGCATGCTCACCCGTTTCCTCGGTCGTAATGATACCGAGCGTCGAATTATGATTAACTCCATCGCCCCGCACTGGGACGGTAACCAGGTTTGGCTCATCACCGCGGGTGGCGCACTGTTCGCTGCCTGGCCGATGGTGTATGCCGCTGCGTTCTCCGGTTTCTATGTGGCGATGATTCTGGTTCTGGCGTCCTTGTTCTTCCGTCCGGTCGGTTTTGACTACCGCTCTAAGATTGAAGATATGCGCTGGCGCAACATGTGGGACTGGGGCATCTTCATAGGTAGCTTCGTGCCACCGCTGGTGATTGGCGTGGCGTTCGGTAACCTGCTGCAAGGGGTTCCGTTCCACGTAGATGACTACATGCGTTTGTACTACACCGGTAACTTCTTCCAGTTGCTGAATCCGTTTGGTCTGCTGGCAGGTGTCGTGAGCGTTGGGATGATCATCACCCAGGGTGCGACCTATCTGCAGATGCGTACGGTAGGTGAACTGCATTTGCGTGCTCGTGCAACTTCACAGGTTGCGGCGCTGGTGACTCTGGTCTGCTTCGCGCTGGCCGGTGTGTGGGTGATTTACGGTATTGACGGTTATGTTGTGACCTCTGCACTGGATCATCATGCCGCCTCTAACCCGCTGACCAAAGAAGTTGCTCGTGTGGCTGGCGCATGGATGGTGAACTTTAACAATGCACCTATCCTGTGGTTGGTTCCTGCACTGGGCGTGGTTCTGCCGCTGTTGACCATCCTGACTTCTCGTATGGAGAAAGGGGCATGGGCGTTCGTCTTCTCCTCACTGACGTTAGCCTGCATCATCCTGACTGCCGGTATCGCAATGTTCCCGTTTGTGATGCCATCCAGCACCATGATGAACGCAAGTTTGACCATGTGGGATGCCACCTCCAGCCAGCGTACATTGAATCTGATGACCTGGGTCGCGGCGGTGTTTGTACCGATCATTCTTCTGTACACCAGCTGGTGTTACTGGAAGATGTTCGGTCGCATCACTAAAGAAGATATTGAAAGCAACACCCACTCTCTGTACTAAGTAAGGAGCTTAAAATGTGGTATTTCGCATGGATTTTGGGAACGCTTCTTGCCTGTGCATTTGGGATAATCACAGCGCTGGCGCTTGAGCACGTTGAATCAGGCAAAGCCGGGCAAGAAGATAGCTAATGACCAACATTATCGCGATGGTATACAACGCGATGGACAAGCGCCCCTTGCGGGCGCTTTCATTTGTGCTGGCAATCGTGTTGGCTGGCTGCATATTCTGGGATCCGTCACGTTTTGCAGCCAAAACCAGTGAGCTTGAAATCTGGCATGGTTTCCTGCTTATGTGGGCGGTCTGCGCAGGCATGATTCACGGCGTTGGCTTCCGTCCTCGCGCCGTACATTGGCAGGGCATCTTCTGCCCGCTGATCGCGGATATTGTCCTCGTTGTTGGTCTGATTTTCTTCTTCTTTTGAATAAGAAACATCCTTAAATATTTATGGGCTTGCATAAGCCCATAATTTTTTACTCTCCGTTTACTTTCCCCCATTCCAAAGCACCATTCCCGCGCGTATAGTAGCAAAGTTTGAAAGCACTAACCTTTTGTTGCATTACCGGGATGTACAGTGAAGACAGCGCGATATACAACGACATTCTTGATGCATCGCGGCGGCAAGAACGCGAATCACCAGACGCTTACAAAGGTAAGTAACTGGTGCGAGTGGGCGAATCCAACAAAGAGGCAGTAGGAATGAATAAGTATATGTTTCGATGGCCGGTTCGTGTCTATTATGAAGATACCGATGCCGGTGGGGTGGTTTACCACGCCAGTTACGTCGCTTTTTATGAAAGAGCACGCACAGAAATGCTTCGTCATCATCACTTCAGTCAGCAGGTCCTGTTGGCCGAACGTGTAGCCTTTGTGGTGCGCAAGATGACCCTCGAGTATTTTGCGCCTGCCCGGCTCGACGATATGCTCGAAGTTCAAACCGAAATTACGTCAATGCGTGGCACCTCATTGGTTTTCACGCAACGCATTGTCAACGCAGAGAACACCGTGCTGAATGAAGCCGAAGTTCTGATTGTTTGCGTTGATCCACTCAAAATGAAGCCTCGTGCGCTTCCCAAGTCTATTGTCGCGGAGTTTAAGCAGTGACTGACATGAATATCCTTGATTTGTTCCTGAAGGCAAGCCTTCTGGTTAAACTTATCATGTTGATTTTGATTGGTTTCTCAATCGCATCCTGGGCCATCATCATCCAACGGACCCGTATTCTTAATGCTGCTTCGCGTGAAGCCGAAGCATTTGAAGACAAGTTCTGGTCCGGCATTGAATTGTCGCGCCTGTACCAGGAAAGCCAGGGGCGTCGTGATAATTTGGCGGGCTCGGAACAAATTTTCTATAGCGGATTCAAAGAATTTGCGCGTTTGCATCGGGCAAATAGCCACGCGCCGGAAGCGGTCGTAGAGGGGGCTTCCCGTGCGATGCGTATCTCGATGAACCGTGAACTGGAAACGCTGGAAACGCATATTCCATTCCTCGGCACAGTTGGCTCCATCAGCCCGTATATCGGTCTGTTCGGTACCGTTTGGGGGATCATGCACGCATTTATCGCGCTGGGCGCGGTAAAACAGGCGACGCTGCAAATGGTCGCACCGGGTATCGCAGAAGCGTTGATTGCAACGGCTATCGGTCTGTTTGCGGCAATCCCGGCGGTTATGGCCTACAACCGTCTGAACCAGCGCGTGAACAAACTGGAACTGAATTACGACAACTTTATGGAAGAGTTCACCGCGATTCTGCACCGCCAGGCGTTTACCGTTAGCGAGAGCAACAAGGGGTAAGCCATGGCCAGAACGCGTGGACGAGGTCGTCGCGAACTCAAGTCCGAAATCAATATTGTACCGCTGCTCGACGTACTGCTGGTGCTGTTGCTGATCTTTATGGCAACCGCACCGATCATTACGCAGAGTGTGGAAGTCGACCTGCCGGATGCGACCGAGTCGCAAGCCGTCAGCAGTAACGACGAACCCCCGGTCATTATTGAAGTTTCCGGTATTGGGCAATACAGCGTGGTGGTTGAGAAAGATCGTATGGATCAACTGCCGCCGGAGCAGGTTATCGCGGAAGCGAAAAGCCGCCTGCAGACCAATCCGAAAACGGTCTTTTTAATCGGTGGTGCGAAAGACGTGCCTTATGATGAAATAATTAAAGCGCTGAACTTGTTACACAGTGCAGGCGTAAAATCGGTTGGCTTGATGACGCAGCCAATCTGATGACTGCGTTTTGCTGGCTTGAAAGATAGCACGTAACAGGCGAACAGTTTTTTGGGAACCGAGAGTGTCAAAGGCAACCGAACAAAACGACAAGCTCAAAAGGGCGATAATTATTTCAGCGGTGCTGCATGTCATTTTATTTGCAGCGCTGATCTGGAGTTCGTTCGATGAGCACATTGATGCTTCAGCCGGCGGCGGTGGCGGTTCGTCCATCGACGCCGTTATGGTCGATCCTGGCGCCGTTGTGCAACAGTACGACAGGCAGCAGCAACAGCAGGCAAGTGCGAAACGTGCTGAAGAGCAGCGTGAAAAGCAGGCGCAGCAGCAAGCTGAAGAACTTCGCGAGAAGCAGGCAGCTGAGCAAGAGCGACTGAAGCAGCTGGAAAAAGAACGTTTAGCCGCGCAGGAAAAAGTGCGCGAACAGGCGGAACAGCAGAAGCAAGCTGAAGCCGCCGCAGCGAAAGCGCAAGAGCAACAGAAACAGGCTGAAGAGGCTGCGGCGAAGGCTGCTGCAGACGCGAAGGCTAAAGCTGATGCTCAGGCTAAGCAAGCGGCAGATGCCGCGAAGAAAGCCGCTGCGGACGCACAGAAAAAAGCTGAGGCTGAAGCCGCTAAAGCCGCCGCTGATGCGAAGAAAGCTGCAGAAGCACAAGCTGCTAAGGCAGCTGCGGACGCTGCGAAGAAAGCACAGGCTGAAGCCGCTAAGCAAGCTGCAGCCGAGAAAGCTGCTGCTGAGAAAGCAGAAAAAGCCGCTGCCGCGAAAGCTGCCGCTGCTGAAAAAGCGGCGGCTGATAAGAAAGCCGCTGCAGAAAAAGCAGCAGCAGACAAAAAAGCTGCAGCTGAGAAAGCCGCTGCCGATAAGAAAGCTGCGGCAGATAAAGCAGCTGCTGCTAAAAAGGCTGCGGCCGAAAAAGCCGCTGCAGCCTCTGGCGTTGACGACTTGTTGGGCGACCTGAGCTCCGGTAAGAATGCACCGAAATCGGGCGGTGGAGCGAAAGGAAACGGCCAACCGGCGAAAGATAGTGGTACAAGTGGTGCCAATGGCGGTGCATCTGGCGCTGATATCAGTGCTTACGCATCTCAAATTCGTAATGCGATCCAGAGCCGTCTGTATGGTGCAGATTTGTATGCAGGTAAATCTTGCGTATTACATATCAAGTTAGCACCCGATGGTCTGTTACTGGATGTGACCGAAGAGGGCGGGGATCCGGCATTGTGTCAGGCTGCGCTGACGGCTGCGAAAACCGCCAGAATTCCTAAACCGCCTAGCCAGGCAGTTTATGAAAAAGTAAAAGATGCCAAACTGGACTTCAAACTGTAATAACGACCCCTGAGAAATCAGGGGAAACGGTCTAAGGTTGAGACAGAGTTCTGGTAGTTTTGTGTATTTGAGTTTGTTAACATTCTGCTAAATTATCGTGGGCTTTCCGTCCAGATAAGGGAGATATGATGAAGCAGGCATTACGAGTAGCATTTGGTTTTCTGATGCTGTGGGCAGCGGTGCTGCACGCAGAAGTACGTATCGAGATCACCCAGGGGGTGGACTCGGCGCGCCCGATTGGTGTTGTCCCCTTCCAGTGGGCAGGACCGGGTGCTGCACCTGAAGATATCGGTGGTATCGTAGGTGCTGACCTGCGTAACAGCGGTAAATTTAACCCGTTAGACCGTTCTCGTCTGCCTCAGCAGCCCGGTACCGCGCAGGAAGTTCAACCTGCCGCTTGGTCTGCGCTGGGCATTGATGCCGTAGTCGTCGGCCAGGTTACGCCGAACCCGGATGGTTCTTACAGCGTTGCCTATCAGCTGGTTGACACCGGTGGCGCACCGGGTACCGTACTGGCACAGAACACCTATAAAGTGAACAAGCAGTGGCTGCGTTACGCGGGCCATACTGCAAGTGACGAAGTGTTTGAAAAACTGACCGGCATTAAAGGTGCATTCCGTACCCGTATCGCTTATGTTGTTCAGACCAACGGTGGTCAGTTCCCGTACGAATTACGTGTGTCCGACTACGATGGTTACAACCAGTTCGTGGTACACCGTTCTCCGCAGCCGCTGATGTCTCCGGCGTGGTCACCGGACGGTTCAAAACTGGCGTACGTTACCTTCGAAAGCGGTCGTTCTGCGCTGGTTATTCAGACACTGTCTAACGGCGCGGTTCGTCAGGTAGCCTCGTTCCCACGTCACAACGGTGCGCCTGCGTTTTCTCCGGATGGCAGCAAACTGGCGTTTGCCCTGTCTAAAACCGGTAGCCTGAACCTGTATGTCATGGACATTGGTTCCGGTCAGATCCGTCAGGTGACGGATGGTCGTAGCAACAACACGGAACCTACCTGGTTCCCGGACAGCCAAAACCTGGCCTTTACGTCTGACCAGGCCGGTCGTCCGCAGGTTTATAAAGTTAACGTCAACGGCGGTGCTCCGCAGCGCATTACCTGGGAAGGTTCGCAAAACCAGGATGCGGATGTGAGCAGCGACGGTAAATTTATGGTAATGGTAAGCTCGGCCAACGGTCAGCAGCACATTGCCAAACAAGATCTGGTAGCGGGTGGCGTACAAGTTCTGTCGTCAACGTTCCTGGACGAAACGCCAAGTCTGGCACCTAACGGCACTATGGTAATCTACAGCTCTTCTCAGGGGATGGGATCCGTGCTGAATTTGGTTTCTACAGATGGGCGTTTCAAAGCGCGTCTTCCGGCAACTGATGGACAGGTTAAATTCCCTGCCTGGTCGCCGTATCTGTGATAATAAATAATTGATTAATAAAGGAATCATTGAAATGCAACTGAACAAAGTGCTGAAAGGGCTGATGATTGCTCTGCCTGTTATGGCTATTGCAGCGTGTTCTTCTAACAAGAACGCCAGCAATGACGGCAGCGAAGGCATGCTGGGTGCCGGCACTGGTATGGATGCAAACGGCAGCGGCAACATGTCTTCTGAAGAGCAAGCGCGTCTTCAGATGCAACAGCTGCAGCAGAACAACATCGTTTACTTCGATCTGGACAAGTACGATATCCGTTCTGACTTCGCTGCAATGCTGGATGCTCACGCTAACTTCCTGCGTAGCAACCCGTCTTACAAAGTCACCGTAGAAGGTCATGCGGACGAACGTGGTACTCCTGAGTACAACATCTCCCTGGGTGAGCGTCGTGCGAACGCCGTTAAGATGTACCTGCAGGGTAAAGGCGTTTCTGCTGACCAGATCTCCATCGTTTCTTACGGTAAAGAAAAACCTGCAGTACTGGGTCATGACGAAGCGGCTTACGCCAAAAACCGTCGCGCCGTACTGGTTTACTAAGAGAATTGCATGAGCAGTAACTTCAGACATCATCTGTTGAGTCTGTCGTTACTGGTTGGCATAGCGGCCCCCTGGGCCGCTTTTGCACAGGCGCCAATCAGTAGTGTCGGCTCTGGCTCGGTCGAAGACCGTGTCACTCAACTCGAGCGTATTTCTAACGCTCACAGTCAGCTTTTAACCCAACTCCAGCAACAACTCTCCGATAATCAGTCCGATATTGATTCCCTGCGCGGTCAAATTCAGGAAAATCAGTATCAGCTGAATCAGGTTGTTGAGCGTCAGAAGCAGATATTGCTGCAGATGAATAATCTGGGCAGCGGTAGTGCACCTGCGGCGCAATCTGCGGGCGGCGATCAGAGTGGGGCAGCAGCAACCCCTGCGCCTGATGCGGGCGCGGCGGCAGCGTCAGGCGCTCCGGTACAAACTGGCGATGCGAATACCGATTACAATGCGGCCATTGCTCTGGTGCAGGATAAATCCCGCCAGGATGACGCGATTGAAGCATTTCAGAACTTCATCAAAAAGTACCCAGACTCGACTTACCTGCCAAATGCGAATTACTGGCTGGGTCAGTTGAATTACAACAAGGGGAAAAAAGATGATGCAGCGTTCTATTTTGCTTCAGTAGTCAAAAACTTCCCGAAATCACCAAAGGCTGCAGACGCGATGTATAAAGTCGGCGTCATCATGCAGGACAAAGGTGATAAAGAGAAAGCTAAAGCCGTTTATCAGCAGGTTATCACTAAATACCCTGGCACTGATGGCGCGAAACAAGCGCAAAAACGCCTTGGCGCGATGTAATGAACACCATGCGACCAGAAATCGTGTTAATTCTGGTCGCGTCGTGTGATTCCTAAGCAGTTGAGTTATTTACCTCGAAATTTTTGTTGCGCTAAAATCTGAAATCAGTAATATATGCCGCCGTTGCCAAGGGATATCAAACAGCCCGAAAGCGGCAAAAAAAGTGGGTCGTTAGCTCAGTTGGTAGAGCAGTTGACTTTTAATCAATTGGTCGCAGGTTCGAATCCTGCACGACCCACCACTAACTCAGTTAGTAAGTAGTATCCAGCGTAGTATCGGGTGATTAGCTCAGCTGGGAGAGCACCTCCCTTACAAGGAGGGGGTCGGCGGTTCGATCCCGTCATCACCCACCACTCGGGGCGTTAGCTCAGTTGGTAGAGCAGTTGACTTTTAATCAATTGGTCGCAGGTTCGAATCCTGCACGCCCCACCACTATTTTGGTGGTTCCGAGTAAAAAATTTCAGGCGACACCCAAATGGGGCGTTAGCTCAGTTGGTAGAGCAGTTGACTTTTAATCAATTGGTCGCAGGTTCGAATCCTGCACGCCCCACCAATATTGTGGTGGGTTCCTGAAAAGAGTAAAGAAGTAAACCCCATAAGGGGGCGTTAGCTCAGTTGGTAGAGCAGTTGACTTTTAATCAATTGGTCGCAGGTTCGAATCCTGCACGCCCCACCAGTGTAAAAAGGCGCCCTAAAGGCGCCTTTTTGCTATCTGCGATTTATAAGGTTCGAACCTGCTTGCCTGATGCGCTTCGCTTATCAGTCCTACAGACGACACTATTCACGTAGGCCGGATAAGACGTCAGTCGCCTTCCGGCATTCATCACACGCAATTATTGTGACTTTCTTACGCCAATCCGCTATCTTGTTTAGCATATAAAACAAATCTAACCGAATACGGCGTGCGTCACGCTTTTAATCGGTTATTTCGTTAAGCCAGTAAAACGAGAAAGCAAGATGAGCGTGATGTTTGATCCAGAAGCAGCAATTTATCCGTTTCCGCCGAAGCCAGCCCCGCTGAGTGTGGATGAAAAGCAATTTTATCGTGAAAAAATCAAGCGCCTGCTGAAAGAGCGTGATGCCGTTATGGTCGCGCACTATTACACCGATCCCGAAATTCAGCAGTTGGCCGAAGAGACCGGTGGTTGTATTTCTGATTCTCTGGAGATGGCGCGTTTCGGCTCAAAGCATTCTGCCTCTACGCTGTTGGTTGCAGGCGTGAGGTTTATGGGGGAAACCGCCAAAATCCTCAGCCCGGAAAAGACCATCCTGATGCCGACCCTACAGGCGGAATGCTCATTAGATCTGGGCTGTCCGATTGATGCGTTCAGCGCGTTTTGCGATGCGCATCCGGATCGTACCGTGGTGGTTTACGCCAATACCTCAGCCGCCGTTAAAGCACGTGCGGACTGGGTCGTCACATCCAGTATCGCGGTAGAACTTATTGAGCATCTTGATAGTTTAGGTGAAAAAATCATCTGGGCTCCGGACAGACATCTGGGCAACTACGTACAAAAACAGACCGGTGCAGACGTTCTTTGTTGGCAGGGGGCCTGTATCGTCCACGACGAATTTAAAACTCAGGCTTTAACACGCATGAAGGGGCTTTACCCTGATGCTGCGGTGTTGGTGCACCCGGAGTCCCCCCAGTCTATCGTTGATATGGCCGATGCGGTTGGCTCAACCAGCCAGTTAATCAACGCAGCTAAATCGTTACCGCATCAACAGCTGATTGTGGCGACTGACCGGGGCATTTTTTACAAAATGCAGCAGGCTGTTCCGGATAAAGAGTTACTCGAAGCGCCGACGGCTGGTGAGGGGGCAACCTGTCGCAGCTGTGCGCATTGTCCGTGGATGGCGATGAACGGCCTCAAGGCGATTGCTGAGGGCCTGGAACAAGGCGGAGCGGCTCATGAGATACATGTTGATGCTGGGCTGCGAGAAGGGGCGTTGTTGCCGTTAAACCGCATGTTGGAATTTGCGGCTACACTTCGAGCTTAATTAATATTTTTGCTCTGGGGGAAAAGATGGACTTTTTTAGCACGCAGAACATTCTGGTACATATTCCGATTGGCGCTGGCGGTTACGATCTGTCTTGGATCGAAGCTGTGGGGACGATCGCCGGGTTGCTGTGTATTGGCCTGGCGAGCCTTGAGAAAATCAGCAATTACTTCTTCGGCCTGATAAACGTCACGCTGTTTGCGATTATCTTCTTTCAGATCCAGCTCTATGCAAGCCTGTTGCTGCAAGTTTTCTTTTTTGCCGCCAACATCTACGGCTGGTATGCCTGGTCCAGGCAAACCAACCAGCATGAAGCGGAACTGAAAATTCGCTGGCTGCCGTTACCAAAAGCGATCGGCTGGCTGGCGGCTTGCGTGGTGGCGATCGGCCTGATGTCGGTCTATATCGATCCGGTCTTTGCGTTCCTGACCCGCATTGCGGTGAACATTATGCAGGCATTGGGATTACAGGTTGTTGTGCCTGAGTTGCAACCCGATGCATTCCCATTCTGGGACTCCTGCATGATGGTGTTGTCGATTGCGGCGATGATCCTGATGACGCGTAAGTACGTTGAAAACTGGCTGCTGTGGGTGATCATTAACGTAATAAGCGTAGTGATTTTCGCCCTGCAAGGCGTATATGCCATGTCGCTGGAGTATGTGATCCTGACTGTTATCGCCCTGAACGGTAGCAGGATGTGGATTAACAGCGCGCGTGAGCGGGGGTCCCACGCGCTGTCCCATTAATGGTGATGGTGTGAATGGCCGGATACCCCCTGATACAGGTGGCAGTCCGGCCCATTACACGGCTGATACTCCATCTGGATCGTGGCGTGTTCAATCTGGTAGTGATGGATAAGAAAGTGCTGAATACGCTCCAGCAGCGCGTCGTGATCGTGCGGCGGAACCACCTGCACATGCAGCGTCATTACCGGTTTTTCACCCACCATCCAGACATGGACATGGTGTACATTGCGGACTTCAGGGATATCCCGGCTGAGATGGCGCTGCAGTGCGGCGATATCCAGCGTCAGCGGGGCGCCTTCCAGTAATTCATTAACGCTATCCTTTAACAGTCGCCAGGCGCTACGCAGTACCAGCACGGAAACCAGAATCGAGAGAATCGGGTCCGCAGGCGTCCAGCCCGTCCAGATAATAATCAGCGCAGCGATGATCGCCCCGACCGAGCCGAGTAAATCGCCCATCACATGCAGTGCCGCGGCGCGGACGTTCAGGTTTTTCTCCTCACTGCCGCGGTGTAGAACCCAAAAAGCCAGCACGTTGGCCAGTAAACCCGCGACAGCTATAACCATCATCATGCCGCCAGCCACGGGGCGGGGCGTATGGAAACGCTCAATGGCTTCCCAGACGATTAAAATGGTGATCACGACCAATGCGATGGCATTAACAAACGCGGCCAGTGTCGTGAGCCTCAGCCAGCCGAAGGTGTGTCGTATTGTGGGCGGGCGCTGGGAAAACCGGACGGCCAGCAGCGCAAAAAGGAGCGCTGCGGCATCAGTGAGCATATGCCCGGCATCGGCCAACAAGGCCAGTGAACCTGAAAGTAATCCACCCACCACTTCAACCAACATAAATCCGGCTGTAATGCAGAATGCAAACATCAAGCGGCGGGCATTATTGTCCTTGGGTTGCTCAGAAGAAGTATGAGTATGCGAGTGCGCCATTATGCCATCCCTTTGTTATTCTCATCTTTACTGTATGCCATCATACCGTTTTTGGGATGATAAAATTAAAAAGGAGAGCTATTGCTCTCCCATTATTAGCTTTATTTTCAGCGTTACTGCGTAGTGCCATCAGTTTTTGTCTCAGCATCATTGTTAATGCCGTTTCCGGTCTCAACCTTCTTATTCACATCAGGGCAGCGACCATCCTTACACATGGTGTTTTTGTGCATCTCGTCTTTGGTCATCCCTTCATGGTTCATTGATGAACCGTTCGGGTGCAGCATTGTGCCACCCGAATTCACGTTACTGTTGTCGACATTATTTGGTGCCACGTTTTCGCGTGCGTCTGGGGCGACCTGACCGGCATCCGCCGAGGAATTTGCCTGGCCGTTATTGGACTGCGTATTGGTTTCAGCAGCCAGCGCCGCGCCGCTGGCGAGGCTGAGTGTAGCGGTAAGAAAGAGTGAAGCCAGCTTTGTCATATGCATAATATGCTCCTGTTATGGTCGATATGTCGGATAACGTCTTCCAACAGTGCATGTGCCAGTTACATCATCAATATGTGGTTAATAGTTTTGCCAGAGAAATTAAACCCAGTATAGAATCTTGAAATTTATGAAAATTAAAGCTGTTACAGTTATAAATTGTAGGTTGGATCTGGTTTTTCGCTACTTTATTGCGTTTTTTGGGCCAATTCCAGGATTAATCCGTCCAAAGTGTAAAACCCCGTTTACACTTTATGACTGAAGATATAGATTGGAGGGATTGCATTCATTTATATAAGTATGGCAACGCTGGAATAATCATGAATTATCAGAACGACGATTTACGCATTAAAGAGATCAACGAGTTATTACCGCCAGTCGCATTGTTGGAAAAATTCCCCGCTACCGAAAATGCCGCAAACACGGTGGCTCATGCCCGTAAGGCGATTCATAAAATCCTGAAAGGGAGTGACGATCGCCTGCTGGTAGTAATTGGGCCTTGCTCTATTCATGATCCGGCAGCCGCCAAAGAGTATGCCGCTCGCCTGCTGGCGCTGCGTGAAGAGTTAAAAGGCGAGCTTGAAATCGTTATGCGCGTCTATTTTGAAAAACCGCGAACTACCGTCGGCTGGAAAGGGCTTATCAACGATCCGCACATGGACAACAGCTTCCAGATCAACGATGGGTTGCGCATTGCGCGTAAACTGCTGCTTGATATCAATGACAGCGGATTGCCTGCTGCGGGTGAATTCCTCGATATGATTACGCCGCAATACCTCGCCGACCTGATGAGCTGGGGCGCGATTGGGGCACGTACCACAGAATCTCAAGTGCACCGCGAATTGGCGTCTGGTCTGTCCTGCCCGGTTGGCTTTAAAAACGGTACTGATGGCACGATAAAAGTAGCGATTGATGCGATTAACGCCGCGGGAGCGCCGCACTGCTTCCTGTCTGTGACCAAATGGGGCCATTCGGCGATCGTGAATACCAGTGGTAATGGCGATTGCCATATTATTCTGCGCGGCGGCAAAGAGCCGAACTACAGCGCTCAGCACGTTGCCGACGTGAAAGAAGGTCTGATCAAAGCAGGGCTTTCAGCGCAGGTGATGATCGACTTTAGCCATGCCAACTCCAGCAAGCAGTTCAAAAAGCAGATGGATGTCGCGAAAGATGTTTGCGGACAAGTTGCTGGGGGCGAAAAAGCAATTATTGGCGTGATGATCGAAAGCCATCTGGTAGAAGGTAATCAGAACCCGGATAGCGGTGAGCCGCTGACCTACGGTAAAAGTATCACTGACGCCTGCATTGGTTGGGAAGATACCGATGCGGTGTTGCGCCAGCTGGCGGATGCTGTAAAAGCGCGCCGCGGTTAAAAAATTCATCCGGGCTACGCTCGGTAGGCCGGATAAGGCAACGCAGTCATCCGGCAATAAAAAAGCGTGGAGCATTCCACGCTTTTTTCGTTTGACCCGGGATGAAAATTACTTCGCTTTACCCTGGTTCGCAACGGCTGCCGCTTTTGCTGCGATCTCGTCAGCGTTACCCAGATAGTAGTGTTTGATTGGTTTGAAGTTTTCGTCGAACTCATATACCAGCGGTACGCCGGTCGGGATGTTCAGTTCAAGGATCTCATCTTCGCCCATGTTATCCAGGTATTTAACCAGCGCACGCAGAGAGTTACCGTGAGCGGCGATAATTACGCGCTCACCACTTTTCATACGCGGCAGAATGGTTTCGTTCCAGTAGGGGATAACGCGATCGATGGTCAGCGCCAGGCTTTCGGTAACCGGTAACTCTTTGTCGGTCAACTTCGCATAACGCGGATCGTGACCTGGATAACGCTCGTCATCTTTGGTCAGCTCCGGTGGTGTTACCGCAAAGCCGCGACGCCATTGCTTAACCTGCTCGTCACCGTATTTTTCAGCGGTTTCAGCTTTGTTCAGACCCTGCAGCGCGCCGTAATGACGTTCGTTCAGTTTCCAGGATTTTTCAACCGGCAGCCAGGCCTGATCCAGTTCGTCCAGTACGTTCCACAGGGTGTGGATGGCACGTTTCAGCACAGAGGTATAAGCAAAATCGAAGCTGTAGCCTTCTTCTTTCAGCAGTTTACCTGCCGCTTTTGCTTCGCCCACGCCTTTCTCTGACAGATCAACGTCATACCAACCGGTAAAACGGTTTTCGTTGTTCCACTGACTTTCACCGTGACGTACCAGAACCAGCTTAGTTACAGCCATACACTCACTCCTATAAATCATATTGAATGATAATAATTCTCATTATATTGCCGTAAAGCGTCAGCGGCAATGCTTACGCATAACCATAGCGAAAATAGCGCCACAGTGTAAGGTTCTTGTGAATTCAAGGTTGCGATTTTGTCTTTGAGTGGTGGGGATTTGAGCGGTTATACTGTGATAAACAAATAACAGGCCCGCTACGTTACGTCATCGGGCCTGTGAGGGGAAAGGATCAGACTGGAATAAACTGATATTCCGTCACGCTGGCATATTCTTCGCCCGGACGCAGGAAGCAGTCCGGCTGCTGCCACTCAGGATGATTTGGGCTGTCCGGGAGAAACTCACTTTCCAGCGCCAGACCTTGCCAGTCTTCGTAGGCGTCTGGTCCGCGAGATGGCGTACCGCCGAGGAAGTTGCCGGAGTAAAACTGCAATGCCGGGGCGGAGGTGTATACCACCATCTGCAGTTTTTCATCCTGGGACCACAGTCGAGCGACCGGCGTACGCGCATTGCCCTGTGCCTGAAGCAGGAAGGCGTGATCGTAACCTTTTACCTTGCGCTGATCGTCATCGGCAAGAAATTCACTGCTGATGATTTTAGGCGTGCGGAAATCGAAACTGCTACCAGCGACGGATTTCAGCCCGTCATGCGGGATGCCCATTTCATCAACCGGCAAGTACTCGTCTGCCATAATTTGCAGCTTATGCTGGCGCACATCTGTTTTGTCACCATCGAGGTTAAAATAAACGTGATTCGTCAGATTCACCGGACAGGGCTTATCGACCGTGGCGCGGTAGGTTATCGAAATACGATTATCGTCAGTCAGGCGATACTGCGCGGTGGCGCATAGATGGCCAGGGAAACCCTGGTCGCCATCGTCAGATGTTAAGGCGAACAGCACCTGACGGTCATTCTGATTGACTATCTGCCAGCGACGTTTGTCGAAACCGTCTGGCCCGCCATGCAGCTGGTTTTCACCCTGACTTGGTATTAATTCAACGGTTTCGCCGGCAAAGGTATAGCGGCTGTTGGCGATACGGTTGGCGTAGCGACCAATCGAAGCCCCCAGAAATGCAGCCTGCTCCGGGTATTGTTCCGGACTGGCGCACCCGAGCAATGCTTCGCGCACGCTGCCATCGCTAAGCGGAATACGTGCAGAGAGCAGTGTCGCGCCCCAGTCCATGAGTGTGACGACCATCCCTGCGTCATTGCGCAGGGTGAGCAGGCGAAACGGCTGACCGTCCGGAGCCTGCACCGGGATTTCGTTTAACATTGTCCTGCTCCTTGTGAAGGTTTGCAGACGTAGAATGTTTCTTTGATACCGGTTTTCGCTTCGTATTGTTCCGCGACGGCCTGCTGTACGGCAGGAACCAAATCTTGCGGGATCAGCGCCACGATGCAGCCGCCGAAGCCGCCACCGGTCATACGGACACCGCCTTTATCGCCAATGGTCGCTTTGACAATCTCTACCAGCGTATCAATTTGCGGCACGGTAATTTCAAAGTCATCGCGCATGGAGGCGTGAGATTCCTCCATCAATTGGCCCATACGCAGCAGGTCGCCTTTTTCCAGCGCCTGCGCGGCTTCAACGGTACGCGCATTTTCCGTGATCACGTGGCGAACGCGTTTGGCGACAATCGGATCCAGCTCGTGGGCGACGGCGTTAAACGCTTCAAGGCTGACATCACGCAGCGCTGGCTGTTGGAAGAAGTGCGCGCCGGTTTCACACTGTTCGCGACGGGTGTTGTATTCGCTACCGACCAATGTGCGTTTAAAGTTACTGTTGATGATCACCACCGCGACGCCCTCAGGCATGGAAACGGCTTTGGTGCCCAGCGTTCGGCAGTCGATCAGTAGCGCATGATCTTTCTTACCAAGTGCCGAGATCAACTGATCCATAATGCCGCAGTTACAGCCGACAAACTGGTTTTCAGCTTCCTGACCATTCAGGGCAATTTGCGCGCCGTCGAGCGGCAGATGATAGAGCTGCTGGAATACCGTACCAACAGCGACTTCCAGCGAGGCAGAAGAACTTAAGCCCGCACCCTGCGGGACATTACCGCTGATCACCAGATCAGCACCGCCAAAGGCGTTATTGCGCTTTTGCAGATGTTTCACTACGCCACGCACGTAGTTTGACCACTGCTGGCTGTCATGAGCGATAATCGGCGCATCAAGCGAGAACTCATCAACCTGATTCTCGTAATCAGCGGCGATCACACGGACTTTTTGATCGTCGCGTGCCGCACAGCTGATAACGGTTTGATAGTCGATAGCGCAGGGTAGAACGAAGCCGTCGTTATAATCGGTATGTTCACCGATCAGGTTCACACGACCCGGTGCCTGAATAGTATGGGTGGCAGGGTAGCCAAATGTTTCAGCAAACAGAGATTGTGTTTTTTCTTTCAGACTCATTATTTAAACTCCGGATTCGCGAAAATGGATGTCGCTGACCGCACGCAGTCGTTCAGCTGCTTGTTCGGCCGTCAGGTCGCGCTGGGTTTCTGCCAGCATTTCGTATCCGACCATAAATTTACGCACGGTCGCGGAACGCAGCAGCGGCGGATAAAAGTGTGCATGCAACTGCCAGTGATGGTTTTCTTCACCGTTGAACGGTGCGCCGTGCCAGCCCATGGAATAGGGGAATGAGCACTGGAACAGGTTGTCATAACGACTGGTCAGTTTTTTCAACGCCAGCGCCAGGTCAGCACGCTGTTCGTCGGTCAAATCGGTAATACGCAGCACATGCGCTTTCGGCAGCAGCAGCGTTTCGAACGGCCACGCGGCCCAGTAAGGTACAACCGCCAGCCAGTGCTCGGTTTCAACGACCGTACGGCTGCCATCCGCCAGTTCTCGCTGGACGTAATCAACGAGCATCGGCGCGCCTTGTTCGGCGAAGTACGCTTTCTGCAGGCGATCTTCACGTTCGGCTTCGTTAGGCAAAAAGCTGTTGGCCCAAATTTGTCCGTGTGGGTGCGGGTTCGAGCACCCCATCGCTGCGCCTTTATTCTCAAATACCTGCACCCAAGGGTAGGTTTTCCCTAAGTCTTCGGTCTGTTCCTGCCACGTTTTTACGATTTCTGTCAGTGCAGGGACGCTGAGTTCCGGCAACGTTTTGCTGTGATCGGGTGAGAAGCAAATCACACGGCTGGTACCGCGTGCGCTCTGGCAGCGCATCAACGGATCGTGACTGTCCGGTGCGTCCGGGGTATCGGACATCAGCGCCGCAAAGTCATTGGTAAAGACATAGGTCCCGGTGTAATCCGGGTTTTTATCGCCGGTAACTCGCGTATTGCCAGCGCACAGGAAGCAGTCCGGGTCATGTGCAGGCAGTACCTGCTTAGACGGAGTTTCCTGCGCCCCTTGCCACGGGCGTTTGGCGCGATGCGGTGAGACGAGGATCCACTGCCCGGTGAGCGGGTTAAAACGGCGATGTGGATGATCGACAGGATTGAATTGCGTCATGATTGGTCCTTAATCCGAATATCCCTGCGGGTGGCGTGACTGCCAGTGCCAGGTATCTTGTGCCATTTCATCCAGTGTGCGGGTCACGCGCCAGTTGAGCTCGCGATCGGCTTTGCTGGCATCAGCCCAGTAGGCCGGAAGATCGCCATCACGGCGCGGGGCGAAATGGTAATTCACCGGTTTACCGCAAGCTTTGCTGAAGGCGTTGACCACGTCCAGCACGCTGCTGCCGATGCCTGCACCGAGGTTGTAAATATGTACGCCCTGAATGCCTGCCAGTTTTTCCATGGCGGCAACGTGGCCGTCGGCGAGATCCATCACGTGGATATAGTCGCGTACACCGGTGCCATCTTCAGTAGGGTAGTCATTGCCAAATATGGCAAGAGACTCGCGGCGGCCAACGGCAACCTGCGCGATGTAAGGCATCAGGTTGTTTGGAATACCTTGCGGATCTTCCCCCATATCTCCCGATGGATGAGCGCCAACCGGGTTAAAGTAGCGCAGCAGGGCAATGCTCCAGTCGGGCTGGGCTTTTTGCAGATCGGTCAGGATCTGTTCCACCATCAGCTTGCTTTTGCCGTACGGACTCTGCGGCGTGCCGGTGGGGAAGCTTTCAACGTAAGGAATTTGCGGCTGATCGCCATAGACGGTCGCGGAGGAGCTGAAAATGAAGTTTTTCACGTTAGCAGCGCGCATTGCATTCACCAGACGCAGAGTGCCGTTGACGTTGTTGTCATAGTACTCCAGCGGCTTGGCAACGGATTCTCCAACGGCTTTTAAACCGGCAAAATGGATGACCGTATCAATGGCATGATCGTGCAGAATTTCGGTTATCAGCGCTTCGTTACGGATGTCTCCTTCCACGAAGGTCGGATGCTTGCCGCCTAAACGCTCAATGACGGGCAGTACGCTGCGCTTGCTGTTGCAGAGATTGTCCAGGATCACCACTTCGTGACCGTTTTTCAGCAACTGCACGCAAGTGTGGCTTCCAATGTAACCGCTACCACCTGTAACCAATACTCTCATAATTCGCTCCGTTAAGCCTATGGTATGCAATAACCATAGCATAACAAAGATGCGAAAAGTGTGACACGGAATAAATTAGTGGAATCGTTTACACTCCAGTGTTTTCACTCGATGCTGCCAGTTACTTTATTATAAATCATTATGTTAGGTTGTTATTTCAGCGCTTGTCTGAAAAAAAAGCAGAAAAAAGGGCGTGATAAACGCCCTGACATGAAAATTAACGCAGAGAGGTTTGTCGATAGGCGTAGATATCACCCTCGGGTACAAACTCTAGCCGATGGGTAATGCAGCCCGGGGCATCTTCGGCGTGATGAGAGACAAACAAAAGCTGAGTTTCACCTTCACCGATCAGGACATCCACAAACCGACGGATCAGTTGACGGTTGAGCGGATCTAATCCTTGCAACGGTTCATCAAGGATCAGCAACGTAGGATGTTTCACCAGTGCACGAACAATCAATGCCAGCCGCTGCTGCCCCCAGGAAAGACTATGAAATGGCGCATCCGCGGTACGTTTATCGATGCCCAGAATATCCAGCCACTGTTGTACCAGCTTGTGCTGCCTGTCGGAGACGGCCTGATAAATGCCGATTGAATCGAAATAACCGGAGAGAATAACGTTGCGAACTGTCGTACTTACCCGGTAATCCAGATGCAGGCTGCTGCTGACATAGCCAATGTGTTTTTTGATATCCCAGATAGTTTCACCGCTGCCCCGGCGGCGGCCAAACAGGGTCAGGTCGTTGCTATATCCCTGGGGATGATCGCCGGTGATTAAACTGAGCAGGGTTGATTTCCCCGCACCGTTGGGGCCGATGATTTGCCAGTGTTCCCCCGGATTTACCCGCCAACTCAGATGATGCAGGATAGGGCGATCGTTATACGAGACGGTGCCGTCGTTAAGCACAATGCGCGGCTCGTTATCTGACAACGTGTGGCGCACCGAAGGCTCATCCGGTTCGGGTAACTGGATGCCTTCCAGCCGTTCGCTATGGGCAAGCTGAGCGATTAATGCCTGTTGCAGAAGGTCTGTTTTTGCGCCGGTTTCCGTCAGCGTGCAATCGGCAAGCACGCCGGCAAACTGCACGAACTCGGGAATTTCATCAAAGCGGTTTAGCACCAGCACCAGCGTTAAACCGGCCTGGTGCAATTCAGCGAGCAAATCTGCTAACTGGCGGCGGGACGCGACGTCCAGCCCGTCAAAGGGTTCATCAAGGATCAGCAAATCTGGCGTGGACATTAATGCCTGGCAGAGCAGAGTTTTGCGGGTTTCACCGGTGGAAAGGTATTTGAAACGCCTGTTGAGCAGGGCAGAAATGCCAAACTGCTGCGCCAGCGTAGCGCAGCGGGCGGGGTTGTGAACCTCATCCTGAATGATTTCTGCGGTGGTGCGCCCGGTGTCGTCTTCACCGGGACTAAGAAGATCGGTGTTGTTTCGCTGCCACTCGTCGCTGACCAGCTTTTGGAGCTGCTCAAAGGAGAGTCGGGTAATACGTGTGAACTGGCAGCGGCGTTCGCCTTTCAGGAGCGGCAACTCGCCCGCCAGCGCGCGGGCCAGCGCAGATTTCCCACTGCCGTTAGAGCCAACAAACGCCCAGCTATCACCCGCGTTTAACGTCAACGCATCTAACTGGAGCGTTTTTGTGTCGCAAAGACGAAACGTGCCTTGCGAAATTTGCAATGATGACATTTTGTATCCCATTATTTGCAGCGATGAATAACAGGGATACGTGTTCTTCAGGCTGATGTCAATTAACTCAGCACAGTGTGGCGATAATCACTCTGTCCGCATTAAAATATGCTGTGACGTTAGCGCCTTCCGTTAATGTGTGGGTCTGCTCTATCGGCAACGTCGCGCACAGCGTCTGGCCGTCTGGCAAGGTCATCAACACTTCACACTGCTCAGCTCCGCGTTCGATATGGCTAATTGTACCCTGCAACTGGTTATCGGCGGCCTGGGCAATGGCGTCGTCCTGAGTGATTCCCACCCACGGCGCTTTCAACAGAATCAGGACTTCTTTGCCTTCTTCAAGCCCGAGACGCTCGCCGCTTTGCGCAGTGATTGCCACTTTCAGGCGCGTTTCGCCATCCGCCAGCAGGACGTCGACATGCTGTTGGACCTGATCGTGGTCGCGGGCGGTAATGGTGCCAAACCACTGGTTACGGGCGCTGGTTTGCAGCGAAAAGCGAGAGATCGCCGCCAGCAGGCTATTGAGTGGCAGGGCATCGTCATCGCTCAAAACATCGAAGGCTTTCTGTTGGATTTGCGCTAATAAATCATACAGCTGGATTAAGCGTTGGCCATAGCGCGTTAACACCGCGCCGCCGCCGCCTTTGCCGCCAGTGGCGCGCTCAACCAGCGTTTGCTCACTGAGCTGGTTCATTTCGTTAATCGCATCCCAGGCGCTTTTATAACTGATACCTGCATCCTTTGCGCCCTGACTGATGGAGCCGGAAAGCGCAATGTGTTTAAGCAGAGAAATGCGACGGGGATCGGCAAACAGTTTTTGCTGAAGTTTCAGCGTAAGAAGGATTTCGGCCTGCATCACAAGCTCCTGGCAAAAGGGGTATTGTGACGGAAAACCGCGCGCGCGCAAAGCCAACCGCACAAAAGGGGAGTGCTTTTCTGTGTTATGTGGTTAGAATACAACTAAGGACTATATCTGGAGTTGACCATGTTAGAGTTATTGAAAAGTCTGGTATTCGCCGTAATCATGGTACCTGTGGTAATGGCCATCATTCTGGGTCTGATTTACGGACTGGGTGAAGTGTTTAACATTTTCTCCGGTATCGGTCAGAAAGACCAGTCCAGACAGAATCATTGATTCCCCAAACGCCCGCTCAGTCGGGCGTTTATATTTTTTGCCTTTCTACTCGTTTTCTCTGGCTTCAGTTTCTCAAGATCCTGCTTTCCCTGCCGATATTTTCTTTGTGTAACCTCTAATTGGTAGCAATAACCTCTGGGAAAATCCTGATTTACTCGCTATATTTGCGCCTACATAACGAAACGCAAAGGAGTTACAGATGGCACGTACATGGTTACGCTTGTTTGCAGGGGCAACACTTTCTCTTACTGTTGCCGGACATGCGCTGGCGGATGAAGGAAAGATTACTGTTTTCGCAGCGGCTTCGCTGACCAACGCGATGCAGGACATTGCAACGCAATATAAAAAAGAGAAGAACGTTGATGTTGTCTCCTCTTTTGCTTCTTCTTCCACACTGGCGCGTCAGATTGAAGCAGGCGCACCGGCCGATCTGTTTATTTCTGCCGATCAGAAATGGATGGACTACGCGGTAGACAAGAAGTCGATTGATACCGCAACGCGTGAAACGCTGTTGGGTAACAGCCTGGTGGTGGTGGCGCCGAAAGCCAGCGCGCAGAAAGATTTCACTATCGACAGCAAAACCAACTGGACCAGTCTGTTGAACGGCGGACGCCTGGCTGTTGGCGATCCGGAACATGTTCCGGCGGGCATTTATGCCAAAGAAGCGCTGCAAAAACTGGGTGCATGGGATACCCTGGCCCCGAAACTGGCTCCTGCTGAAGACGTGCGCGGTGCGCTGGCGCTGGTAGAGCGTAACGAAGCGCCGCTGGGGATCGTCTATGGTTCCGATGCTGTCGCCAGCAAGGGCGTAAAAGTTGTTGCGACTTTCCCGGAAGATTCGCACAAAAAAGTGGAATACCCTATCGCGATTGTTGATGGGCACAAAAACGCAACGGTTAGCGCGTTCTATGATTACCTGAAAGGACCGCAGGCTGCTGAAATCTTTAAACGTTATGGATTTACGACCAAGTAATGATACTGACCGATCCTGAATGGCAGGCCGTCATACTGAGCCTGAAAGTTTCTTCCCTGGCCGTCTTGTTTAGCCTGCCGTTTGGGATCTTCTTTGCCTGGCTGCTTGTGCGATGCAAGTTCCCGGGCAAAGCGCTGCTCGACAGCGTTCTGCATTTGCCGCTGGTACTGCCGCCGGTCGTGGTGGGCTATCTGCTGTTGGTCGCCATGGGGCGGCGCGGATTCATTGGTGAATGGCTGTACGACTGGTTTGGCATTACCTTTGCTTTTAGCTGGCGCGGTGCGGTACTGGCTGCGGCGGTGATGTCTTTTCCTCTGATGGTACGGGCAATTCGTCTGGCGCTGGAAGGTGTTGACGTCAAGCTGGAGCAGGCGGCCCGCACGCTGGGAGCCGGACGCTGGCGCGTATTCATGACCATTACGCTACCGTTGATGCTGCCCGGCATTATTGTCGGTACGGTGCTGGCGTTCGCGCGTTCCCTCGGGGAATTCGGCGCAACTATTACTTTTGTTTCCAATATTCCTGGCGAAACCCGCACCATTCCTTCGGCGATGTATACCCTGATCCAAACTCCCGGCGGCGAAAGCGCGGCGGCGAGGTTATGTATTATTTCTATTGTGTTAGCGCTGATTTCACTGCTGATTTCTGAATGGCTGGCGCGTATTAGCCGTGAGCGGACGGGGCGATAATTATGCTGGAACTCAATTTCTCCCAGACGCTGGGGACGCATTGCCTGACGCTCAACGAAACGCTGCCAGCCAGTGGTATTACCGCTATTTTCGGCGTTTCCGGTGCGGGCAAAACCTCACTGATTAACGCCATCAGCGGTCTGACGCAGCCGCAGTCCGGACGCATCGTGCTCAACGGTCGCGTCTTAAACGACGTTGAGAACGGTATCTGCTTAACGCCGGAAAAACGCCGGGTGGGCTATGTTTTCCAGGATGCGCGCCTGTTCCCGCACTATAAAGTGCGCGGCAACCTGCGTTACGGAATGGCGAAAAGCATGGCCGGACAGTTTGATAAGCTGGTGGCGCTGTTGGGTATTGAACCGCTGCTTGACCGTTTGCCAGGCGGTCTTTCTGGCGGTGAAAAGCAGCGTGTCGCCATCGGTCGGGCGCTGCTGACCGCGCCTGAGTTATTGTTGCTTGATGAGCCGTTAGCCTCGCTGGATATACCGCGTAAACGCGAACTGCTGCCTTACCTGCAACGCCTTGCACGTGAAATCAATATTCCGATGCTGTATGTCAGCCACTCGCTTGATGAGATTTTGCACCTGGCAGACAAAGTGATGGTGCTGGAGAACGGGCAGGTCAAAGCGTTTGGTTCGCTGGAAGATGTCTGGGGTAGCAGTGTGATGCACCCCTGGCTGCCTAAGGAACAGCAAAGCAGTATTCTGAAAGTCAGCGTGCTGGAACATCATCCGCACTATGCGATGACCGCGCTGGCGCTTGGCGATCAGCATCTGTGGGTCAATAAGCTGGAGCAACCGCTGCAAACCGCGCTGCGTATTCGTATTCAGGCATCTGATGTTTCACTGGTGCTCCAACCCCCCCAGCAGACCAGTATTCGTAACGTGCTGCGGGCAAAAGTCGCACAATGTTATGACGATAACGGTCAGGTGGAAGTTCAGCTTGAGGTGGGCGGTAAGACGCTGTGGGCAAGGATTAGCCCGTGGGCCAGGGATGAACTGGGTATCAAACCTGGCCTGTGGCTGTACGCGCAAATTAAGAGCGTATCGATTACCGCCTGATTACAGCAGGTGGGAGTAGATAAATTTCGCGATGCTGTCGGTGGTGTTGTCACCAATCACGATGTTGGCGCGGGCTTTGACCGCGTCATCCGCATTGCCCATCGCCACGCCGGTACCTGCGGCTTCCAGCATACTGATATCGTTAAAGTTATCACCAAAGGCAATCACGTTTTCCATTGATCCACCCTGCGCTTCAATCCACTGGGTCAAGCGTCGTCCTTTGCTGTTACCTTTACGGGCAATGTCGACCTGATCGTGCCAGGACCATTCACACTCCAGCCCCAGCTGTTGCTCAACGTACTGGCCAAACTGCTGCAGTTTCGGAATATCTTCGTCGGTCAGGGCAAATTTCCAGACGGCGTTGACGTCATGTGCGGCCTGCGCCAGCGAAGGTACCTGAGTGAAGGTCGGGCGCTGTTCCGGCGGCAGAGTTTGTGCCCAGTTAGCGGTACGCACCACATGCCCGGTTGGGCGCTCATACAGCATGGCCTCATCCACATACATCAGCCCGTGGATCTGATGTTCATCCAGCATTTCGATCAGCTGTAATGCCTGATCTACTGGAAGGGGATCGGATTCCAGTACCTTTTTTGCCTGATAATCATACAAGTAGGTACCGTTACAGCAAATTGCAGGTGTATCCAGCGCCAGTGCCTGATAAAAAGGATGAATAGCAACGTGATGACGACCTGTGACAATGATAAGTTGGTAGCCTGCTTCTCTGGCGCGCGAGAGCGCTTCGAGAGAGGATGGCAGCAAGGTTTTTTTCGGGGTCAGCAGGGTACCGTCTAAATCCAGGGCAATCACGCGTGCGGTCATAGTTTTTTCCAGATTAAGGTTGAGAATTTTGTCTGCTGGAATGGTACACCGAGACGGGAGCCGGACAAAATTCTGAGCCTTAATTAAGCATTCACCGTTAAAAGCGTCTACCTTAGGCGTGTGTCAGGCAATTGCAGCCACCTGCCAAAAAGCAAAGGAGTATTCATGAAGCAAACCGTTTATACCGCCAGCCCTGAAAGTCAGCAAATCCACGTCTGGAGCCTGAATCACGATGGTTCTCTGACGCTGACGCAGGTGGTTGATGTACCGGGTCAGGTACAGCCGATGGTCGTCAGCCCGGATAAGCGTTACCTCTATGTTGGCGTGCGCCCGGAGTTTCGCGTGTTGGCTTATCGTATTGCGCCTGATGACGGTGCGCTGACCTTTGCAGCAGAGTCTGCGCTGCCGGGGAGCCCGACGCATATTTCTACCGACCATCAGGGACGTTTCGTGTTCGTTGGCTCTTATAACGCGGGTAGCGTGAGCGTCACGCGTCTGGAAGATGGCCTGCCGGTGGAACTGGTTGACGTGGTTGAAGGTCTGGATGGCTGCCACTCAGCCAACATCTCTCCGGATAACCGGACCCTGTGGGTTCCGGCGTTGAAACAGGATCGTATCTGCCTGTTTGACGTAAGCGATGATGGCCATCTGGTCGCGCAGGGACCGGCTGAAGTAACTACCGTTGAAGGCGCGGGCCCACGTCATATGGCGTTCCATCCGAATAAGCAATATGCCTACTGCGTGAATGAGCTGAACAGCTCTGTTGATGTCTGGGAGCTGAAAGATCCGTACGGTAAGATTGAGTGTGTGCAGACGCTGGATATGATGCCTGCTGATTTCGCTGATACCCGTTGGGCAGCAGATATTCACATTACACCGGACGGGCGTCATCTGTATGCCTGTGATCGCACCGCCAGCCTGATTACGGTCTTTAGCGTGTCTGAAGATGGCAGCGTGCTGACCAAAGAAGGTTTCCAGCCTACCGAAACTCAGCCGCGCGGTTTTAATATCGATAACAGAGGTAAATACCTGATTGCAGCCGGACAAAAATCGCACCATATCGCGGTGTACGAGATTGCTGGCGAACAAGGGTTGCTGATGGAGAAAGGTCGTTACGCGGTAGGACAAGGCCCGATGTGGGTGGTGGTTAACGCGTACTAAAACGCCAGGCGTTACAAGCGATCCGCAATCTTGTGAAGATTGCGGATTTTTTTTGCTTATTTAGCAAACGACATGTTTTCCTGACACTTAGCCACAGATGTCCAAAGGCTATCTGTATCATCTGCCCATAAATTAAGCAGAAGAGAGAAAAAGCGTTCAGCGGGAGGTGAGAGGATAGCGTCTTTACGCCGAATAACTCCCAGCGTGCGTCTAATCACAGGCTCAACCAGTGGGATCCCTATCAGCGTTGGATGCGGCGTTTGCGGCATTGCTAACCCTGGTAATGCGGAAACACCCAGTCCAGCTTCAACCAGACCCAGCGAAGTGGACAGATGACGAACTTCGTAAAACCAGTTCAATTTCCACGGTTTATCGGCCAAATGTTGTTCAATCAATAATCGGTTACCGCTTGAGGAACGAACGCCTATCAGTTTGTAATTCAGCAATTCTTGCCACTCAACCAACTGCTTATTAGCGAGCGGATGATCGCGTCGACAAGCCAGAACAAACGGTTCATTAACCAGTGGAGTGAACTCGATAGAGGAATTTGTGATGTTGTTCATGTTTATTCCAAAATCAGCCTCATTGCAAAGTACGGATTCCATACAATTATTCGTCCCTTGTTCAATAATTCGCACTTTGATATTGGGATACCGCTCATTAAATTTTCCTATTGCCAACGGTAAGAAATAGAAAACTGCGGTAGGAATACAGGACAGTGTCACTATGCCATGATGATGAACATTCACATCGCTAATATTAAAAATAGTTTCATCTAATGCCCTAATTAATTCTTTGGCTTCAGGTAAAAGCATTTTCCCCGCTTTTGTTAATGTCACTTTGCGAGTTGTTCTTTCAAAGAGTTGAGTGTGTAAATACTCTTCCATCTTTTTAATCCTGCGAGTTAATGCAGGTTGCGTAATATTAAGTAACTTGGCGGCATTGTTAAAAGAATCGGACTCTGCCAGTGTGACAAACGCCTTCATGCTCGATAACTCGTGTTTCATTTTGACTCCGGACTCAATCGGGGAAGACCCTGTCTAAGATGAAAGTGTTCAGTGTATCTGCAATTCATCACTTTTAATTAATAAAAATAAATCACTAATCACGAAAATGAAGTCATTAGTCACCCTAATCATGACATGCAACCATGTACATAGTGGAAATAATATTGAAGAGAGCATTGTCATGAAAAAAATACCTTGCGTTATGATGCGCGGAGGAACGTCCAGAGGCGCGTTTTTATTAGCTCAAGACCTGCCAGAAGAAGAAAAATTGCGTGATGAAATATTGATTGGAATTATGGGTTCTGGCAATGCGTTGGAAATAGATGGCATTGGCGGTGGCAATCCGTTAACCAGTAAAGTCGCGATTATTAGTCTTTCAAACGACCCCAACGCTGATATCGATTATTTATTTGCTCAGGTACTGGTACATGAGCAACGGGTCGATACCACACCCAACTGTGGCAATATGCTTTCCGCCGTTGGTGCGTTTGCTATTGAAAAGGGGTTGATTGCTGCTTCTACGCCGACCACCCGCGTACGCATTCGCAATGTGAACACCAACACGTTTATCGAAGCTGATATACAGACGCCGCATGGTGTTGTTGAGTATGAAGGAACGGCAAGAATTGACGGCGTCCCGGGAACATCGGCCCCTATTGCGTTGACGTTTCTTAATGCCGCAGGTTCTAAAACCGGGCATATTTTTCCGACGGGCCAACACATCGATTATATCAACTCAGTTCCGGTGACCTGTATGGATATGGCGACACCTGTCGTAATTATTCCTGCCGAATACCTTGGGAAAACGGGCTATGAATCAGCGGAAGAACTGGATGCAGACAACGAATTATTGTCGCGCATTGAGTCTATTCGTTTACAGGCCGGTGAAGCTATGGGGCTGGGTGATGTCAGCAATAAGGTTCTCCCAAAACCGATTCTCATCTCTGCACCTCAACACGACGGCGAAATTAATGTTCGTTATTTTATGCCGCACTCTTGCCATAAAGCGCTGGCGATTACTGGGGCGATAGCTATCGCCAGCAGCTGTGTCATTAACGGTACTGTTTCGCGTCAGGTAACGGCGGGTGCGCATTACGGGAATATCACTATCGAACATCCTGGAGGCACTCTTGATATTCATTTAACCAATAAAGGGGATGAACCTGAAACTATCAGAGCTTCGGTTATTCGTACCGCCAGAAAAATATTCGCTGGTGATGTTTTCCTTCCCTGACAGCATTGGCCTCATTTCTCTGCGATCGCAGAAAAACGAAAAATACTGTATTGCCTGTACAGATTATTCAGGATTAATAAATGAACGTTAAATCATTATGGAAGCTAATTTTAATATTAGCGATCCCCTGTATTATTGGTTTGATTCCTGCCCCTGCGGGATTAAGTGAACTAGCGTGGGTGCTGTTTGGTATTTATCTTGCGGCCATTGTCGGACTGGTGATTAAACCGTTTCCTGAACCGGTGGTGTTATTGATTGCCGTTGCCGCCTCTATGGTGGTTGTCGGAAATTTAGGCCATGGCGTACTGAAGACCAGCAGCGTACTGAGCGGTTATGCTTCCGGTACGACATGGCTGGTTTTCTCCGCGTTTACGTTAAGTGCTGCTTTTGTGACGACGGGGCTGGGTAAGCGCATTGCTTATATTCTGATCGGCAAAATTGGTAACACCACGCTTGGCCTTGGCTATGTGACCGTATTCCTTGATCTGGTATTAGCTCCGGCAACACCGTCAAATACCGCGCGAGCGGGAGGAATCGTATTACCCATCATCAATAGTGTGGCGGTGGCGCTGGGTTCTGAACCGGATAAGAGCCCGCGCCGTGTCGGTCACTACCTGATGATGTCGGTCTATATGGTCACTAAAACAACCAGCTATATGTTTTTTACCGCGATGGCGGGAAACATTCTGGCGTTGAAGATGATCAACGATATCTGTCACTTGCAGTTGAGTTGGGGCGGATGGGCGCTTGCTGCAGGTCTGCCAGGACTGGTCATGCTGTTGGCGACGCCGCTCGTTATCTATTTTATGTATCCACCTGAAATTAAAAAGGTTGATAACAAAACCATCGCTAAAGCCGGGCTTCAGGATTTAGGACCAATGAAAGGGCGCGAAAAAATGCTGCTGGGCATTTTCGTTCTCGCATTATTGGGATGGATCTTCAGTAAAAGCCTCGGTGTTGATGAATCAACGGTGGCGATTGTCGTCATGGGTACGATGCTTTTATTTGGCGTAGTCACCTGGGATGATGTGGTTAAAAATAAGGGCGGCTGGAATACATTAATCTGGTACGGCGGTATTATCGGTTTAAGTTCGTTATTATCGAAAGTGAAATTCTTCGACTGGTTAGCCGAACTGTTCAAAAACAATCTCGACTTTGGTAATCACGGCAACGTGGCGTTCTTCGTTATTTTGTTCCTGAGCATTATTGTTCGATATTTCTTTGCCTCAGGCAGCGCATATATTGTGGCAATGATGCCGGTATTTGCCATGCTGGCGAATGTCTCCGGCGCACCACTGATGTTAACCGCGCTGGCATTACTCTTCTCTAACTCCTATGGCGGAATGGTCACCCATTATGGCGGTGCCGCGGGTCCGGTTATTTTTGGCGTTGGCTATAACGATATTAAATCGTGGTGGCTGGTGGGGGGCATGTTGACCTTACTGACCTTTATTGTCCATATCACTCTCGGCGTGTGGTGGTGGAGCATGTTGATTGACTGGAACATGCTGTAAATCATAAACCAGGTTTAAAACTTTTTATTGGCTGTGCGCTTATGTAAGCACAAGACTACGGAGTATCAAATGATTAAGCTGTATGAAAAAGGAATTTATCTCTCCGATAATAATGAAATTGTAGCTGAGGATTCTTTGCCTCGGCATATCTGCAAAGAGGATGCGAAAAAAGGAACTATAGCGTGGTCGATTCTCTCCGCGCATAATACGTCCGGTGATATGAATAAGCTTAAAATTAAGTTTGATTCATTAGCCTCACACGATATTACCTTTGTCGGTATTATTCAGACTGCAAAAGCCTCTGGCATGGAACGTTTTCCGCTGCCGTATGTTCTGACTAACTGCCATAACTCATTATGTGCGGTAGGGGGAACTATTAACGGTGACGATCATATGTTTGGTCTGTCTGCGGCACAGCGTTACGGCGGAATCTTTGTGCCGCCACATATTGCTGTTATCCATCAATACATGCGTGAAATGATGGCGGGCGGCGGCAAAATGATCCTTGGCTCAGACAGCCATACACGTTACGGCGCATTGGGTACGATGGCGGTAGGAGAAGGGGGCGGTGAGCTGGTCAAGCAACTGCTAAACGACACCTGGGACATTGATTATCCTGATGTCGTTGCCGTTTATCTGACCGGGAAACCCGCAGCAGGTGTTGGTCCACAGGATGTGGCGTTAGCGATCATTGGCGCGGTATTTAAAAATGGCTACGTCAAAAATAAGGTCATGGAATTTGTCGGCCCTGGTATTCGTCATCTCTCAACGGATTTTCGCAACAGCGTTGATGTGATGACCACCGAAACCACCTGTCTGAGTTCCGTCTGGCAAACGGATGATGAAACTCGTAGTTGGCTGGCATTACATGGACGTGAACAAGACTATCGCCAGCTCAGTCCGCAGCCGATGGCCTGGTACGACGGTTGTATTTATGTTGATTTGAGTGCGATTAAGCCGATGATTGCGCTGCCATTCCATCCAAGTAATGTCTATGAGATTGATACTCTCAATGAGAATCTGACGGACATTCTCCGGGAGATTGAAGTTGAATCTGCACGTATCGCTCAGGGTAAAGCCAGCCTCTCGTTGTTGGATAAAGTAGAAAATGGTCGCTTAAAAGTACAGCAGGGGATCATTGCTGGATGCTCGGGCGGCAACTATGAAAACGTGATTGCTGCGGCGCAGGCATTACGCGGTCAATCCTGCGGTAATGATGCTTTCTCGCTTGCTGTCTACCCCTCGTCACAACCGGTGTTTATGGATTTAGCGCAGAAAGGTGTTGTTACAGATTTACTGGGCGCGGGGGCTGTCATCAGAACCGCATTCTGCGGTCCATGCTTTGGCGCGGGCGATACGCCAATCAACAATGGTCTTAGCATCCGCCATACCACGCGCAACTTCCCTAACCGTGAAGGCTCGAAACCGGGCAATGGTCAAATGTCAGCCGTTGCGCTGATGGATGCGCGATCAATTGCGGCTACGGCAGCCAACGGAGGATTCCTCACTGCTGCGACGGATCTGGACTGCTGGGATACGGTGCCAGACTATGCGTTTAATCCTGCACCTTATAAGAGTCGCGTATACCAGGGGTTCGTGAAAGGGGCTACGCAGCAGCCGCTCATTTACGGCCCGAACATTAAAGACTGGCCGGAACTGGGCGCATTAACGGAAAATATTCTGCTAAAAGTGGCCTCGAAGATCCTTGATGATGTGACAACAACGGATGAGCTTATCCCGTCCGGTGAAACCTCATCGTATCGCTCTAATCCACTAGGACTGGCGGAATTTACGCTGTCTCGACGAGATCCCGGGTATGTGGGAAGAAGTAAAGCGACGTCGGAGCTGGAAAAAAGGCGCGTGGAGGGGGGCGACGTCAGCGAACTGGCGTCAGTTTTCGAACGCATCCAACAGATTGCCGGTCAGGAAAATGTGCAACCGTTGGATACTGAGATTGGTAGCATGATTTACGCCGTCAAACCTGGCGATGGCTCGGCGCGCGAGCAGGCGGCGAGCTGTCAGCGAGTGATTGGTGGCCTGGCAAATATTGCCCAGGAATATGCCACCAAGCGTTACCGTTCCAATGTTATCAACTGGGGTATGCTACCGCTCCAGATGGCAGAGCAACCTTCATTTGAAGTGGGTGACTATATCTATATTCCCGGTATTCGCCGCGCGTTAGATGAGTGCAGTAAAGAAATCGAAGCGTATGTGCTTCACGATGATGGTGAGGTGAGTGAAATCAGAGTGTATATGGAAAGCCTGACCGCAGAAGAGCGTGAAATTATTAAGGCAGGGAGTTTGATTAACTTTAATAAGTCGCGTTTGGTGTAACGCTAATTGTATGCCGGAGAGGGCGATTTTAGTCGCCATCCGGCACATTGCCCGGCAGAGCATGAATCTACCGGGCTTACATCAGAGAATGACGTTTACTGCTTAGGTTCAGCAACCACTTTGCTACCGATACCGCGGTTGTTGTATTCCCACATACGGTTGAAGTTGGTGTCGTTTAGGTTACGCTGGATTTCACCTTTGTCATCTTCCGCACCGGTATTACCGGCAAACGGGCGTTTTGCGATAACGCTGTCAGCCCATGGTTTTGCCATGTTAAAGCCTTCGTTAATCACGCTGTCACGAATCACGACCTGACCGTTAGTGTTGGAATCGACATCCAGCGAGCGGCCTAACTGCGCCACGCCATCGCCACTTGCCGTGAAGCGGCTATTAATCGCCAGGAAACCGTAGTAGATGTTAGACAGGGTAGCCGGTGCGAACACATAGGCTTCCTGCTGGGTACGGGAGTTCACTACGCGGAAATCGGTGTTATCGAACACTACGGCACCGCGACCGGAAACGATATCCACATCGCCCTCAATGTAGCTGTTGGTAACCAGCGTACGCGGTTGACGATCGTTTTCCAGACGGTTTTGTACACCGCTATTGGTCACGAAGAAGGTATTCTGGCGGCCCAGGATATTGACCTTGTTGATCTGCACTTTATCGCCATCAGTACGCAGTGCAACGGCCGGGTGGTTACCCGCATCAACGCTGTCACCCAGGTTGTTTTCGATGGTCAGGTTCTGCAATTGCAACCCGTTGTTTTGCGACCAGACGACAGCAGAACACATCACGCCAATATTCGTGCCGCGTTTGTTCTGACAATTATCAAACATATACCACGCAGGTTTACCCGGCATATATTTACCGGCTGGGTTCACCGTACGACGCCAGTCAGCGGTGCTCATTTCACCGTCAATGGCCTGGCCAATTTTCACATCAAGCGGTTTTTCGCCCATGCCGTACAGCGTCAGGCTACCTGTTGCTGCCGGGATATATACCGTGCCCTGGTACTCGCCTGGCATAATCGCGATGTACTGACGTTTGTTAGTACGTTTGATGATTGCTGCATCAACAGCGGCCTGAATGCTGGTATGGGTGACGCCCTGAGTCCCTGCCGGGCCAACGACGAAGTCAGGCTGTGCAGGCAGAGAAATAGAAGAAGGGCTCCACGGCGCAGTGTTTGGCGTCAGCGCAGAAAAATAGTGCGCAGTAACGAAGTTTTTCGCTTCATTAGCCGACAAAATCGGGCGCGAAGAGGTTCCTGGCGCGGTTTGATCGGAAGGAATTTGATCGGGCGGCGTAGAGCTACAGGCGGTCAGCGTCACGCCAAAAGCCATTGCCAGCGCCAGACGGGAAACTGATGATATGTTCACAGGTTGCTCCGGGCTTTAAAAGTTATCCATTAAAGCCTGCTTTTTTATACTAAGTTGAGCGAAACGGGAAGGCGAAAAGGTAAAAAGTTGTTTTTTATCGCAGCAATGTCTGGCGCGGAGAGTCTTTATATCACAAATAGATAACAATTATAGTTCTTCAGGTTGACAACATCCCTATAATCAAAAATAAATGTCTATACAACCTATGACAAGTGGTGAGTCGAATGCAGCAATTCTTCCCTGATGATGTTATCTGGCGCAATGTTCGTCTGGCGACTATGGACCCTGAACGTGGTACCCCATATGGGCTGTTGGACGGTCACGCGCTGATCGTCCGCCAGAGCAAGATTCGCGATATCGTCCCGGAATCATCTTTATATCTCACGCATGACAATACTTTTGATATGCAGGGCAGGCTGATTACGCCTGGCCTGATTGATTGCCATACGCATCTGGTCTTTGGCGGAAACCGCGCAGGTGAGTGGGAGCAGCGGCTAAATGGAGTCTCCTACCAGCAGATAAGCGCTCAGGGTGGGGGGATCAATGCCACCGTATCGGCGACCCGCAGCGCCACGGATGAACAACTCTTACACGTAGCCCATCAGCGGATGGAACAGCTGATCAAAGAAGGTGTTACGCTGCTGGAAATAAAATCCGGCTACGGCCTGGATTTACCGACAGAAGAGAAAATATTGCGCGTGGTGGCAGCGCTGGCGGCAGAGAATATCGTTGAAATCAGCCCGACGCTGTTGGCTGCGCATGCAACTCCAGCGGAATACCGGGATGATCCTGACGGCTATATTACGCTGGTGTGTGAGACCATTTTGCCGCAATTGTGGGAACAAGGGCTGTTTGAGACCGTCGATCTGTTCTGTGAAAGCGTTGGTTTTTCGTTGGCACAGAGTGAGCGGGTGTTTCAGGCTGCGCAGGCGCTGGGCATCCCGATTAAAGGCCATGTCGAACAACTGTCATTGCTTGGCGGCGCACAGTTGGTAAGCCGCTACCACGGGTTATCTGCCGATCATATTGAATACCTCGATGAAGCGGGCGTGGCGGCGATGAGCCAAAGCGGTACGGTCGGCGTGCTGCTGCCCGGCGCGTTCTATTTCCTCAAAGAGCAGCAGCGCCCACCGGTAGCGTTGCTGCGTCAATATCAGGTGCCGATGGCGGTAGCGACAGATTTTAACCCCGGTACCAGTCCGTTTATCAGCCTGCACTGGGCGATGAATATGGCTTGTGTCCAGTTTGGCCTGACGCCGGAAGAAGCATGGGCGGGTGTAACCCGTCATGCGGCTCGGGCACTGGGGCGTCATGCCACTCACGGCCAACTGAAGGCCGGATTTGTGGCCGATTTTGTGGTGTGGGATGCAACCCTCCCGGTCGAGATCCTGTATGAGCCCGGGCGCAACCCGCTCTACCAACGCGTATTCAAAGGACAAATAGCATGACTAACTGGCAACCAGCTTCACCTGCGCTGTGGCAGGGACGTGATGACCGGGCCGAATCGCCGAATGCGCTGCGCCTGTTTCAGACTATCACCCTGAGCCCGACGTTTAGCCCAGAAATGTACCGCGAGCAGATAGCGTTGCTCGGGTTTGCCTGTGACGAAGGCGTTAAACGTAATCAGGGGCGCACGGGCGCTGCCGGAGCACCCGATGTGCTACGCAAGGCGTTGGCGAATTTAGCCAGTCATGATGGGCACAATCGACTGGTGGATCTGGGAAATATTGTGGCGCAGGCTCCCGATCTTGAGGGCGCGCAGCAGGCGTTACGCAATGCAGTACAGCGCTGTCAGCACGAGAATATGCGTACCTTTGTTTTAGGCGGGGGACACGAAACCGCCTTTGCGCACGGCGCGGGCGTACTGGATGCGTTCCCGCAGGCGAAAGTGGGGATAGTCAACTTCGATGCGCATCTCGATTTGCGCCATGCCGGGCAGGCCACATCCGGTACGCCGTTTCGCCAGCTGGCGCAGCTTTGCGATGAACAGCAGCGTGAATTTCACTATGCCTGTATCGGCGTCAGTCGGGCGGCAAACACCCAGGCGCTTTGGGATGAGGCCCAGCGGCTCGGTGTTACGGTGGTGGAGGATCTGCATCGTGATACGGCGCAGGCGCAGTTAGCGCAGTTCATTGCCAATCTGGATGTCATCTATATGACAATCGACCTCGACGTGCTGCCTGTGTGGGAAATGCCCGGCGTGTCGGCCCCCGCCGCGCTTGGCGTACCGTTGGCGACGCTGCTGAGACTGATTGAGCCTCTGTGTCGTAGCGGTAAACTCCTGGCGGTGGATATGGTTGAATTTAATCCACGCTATGACGATGATGGCAGAGCAGCACGCGTGGCGGCGCGATTAGGCTGGCAAATCGCCCACTGGTGGCACTGACATACCTGATGGCGTTGCGCTTATCAGGTTCGGGTAATGCCTGTAAACTCTACCCACTCACATTTTCAGCTTAAGGAAGGCTCACGCATGCTCCCATCCCGTTCTGCTCCGGCTCCTTTTTACGAAAAGGTCAAACAGGAGATCAGCGAAAAAATTGCCAGCGGTATCTGGCAGCCTCACGATCGCATTCCTTCTGAGGCAGAGCTGGTGGCGCAATATGGTTTCAGCCGCATGACTATCAACCGGGCGCTGCGTGAGTTAACGGATGAAGGTTTACTGGTGCGTTTACAGGGCGTGGGGACGTTTGTCGCCGAGCCAAAAGGCCAGTCCGCGCTGTTTGAAATCCGCAGCATCGCGGATGAAATCAACGCCCGTCAGCATCAGCACCGGTGTGAAGTGCTGACGCTGGAAAAAACCCAGGCCAACGCGCAGCAGGCTTTGGTGTTAAACGTCAAAGAAGGCACCTCCATTTTTCACTCTGTCATGGTGCACTACGAGAACGATCTGCCGGTACAGATTGAAGATCGCTGCGTGAATGCCGAAATTGTGCCGGAGTATCTGGCGCAGGATTACAGCCAGACCACGCCGCACGCATACCTGTCGCTGATAGCCCCTTTAACGGAAGGTGAGCATATTGTTGAAGCGGTACGTGCCAGCGCTGAAGAGTGCGCGCTGCTGAATATTAAAGAACACGATCCCTGCCTGCTGATTCGTCGTAAGACCTGGTCTGCGTCGTCCATAGTCTCTCATGCCCGCTTGCTGTTTCCAGGTTCTCGCTATCGGCTGCAAGGGCGGTTTATGTCCTGATACAGGACATGAAAACCGTGATTGCTGACGCAATATAATAAAAATGTATCTTAATTGTTAAAATCACCCTTGCGATGACTTGTATAGACAAGTATATGTTTCTTATCTATCCGACGTTCGCGAGGAGTTTTCTGTCATGTCCCATAGCAAATATCGTCAGCAGGATATTCGTGCCCCGCGCGGCACCACCTTAACGGCCAAAAGCTGGCTGACCGAAGCGCCGCTGCGCATGCTAATGAATAATCTGGATCCCGATGTGGCGGAAAATCCGCATGAGCTGGTGGTATACGGTGGGATTGGCCGCGCCGCACGGGACTGGGAATGTTATGACGCCATCGTCAACGCGCTGACCAAACTGGAAACCGATGAAACTCTGCTGGTCCAGTCCGGAAAACCGGTAGGCGTATTCAAAACTCACGACAACGCGCCGCGCGTGCTGATTGCCAACTCCAACCTGGTGCCACATTGGGCTACCTGGGAACACTTCAACGAACTGGACGCCAAAGGTCTGGCGATGTACGGCCAGATGACCGCCGGGAGCTGGATCTACATCGGCAGCCAGGGCATCGTGCAGGGGACTTATGAAACCTTCGTTGAGGCCGGGCGTCAGCATTATCAGGGTAACCTGAGCGGACGTTGGGTGCTGACCGCCGGGCTGGGCGGCATGGGCGGGGCGCAACCGTTAGCCGCTACGCTTGCGGGTGCGTGTTCTCTGAACATTGAATGCCAGCAAAGCCGAATCGATTTCCGTCTGCGTACCCGTTACGTCGACGAGCAGGCGACATCGCTTGACGATGCGCTGGCGCGTATCGACAAGTA
The DNA here is from genome assembly GCF_030332345.1 of Citrobacter sp. Cpo221. Classification (NCBI taxonomy): domain Bacteria; kingdom Pseudomonadati; phylum Pseudomonadota; class Gammaproteobacteria; order Enterobacterales; family Enterobacteriaceae; genus Citrobacter; species Citrobacter sp. Cpo221. The sequence goes on from NZ_JAOWIA010000029.1 coordinate 491,234, forward strand.
CACCCGTGAGGGTAAAGCGGTCTCTATTGCGCTGTGCGCTAACGCTGCCGACGTTGTGCCGGAACTGGTGAAGCGCGGTGTGCGCCCGGATATGGTCACCGACCAGACCAGCGCCCACGATCCGCTGCATGGTTATCTGCCGTCCGGCTGGAGCTGGGAAGAGTATCAGGCAAAAGCGGCGTCCGATCCCCAGGGCACGGTGCAGGCGGCGAAACGTTCGATGGCAACGCACGTTGAGGCGATGCTGGCGTTTAGCAAAATGGGCGTGCCGACGTTTGATTACGGCAACAACATTCGCCAGATGGCCAAAGAGATGGGCGTGGAAAACGCCTTTGATTTCCCCGGCTTCGTACCTGCATATATTCGCCCCCTGTTCTGTCGCGGCATAGGGCCATTCCGTTGGGTGGCGCTTTCCGGCGATCCGCAGGATATTTATAAGACAGATGCCAAAGTGAAAGAGATCGTGGCTGATGATAAGCACCTTCATCACTGGCTGGATATGGCGCGTGAGCGGATTAACTTCCAGGGTTTACCAGCGCGTATCTGCTGGGTCGGCCTGGAGTGGCGACAAAAGCTGGGGCTGGCGTTTAATGAAATGGTGCGCAGTGGTGAAGTATCCGCGCCGATTGTTATTGGCCGTGACCATCTGGACTCCGGTTCTGTTGCCAGCCCAAACCGCGAAACCGAAGCTATGCGCGACGGTTCAGACGCCGTATCCGACTGGCCGCTGCTGAACGCGCTGCTTAACACCGCCAGCGGCGCGACCTGGGTGTCGCTTCATCACGGCGGCGGGGTTGGCATGGGCTTCTCCCAGCATGCCGGGATGGTGATTGTTTGCGATGGCACCGATGAAGCCGCGGCGCGCATCGCCCGGGTATTACATAACGATCCGGCGACCGGGGTGATGCGTCACGCTGATGCCGGGTATGACATTGCGGTGGAGTGCGCAGTTGAAGAAGGGCTGAATTTGCCGATGGTTGCCGCGACGCAGGAGAAACGCTGATATGAACACCATGACTCTCACGCCGGGCCATCTGAGTTTTACCCAGCTACGTGAAATCTGGCAGCAGCCGGTCAAACTGAGCCTGGATGCCGGGGCGATTGATGCAATCAACGCCAGCGTCGCCTGCGTCAATAATATTGTCGCTGAAGGCCGTACGGCGTATGGCATTAATACCGGCTTTGGTCTGTTGGCTCAGACCCGTATCGCCACGGAAGATTTGCAGAATTTACAGCGTTCGCTGGTGCTTTCCCATGCGGCAGGCGTTGGCGAAGCGCTGGATGACGCAATGGTTCGCCTGATTATGGTGCTGAAAATCAACAGCCTGGCGCGCGGTTTTTCCGGCATTCGTTTGAGCGTGATTGAAGCGCTGATTGCGCTGGTGAATGCCGAGGTGTATCCACTGATCCCGGCGAAAGGGTCGGTGGGCGCATCGGGCGACCTGGCGCCGCTGGCACATATGTCGTTGACGCTACTGGGCGAAGGTAAAGCGCGCTGGCAGGGGGAATGGCTCCCGGCGACCGACGCGCTGAAAAAGGCCGGACTGGAGCCGATCACGCTGGAGGCGAAAGAGGGACTGGCGCTGCTCAACGGCACTCAGGCTTCCACCGCCTTTGCACTGCGCGGGTTAATTGAAGCTCAGGAACTGTTTGCGTCTGCGACGGTGTGCGGGGCGCTGACCACAGAAGCCGTGCTGGGCTCCCGTCGTCCGTTTGACGCCCGTATTCATGCCGCGCGAGGGCAGCGTGGGCAGATTGATGCCGCAACGCTGTACCGTCATGTGTTGACCGACTCCAGCGCGCTTTCGCAGTCGCATCATAACTGTGAAAAAGTTCAGGATCCGTATTCTCTGCGCTGTCAGCCACAGGTGATGGGGGCATGTCTGACACAAATGCGCCAGGTGATGGATGTCCTGCTGGTTGAAGCCAACGCGGTTTCCGACAACCCGCTGGTGTTTGCCGAAGAGGGCGATGTGATCTCCGGTGGGAATTTCCATGCTGAACCGGTGGCGATGGCGGCAGATAATCTGGCGCTGGCGATTGCGGAAATCGGCTCGTTGTCAGAGCGGCGCATTGCGCTGATGATGGACAAACATATGTCGCAGTTGCCGCCGTTCCTGGTGAAAAATGGCGGGGTTAACTCCGGCTTTATGATTGCTCAGGTAACTGCCGCCGCGCTGGCGAGCGAGAACAAAGCGCTGGCGCATCCGCACAGCGTGGACAGCTTGCCGACATCTGCTAACCAGGAAGATCACGTGTCTATGGCTCCGGCGGCAGGGCGCAGACTGTGGGAGATGGCGGCAAATACGCGCGGCGTGATTGCCGTGGAGTGGCTGGCGGCGTGTCAGGGGATTGACCTGCGTGAAGGGTTAACCTCCAGCCCGTTGCTGGAGCAGGCGCGACAGGCGCTGCGCGAGCAGGTTGCCCACTACACGCAGGATCGCTTTTTTGCCCCGGATATTGAGTGCGCGACCGAGTTGTTAGCGCAAGGAACGCTGCTGCAATTGCTGCCTGAATTTCTGTAGAAAATTGCCTGATGTCGACGCTGACGCGTCTTATCAGGCCTACGGTCTGCTTTGTAGGCCGGATGAGGCGAAACCGACATCCGGCACAACACAGCTTAGCTAAACATCGCCGTAATCGAGGCGCTGGCGAGCGAGTGGAAATGGACGTTAAATCCAACCATCGCGCCGCTGGCACCTTCATCGACATCAATACGCTCCACATCCAGGGCGTGAACCGTAAAGATATAGCGGTGGGTTTCCCCCTTCGGCGGCGCAGCGCCACCATAACCCGCTTTACCAAAATCTGTACGGGTCTGAATCACCCCATCTGGCTGTGCAACCAGCCCGGAGCCGAATCCTTGCGGGAGTACGCGGGTATCAGCTGGCAGATTTACCACCACCCAATGCCACCAGCCGGAGCCGGTTGGCGCATCAGGATCAAAGCAGGTCACCACAAAGCTTTTGGCTCCTGCGGGCACGTCATCCCACGCCAGATGTGGGGAAATATTATCCCCGTCATACCCCATGCCGTTAAAGACGTGGCGATGCCCAAGCTTATCGCCATCGCGCAGATCGTTACTGATTAGTTTCATGCTGACTCCTCTTGTTAGCCAAAAAGTGTAGCCAGAAACCGTAGAGCTTACCGCTGATTAATCGCTAAAAAATGTTGCATTGCGCACAGCCTCGTTCACGGCCTGCGTCAGGCGACGCAACTGATCGGGCTGAATGATGTACGGCGGCATCAGGTAGATGAGCTTGCCAAACGGTCTTATCCACACGCCCTGTTCGACAAAGAACTTCTGTAACGCTGCCATATTCACCGGATGCGTGGTTTCGATTACGCCAATGGCGCCGAGCACGCGTACGTCCGCGACCCAACTGGAGTCTGCCGCCGGGGCGAGTTCTGCCCGCAGTTGCGATTCAATGGCCGCTACCTGCACGCGCCACTCGTCGGTTTCGAGTAACGACAGGCTGGCGGAGGCGACGGCGCAGGCCAACGGATTGCCCATAAAGGTTGGGCCGTGCATGAAGCATCCGGCTTCACCATTGCTGATGGTTTCTGCGACCTGACGTGTGGTCAGGGTTGCAGAAAGGGTCATCGTTCCGCCGGTTAACGCTTTGCCCAGGCATAAAATGTCCGGAGTGATGTCGGCGTGCTCGCAGGCAAAAAGCTTGCCTGTACGACCAAATCCGGTGGCGATTTCATCGGCAATCAGCAGGATCCCTTCCCGGTCGCACATCTTACGGATGCGTTTTAACCATTCGGGATGATACATGCGCATACCGCCAGCGCCCTGTACGATTGGCTCAAGGATCACCGCCGCAATTTCGTGGCGATGTGCGGCCATCAGACGGGCAAAAGGCACCATATCCAGTTCGTCCCACTCGCCGCCCATGCGGCTTTGTGGGGCAGGGGCAAACAGGTTCTCCGGCAGGTACCCCTTCCACAGACTGTGCATTGAGTTGTCGGGATCGCAGACCGACATCGCGCCGAAGGTATCACCGTGATAACCGTTACGAAATGTCAGGAAACGCTGGCGGGATTCGCCCTTAGCCTGCCAGTATTGCAGCGCCATTTTCATTGCGACTTCTACGGCGACCGACCCTGAATCCGCGAGAAAAACGCACTCCAGCGCCTCTGGGGTCATCGCTACCAACTGGCGGCACAGCGCAATGGCCGGGGCATGGGTAATGCCGCCAAACATCACATGCGACATGGTATCAATCTGCGTTTTCATCGCGGCGTTCAGCTGCGGGTGATTGTAACCGTGGATCGCCGCCCACCAGGATGACATGCCGTCAATCAGCTTCTCACCGCTGGCTAAAATCAGTTCGCAACCTTCGGCACGCGCCACCGGATAAACCGGCAACGGGGAGGTCATGGAGGTGTATGGGTGCCAGATATGGCGTTGGTCAAACGCAAGATCGTCCGTTGTCATAATCGACTTGTAAACCAAATTAAAAAGATTTAGGTTTACGAGTCTACACCAAACTAACAACGAAACGTATACCAATATGGCTCATTCTTCTCGCTGGACAATGTCGCAAGTCACCGAATTATTTGAAAAACCGCTGTTGGATCTGCTGTTTGAAGCGCAGCAGGTTCATCGTCAGCATTTCGATCCGCAGCAGGTACAGGTTAGTACGCTGCTGTCGATTAAGACCGGTGCTTGCCCGGAAGATTGCAAATACTGCCCGCAGAGCTCCCGCTATAAAACCGGTCTGGAAACAGAACGGTTGATGGAGGTTGAACAGGTACTGGACTCGGCACGTAAGGCGAAGCAGGCCGGCTCAACGCGGTTTTGCATGGGCGCGGCGTGGAAAAACCCGCATGAGCGCGATATGCCTTACCTCGAGCAGATGGTGCAGGGCGTGAAAGAACTGGGGCTGGAAGCCTGTATGACGCTGGGCACGCTGGACGAATCTCAGGCCCAGCGCCTGGCCAATGCGGGTCTGGACTACTACAACCACAACCTCGACACCTCGCCGGAATTTTACGGCAATATCATCACCACCCGCTCGTACCAGGAGCGCCTGGACACGCTGGATAAAGTGCGCGAGGCGGGCATTAAAGTTTGCTCCGGCGGGATTGTTGGGCTGGGCGAAACGGTGACCGACCGCGCGGGTCTGCTGCTGCAATTAGCGAATCTGCCGACGCCGCCGGAAAGCGTGCCGATCAACATGCTGGTGAAAGTGAAGGGCACGCCGCTTGCCGATAACGACGACGTAGATGCCTTTGATTTTATTCGTACTATCGCCGTGGCGCGTATCATGATGCCGACCTCATACGTGCGTCTTTCTGCCGGGCGCGAGCAGATGAACGAACAAACCCAGGCGATGTGCTTTATGGCCGGGGCCAACTCGATTTTCTACGGCTGCAAACTGCTGACCACCCCGAACCCGAACGAAGATAAAGATTTGCTGTTATTTCGCAAGCTGGGTCTTAACCCGCAGCAAACGGCGGTACTGGCGGGCGATAACGAACAGCAGCAACGGCTGGAGCAGGCGCTGCGTACCCCGGATACCGACGATTACTACAACGCGGCAACTGTATGACCTGGCAGCAAAAAATAGACGATGCGCTAACAGCGCGTCGTCGTGCTGATGCCCTGCGTCAGCGCTATGCAGTGACGCAGGGCGCGGGTCGCTGGCTGCAGGCCGACGGTCGTCAGTATCTGAATTTCTCCAGCAACGACTATCTCGGCTTAAGCCACCATCCACAAATTATCTGCGCGTGGCAGCAGGGCGCTGAGCGTTTTGGCGTCGGCAGCGGCGGCTCGGGCCATGTCAGCGGTTATTCCGTTGCTCATCAGGCGCTGGAAGAAGAGCTGGCGCAGTGGCTCGGCTATTCCCGGGCGCTGTTGTTCATCTCTGGTTTTGCCGCCAATCAGGCGGTCATTGCCGCACTGATGGGAAAAGATGACAAGATTGTTGCCGACAGGCTCAGCCATGCCTCGCTGCTGGAGGCTGCCAGTCTTAGCCCTGCCGTGTTACGTCGCTTTACCCATAACGACTCGCAACATCTGGATCGTCTGCTGACAGCCCCCTGTCCGGGGCAGCAGCTGGTGGTCACCGAAGGCGTGTTCAGCATGGATGGCGACAGCGCGCCGCTGGCAGAAATCCACGTGGTGGCGAAACGGCAGGGCGCGTGGCTGCTGGTGGATGATGCGCATGGGATTGGCGTAAGCGGTGAGGAAGGACGTGGTTCGTGCTCTCGACAGCAGGTGAAACCTGAGCTGTTGGTGGTGACATTTGGCAAAGGGTTCGGCGTCAGCGGTGCGGCGATCCTGTGTTCTGATAGCGTGGCCGATTATCTGCTGCAGTTTGCCCGTCATCTGATCTACAGCACCAGCATGCCGCCAGCCCAGGCTCAGGCTTTGCGCGCCGCGCTGGCGGTGATCCGCAGCCGCGAAGGCGATGAGCGCAGAGAAAAGCTGGCGAAGCTTATCCAGCGTTTTCGCGCAGGGGTGAATACTACGGATTTGACGCTGGCGCATTCAGACAGCGCTATTCAACCGCTGATCGTTGGCGACAATCATAAAGCCTTGCAACTGGCACAGACGTTACGGCAACAGGGGTGCTGGGTGACGGCGATTCGTCCACCGACGGTGCCGGTTGGGACGGCCAGGCTGCGGATTACGCTGACCCAGGCGCATGAAGTCCAGGATATCGACAGCCTACTGGAGGTGCTGCATGGTGCAGGTCAATAAGCAGGCGATTGCCGCTGCGTTTGGTCGCGCGGCCACGCACTATGAGCAACATGCGGAGCTTCAGCGTCAGAGCGCCGATGCGTTACTGGCACAACTCGATGGCCGGGCGTTCTCACGGGTTTTGGACGCGGGCTGTGGGCCTGGGCGTATGAGTCGTTACTGGCGGGAGCAGGGGAGCGAGGTCTGTGCGCTGGATCTGTCGGCACAAATGCTGACCGAAGCGCAGCGTCACGATGTTGCCCATCACTATCTGCTGGCGGATATCGAAGCCATTCCGCAGGCCGCTGCCACTTTCGACCTGGCCTGGAGCAATCTGGCCGTGCAGTGGTGCAACGACCTGCGCGGCGCGTTACGCGAGCTATACCGGGTGGTGCGTCCTGGCGGGACGGTGGCGTTTAGTACCCTGGCGCAAGGGTCGATGCCTGAACTTCGTCAGGCGTGGCGAGCAGTTGATGATCGGGAGCACGCCAACCGTTTTTTGCCGGTGGAGCAACTGGAAAACGCGCTGTGCGGCTGGGACGTTGAATACCAGTCTCATGCCGTCACGCTGTGGTTTGACGATGCGCTGAGCGCCATGCGCTCGCTGAAGGGTATTGGCGCGACGCATTTGCACGACGGACGCGAACAGCGTGTGCTGACCCGTTCGCAACTGCGTCAGCTACAACTCGCCTGGCCCTGTCAGCAGGGGAAATATCCGCTGACCTATCATCTTTTTTTGGGAGTGATTCAACGTGACTAACACCTATTTTGTCACCGGGACGGACACCGAAGTAGGTAAAACTATCGCCAGCTGTGCGTTGCTTCAGGCGGCGGGACAGCTGGGGTTGCAAACCGTCGGCTATAAGCCGGTGGCGTCAGGTAGTGAAATGACGGCTGAAGGTCTGCGAAACAGCGATGCGCTGGCTCTACAGCGCAACAGCGTTGTGGCAGTGGATTATGCGGCCATCAATCCGTATACCTTCGCCGAACCTACCTCACCGCATATCATCAGTGCTGACGAAGGGCGCCCCATTCAGGCCTCAGTGATGTCTGCGGGTTTACGCTTGCTTGAAGAACAGGCTGACTGGGTATTGGTGGAAGGTGCAGGCGGATGGTTTACGCCACTTTCGCCAACGCTGAGTTTTTCTGACTGGGTAAAAGCGGAACAACTGCCGGTGATTCTGGTGGTTGGCGTTAAGCTCGGCTGTATCAATCATGCCATTTTGACCGCCCAGGCGGTGCAGCAGGCCGGGCTGACGCTCGCCGGATGGGTTGCCAATGATGTGCAGCCACCCGGTAAGCGTCATGCTGAATATATGGCGACACTAAAGCGTGCGCTTGCGGCTCCGCTGCTGGGGGAAATTCCCTGGCTGGCAGAAGAGCCGGAGCGAGCTTTGACAGGCCGTTATATCGATCTTAGCGTTTTGTCTCTGGCGTCCACCAGTCGTTGATTAGCGGGTCGCTGAATTGTGTTATTTGCCCTTGAGCCACGTTGCGTCCACGATGTAACAAGCAATAGCAGTCAGCGACCCGACGAATAAACGGCAGGCTCTGCTCTGCGAGCATAATGGCAATGCCAAGCTCCTGACTTAGCCTCACAATCAGATTCCCCAGTTTGTGGATATACGCCTGGCCTGTTCCTCGTGTTGGCTCATCGAGGATCAGCAGGCGCGGGCAGGTGACCAACGCACTGGCGAGTGCAAGCTGGTGCTGGTTTTCCTCCGACAATGCCACCCCTTTGGCCTGACGCAGTACAAACAGCTGTGGAAACAGGCGGTAAATATCGTTGCTGCTCATTGCTTCACTTTCCTCAACCGCCTGGCGTGCAATGTGCAGATTTTCCTCTACCGTCAGCTGCGAAAAAATTCGCCGTTCCTGTGATACACAGTTAATACCCAGCGCAATGCGCTTTGCCGCCGGAATCTGAAGCAGATCGCAAGGTGGTGCGCCAGCCTGATGCCAGAACATGGTTCCGCTCTCAATCGGTAAATTGCCTGTGATGCAATTGGCCAGCGTGGTTTTTCCCATCCCTGGAAGACCCAGCACGGCGGTACATTTACCGGGCAACAGGTCGAGATCGACATCCCAAAGCGAGTGTTGATTACCGTAATAGTGATTCACTGCACGAAGACTCAACATAGATTTCTCCCTCATGATGATATCCGCCTCGCGGGCTGATGGTCGGGAGAAAACTGCAAATCTCTTGCCAGAAGCGGAATGAGGGGAAAATACAGCAGGGTAGCGGGTTGCGGTATCCGGCTTGTTGTGGATGAGCGGCGCAGTGTGCACATTGTCAGTGCCTGGTGGCGTTGTGATGGTGCAGGCAGGAAAATGATGAAAATGCGAGCAAGATCTCGGCCATCCCAGACCGCTTCGTTAGCTGATAAATATCAAAAAATAGCGATAATTTTTTTTTATCCCACCAAAAAAGAGCATCAGGACGTTTTTGCCAGGCTACAGTCCATACGGGCTGGAGGCAGTTATCCACTATTCCTGTGGATAACCTTGTGTATTAGAGTTAGAAAACACAATGTAAGCGAGAGAAGACGCGGCCTGCGACTAAATTGATGCGAAAGACGGCTTGAGATAATAATCATTAAATTACAGGATGTTAGATAAATGCAATGGCTGTCGCAGAAGTGTCATGTGTTGCCACAAAACTTTCATCGGGTAGCTTGACAAATGTTAAAAAAGTCATTGGTTTGGGGATAACACATTTTTGCTGGTGTTTTATCTTGCCTGCGGACAAATTTTAGCCTGTAGTCACGGCCATTTTGCTGGGGTAACAGAAATATTCTGGCGCGTTACTGTTTTTCCATCCAGTATATTTTACTGGCAAAATATACGGCTGCGAGTAAAATTACACACCTGCCCGCCCATTGCTTCAGGTAGCTGCTCATGAGTAAACCGTTCAAACTAAATTCCGCTTTTAAACCCTCTGGCGATCAGCCTGAGGCGATTCGTCGTCTGGAAGAAGGTCTGGAGGATGGACTGGCGCATCAGACGCTGCTGGGGGTGACGGGGTCGGGGAAAACATTCACCATCGCGAACGTGATTGCGGACTTACAGCGACCTACCATGGTGCTGGCCCCCAATAAGACGCTTGCCGCACAGTTGTACGGTGAGATGAAAGAGTTTTTCCCGGATAACGCGGTGGAATATTTCGTCTCCTACTACGACTATTATCAGCCGGAAGCCTACGTGCCAAGTTCTGACACCTTCATCGAGAAGGATGCCTCGGTTAACGAACACATTGAGCAGATGCGACTGTCAGCGACCAAAGCGTTGCTTGAGCGACGGGATGTCGTTGTCGTGGCGTCGGTTTCCGCGATTTATGGTCTGGGTGACCCGGATCTGTACCTGAAAATGATGCTGCACCTGACGGTGGGGATGATTATCGACCAGCGCGCGATCCTGCGTCGTCTGGCGGAGCTGCAATATACCCGCAACGATCAGGCATTCCAGCGCGGGACCTTCCGCGTGCGCGGTGAAGTGATCGACATATTCCCGGCAGAATCTGACGACATTGCGTTGCGCGTGGAACTGTTTGATGAAGAGGTCGAACGTTTGTCGCTGTTTGACCCGCTTACCGGGCAGGTCGAATCCACTATTTCGCGCTTTACCATCTACCCTAAAACGCACTACGTGACGCCGCGCGAACGTATTGTACAGGCGATGGAAGAAATTAAGGTTGAGCTTGCAGAGCGGCGAAAAGTCCTGTTGGCAAATAACAAACTTCTGGAAGAACAGCGCTTAAGTCAGCGTACCCAGTTCGATCTGGAAATGATGAACGAGCTGGGTTACTGCTCGGGGATTGAAAACTATTCCCGCTATCTGTCCGGGCGTGGTCCGGGCGAGCCGCCGCCGACGCTGTTTGATTACCTGCCTGCCGATGGCCTGCTGGTTGTGGATGAATCCCACGTGACTATCCCGCAAATTGGCGGCATGTATCGCGGTGACCGGGCGCGTAAAGAAACCCTTGTCGAATACGGATTCCGTCTGCCGTCGGCGCTGGATAACCGTCCGCTTAAATTTGAAGAGTTTGAAGCGCTGGCCCCGCAAACTATCTATGTTTCGGCGACGCCGGGCAACTATGAGCTGGAGAAATCCGGTGATGATGTGGTCGATCAGGTGGTACGACCGACCGGGCTGCTGGATCCGGTTATTGAGGTGCGTCCGGTGGCGACGCAGGTTGACGACCTGCTGTCTGAAATCCGCACCCGTGCGGCGATTAACGAACGTGTGCTGGTCACCACGCTCACCAAACGGATGGCGGAAGACCTCACAGAATACCTCGAAGAACACGGCGAGCGGGTGCGTTATCTGCACTCTGACATCGATACCGTGGAACGTATGGAAATCATTCGTGACCTGCGTCTGGGCGAGTTTGACGTGCTGGTGGGTATCAACCTGTTACGTGAAGGCCTGGACATGCCTGAGGTCTCCCTGGTGGCGATTCTGGACGCAGACAAAGAAGGGTTCCTGCGTTCTGAACGTTCGCTTATCCAGACCATCGGTCGTGCGGCGCGTAATATCAACGGTAAGGCGATTCTTTACGGTGATAAAATTACCGCCTCAATGGCCAAAGCGATTGGTGAAACCGAACGTCGTCGTGAGAAACAGCAGCTCTACAACGAAGAGCACGGTATTACGCCGCAGGGGCTGAACAAGAAAGTGGTCGATATTCTGGCGCTGGGTCAGAATATTGCGAAGACCAAAGCGAAAGGCAAAGGGAAGTCACGCGCAGGCGCGAAGTCTGAGGTTGTCGAACTGGATATGACGCCAAAAGCGCTGCAGCAGAAGATTCACGAGCTGGAAGGGCAGATGATGCAGCACGCACAGAATCTCGAGTTTGAAGAGGCCGCGACAATCCGTGACCAGTTGCATCAGCTGCGCGAGTTGTTTATTGCGGCATCGTAAGGCGGTGTCGGATGCGGGGTAAACCCCTTATCCGACCTACGGAGTAGATCGCCTTTGTAGGCCTGATAAGCGCAGCGCATCAGGCATTGTTTGATGCCGGAGCAAATCGTTTTGTAGGCCTGATAAGCGCAGCGCATCAGGCAAATCCGTTCAGCCCAGCGCCTGCACTGCTTTCTCCAGCGCACTATGCAATAGCTGGCGGTCATGGCGGTAGGGAATATCGCTGGCTTCCAGCACTTCCTGGATCACAACGCGGTCGGTAATGGCGGAAGCATCTACTTTCGGCCCCACAACCACCGCATCAATCACTTTCTTCCCGACGTACTGTTCAATAATGGCCAGCTTATCGCTAAGCGTCAGGCTGGCTGCTGGCAGGCTTAATTCGCGCCCAAGATTGCCTATATAGACCATCGGAGCCGGTGTGCGACGTAATGCCTGTGACATTTCATCGAGTAACAGAATCGGCATCAGGCTGGTGTAAAAACTGCCAGGGCCTATCAAAATCAAATCCGCTTCAGCGATAGCCTCAACGGCCTCACGCGTAGTCGGGACTTTTGGCGACAGCATCAGTTCCTGAGGCGGGACGGTGAGCTGATCGATATTCACTTCGCCATAAACTTCATGTCCCTGGTCATCAATGGCCATCAGATCCACCGGCAGCTCCGACATCGGAATTAAGTGTGCGTCAACTTTCAGCAGGCTGCGAATTAAATTGATGGCTTCCAGAGGCCGCACGCTGAGGTGGTCGAGCGCCTTTAACATCAGATTTCCGAGGTTATGTCCGGAAAGTTCACCATTACCGCCAAAACGATACTCAAACATGGCGGATGCAACGCTGGGTTGGGTAATTAACTGGTTCAGACAGTTACGCATGTCTCCCCAGGCTATCCCTCCTTCAGAGCGACGAATACGACCTGTCGACCCGCCGTTATCGGTGGTGGTGACGATACCCGTCAGGCGGGAACCTAATGGGGAAAGAGAGGAGAGAACGCGTCCTAATCCATGCCCTCCGCCGAGAGCGACAACGCGGTCCAGATCTGCCAGCGTGCGAGTGCGCATATATTTTCCTGATATCAATTGATCGGCGCTACAGTAACGTAAATAGCGTGTTTTCAGCAATTATCCAGTCGGCATTTGCCGTAATTTTTTTCTGCGATCTACTCCTTTCTGACGACACTCACCTGATGGCAAGATGATGTATATCAATGCAAAACTGTGGTTTTTGCTTATTCTGTAGCGAAATTGCACGATCATGTCGCTATATACATATTTATACAGCGAAAGTGTACATGGCAAAAGCGCCATTTACACGCTAGTATCGGCATAACCACAAAATACTCTTCATAATCTGAGTTGCCGGAAGCTAACGCATCTGAAACTCGAAGTATGATGAGTATAAACACTCTAGCCTCTGCACCTGGGTCAAATGATACGGTGCTTTGGCCGTGACAAGACTTGAAAAAGTTTGTCACCAGGGCGCAGGAAGAAATGACTACGTCTCCCGTATTTGGAAAGGTGTACATGGGCTCTCAACTTACCGATGCTTTCGCACGTAAGTTTTACTACTTACGTTTGTCGATTACCGATGTGTGTAACTTTCGTTGCACCTACTGCCTGCCGGATGGCTATAAGCCCGGCGGGGTCACCAATAACGGCTTTTTGACCGTTGATGAAATTCGCCGCGTCACGCGTGCGTTCGCCAGTCTGGGAACGGAAAAAGTGCGTCTGACGGGGGGCGAACCTTCACTGCGTCGCGACTTCACTGACATCATCGCCGCCGTGCGCGAAAACGACGCCATCCGCCAGATTGCGGTAACCACCAATGGTTATCGTCTGGCGCGCGATGCCGCCGCCTGGCGCGATGCCGGACTGACCGCGCTCAACGTCAGCGTCGACAGCCTCGATGCCCGTCAGTTTCACGCCATTACCGGACAGGACAAGTTTCAGCAGGTGATGGCAGGCATTGATGCCGCCTTTGATGCCGGTTTTGAAAAAGTGAAAGTCAACACCGTGCTGATGCGCGACGTAAACCATCATCAACTGGACACCTTCCTGGCGTGGATCCAACCTCGACCAATCCAACTGCGTTTTATTGAACTGATGGAAACGGGCGAGGGCAGCTCTCTCTTCCGTAAACACCATATTTCCGGACAGGTACTGCGCGATGAGCTGCTGCGTCGCGGCTGGATCCACCAGATCCGACAGCGTAGCGACGGCCCGGCTCAGGTATTCTGTCATCCTGATTATGTTGGCGAAATTGGTCTGATCATGCCTTATGAGAAAGACTTCTGCGCCACCTGTAATCGTCTGCGCGTTTCCTCTGTCGGCAAGCTTCATCTGTGTTTATTTGGTGAAGGTGGCGTAAGCCTGCGTGATTTGCTGGAAGACGATGCTCAGCAACCGGCGCTGGAAGAACGTATTTCAGCCGCGCTGCTGGAGAAAAAGCAGACCCATTTCCTGCATCAGAACAATACCGGTATTACGCAAAACTTATCTTACATTGGCGGCTGATCGCTAAAAGGAGTTTTTCATGAGTCAGGTAAGCGCTGAATTTATCCCGACACGCATTGCTATTCTTACTGTTTCCAACCGTCGCGGCGAAGAAGATGACACCTCCGGCCATTATCTGCGTGACTCGGCGCAAGAAGCGGGTCATCAGATTGTCGATAAGGCGATTGTCAAAGAGAACCGCTACGCCATCCGCGCCCAGGTTTCTGCCTGGATTGCCAGTGACGATGTACAGGTGGTGCTCATTACCGGTGGCACTGGCTTAACCGAAGGGGACCAGGCACCGGAAGCGCTGCAACCGCTGTTCGACAGAGAAGTTGAAGGGTTTGGCGAAGTCTTCCGTATGCTGTCGTTTGAAGAGATTGGCACCGCGACGCTGCAATCCCGGGCGATTGCCGGGGTGGCCAATAAAACGCTGATTTTTGCCATGCCGGGTTCGACGAAAGCGTGTCGTACCGCCTGGGAAAATATCATTGCGCCGCAGCTTGATGCCCGTACGCGTCCGTGTAATTTCCACCCACATTTGAAGAAATAAGTATGTCGCAACTGACTCATATTAACGCCGCTGGCGAAGCACATATGGTGGATGTCTCCGCCAAAGCGGAAACCGTACGCGAGGCGCGTGCAGAAGCATTCGTAACCATGCATAGCGAAACGCTGGCGATGATTATCGATGGCAGCCACCATAAAGGTGACGTTTTCGCCACGGCGCGTATTGCCGGTATTCAGGCAGCCAAACGCACCTGGGATCTTATCCCGCTGTGTCACCCACTGATGCTGAGCAAGGTCGAAGTCAATTTGCACGCCGAGCCGGAGCACAATCGCGTACGCATTGAAACGCTGTGTCGCCTGACCGGTAAAACCGGCGTTGAAATGGAGGCGTTAACGGCAGCCTCCGTGGCGGCGTTGACCATCTACGATATGTGCAAAGCGGTACAAAAGGATATGGTGATTGGTCCGGTGCGTCTGCTGGCTAAAAGCGGCGGCAAATCGGGTGATTTTAAGGTGGATGCGCATGATTAAGGTTCTTTTCTTTGCTCAGGTACGGGAACTGGTGAACACCGATGCGTTAGAAGTTGCCGCCGAGTTTGCAACGGTAGAAGCGCTGCGCAAGCATCTGGCGGCGCAAAGCGATCGCTGGGCGCTGGCGCTGGAAGACGGCAAGCTGCTGGCGGCGGTGAATCAGACGCTGGTCAGTTTTGACCATCCTCTTAACGCGGGTGATGAAGTCGCTTTCTTCCCGCCGGTAACCGGAGGCTAAAATGGCTCAAACGCGAATTGTTGTTGGCCATGCGCCGTTCAGCGTCGGGGATGAGTATCCCTGGCTGGCAGAGCGCGATGAAGACGGCGCGGTCGTCACTTTCACCGGTAAAGTGCGCAATCACAATCTCGGTGACAGCGTGCAGGCGTTAACGCTGGAACACTATCCGGGAATGACCGAAAAAGCGCTGGCGGAGATTGTCGACGAAGCGCGTTCGCGCTGGCCGCTGGGTCGGGTGACGGTGATTCATCGCATTGGCGAACTGTGGCCGGGTGACGAAATCGTGTTTGTTGGCGTGACCAGTGCGCATCGCAGCAGCGCATTTGATGCCGGGCAGTTCATTATGGATTACCTGAAAACCCGCGCGCCGTTCTGGAAACGCGAGGCTACGCCGGAAGGTGAGCGCTGGGTTGATGCCCGCGACAGCGATAAGCTAGCAGCAAAACGCTGGTAGAGTACAATTGTTGTAGGCTCATACTGATTCAGGAGATTGTCATGGACCGATTCCCACGATCCGATTCTATTGTACAGGCCCGTTCCGGTCTGCAAACGTATATGGCGCAGGTGTACGGCTGGATGACCTGCGGACTGTTGCTGACGGCGTTTATCGCCTGGTATGCGGCAAATACGCCCGCGGTGATGATGTTTGTCTTCTCCAGCAAAATCACCTTCTTTGGCCTGATCATCGCTCAACTGGCGCTGGTGTTTGTCCTGTCCGGCATGGTGCAAAGGCTGAGCGCGGGTATGGCGACCACGCTGTTTATGCTCTATTCGGCATTAACCGGGTTGACGCTATCAAGCATTTTTATCGTCTATACCTACTCGTCTATCGCCAGCACCTTCGTGGTCACTGGTGGGATGTTCGGGATCATGAGCTTGTATGGCTACACCACCAAGCGCGATCTGAGCGGCTTCGGCAATATGCTGTTCATGGCGCTGATCGGTATTGTGCTGGCCTCACTGGTTAACTTCTGGCTGAAGAGCGAAGCGCTGATGTGGGCGGTGACCTATATCGGGGTGATTGTGTTTGTCGGTCTGACCGCCTATGACACACAGAAGCTGAAAAATATCGGTGAGCAGATCGACCTGCGCGACAGCTCCAATCTGCGTAAATACGCGATTCTTGGGGCCTTAACGCTGTATCTGGACTTCATCAACCTGTTCCTGATGCTGCTGCGTATTTTCGGCAATCGTCGTTAATTGTCTGTTGCCGGATGCGGCTTAACGCCTTATCCGGCCTACTTTTGATACCAGACGGTACGCCGCATCCGGCACTATATACACCCTTATTTCGCCATCGCCTTCTCGTTCTTTGCCCGTAGCTTTTTCGCCCGACTCTCCAACAGCAAATAACACATCAGCGCCAGCAGCAGCGGAATAAAATAGTACAACACGCGATACGCGAGCAGGGCAGCAATGATTGTCCCATGAGACGTGTTCTCTCCCGCCAGCAACGCCATAAACACTGCCTCCAGCACGCCGATCCCCGCCGGAATATGCACAATAACCCCGGCAATACTGCTCACCAGCAGCACGCCCAGCACAAAGAAATAGTTGATGTTCTGACCCAGCAATAACCAAATAATCGCCCCCATAACCATCCAGTTAGTCCCGGATATCGCCATTTGCGCGAGGGCAAATTTCCACGAGGGTAGCACCAGCTTTTGGCCCTTGATGGTGATGTGACGATGTTTAGCGAAGGCGCAAAACCACAGATAAACAACAATAATCAGCAGCAGCGCTATGCCTAAAATGCGCAATGTGCCTTCATCGATATACCAGTGTGCGGGCAGTTCGACGACGCCGAAGGTAAATATAAAACCGCCCAGCAGAATATAGCCCAGCCAGTTGGTGGTAATGCTCAGCGAAAAAATCCGCGTTATTGTGCCCCCCGGCAACCCGAGACGCGAGTAGAGCCGATAACGCATCCCAATACCGCCCACCCAGGTGCTCAACGTCAGGTTGAAGGCGTAACAGATAAACGACACCAGCATGACCTGGCGTTTTGCCAGTTTGTGACCGCAGTAGTAGCGCCCGAGCAGATCATAACAGCCGTAAAGTAAATAACTGACGATCACCAACCCCACGGCGCTGAGCAGGGCGATCCGGTTGTAATCGCGAATTACCGTCCACACTTCCTGCCAGTTGACTTTGCTGGCATAAACAACCAGCAGCACGATCACCGCAATAAAAAATAACCATGTGAGGATCTTTTTCGCTAACCGCCAGCGTCGGTGATTTTTTGCCATCAGGTTTTCCCTCCTGCATCCTCAGTTTGTATACGGTCCTGAGTTTCCAGAGCGGGCTGCGCGGGCGGCTCTATCTCGGCCAGATGCGGGGTATGCGCCGGAAGCCAGCCGACCAGCGCCGGGAAGTGGCGTAAAAAGTGGAAGGCCAACACGCTTTTAGTCAGGTTCCACCAGGTGCGTTTTGGCAGCATGGATTCATCAACCCGCTTGCAGTCCTGCGCAATAATAGGGTTCAGGTTGTCGCGCAGGGTCTGGTTAAACGTGCGGTCATGAATAATCAGATTTGCTTCCAGATTCAGCGACAGGCTCAGCGGATCAAGATTGCTGGAGCCCACCGTCGCCCAGTGATCGTCCATCAGCGCCACTTTGCCATGCAGAGGTTTACGGCGGTATTCATAGACATGAACGCCACCTTTAACCAGATAGTTGTACAGCAGGCGGGCACCCACTTTCACAATCGGCATATCCGGTTCACCCTGCACGATGAGTTTTACCCGAACGCCGCGTCGTGCTGCTTTACGCAGGGCATGCAGCAGGCGATATCCTGGAAAGAAATAGGCATTGGCGATAATCACTTCCCGCCGGGCCTGGGTCAGCATTTTCAGATAGTGGCGTTCAATATCATCGCGATGCTCCTCGTTATCGCGCCAGACAAACAGCGCCTGCGCTTCGCCAGGGCGATGATTGTCGATTGCCCGGTGATGACGTCGCCACCAGCGTCGTACGGCGCTCTGTCCGGGCAAGTTTTCCAGCACGAATCTTAGGATGTCGGCTACGACTGGACCTTCAACGCGCACGGCGTAATCCTGTTTGGCCTCCGGGCCGTAATCAGACATATGTTCAGCGGAGTAATTGATGCCGCCGACAAAGGCAACACGGTCATCAATGACCACTATTTTTCGATGCATACGGCGAAAGAGATTGGTGCGCATACCGAACAGGCGCGGGCGCGGATCGTAGTAGCGGAAAACAATGCCGGCTACGGTCAGCTCTTCAACAAAACTGTCGCTCAGATCCGGCGAGCCGTAGCCATCCAGCAACACCTCTGCTTTGATACCTCGCCGGGCGGCTTCGAGCAACGCGGCATGCAGCCGTTTTCCGACCGCATCTTCAAACCAGATAAAGGTCTCAAGGATAATTTTTTGCTCTGCCTGCTCAATGGCGTCAAAGACGGCGGGGTAGAATTGATCGCCATTTTCCAGCAGTTGAATTTGATTGCCTTCACGCCAGCCATATTTCATAAATGAATCTCCGCACTCAGGGGGGCATGATCGGACAAATGTCGCCAGTGACGCGGCGCCAGCGTCGTTGGGGTACTGGCATTCGCGTTTTTCACATAGATCCTGTCCAGGCGCAGCAGGGGAAACTGCACCGGAAACGTTCGCGCCGGGCGGCCGTGGGCGCGGGTAAAAATCTCGTCAAGGCCAGCTTTGGCTTTCAACGGACGATTGGCCGTTTGCCGCCAGTCATTAAAATCTCCGGCAATCACTACGGGCTCCGCGTTGGGTAGGGCGTTAACCCAGTCTGCCAGCATAGAGAGCTGGGTCTGGCGGTGAGCTTCACGCAGGCCGAGATGTACACACATCACATGGATGGGGTGGGAGAGCATTGGCGGTACGATTCGGCAGTAAAGGACTCCGCGCTTTTCACTCGCGCCGACTGACACATCACGATTTTCATAATGCTCAATGGGATACCGCGACAGCACCGCATTACCATGATGTCCCTGCGGGTACACGGCGTTACGCCCGTAGGCGAAGTCGCTCCACATGGTGTCCGCCAGAAATTCGTAATGGCTGGTATCCGGCCAGTTATCAATGTGCAGCGAATGCGCTTCGTGTGCGCCCATGACTTCCTGCAGACATACAATGTCTGCACCAACCGTTCTGACGGCCTCCCGTAGCTCAGGCAAAATAAAACGCCGGTTGAAGGCGGTGAACCCTTTGTGAGTATTAATGGTGAGCACATTGAATGAAAATTGAACTCCCGATCCGCTCATGAGCCTCCCGATGGCGTCACTTCCTAAATAAAATAGTGTAGTCGTCGTCACAAAAAGATGCGGTGTTGCGGAATTTTCCGTAAAGTCCGGTACTCTGAACAATTAGTCGAAAATCCTTCAGGAGAATAGCCATGAGGTGGCAACAACGTGTTCGTGTCGCAACGGGTCTAAGTTGCTGGCAGATAGTGTTGCATTTACTGGTAGTGGCGTTGCTGGTAATGGGCTGGATGAGTGGCAGACTGGTGCATGTTGGCCTGGGATTGTGCGTCGTGTACGGCGTTACGGTTTTATTGATGCTGGCATTGCAACGTCACCACGAACAGCGCTGGCGCGACGTGGCTGATGTGCTGGAAGAGTTGACCACGACGTGGTATTTCGGTGCCGCAATGATCGTGCTGTGGCTGCTGTCGCGTGTGCTGCAAAACAACGTCTTGCTGGCACTGGCGGGGCTGGTAATCCTTGCCGGACCCGCCGTGGTCTCGCTGCTGGCGAAAGACAAAAAGCTACATCACCTTGCGTCTAAACATCGCATACGCCGCTGATCCGGTCGTGGCCGCTATCACCAACAGCGGCCACAAGCTTCCCCAGACAATCTTCAAACTCGCATCTTTCAGGTAAATTTGTTTCGTGATGTCCGTAAAATGGCGGATCGGGTTTATCCACGTCAGATTCTGCAACCAGACCGGCATGTTTTCGACCGGTGAGACGTAGCCCGAGAGTAAAATCGCCGGCATCATAAACACAAACACGCCGATAAACGCCTGCTGCTGGGTGGCGCACAGTGACGAAATCAGCAGACCAAAGCCGACCAGCGACAGCCCGTAAATCACCATCGTGAAATAGAACAGCCCCAGTGAACCGGCAAACGGAATGTGATAAGCCCAGATACCGATCGCCAGCACAATGGTGGCCTGAAAAGTAGCCACAATGAGCGCGGGCACCGCTTTACCGATGAAAATCTGCCAGGTGGTCAGCGGGGAAACCAGCAGTTGATCCAGTGTGCCTTGCTCACGCTCGCGGGCAACCGACAGCGAGGTGACGATCATTACGCCGATGGTGGTGATCATGGCGATCAGCGACGGAACCACAAACCATTTGTAATCCAGATTCGGGTTATACCAGTTACGCACTACCAGCTCGCTGTTGTTCGGTTTCGGCTTGCCGTCCATCAGCTCCTGCTGATACTCCTTAACGATTTGCTGCAGGTAATTCGCGGCAATTTGCGCGCTGTTTGAGTTGCGCCCGTCGAGGATAATCTGCATGGGTGCCTGCTGGAAGGTATCCAGATTACGCGAAAAATTGGCCGGGAAACGCACCAACAGCAGGGCTTTTTGCGTGTCGATGGTGGGCTGGATCTCCTGCGGGCTTTTCAGCAGCAGAACATGCGTAAAAGCGCTGGCGCGAGCGAAGCGCTGGGTAAGCTCAACCGAATGTTTACCGTTGTCTTCGTTATAGATAGCAATTGTGGCGTTGGTGACTTCCAGCGTTGCCGCGAACGGGAACAGGATAACCTGAATCAGCACCGGTAAAATCAGAATGGCTCGCGTCTGCGGTTCGCGTAATAGCGATTGCAGCTCTTTGCGAATTAATGTCCATAAGCGATGAAACATGCCCGTCCTCTCAGTCCAGTTTGTAGGCCTGATAAGCAAAGCGCATCAGGCATAATGCCGGATGGCGACGTGAACGCCTTATCCGGCCTACGGCTACAATTATCCATACACATATTTAATCCAGCCGACGTTTGGTTTTAAGCCACGTCAGGCCAATAAACATCACCGCCGAAGCGATTAAAAACAGCACGTTGATAATCAGCACCACCGGAATATTTCCCGCCAGGAACAGGCTTTGCAGGGTGCTGACGAAATAACGCGCCGGAATAATGTAGGTTACCGCCCGGATAATCGCGGGCATGCTGTCTATCTGGAAGATAAAACCCGATAACATAATCGAGGGCAGGAAGGCGGCGTTCAGCGCGACCTGCGCGGCGTTAAACTGGTTGCGGGTGATGGTGGAAATAAGCAACCCCATACCCAGCGTACTGAGCAGAAACAGGCTGGTAATGAAAAACAGGATCAGCAACGAGCCACGGTAGGGCACGCCAAGAATAAACACCGACACCAGCATACACAGCAGCATCGCCAGCATGCCCAGAAAGTAATACGGGATCAGTTTGCACAGCAGCAGCTCGACGCGGGTGACTTCGGTAGACAGCAGCGCTTCCATGGTGCCGCGCTCCCATTCGCGCGCCACCACTAATGAGGTGAGGATGGCGCCAATGACCGTCATGATGATGGTGACCGCCCCGGGAATAATAAAGTGCTGGCTGATGGCCGCCGGGTTAAACCAGTAACGGGTCTGCACGTCGATCAATGGTTTGAACGATTCCCCACGATCTTCTGCCCGCTGTTGCTGCCAGATTTGCCAGATGCCTTCGACATAACCCTGCACAAAGTTGGCGGTATTGGGTTCGCTGCCGTCGGTGATCACTTGGATCGGTGCCACGTCATTGGGTCGTGCCATCTGCTGGGCAAAATCCACCGGGATCACCACCAGCCCGCGAATGCGCCCGGCCTGCATTTTCTCAATCAGTTCCTGGCGATTATCGCTGATGGTGGCGTCAATATACGGCGAACCGGTCATGGTATGGGTAAAATCCAGCGCCTCTTCGCTCTGCTGTTCGAGCAAAATCCCTACCCGCAGCTTGCTGGAGTCGAGGTTGATCCCGTAGCCGAAGATAAACAGCAGCAGCAGCGGGATCACCACCGCAATCAGCCAACTGCTGGGATCGCGGACGATCTGGCGCGTCTCTTTCACGCACAGCGCGCGGACGCGACGCCAGGAGAGAGCGGAGTTACTCATGCGTATGCTCCTTATCCCAGTCATTGATTAGCGTGATGAACGCCTGTTCCATGGTCGGGTCCGGCGTGTCGCTGTCGGCAGCCTGAGCCTTCAGGTCGTCCGGTGTACCGCTGGCAATCAGTTTGCCGCGATACACCAGCCCGATGCGATCGCAGTATTCCGCCTCATCCATAAAGTGGGTGGTCACCATCACCGTGACGCCTTTTTCCACCATGCTGTTGATATGCAACCAGAACTCACGACGGGTGAGGGGATCGACCCCGGAAGTGGGTTCATCAAGGAACAGAATGTCGGGTTCATGCATCAGCGAGCAGGCCAGCGCCAGACGCTGCTTAAATCCCAGCGGCAGTTCGTCGGTGGCGTGGGAAGCGATACTCTTCAGGCCAAATGCCTCGCTCATACGATCGATTTTCTCTTTCTGCGCCCGACCGCGCAGGCCGTAGACGCCGGAGAAAAAGCGCAGATTCTGTTCAACCGTCAGGTTACCGTACAGGGAGAATTTCTGCGCCATATAGCCCAGATGCTGACGCGCTTTGCCGGAGCTGACTTTCAGGTCCATATCCAGCACCAGCGCTTTGCCGGAAGTGGGGACCAGCAGGCCGCACATCATTTTAAAGGTGGTGGATTTGCCAGCGCCATTAGGGCCTAACAGACCAAAAATCTCGCCGCGCTGCACGGCAAAGTCTACGTGGTCGGTAGCGGCAAAATCGCCAAATTTCTTGGTCAACGCTTTGGCTTCGATCACCGTTTCACCAGGCGTGCCTTCCACGGTATGCAGGATAGCGCCCAGCGGGGACTCCGATGTTCCGGCTCCGCCGAGTAAATCGATAAAGGCATCTTCGAAGCGGGGGGCTGTTTCGTTGATGGTTATCTCCGGCATGCCGTCAGCGTTTTGGATCTGCTGAGCAGTAGCCTCTTTTTTCAGGATTAAACGGACGGATTTGCCCTGAATCATTCCGTCGCTGACCAGCGGCAGCTTTAACGCGCGTTGCAGCAGTCGGCGGTTGTTTTCCTGTGGACTGCTCATCAGGAAGCTACGACCCGCCATGGTTTGCGTAAGCTGAGTAGGATCGCCCTGGTATAACAGTTCACCTTCGTTCATCAGCAGCACATCACGGCATTGCTCTGCTTCATCCAGATACGACGTACTCCAGAGGATCAGCATGCCGTCCCCGGCCAGTTCGTGGACCATTTGCCACAGTTCGCGACGGGAAATAGGGTCGACACCCACGCCTGGCTCATCCAGCAGCAACACTTTAGGTTCGCCAACCAGCGTACAGGCAAGCCCGAGCTTCTGCTTCATGCCGCCAGAAAGCTTGCCCGCCAGTCGCCCGGTAAACGGCCCTAACGAGGTAAACTCCAGTAGTCGGGCAAAGGTTTTTTCTCGCGCTTCACCGGTGACGCTGCGTAAGTCGGCATAGAGATTGAGGTTCTCCATGACGGTTAAATCTTCGTACAGACCAAATTTCTGCGGCATATAGCCGAGCACCGCATGCAGCGCGCTGTCGTCTTTGATGGGGTCAAAACCAATCACCGCAGCACTTCCGGCATCAGGTTTTAATAATCCCGCCAGCATTCGCATCAGCGTGGTTTTGCCCGCGCCGTCAGGCCCGACAAGTCCGGTCACGTAGCCCGCATGAACGGTACAGTCGAGCGGGGCGACGGCCGGCTTTTCCATTCCGGCAAAGTTTTTCGTCAGCCCTTTAAGCGTAATGACGGCGTCATTCATGCCGTGCCTCATCGCCAAACTTAATCGTTACCGGCATTCCCTGGCGCAGCGAATCGTCCGCGTCGGTGACGACAATTCGCAGGCGATAAACCAGGTCGGTACGCAGGTCAGGAGTCTCGACCGTTTTCGGGGTAAATTCGGCGGTAGGAGAAACGAAGCCGATTTTGCCGTGATACGGTTTGTCCGGTCGGCCATCGGTATAGAGCAGGATCTCACGTCCTGGCTGCGCCTGGCTCAGATTTCGTTCGTCAACGTAAGCACGAACCCAAACCGGACGCGTGAGCGACAGCGTCAGTACCGTGCCACCTTCGTTCAGCATGCTGCCGGGTTCAACCGCACGGGTGAGAAGCGTGCCGTCAGACGGCGAGGTAAGCGTGGTGTCATGCAAATTAAGCTCTGCCTGTGCCAGCTCGGCCTGAGCTTGTTCGAGCGTGGCTTTCGCCTGCTCGATGTCCTGCACACGATTACCGCTGCGATATTGCGTGAGTTTATCCTGTGCGGATTTCAGCGAAGCTAACGCCTGATCGCGAGATGAACGGGCGTTTTCCAGATCGTTGGCAGAAATGGTGCGGCTTTTCCACAATCCGACCTGCCGATTGTAAAAGTTCTGCGCGTAATCATAGGCGGCCTGCGCCTGTTTGACTGCTGCCGCGGTTTGCGCGATCTCTTCTTCGCGATACCCTGCCAGCATCAGATCGTATTGTGCCTGTGCGGCGGCAACGTTGGCTTTTGCCTGCATCAATGCGTTTTCATACGGTGCGCGGTCCAGTTCACCCAGCACCTGACCGGCGGTAATGGCATCGCCTTCGTCAACCGCCAGCGAGGCCAGCCTGCCGCCGACGCGAAAACTCAGGTTGACGCTACGGATATCGACATTGCCGTACAGTGTTAAACCATTATCTTGCCGACTTTGATACCACCACGTTCCACCGGCAATCACGGCAACGAGGGCCGCGATAACCAGCCCGAGAACGACAGGTTTTTTCATGACTCCAGACTCCTTTGCGTTAAACCTTGCAGAATAAGATCGATGTGACAGGTGATCGTTTGGTCAATCAGCGCGGTTTTATCCTCATCAAATTGTGACCAGCCCGTACGCAACAGAATGGTTTCTTTCCCCAGACGAAAAGCCAGCACCTCGCCGAGAATGGCGTGGGTGTGCAGAATCATTTGGGTATCATTGGCATCGCCGCCCGTATAGGCGGCAATCAGGCGCGTCAGATGTGTATGCAGCGGATTGATAACCTGGTCGTGCACCAGTTGATAAGCCGCGGTGGGGGAAAGCTGTTCACGCGAGATAAATTTGCTCAGGTTAACGGTGTCGTCCTGAGTTAACAGCATGATCATATTTTTGCAGGCGCGCAGGATCAGTTCGCGCATCGCGCCACGGTCCGGCTCTGGTTGGGCGAATAAACGCTCGGCCTCTTCAGCGTGCGGGCGAAACTGTGCACCGATAAAGTCCGCAATCCACTGGGCGCAGGCGAGATATAAATCCTCTTTTGAGCCAAAATAGTAGGTGATAGCCGCAATGTTTTGCCCGGCCTGTGCAGCGATATCGCGCGTCGTGGCGTGCAGACCATACTCGCCGAATTGCGCCAATGCGGCGGCAATGAGCTGGTTCTTCGCCTGTTCACCTTTGGTTGTCATGGTGGGTGTATTCATGGCACGACTCTGATCTTAATCAATCGATTGATTAAGATTATGACTGATGTGTAGCCTTGTCCAGTCCGGAGCGTTATTTTCCAGTGAAGGGATAATTTATGCGGCACATCACAAAAACTGCTACACTCCGCCCCTTCATGACATTGTGGTTTTTGTCATCTCTATTGTATGTATCTCCCTGAAAACGACACCGGTAACGGTCAGGGCGGTTCGGAGTTGTTATGTCTTTTGATTCCCTTGGTTTAAACCCTGATATTTTACGTGCCGTTGCCGAGCAGGGTTACCGTGAACCTACCCCTATTCAGCAGCAGGCTATTCCTGCCGTGCTGGAAGGCCGCGATCTGATGGCCAGCGCCCAGACCGGTACGGGGAAAACGGCAGGATTTACCTTGCCGCTGTTGCAGCACCTGATCACCAATCAGCCGCATGGTAAAAGCCGTCGTCCGGTTCGTGCGCTGATCCTCACGCCAACCCGCGAACTGGCGGCCCAGATTGGCGAAAACGTCCGTGATTACAGTAAGTATCTGAATATTCGCTCGCTGGTGGTCTTCGGTGGCGTCAGTATTAACCCGCAGATGATGAAGCTGCGTGGCGGCGTGGATGTGCTGATTGCCACTCCGGGTCGTTTGCTCGATCTGGAGCACCAGAATGCGGTGAAACTGGATCAGGTTGAGATCCTGGTACTGGATGAAGCTGACCGCATGCTGGATATGGGCTTTATTCACGATATTCGTCGCGTTCTGGCAAAACTGCCGGCAAAACGTCAGAACCTGCTGTTCTCGGCAACGTTCTCTGATGACATTAAATCGCTGGCCGAAAAACTGTTGCACAACCCGCTGGAAATTGAAGTGGCGCGTCGTAATACCGCGTCAGAGCAGGTTACTCAGCACGTTCATTTCGTTGATAAAAAACGTAAACGTGAACTGCTGTCGCAGATGATTGGTCAGGGCAACTGGCAGCAGGTGCTGGTGTTTACCCGTACCAAACATGGCGCGAACCATCTGGCAGAGCAGCTGAATAAAGACGGCATCCGCAGTGCGGCTATCCACGGTAATAAATCTCAGGGTGCGCGTACGCGTGCGCTGGCTGATTTTAAATCCGGTGATATTCGCGTGCTGGTAGCGACCGATATTGCCGCACGTGGTCTGGACATTGAAGAGTTACCGCACGTGGTGAACTACGAGCTGCCAAACGTCCCGGAAGACTACGTGCACCGCATTGGTCGTACCGGTCGTGCGGCAGCTACCGGCGAAGCGTTGTCTCTGGTGTGCGTCGATGAACACAAGCTGTTGCGTGATATCGAGAAGTTGCTGAAAAAAGAGATCCCGCGTATTGCAACGCCAGGCTACGAGCCAGATCCGTCCATTAAAGCTGAGCCGATCCAGAACGGTCGCCAGCAGCGTGGCGGCGGCGGTGGTCGTGGGCAGGGCGGAGCAGGGCGTGGCCAGCAGCCGCGTCGTCAGGATGGCGGTGCGCCAAAAGCGAAACCGCGTAGCGGAGAAGGCAAACCGGCAGGCGATAAGCCTCGTCCACCGCGCCGTCCGCGCAAACCGTCTGCAGCACAGTAATTCACCTTGCTGTATGGCAGTATAAACACGCTATCCGGCCTACACACTGTGTAGACCGGATAGGTCAATCACTCCCCCGAACTTTGCGATTTCAGCACGATTGAGCAGGTATATCGTCCTGCCGGGTGAATCGAAATCGTCGTCTCAAATACTTTCCCGTCCCTGTCCAGATAACGACGCACGATTCTCATCGCTGGCGAATCAGGTGCTACATTGAGAATCTTTGCCACCTTTTTGGGCACGCCGACAGCCGTAATGGTCTGATGCACCTCATGGCTTTTAATACCGTAATGCGTTTCGATCAAATCGCTGATTAACGAGTGTGGGTCGTCACGGATGTACGTACGCAGCTTGGCGTAATCCGTGCTGGCATAACTGTCCGTCCAGCAGATTGGCGCGTCGGGGTTTTGCGCATCTTCGCGAGTGCTGGCAATGTGCAGCCAACGGGAACCGGGCGGGCAGCCAATCATCTGGGACAACTCTATGTCCGCCACAATCTCATCGATTTTCTTGATGACGCGCAGATTGTTTTTGGCCAGCAGCAACAGATCCTCAAGATGCGATAGCGGGTGATTGACGCCGTTAGCCTTAGGTTCGCAAACGCGGGTTCCCGCGCCTTTACGCCGTGATATCAGACCTTGCTCTGTTAATTCCCTTAACGCCTCACGCATGGTGTGGCGGCTGACCTGCCATGTTTCGCACAGTTCCATTTCCGTAGGAAACAGCGAACCGGGGGCAAAAGTTCCCACCGCAATTTGCTGCGCCAGTTCACGTGCTATTCGCTTGTACAGAGATTCTTTCATCGCAGTTTCATCAAAATATTAGTGATCTTTATCACGAAAATTTGTACGGACTATTCCCTACATTTCTTATGAATACTATAAATGTCCGTACATTCAAATGTACGGACATTTATTTATGTCTGGACATTGTGGCGGCATTTGAATATCCAACAAACTGCCGTAAACACGCATCTTATCATTATCAGATTTTCCAGGGGGATTTATGGCTTCGAATGTACTTGATTCTGTTCTGTTCAGGGATTCTTTCGGCACACCGGCGATGCGCGCGGTGTTTGACGATCGCGAGCTGGTACGCAAATACGTGGAAGTGGAAGTGGCATTAGCCAAAGCCCAGGCACGCTGCGGTGTGATACCCGAGGCTGCGGCGCAGGAAATCGCAGAAAAATGTAATGCTGACACGCTCGATTTTGATTTATTGCGCCATGAAACCGAAATTGTGGGTTATCCGATCCTACCGCTGGTGCACCAGATTTCTAAACAGGCTGGCGAGTCCGGTGGTTATGTGCACTGGGGGGCCACCACTCAGGACATTATGGACACCGCAGTGGTTCTGCAAATTCGTGATGCTTTTGCGCTCATTGAGTCCGATATGGACAAACTCCGCGCCACGCTGGCCGATCTTTCACGCCGCTACCGTGATACGCCGATGGCCGGGCGAACCCATTTACAACAGGCTTTGCCCGTGACCTTTGGCTACAAAACTGCCATCTGGCTGGATATGTTTGAACGCCACGCGGAACGTCTTACCCAGGCGCGTCCTCGTGTATTGGTCGGCGAATTTGCGGGGGCAGCCGGTACGCTGGCATCACTGGGGGATAAAGGCCTCGCGGTACAAAAAGCGATGATGGAAGAGCTTGGGCTAAATGTCCCAACATCCACCTGGCACGTCGCGCGTGATGGTTTTGCCGAAGCGGTGAACCTGTTAGCGGTGATTACCGGGTCGCTGGGCAAGATTGCCTACGACGTAATGCTGCTGGCAGCAAACGAGTTTGGCGAACTGTATGAGCCGTTTGTTAAAGGGCGTGGCGCCAGCAGTACCATGCCGCAGAAACGCAACCCTATTTCCAGCGAGCTGATGCTGGCCTGTGCCAAAGGCGTTCGCCAACAGGCAGGGTTGATGCTTGATGCGATGGTGCAAGATCTGGAGCGAGCAACCGGGCCGTGGCATGCCGAATGGATTGCTATCCCGGAAAGTTTCGTTCTCAGCGCGGGGGCATTGCATCAGGCCAACTTTATGCTGGCGGGGCTGGTGGTCGATGAAGAGGCGATGAAACGTAACCTCGGCATGACTAACGGATTGATTGTGGCTGAAGCGGTCATGATGGGGTTGGCTCCGTATATTGGTCGTCAGGATGCACATGACGTGGTGTATGACGCCTGTCGTATCGTCAACGAACAAGGTGGACGATTGGCTGATGTGCTGAATGCGATGCCATCTGTCTCTGAACGACTGGACCCACAGTTGATTGAAAAACTGACCGACCCGGCAAATTACCTTGGAATGGCACCGGCGATGGTGGATCAGGTATTAGCAAGATACATGTCGCGGAAATGAATGCTCTCGGGCTAACGGAATAAGGATATTTTTATGTCAACGAATTCTGTCACGGGAAAATCCATTCTGTCGTTCCTGATACCGCTGGCGATAGGCGCGATCATTTGGTTTTATCCTGTTCCTGATGGTCTAACGCCTCAGGCCTGGCATATGTTCGCGATATTTGCCGCGACCATTGCCGCCATTCTCACTCAGCCGCTCCCTTCGGGGGCGGTGATGTTGATTGCACTTTGCGTGGTTATTTTCACCAAAACGTTACCAGAGGCAAAGGCGCTGTCAGGGTTTGCGTCCGGTACGGTATGGCTCATTTTCTGCGCCTACGTCTTGTCTCTGGGGTTTGTGACGTCAGGACTGGGGAAACGTATTGCGTATAAAATGTTATCGCTCTTTGGCGGCAGCAGCCTGGGTATTGCTTACTCACTGGGGGTTTCCGATCTGATTATGGCCCCGGCAATGCCGTCAGTAACTGCGCGGTCCGGGGGCATAATTTTTCCCATCACGCGTTCCATCAATGATGTGTTGGGCTCCGCTCCAGGGGTAACGGGCAAACGTATTGGCGATTTCTTAACCATGGTGTGCTTCCAGTTTACGCCGATTACCGGGGCGATATTTCTCACCGGGATGGCGGCGAATCCGCTGGTAGCGAGCCTGGCGAAATCGTCATTGGGTATGGAGATAACCTGGGGCGGATGGTTTATTTCCGCAGTAGTCCCTGCGATGGTTTGTTTCTGTCTGATGCCGCTACTGGTCTATAAATTATTGGATCCTGAGCTTAAGCGTACGCCAGAGGCAAAAGCGATGGGTAAGCAGGCGCTCGGTGAGCTCGGTTCGATGAGCAGCAACGAGAAAAAGGTCGCGTTTGGTTTTGTGCTGGCGCTGGTTGGCTGGGGCACCAGTTTGATTACTGGATTGTCTGCCACATCTGTCGGGCTGGGGCTGGCTGCTTATCTGTTTGCTTCGGGTGCTGTTAGCTGGAAAAGTTTGCTTAATGACCATGCAGCCTGGGATACGGTTATCTGGTTTAGCGTCATTATTAGCCTTGCGACCGGACTTGCCGATCTGGGTTTTATTAAATGGATGACAATAAAGTTAGGCAGCGGTATTCAAGGGTTTGGTGCGATTGAGTCCTTTATTGTGCTGGGGATCCTTTACATTTACGTCCACTATCTCTTTGCTACGGCTACCGGGCACGTAGCTGCGCTGTATGCTCCTTTCGCGGCCACGGCGATCGCTTCGGGTGCACCGCCGATGATGGTTGCTATTTGCTTCGGTATCTTTAGTAATCTGATGTGGGGGAATACCGAGTATGGTGGCGGACCTGGTCCTATTTATTTTGCCCAGGGCTATTTTGAACGACCGCGTTTTTACAAAATTAACCTCTGTGTGGTAACGGCAAATGTGATTATCATTTTTGCAGTGGGCATGCTGTGGTGGAAGCTGCTGGGATACTATTAACCGACACGTTTATTCGGCCTGCAATGTACCTGACTGTAGGCCGGATAAGGTGTAAGCCGCCATCCGGTAATTTAAGCCAGAGCTGCGAAGCGCTTTCCAGAATGGGGGAAAAAGGTACATCCAACGCCTGAAATGTGCCACAATAGTGGCTGTTTATACAGTATTTCAGGTTTTCTCATGGCACTTACGGCTGCGCTAAAAGCGCAAATCGCCGCCTGGTACAAGGCGCTTCAGGAACAGATCCCCGACTTTATCCCCCGTGCGCCGCAGCGGCAGATGATTGCTGACGTCGCGAAAACGCTCTCCGGGGAAGAAGGGCGACATCTGGCGATTGAAGCACCGACCGGGGTGGGGAAAACCCTGTCGTATCTGATTCCCGGTATTGCCATCGCGCGTGAAGAACAAAAAACGCTGGTGGTCAGTACCGCCAACGTCGCTTTGCAGGACCAGATCTACAGCAAAGATTTACCGCTGCTGCGCAAAATTATCCCCGACCTGCGTTTTACCGCTGCGTTTGGTCGCGGACGCTATGTCTGCCCGCGTAACTTAGCGGCGCTGGCCAGCACTGAACCCAATCAGCAGGATCTGCTGGCTTTTCTCGACGATGACCTGACGCCCAACAACCAGGAAGAACAAAAGCGCTGTGCCAGGCTAAAAGGCGATCTCGACAGCTACAAGTGGGACGGGCTGCGCGATCACACCGATATCGCTATCGACGACGGACTCTGGCAGCGTCTGAGCACCGATAAAGCCAGCTGTCTGAATCGCAACTGTCACTACTATCGTGAATGCCCTTTTTTTGTCGCCCGCCGGGAGATTCAGGAAGCTGAAGTGGTCGTGGCTAATCATGCGCTGGTAATGGCGGCCATGGAAAGCGAAGCCGTTTTGCCGGAGCCGAAAAATCTACTGCTGGTACTTGATGAAGGCCACCATTTGCCGGATGTCGCGCGCGATGCGCTGGAGATGAGCGCAGAAATCAGCGCTCCTTGGTATCGACTGCAGTTGGATCTATTTTGCAAATTAGTGGCTACCTGCCTGGAGCAGTTTCGCCCGAAGACCACGCCGCCACTGGCAAATGCCGAGCGTCTGAACGGTCACTGTGAGGAGCTGTATGAGCTGATTTCATCGCTCAATAACATTCTTAATCTGTATATGCCCGCTACCCAGGAGGCGGAACACCGCTTCGCGATGGGCGAATTGCCTACGGAAGTGATGGAGATTTGTCAGCGTCTGGCAAAGCTAACAGAAATGCTGCGCGGTCTGGCGGAACTGTTCCTCAACGATCTCAGCGAAAAAACAGGCACTCACGAAATCGTGCGTCTGCATCGGGTTATTTTGCAGATGAACCGGGCGCTTGGCATGTTTGAGGCGCAAAGCAAACTGTGGCGGCTGGCATCGCTCGCGCAGTCGTCAGGCGCACCGGTAAGTAAATGGGCGACGCGCGAGGTGCGTGACGGGCAGATCCACGTCTGGTTCCACTGCGTGGGGATTCGTGTGAGCGATCAGCTCGAACGACTGCTGTGGCGTAGCGTCCCGCATATTATTGTCACTTCCGCAACGCTGCGCTCGCTCAACAGCTTCTCGCGTTTGCAGGAGATGAGCGGTCTGAAGGAAAAAGCAGGAGACCGGTTTGTCGCGCTGGATTCACCGTTTAATCACGTTGAACAGGGCAAAATCGTCATTCCGCAAATGCGCTACGAACCGTTAATTGATAACGAAGAGCAGCATATCGCGGAAATGGCCGCCTATTTTCGTGAACAGCTGGAGAGTAAAAAGCATCAGGGCATGCTGGTACTTTTTGCCAGCGGTCGGGCGATGCAGCGTTTTCTTGAGCACGTTACCGATTTGCGCCTGCTGTTGTTGGTGCAGGGCGATCAGCCGCGCTACCGTCTGGTGGAGTTGCACCGCAAACGGGTGACCAACGGCGAGCGCAGCGTGCTGGTTGGGCTGCAATCTTTTGCTGAAGGTCTGGACTTGAAAGGCGATCTGCTGACTCAGGTGCATATTCACAAAATTGCTTTTCCGCCTATCGACAGTCCGGTGGTGATCACCGAGGGCGAGTGGTTGAAAAGCCTGAACCGCTACCCCTTCGAGGTGCAGAGCCTGCCTGCGGCGTCGTTCAATTTGATCCAGCAGGTTGGGCGACTCATCCGTAGCCATGGCTGCTGGGGAGAAGTGGTTATTTATGACAAGCGTTTATTGACCAAAAGCTATGGCAAGCGTTTACTGAACGCGTTACCCATATTTCCGATAGAGCAACCTGCTGTGCCAGACGTTATAGTAAAACCAAAAGAAAAAGCGAAACCCACGCGCCGCCGTCGGCGTTAACGATGCGAGCAACAGGCAAGGAGTTATCGATGGATTACCGCAAAATCATTAAAGAGATTGGGCGAGGAAAAAATCACGCGCGTGACCTGGACAAGGATACCGCTCGCGGACTGTATACCCATATGATGAACGGCGACGTACCTGACCTCGAGATGGGCGGGGTACTGATTGCGCTACGTATCAAGGGCGAAGGTGAAGCGGAGATGCTGGGCTTTTACGAAGCGATGCAAAACCACACCATTCGCCTGACTCCGCCGGTAGCCAAACCCATGCCGATTGTCATTCCCAGCTACAATGGTGCGCGCAAGCAGGCGAATTTGACTCCGCTGCTGGCGATTTTATTGCATAAACTTGGCTTCCCGGTGGTGGTGCACGGCGTCAGCGAGGATCCGACCCGCGTGCTGACTGAAACCATTTTCGAACTGATGGGAATTACGCCAACGCTGCATGCCGGGCAGGCGCAGGCAAAGCTGGATGGTCATGAGCCGGTGTTTATTCCGGTGAGCGCGCTGTGCCCTCCGCTGGAGAAACAGCTGGCGATGCGCTGGCGCATGGGTGTGCGTAACAGTGCGCACACGCTGGCTAAATTAGCCACGCCGTTTGCTGAAGATGCCGCGCTGCGTCTTTCCAGCGTGTCCCACCCGGAATACGTTTCGCGCGTGGCGAAGTTCTTCGGCGATATCGGTGGGCGCGGCCTGTTGATGCATGGTACCGAGGGCGAAGTGTATGCCAACCCGCAGCGCTGCCCGCAGATAAGCCTGATCGATTCATCCGGTGTGCGAGTGCTACAAGACCGACAGAGCGAGATGCCTGACGAGCCGGTACCGCTACCGGTAGCAAAAGACCCGGAAACCACCGCGCGCTGGATTGAGCGTTGTCTGGCTGGCAGCGAGCCTGTTCCGGCATCGTTGAAAATCCAGATGGCCTGTTGCCTGGTGGCAACCGGTGAGTCCGCCTCACTGGCTGAAGGACTTGCCCGCGTCGAGCAAAGTTTCTAAACCATTTGTTATCCCGACGGGCCTGTTGCCTGGCCTGTCGGTTCTCTCTTTTCGGCAATGTGAAATTTCTGCACGTTTATTGACCTCCAGCGCACCGTGGCGCAGCATAGTTTGTTGAAAAATAAGAAACACAACAAACACGCGACACAAAGGAGATAACAATGAACAGTGGACATCGCTTCCATGTGCCAACGCTGCACGCCTTTATCCAGGCCGTTTTTCATCAGATGGGAAGCAATGATCAGGAGGCGCGGCTGGTGGCCGACCATCTGATAGCCTCTAACCTCGCCGGTCACGACTCCCATGGCATCGGTATGATCCCAAGCTATATTCGCTCATTCTCGCAGGGGCATCTGCAGATCAACCGTCATGCCAAAGTGGTAAAAGATGCGGGGGCGGTGATTACGCTTGACGGCGACTGTGCGTTTGGTCAGGTGGCGGCGCACGAGGCAATCACGCTTGGAATCGAAAAGGCGCGTCAGTACGGAATCGCCGCTGTGGCATTACATAATTCGCACCATATCGGCCGTATTGGCTACTGGGCGGAGCAATGTGCGGCAGCAGGTTTTGTCTCGGTGCATTTTGTGAATGTGGTGGGGATCCCGATGGTCGCACCGTTTCATGGCCGCGATAGCCGTTTTGGCACCAATCCCTTCTGCGTCGTATTCCCGCGTAAAGATACCTTCCCACTGTTGCTGGACTATGCAACCAGCGCCATCGCGTTTGGCAAAACCCGAGTGGCATGGCATAAGGGCGAGTCGGTGGCTCCAGGATGCCTGATTGATGTGGCGGGTGTGCCCACTACCGATCCTGCGGTAATGCAGGTTTCTCCGCTGGGGTCGTTGCTGACCTTTGCCGAGCACAAGGGGTATGCGCTGGCGGCGATGTGCGAAATTATGGGCGGTGCGCTTTCTGGCGGTAAAACGACACATGAAGAGAGCCTGCAGACCAGCGCGGACGCCATCATTAACTGTATGACCACCATCATTATGAATCCACAACTGTTCGGCGCGCCGGACTGCGACAACCAGGTCGCGGCATTTGCTGAGTGGGTGAAAGCGTCCCCGCATGCTGAAGATGCCCCGATCCTGTTGCCTGGGGAGTGGGAAGTGAATACTCGCGAGGAACGGCTGGAACACGGTATTCCGCTGGATGCCGGAAGCTGGCAAGCGATTTGTGAGGCGGCACTGCAAATTGGGATGCCAGACACCGTGTTGCAGGAATTCTGTCAACGGCTGGAAAAATAGGCAAAAAAAAGCCCGTCCAGTGGCGGACGGGCAAACAAAGGGTAACAAACAGGGTCAATGAGGGTTGGAGCATTGGGTCGTACAGGTAATCTTTCGGTTATTTATAGATAACCGCGGTGCCGCTCATTTTGTCTTTGCCGATAGCGGAAGTGATGCTGTAGCCAGTTGCGCCAGCTGCATTCGCTTTCTCAGCCAGTTTGGCTTCCAGGCCGTCCAGCGTAGTAGCGCCGTCAGCAGATACCACACCAATTTTGTTCATGTTTTGCGCCTGAGTAGAGGAAACCGGCTCGGCAGCGAAAACGCCAAATGACAGGGTAGACAGGGCGATGGCAGCAACAGCAAATTTGATATTTTTCATGATTAATCTCTCGCAGGGTTGTTCTGTTAGTCAGTGTTCTTTAAGAAGACGTTGTTCCGTCGATGTGATAAGTATCACGTTTTTTTTGGTGAGAGAAAATCGAATAGAATTGACCACATCAATCAAATAAATTGAATGACAAATAACTTATTGAATATTAATAAATTCGAGTAAGGGATTTACAGTTCTTGTCATTGCGCTTTACAGAGAAGGCGACAACGGCACATTTTGCTACACAGGGTGCAAAAAATCGTGCTCGTAAAGGAAATCGTATGCGCTGAAACTTTTGGTAAAGATAAGTCAACGTAGCTGGCTGTCTTTCGAACCTCTGCGATTATATCCTGAAAATGCTGAGTTATGTGAATCTTTATCCTGTTGGCAGGCGATGCACAAGCGTACCCCTGGCACGGCCTCACGTCTGGCCTGAGGGATAGGATTGCCGCATTCTTCGCATTCATACAGACTTTCCCCCGTCGGTAACTCACCGCGAGCGCGGGCAACAGCATCTTCAATAGTATTGTTGATCTGTTCGTTAACCGCGTCGTCATTTGCCCATCCGGATGCCATGTGTACCTCCTGCTGATGTCTACAGACTAAGTATAGCGAAGGTGATGGCTGAAAAACGACCACGCGCCAGCAGTATCAGATTTCAGACCATTCACGCAGCAGGTTATGGTAGAGATTGAGTAATGACAGGATCTCGCTGCTCTCCCCATGGCGAGCTTTCAGGGATTGAATGTTTTTATCCAGTTCAAAAAGCATGGCGCGATTTTTGTCGTCACGGACCATCGACTGTATCCACATAAAAGACGCTACACGAACGCCATGGGTCACTGGCGTGACGCAATGTAGGCTGCTGGAAGGGTAAAGCACCAGATCGCCTGCCGGAAGCTTCACCGCATGCTGGCCGTAAGTATCATTGACCAGCAGTTCTCCCCCTTCATAATCATTCGGGTTACTCAGGAATAAAGTTGCGGAAAGGTCCGTGCGCATCCAGCCGTTTTGCGGATGGCTACGCACCGCACCGTCGACGTGAAAACCGTAGGTCTCGTTGTCCTGGTAGCGATTAAACAGCGGTGTGGAGAGCGTTTTCGGTAGTGCTGCGGCGAAGAAAAGCGCGCTGTTACTTACCGCAGTCTGTACCGCCTGTTGTAAAACGCCGTAGCGTTCACTTTGCGTATTCACCTGCTGGTTGTTTTTTACCTGCGCCCCCTGAGCGCCGGTGGTTGCGCGGCCATCAACCCAGTCGGCAGCGTCCAGTTGTTCACGAAACCAGGCTACATCCTGCGCCGACAGAACGCCGGGAATGTGGTACATCATCAGTATTTCTCCTGAAAGTGGGGCTTACGCCCCACGCGATGGATTAGAAATGCATATTGGCGGTGAGCAGGAAAGTTCTTGGCTCGCCCGGATGATAACGGTATCCACTCTTGTTTATGGAGGATACATAATCGGTGTCGAACAGGTTATAGACGTTTAGCTGGAAATCGAGATTGTGATTCACGCGATAGCCCAGTTTGGCGTCAGCGACCCAGTAACCTTCAGTGTAGGATGGCGTACCCACTGCACCGTCGGAACCGCGATGCATACTACCCACGTAGCGAGCGCCTGCGCCAACGGAGATATCATCGGTAGCCTGATACTGGTTCCACAGCGTGAACGCATGTTCCGGTGTATATGGCAGGGAAGAGGAGCCATCCTGAGCAACGTTTTTACCGCTGTGGATGGTCGCGCGTTGCTGGGTGTAACCCCCAATAATCTGCCATGCGGGGGTGATGTTGCCTGCTACCGAGAGCTCGTAGCCTTCAACGCGTTTCTCTCCGTACTGGGAATAGGTACCGTCGTCGTTCTGCTCAACTTCATTCTCAATATCCGTGCGGAAAATCGCAGCGGTTAACAGCAGGCGCTTATCCAGCACCTCCCATTTGGTGCCGATCTCGCTGGTTTTCGCTTTCTGCGGTTTGAAATCGGTACGATTCGCACTGTTACCGCTGCCGCCCTGAGCAAGAGCAAAGTTGCTGCCGCCCGGCGGTTGCTGAGAAACGGCATAGTTGATGTACACGTTACCGTTATCGGTCAGGTGATACAGCGCGCCAGCTTTCCAGTTCACCAGATTGCCTGATTTGGCAGTATCCACAGTGGTGATCGGGGAACCTTTAGCCACGCCTGTCGGGCACGCGACTGCGCCGCGACCGGAAGCGCCGCAAGCGGTGGCGCTGTCATATTCTGTGCGGTAATTGTCGAGGCGAATACCACCGTTCAGCTCGAATTCACGGGTAATTTGTAGCGTATCAAAAGCGTATACACCGAAGGTGTCTGTTTGCCCGTTAGCGTTGGCGCCGTTACGAGACAATCCGCCGATATTCACATTGCTGTCGGGGTGATAGATATTCACCGGTGGTGGGGTGATCGGCGCCACGCCATAGTTGGTTTGTGTTTCGCGCGTCAGCTCCACACCGGTGCTGATGTCGTGACCGATGGATCCCGTGTAGAACGTTGAGGTCAGGTTGGTCTGGTTGGTCAAGATCTTATTGCTGACATCCTTGGTATTTGCCAGGCGTGACCAGGTCCAGCTGTCGACGCTGCTGGTGGGTTGGGTGATGTTAGACGCGCCGCCCATCACCGCCGTCATCAGATAATCCTGTTTAATGCGCGACCAGCGGGTGGTGTTGCGAATAGTGGTGCTGTCGTTCAGGTCATGTTCAAAACGCATCGTCGCGGTATCGGTTGTCGAATCGTCATAATCCGAGTTGGTACCGTAGAAATTATGCGTATCCACTTTGCCTGAATGATTCAGTGCAGAAGTCCCCGCAGAAGGTGCGGAATATCCCGGCAGGCCAATGGTAGGGATGCCGCCATCCGGCGTGTTGTGCTGGGTGACATGTAGATAGTTCAGGTACAGTCGGTTCTCAGTCCCTAAGCCAAAAGCGAGAGAGGGGGCCACACCGTAACGTTCATTCTTAACATTATCGCGACCGGCATCATGCGTTTTTTCGCCCATCAGGTTTAAACGTGCGGCGGTGGTCTCGCCGATGACCTGGTTAATGTCCAGCGTACCACGGCGGAACCAGGCGCTACCGACGCTGGCCGATGCATCGATTCCTGAGTCGGTGCGTGGCTGTTTGCTGATCATATTGATAGAGCCAGTCGGTGCGCTACGTCCATAGTCGGTACCGGAAGGACCTTTGATTACTTCCACTTGTTCGGTATTGAAGGTGTCGCGCGTGACGCTGCCAATATCACGGATACCGTCGATATAAATACTGTTCGAGGTATCCGCACCACGCATGTAAACCGCGTCTCCGGTGCTGGAGTTACCATTCTCACCGGCGAAAAATGCGCCAACGCCCGGGACGTTTTTCAGCGCGTCGGTCAGATTTGTTGCGCCTTGATCCTTAATCACCTGCTCAGAAATCACCGTCATGGTGCGGGTTGTATCCGCCACCGGACGGGAGAATTTAGGGTCGGCAGACTGTGTTGGGGCGTACAGCGAAGGTTTGGCCGCTTCAACGACCAGAGTGTCTTCTTGTTTTTTATCCTGGTCGTCCGCAGCGACAGCCTGAGCTATAGGGGACAGGCCAATGCACAGACCGGCAAAAAAAGTCAGTGAGTGAAAGCTACTGGACGGCAAGTTGCGATTTTTATCCATGTTAATGAGTGACTTATTATTGTTTGAGTGGACGGTTTCACTCGCGCGAAGGGACATCTCTATGGATGTTATACCCTGCAGGCCTCGCGGAAATGAATGTGTAATTGATAATGATTTTGATAAGCATTACTAATCAGTGCGACGTTTTAGCATTCATTAATTCAAAAATAAATACATTTATTTACATTGGATTCAAAATGCCAACATATTGATTACAAATTGAGCTGCAATGAAGTGAACCGCACGCAGAAAACTGCATTCGGGGTGAATGCAGTTGGGCTGAGATGGGGGGTTACTTATAGATGGTTGCGGTACCGTACATCTGATTTTTGCCGCCCGCAGAATCAACGACAAAGCCTTTTGCCCCTTGCTCTTTCGCTTTCTCTGCCAGCTTGTCTTCGAGGTCGCTCAGGTTAGAGGCGCCGGTAGCGGATACTGTGCCGGAAGCTTGTAGCTGACCGGTAGCTGGGCTGGTGTATGGCTGTGCAGCAAAGGAGGCAAATGTCATGCCGGAAAGTACGGTAGCAGCAAGTAATGTGAGGCATTTCTTCATGGTGATATCCTCTGAAAAACAACAGGTGTGCCTGATAAGTTTAGGTCGTCAGCGGATGACATTTACCGCAAAAAATTGGTGATGAGCTGTCTGTTTTTTGAACAATTCGCAAAGCGTCAAACAGGTGTAAAAAATCAAATTTCCTTGTTGTGTGTGTTTACCGCGTGGCGTTATGCGGGTATCTTACGCCGCTGTTAAAAGGAGAATGCTATGTCCGCTCTGAAACCGGGATTACACCCACGCAACCGCCACAATGGCCGTTATGATCTTGCGACTTTATGCCAGGTTACGCCCGAGCTGACGCAATTTCTCACCCTCACGCCCGGCGGCGAGCAGAGTGTTGATTTCGCGAATCCGCAGGCAGTAAAGGCGCTCAATAAAGCGCTACTGGCGCATTTTTATGCGGTGAAAAACTGGGATATTCCAGATGGTTTTTTGTGTCCGCCGGTGCCTGGTCGTGCTGACTACATACACCATTTGGCCGATCTGTTGAGTGAAACCAGCGGAACCATTCCGGCAAATGCGAGCGTGCTGGACGTGGGAGTTGGGGCAAACTGTATTTATCCACTGATCGGCGTGCATGAATATGGCTGGCGATTCACGGGTAGTGAAACCAGTAGCGAAGCGTTTAACAGCGCTCAGGCGATCGTCAACGCCAATCCGGGATTAACCCGTGCTATTCGTCTGCGTCGCCAGAAAGATGCAACGGCAATCTTCAACGGCATCATTCACAAAAATGAGCAGTATGAAGCCACATTATGTAACCCGCCATTCCATGATTCTGCGGCCTCAGCCCGTGCCGGAAGCGAGCGCAAACGCCGTAATCTGGGACAGGACAAAGACGATGCGCTGAACTTTGGCGGACAGCAGCAGGAGTTGTGGTGTGAAGGCGGTGAAGTGGCGTTCATCAAGAAAATGATTGCTGAAAGCCAGGCCTTTGGTCGCCAGGTGATGTGGTTTACTACACTGGTTTCTCGCGGCGAGAACTTGCCTCCGCTGTACCACGGATTAACGGATGCGGGCGCGGTGAAAGTGGTCAAGAAAGAGATGGCCCAGGGGCAAAAGCAGAGCCGCTTTATTGCCTGGACCTTTATGGATAACGATCAGCGTCGTCGTTTTATGGCGCGTAAACGCTAAAGCGTTGGCTCGGTTGGCGGTAGCGGTTCGCTTGCCGCCGACGCAGGACCATTCCCTGGTGCAGGTAACACTTGATACGTCTGTACCGGGGCGCGTATGTTGGCCAGATCGAAGTATTTCTTCACCTGGCTGTCGAGCGCAAAACGTACCGTCCACTGCTTCAGCGGTAAGGTGGTAAACGAGACCCGTAGCGTGAATGCCGTATTGGTTAATCCTACAATCCCGGCAAACGACGGCTCGCCGATAATCAGCCCGCGAATATCATCTTTTTCCATCACCGCAGCAACTGCGTCTTTCAACGCCTGATTCGCTTTATCCGCATCCTCATGGCGGTCTACGTCGTAATTGGCGACGACCGATCCAATTCCACGCACAAAGTTGGCGAAGGTCGTAATCGATGACCAGGGAATGATATGGTACGCCCCGGTGTCCTGACGCACGCCCACAGAACGAATGGACATTCGTTCAACCGTACCGGTGAGTGGACCGATGGTCACCAGGTCGCCGGTGTTCATGCCATTTTCAAACTGAATAAAAATCCCGGTAATAATATCTTTTACCAGCGTTTGCGAGCCGAAAGAGATAGCCAACCCCAGCGCCCCGGCCCCGGCCAGCAATGGGGCGATATTAACGCCAATTTCCGACAGCACAATCATGATGGTGATCGTGCTGATGATCACCGCCAGCGCGTTGCGAAACAGCGTCAACAGGGTTCGGGTACGAGCGCTGGGTAGCGGGCGTCCGTGAATATCGGAAGCCAGACGATTTTCAATCAGGCTGGCAAGGATCGTCCAGCCGATGGCGGAGAAGAATAAAATCAGCGCGATACGGATCAGAATATCCACCGTTTTTTCTCCTGCGCCGTAATGCAGCCAGTTCCAGAAGTCGAACAATCCCCAGGCATTCAATAGCAGCATCACCGCAACGCACACCGTCAGGATCCTGGCCACGCTTAACGCCGTCGACAGCCAGCCATTTAGTCGTTTTTGTAATTCCGGATAGCTGCGCTGGGTGTGTGGCGAAAGGGTAATAGTTTTGGCTATCCAGCGGGAAAACATGCCGGAAACAAAGGCGGCAATTCCAATGATTACCAGGCTGCGCAGCGTAGCGCCCATCATGAATTTCAGGCTGTTGCCCGGATCAAACAGCGAAAAGAAAAACAGCACAATGAAGTAGGCGCTGGCCAGCCAGTGCCATACCATCGCAAAGGCGCGGATAAACAGGCTGAAAAAAGCTAACGATCTTTCTGCCAGATTCTGTAAATGCAGCGTTATCTCTTTCTTGTTTCTGAAAATCAGGTACAGCGCCCATAGCGTGATACACAGCATGATGATGACGTTGGCCATCGCGCCGACCTGCACATTGACCTGATTGGAGATAATGGGAACGGCAACTATAAGCCCGTAACCAATCAAACTGCTTAATGAACTCAAACGCCGATTCCAGTAGCGCGCACCGGCATCCTGAATGTTAAACGGGCGTAGTTCAGCCACCGTTGGGCAAAATATCAGACGCAAAATGGCTTTGAAGAACTCAATCAGGGCAAAGGCATTGAGAAACAGGCTTTGCTGAAAGGTGATGGTGCGACTGCCGGCATTCATTCTGTCGCTCAGTATCTGCCCGACAAACAATGTCAGCGCCAGCAGAAGCAAATCAATAATGAATGCGCCAACGATCATCGCCGGAAGCTGCAGCCAGTTGCTGCGTTCGCGGTTTTTCCGCCGTGCCCATTGCCCCATTTTGCGATACAGAGGCAGCGCGCACAGGCGGATCAGCCAGTAAAACCCGAACACTGACGCCGCCAGCATTAAAAAATGAGTCAGGGCATTGGTGAACGTTTGCGAGTTAAAGGTCTTGTGCGGTGCATCGGTAATATTGCGATAAAGCTGGGCAAAGCGGCTGGAGAGCGCCTCACCGTAGTGCCGGGTGACATCCGTGACGTTTTCCAGTACCGTTTTTTCTTCCGTTAACGTGGGTGGGACAATGGTTGGCACCGGCTCAGCAGGGGGCGCAGTTGCCACTTTGCGTAATTGATCGATCAGTTCCTTCCGCGAGGTGTCATTTTCCAGCACATCAGCCAGTGCGCCGTAAGCTGCTTTCTTCTGTTCAACATCTGGCTCCTTTGCCGGGGCGGTTTGTGCGTTGGTTGACGTTGGCGTGGTGACGCCAGGTATCGTCACTGCTTGTGCCGGAAGACTCAACAGACAAACAAAGATGAACAGGATCCAGCGCATGACTCCTCCCATGAGAAAACAAATTCAAAAGGATAAGTATAGTTGTCAGGGCGGGAGGGAATTGAAATGAGAGGATTCTGGTGAAAAACCTCCCTTCGGGCGAAGGGAGGTTGAGCTATCAGGAAACGTGCTGCAAGAATTCCTGTAAGCGTTGGCTGGGTGGATTTTCAATCAGGGCCTGCGGATTACCGTCTTCGGCAATTCGTCCCTTATCAATGAAAATCAGGCGTGAAGCCACTTTTTCGGCAAAGCCAATTTCGTGGGTCACAATCACCATGGTCATCCCTTCTTCCGCCAGGTCCTGCATAACTTTCAG
Source organism: Citrobacter sp. Cpo221 (assembly GCF_030332345.1). NCBI lineage: Bacteria > Pseudomonadati > Pseudomonadota > Gammaproteobacteria > Enterobacterales > Enterobacteriaceae > Citrobacter > Citrobacter sp. Cpo221. The sequence goes on from NZ_JAOWIA010000029.1 coordinate 535,316, forward strand.
AACTTCATGGCGCAGTTCCGGGTCGAGTGCTGAGGTTGGCTCATCAAACAGCATCATTTTCGGTTTTACCGCCAGCGCACGGGCGATAGCCACACGCTGTTGTTGACCGCCGGACAGTTCAGAAGGGTAGTGATGTGCACGTTCGGCCAGACCCACTTTTGCCAGCAGCTCTTTCGCCAGTTTCTCGGCCTGTTCTTTATTCGCCCCGCGTACGCGCTGCGGTCCAAACATGACGTTTTCCAGCGCCGTCAGATGTGGGAACAGGTAAAACTGCTGAAATACCATTCCGGCTTCCTGACGGATTAAGCGCTCGTCTACCTTCGGATCGTTTACTTTCAGACCGTCGACGATCAGATCGCCGGAGGTTATCTCTTCCAGCTTGTTAATGCAGCGCAGCAGGGTAGATTTACCGGATCCTGACGGCCCGATAATCACCACGACTTCACCCTGCTGAATGTTCAGGTCAATATTGTGCAGCACCTGGGTTGGACCAAAGTGCTTAGAAACGTTTTTAAATTCAATCACAGGATTTTCATCCTTCTTTCCAGACGACGCAGAATGAAGCTCAGCACCAGCGTAATGATCAGATAGAACACCGCAACGGCGCTCCAGATTTCCAGTGCGCGGAAGTTACCGGCAATGATTTCCTGGCCCTGACGGGTCAGTTCAGCGACGCCAATGACAATAAACAGCGAGGTATCTTTAATGCTGATGATCCACTGGTTGCCCAGCGGCGGCAGCATACGACGCAGTGCGAGAGGTAAAATAACGTGGCGGATAGTCTCTGTGCGTGAAAGTCCAAGCGCCAAACCGGCTTCGCTGAACCCTTTATGGATTGAGAGCACCGCACCGCGGGTGATTTCCGCAATATAGGCCCCGGAGTTGATCATGATGGTGACAACGGCGGCGCTAAAGGGGTCAATGCGTAAATCGTTAAATGCCATTGGCAGAGCGAAGTAAATAAACATTACCTGCACAACGATTGGCGTACCGCGAATGACTTCGATAAACACCAGCGCTACGTGGTTGGCGATCCAACCGCCGAAAGTGCGCGCAAACCCTGCTGCAAGTCCGATTATCAGACCGCCAGCCAGACCGAGGACCGAGATCCACAGGGTCATTTTGGCGCCTTCAATCAAAAGCGGGATGGCGGGCCAGATGGCACTCCAGTCAAACTGCATATGTCGTTCCTGTTACCGTGGTGTAAATATTCAAATGCCCGTTTTGCCGGATGTGCTGTGCTTATCCGGCCTACAGGTCTCAAAAATCCAGGCGTAGGCCCGGTAAGCATCACGCTACCGGGCAACGCTGCCTGTTATTATTTAGGTTCAGTACCGAACCATTTTTTGTAGATTTCGTTGTAAGTACCGTTCTCTTTCAGCGTTTTCAGTGCGCCGTTCACTTTCTCACGCAGGTCGTCGCTGCCTTTCGGGAAGGCGATACCGTACTGCTGGGCTTCCAGCGATTCGCCTACAGCTTTGAACTGACCATTGCCAGCTGTTTTGATGAAGTAAAGAATGTTTGGTGTGTCGTGCAGTACAGCGTCTGCGCGGTTGGTGCCCAGTTCCATATATGCGTTATCGATGTTCGGGAACTGACGCAGGTCTTTGGTTTTGATATTCGCTTTCGCGTAATCAACGGAACCGGTGCCACTCTTAACCGCAACGACTTTACCATCCAGATCTTTTACGCTTTTGACGTCGTTGTTATTCGCTTTCACCATCACTAACAGACCGCTTTTGTAGTAGCCGTCGGAGAAGTCGATCGCTTTTTTACGCTCATCGGTGATGGTGATACCTGCCAGTGCCAGGTCGATATTTTTGGTTTGCAGAGCCGGGATGATGCCGCTGAAATCCATTGGTTTCAGTTCATAATCCAGTTTCAGTTCTTTGGCCACGGCAGCCCACAGATCCACATCAAAACCAACGTATTTGTCACCCTGTTTGAATTCAAACGGTACAAACGCGGTGTCGGTTGCGACAACCAGTTTCTTATCTGCGGCATGGGAGGACACCGCAAAAGCCAGGGTAAGTGCAGCCAGTGAAACTTTTAATACAGACTTCATAGGATTTCCTTTTATATCCACGGGGCGATCCCCTGCGAGAACATATGGCTTAATGAAAAAATCGTGCCAATTTTGCAACTCATTGTTTTAACAAGAGGGTGTCTCGTTTTGTTGCACAATAAGTAGGGCAAAGTGAGTAATCTGCACCGTTTTGGGGCACTCATTTGGTGCGAACCAGTCACGGTGCAAACGGTATGACTATTTAGCGTAAAAATTGTTGATAAAACAATCTTTCGTTAACGATTGTGTGAGGTGATTATTACAAATAATTTACTTTGGAGTGACGAATGATCAATGTTATGCACCATAGATGTGCAAAACCCCCGCCGGAGCGAGGGTTATATAGGTAATTCTTATGTCTGCTGTTACTCAATGTTGGCTTCGATAAACCACAGGAATTTATCGAGGTCGCGAGAAGCTGCGGTAAAGATATCCGCGGTATCTTCGTCTTTTGCTTCGCTGATAGCTTTACGTACGCTGTTTGCAACTACGGCATAACGTTCGGCCAGCTCTTTTAAGTGGTCCTGTACGCTATGGATATCCAGCGGGTAACTTTTCAGAGGCGTTTTGCTATTAATAACCTGAGTTGTGCCCAGTGCCACACCGCCCAACTGTACGGCGCGTTCAGCCATGGTGTCGAGGTGATCGGTCAAAGCTGTACGGAAGCCATCCAGCATTTCATGTACTGCAATGAAGTTTGCACCGCGCATGTTCCAGTGAGCCTGTTTGGTGATCAATGACAGGTCAATGAATTGGATTACTTGCTGATTCAGCAGTTCTACGGTCGCTTTCTTTTCGCTATCAGACACATCGTTGCGGGTATAAAGGAGGGCGGATGCTTTTGTTTTTACCAGTTTCGCGGTACTCATATTTTCATATCCTCTTGATATTTATGTCCCAACTCTTCAACGGAATTAAGTATAGCGCTAAATTTGGATTTTTGTTTCCGGTGTTGCCTATCACTTTAATAGCGAAGACGAGGGTAAATATAAAATATCAAATAAAATCAATGCAATGAGTGTTTTGTTACTTGCGTGGTGTTATTTTTATGTTAATTTTAAGATTAAATGAAATATGTGGATGAGAAAATTATATTTATTAGAATTATTATCACGCAGATTTACAATTGGATATTCTGCATGATTATGCAAACCATGCAGAATATTACGTGGTTAATTCACGTCGACTTGTTTTATTTGTGGCTCTTTACGAATAGTGAGCGTAGAGCCCATTGATGCGACAATAATAGCGCCCAGAGCGAGCGTCTGGATAAGCGTCAGCGTTTCACCGAGGAAGATCATTCCGGAAATCGCGGCCAGCGCGGGTTCCATGCTCATCAATGTACCGAAAGTACGCGTAGGCAGGCGCGTCAACGCAATCATCTCCAGTGAATAGGGAAGCGCAGTAGAGAGGACTGCAATGGCCAGACCTAACGGCAGAATGGACCAGTGCCACAGGGCATCTCCGGCCTGGAGTGCGCCGATTGGTACAAATACCAGTGCTGCAATAAATGACCCTACCGCGACGGTCGCAGGACCGTGTTCCGCGCCGGCTCGCTGCCCGGTAAGAATATAGATGGCCCAGCAGGCACCAGCCCCCAGCGCCAGTGCAGCACCCGTTAAATCTACGTGAGAAACGTCCTGACCCAGAGGCAGCAGGAACCAAAGCCCGAGCACTGCCAACGCAACCCAAATGAAATCCACCGGGCGTCGGGATGAAAACAGCGCTACCGCGAGCGGGCCGGTAAATTCCAGCGCCACGGCGATTCCCAGTGGGACGGTTTGGATTGACAGGTAGAAAAGGTAGTTCATCCCGCCCAGAGACAGGCCATAAAACAGTAGCGGCAGGCGTTGTTCTTTGGCGAATCGTAAACGCCAGGGCTTAAAGAAAGTGATAAGAATGAGCGTACCCAGCGCAAGGCGCAGCGCGGTAACGCCTGGCGCACCGACGAGTGGGAACAACGATTTTGCCAGTGATGCTCCGCTTTGAATGGAGGACATAGCAATAAGCAAAACCAAAATAGGCAACCAGACTGGCGCTTTACGTGACAACCCCGGCATCCTTTCTCCTGTCAAATGATGATTACACATCTCCATCTGTGCCACGCTTCAGCATTGTTACGACGCAGATGATTTTATGTATAGAAAAGTAAAACAGCGAGTGTAATGGAATTACGCTCAACTGGTTGAGTATTCGTTGAAAAAAAAATTGCTCAGTTCCGTACAATGGCATGAAAACGATGGATTAATAATCTGTGTGATTAGGAATGTTCTGGATGAATGTGCCATATTGTGCGCGCAATAATGGTATTTTCAATTGAAAAAGTGATGTTAATTGAAAGAGATAGCGGGTTTTTGAAATGTTCTGTTACATGAAAGACCCCGTTAGACATCGCGAATCGCAAAGAGTTTCCCATCAATTTTTGGTATATTTAAAACTTAAGATTTACTTGAAGCACATTTGAGGTGGTTATGAAAAAAATTGCATGTCTTTCAGCACTGGCCGCTGTTCTGGCTTTCTCCGCAGGTACTGCTGTAGCTGCTACTTCTACCGTTACCGGTGGTTACGCTCAGAGCGATGCTCAGGGCGCAGCGAACAAAATGAACGGTTTCAACCTGAAGTATCGCTACGAGCAGGACAACAACCCGCTGGGTGTTATCGGTTCCTTCACTTACACTGAAAAAGATCGTACCGATGCTTCTGGCGACTACAACAAAACCCAATACTACGGCATCACTGCTGGTCCGGCTTACCGTCTGAACGACTGGGCAAGCATCTACGGCGTTGTGGGTGTTGGTTACGGTAAATTCCAGAACGTAGAATCTTCGACTTACAACCACAGCACCAGCGACTACGGTTTCTCTTATGGTGCGGGCCTGCAGTTCAACCCGATCGAAAACGTTGCTCTGGACTTCTCCTACGAGCAGAGCCGTATTCGTAGCGTTGACGTTGGCACCTGGATTGCTGGCGTGGGTTACCGCTTCTAATCACTTCGGTGATATGAAAAATCCGCCTCTTGGGGCGGATTTTTTTTGTCTGTAATCCTGGAAGGAAGTTCGTTGTAGGCCGGATAAGACACAGTGCGTCTTATCCGGCCTACAAGCGTATTATTTGGTTGAGAAAATATCGGTACCCAGATGGTTGTAGTCCACCTTCTGCAGTTTGAAGTTGGTGATGTACACCGGCCCGGCTTTTTTCTCTGAGATAAAGCGGTAGCTGTTGGTGATTTCCTTTGCGCTGATCCCTGTCCACTGCGAGAAAAAACTGAGGAAATCATTGGCGGAGCGACGGGCTTTAATCACCCGATGCGCTTTATCATCGCTCGAAAGCACCATGAAAGGCACCTGGAAATTCTGCTGGAACTGATCGTCATGCGCCAGGTACTGCACCTCTTTTCCCCGCTCTTTAAACGCGAGGCCATGATCGGAGAAATAGACCATCGAGAAGCTATTACCGCTGTTACGTAACTGCTCGTAAAGCTGGCGAAGCAGGTCATCCGTCTGCGTCATGGTGTACAGATAACAAGATGTCTCTTTTGACTGGACGAAAGTCTCGTATTTACCCTGTGTTCGGTCACAGGCCTGCGGATGCGAGCCCATTAAATGCAGCACGATGAGCTGTGGTTGAGTGCGCTCGGTTGCCAGCACCTGGGCAGTCATCTTCAACAGCGCTTCGTCACGGGTGTTTTTATCCGCTTCAAAGTCACCGCTTTTGAGGAACTGAACTTCATCAGCTCGCTTCGCAATGCTGGCGATGGCCGTATCGTATTCACCAATCTGTCCCTGATTGGAAAACCACCATGTCTGGAAGCCCGCACGGTTAGCCAGGGTGACAAAGTTATCCTGGAACTGGGGTTTATTATCCACTACCCGATTAAGCGTTAAGCCGAGCGATTTTTGCGTTGAACCGCTGGCAGCAATGTAATCCGCGAAGATATAGCCGTTAACGGAGCTGGCAAACGGGGTGTTATCCCAGTGACCGCCAAACGCGCCTAACGCATCGCGGCGGGCGCTTTCACCGATCACCACGACGTAGGTGTGATACTTCGGTTTAACGGCGGTTACCGTCCAGCTGTCTTTTACGCTCGACAGTTTCGCCATACGCTCTTGTTCGTCGAGCACTTCGTTGTTATTGACGATAACGTCCTTGGCGAAACGGAAAACCGGATAGCCAGTATCTTTCAGCTTGAACACGCCGCCCCAGGCCAGGTTTTGTACCGGGGTAACAAAGAATGCGACAACGCTAAACAGCAAACAAATGCTGTCGAACTTATTCCAGCTGCGCTGCTGCACATCTTTTTTACGGCGTACGGCGATAACGCCAAGGGCAAAAATAAACACTCCAACCAGATAACTGTACCAGGGGAAGATGGTCAGGATCTCGGTTGACTCTTCCATATTGGTTGAGTGCAGCGCCAGTAAGGTATTGAAGTTCGGTGAGCCGTAAGCCTGGCCGAACGGAAAATACATTGCCGCAACGAGTGAGCAAATGCCAATCAGTGCTTTCTGCGCGCGCGGCGCGCTACGCCACAGCAGCATCAATATACAGGTGAAAGCAACGCTATAGAGCAGGCTAAGTGGATAGCCCAGTGCAAGGTTGATCAGCAGAGACTGTAAGAAATAGAGGCCAGTCCACGGACTAATTGCCCGGCTACGAGCAATGATTGAATCTTTGAGGGTTAAATTCATATGCCACTGTTACAAAAACGCCATGTGCTTACCCTGGCGCTAAGGGTCATTGCCTGCCTGAGAGAGCGAGAAGAGGGATAGGGTCCGCATCCGCGAGCCGCAATATACGCAGGGCTGCGAAAAGATAGAGTGTGCGCAAGAGAAGGTCAACTACTACAAAGAAATTGTTTTGCGAGGGACGTGGCAAAACTGACAAAAAGAAGGGTTATTGAGACGAAAACCACCACCGTACCCGGATGACGGTAGGAAAATGAAGCGGCGTACCGCGACGCCGCATTATTTTTCTGAAGGTTTATCCTGCTCTGGTTTGCTGTTAATCATGTCACACAGCATAGAGATCAGCATCAACCGTACTTTAAAGGGAGAGTGGCTAAACACGCGTATACACCTCTTAAATTCATTCATGTAAACCTCCTGACTTCACGATCCCATCAGTCCTTGAGGGATGTCTTTATTATATACAGATATAGCACAGGCTATATTATATAGCTATTGCTAAAACGTTAATTTTTTGTGCCCACGCAACTCTGGTTTACAATGAGCGCTCTCTAATCAGATGCCGTTAACGCGTCACAGTAACGAGGAAGCAGAATGAGTCGTCGCGCAGGTATGCCAACAACAAAAAAAGTGACGCAATTGGTGAATGTCGAAGAACACGTTGAAGGATTTCGTCAGGTCCGGGAGGCGCATCGCCGCGAACTGATTGATGACTACGTAGAGCTGATTTCCGATCTCATTATTGAGGTGGGTGAAGCGCGCCAGGTGGATATGGCAGCGCGACTTGGGGTTTCTCAGCCGACGGTTGCTAAAATGCTTAAGCGCCTTGCTTCAGTCGGATTGATTGAAATGATTCCGTGGCGTGGGGTGTTTTTAACCGCAGAAGGTGAACGACTAGCCCAGGAGAGCCGGGAACGTCATCAGATTGTGGAAAATTTCCTGTTGATGTTAGGCATCAGCCCGGAAATTGCCCGTCGCGACGCGGAGGGGATGGAGCATCACGTCAGTAAGGAAACGCTGGAGGCTTTTAGCCGGTTTACGCAACAGCAAGGAACTGGCTCTGAATGAGTTTTCCTTTATTACGTGCCTTACAGCGCGATCGTTTTTTCCAGCTGTTAATCATCGTTGGGGTTGTACTGAGTCTGTTCACGCCATTTACGCCCCGGTCCTGGCCAGGGGCGATTGACTGGCACACGATTATCACGCTTAGCGGCCTGATGTTACTGACCAAAGGCGTAGAGCTAAGCGGTTATTTCGATGTGTTAGGGCGCAAGATGACCCGCCGCTTCAAAACAGAGCGCCAGCTGGCGATATTTATGGTGCTGGCGGCGGCGTTGTTGTCGACGTTTCTGACCAACGACGTTGCATTGTTTATTGTTGTTCCGCTAACCATCACGCTGAAAAAATTATGTGCCATTCCGGTGAATCGCCTGATTATCTTTGAGGCGCTGGCGGTAAATGCCGGATCGTTGCTCACGCCAATAGGCAATCCACAAAACATTCTGATGTGGGGACGCTCAGGCTTATCGTTTACCGCGTTTACCTGGCAAATGGCGCCGCTTGCGGGGGCCATGATGCTGACGCTGGTGGTGCTGTGCTGGTTCAGTTTCCCGCCTAAAGCGTTGCACTATCATACCGGTACGCGCGCACCTGACTGGCAACCACGCCTGGTATGGAGCTGTCTGGCGCTGTATATCGTCTTCCTTGCGGCGCTGGAGTTAAAGCAAGAGCTGTGGGGTCTGGCGATTGTGGCGGCAGGGTTCATGGTGCTGGCGCGTCGCGTGATCCTCAGCGTGGACTGGACGTTGCTGTTAGTGTTTATGGCGATGTTCATTGATGTGCATTTGCTGACGCAGCTCCCGGCCTTGCAGGGGATTACCCACCAGATTGGCACGCTCTCAGCACCGGGACTTTGGTTAACGGCTATTGGCTTGTCGCAGTTTATCAGTAATGTGCCCAGTACGATTTTGCTGCTGAACTATGTCCCGCCGACGCTGCTGCTGGCCTGGGCGGTTAATGTGGGTGGCTTTGGGCTGTTGCCGGGATCGCTGGCGAATCTCATTGCGTTACGGATGGCAAACGACCGACGGATCTGGTGGCGTTTTCATTGGTATTCGGTACCGATGCTGATATGGGCGGCGCTGGTGGGGTATGGTTTGCTGCTGTTGATGTAATTGATGTGGTGTGCCGGATGGCGGCTGGCGCCTAATCCGGCCTACTGCGTTGGTAGGCCCGATAAGCGTAGCGCCATCGGGCATATATAGCAGATTAGTTCAGACGAACCGGCATACCTGAACGGTTCTGTACCGCCTGCTCAACGACGGCCTGATCGACGTCAGACTGGCCGGTGATGCTGGTAATGCTCTTGGTCAGGGTAATCGGTACGATTTCTCCGCCTTCGAACTGTGCTTCAGTCGTAGACAGTGGGTTATGTACTTCGATGTAACGGCTGCCGTCTGGTTCGGTAGTGGCTTTTACCGGCTCATCGATAAACTGTACGCGGGTGCCGACTGGCACATTTTCAAACAGGAATTTGATGTCGTCGTTACGCAGACGCACGCAACCGTGGCTGACGCGTAAGCCTACGCCGAAGTTAGCATTGGTGCCGTGGATAGCATACAGGCGACCGATATACAGCGCGTACAGTCCCATCGGGTTATCCGGACCTGCCGGAACAACGGCTGGCAGCGGTTCGCCCGCAGCGCGGTATTCCGCATGCATTTTCGCCGTTGGCGTCCAGGTTGGGCCCGCTTTTTTACGTTCTACTTTGGTGGTCCAGTTGATTGGCGTGTCTTTGCCCAGCTGGCCGATACCGATCGGCAGAACAATTACGGTGTTGGTGCCTTTCGGGTAGTAGTACAGACGCATTTCAGCGCTGTTGATAACAATACCTTCATGCACAGTATCCGGCAGGATCAACTGCTGAGGAATGTTCAGCACGGTGCCGCCTTTCGGCAGGAAGGTATCCACGCCCGGGTTGGCTTCCAGCATGTTAGACAGACCCATCTGGTACTCTGCCGCATAGTATTCCAGCGGCTGGGTGTTGCCTTCAGGAATGGTGATAACCTGGTTTTGGCCAATTAAACGACTACCATCGGTAGGCAGCGGGTACGTGACGGCCGAAGCAGTGTTACAAAAACCAACTACCGCGAGCGCCGCCGCGAAAAGCGTTGTCAATTTCATATTCATTTTTGCGAGATTCTGAAGCCAAGCAGGCTAGTGGGTTGAGATTTATGTAGTGTTGGGCACGCATTATATGTGCATTCTGAGCAACAAGGAATTCGGATGTGTACTAAATCACATTTTTTTCCTTTTGCTTTCACTTTATCTGTGCAGCATGAACGGCGCGATCTTATTGCAGACTTATGGCATAATAAGCGGTTTGTCACATATTTCTTTCTCTTTCAGGATACGCCTGTGTTAGTTTCCAGCAACGTCACTATGCAGTTCGGCAGTAAGCCGCTGTTTGAAAATATTTCCGTCAAGTTTGGCGGCGGCAATCGTTACGGCCTGATTGGCGCGAACGGTAGCGGTAAATCCACCTTTATGAAAATTCTCGGCGGCGACCTCGAACCGACGCTGGGTAACGTTTCACTCGATCCGAACGAGCGCATCGGTAAGCTGCGTCAGGATCAGTTCGCCTTTGAAGAGTTCACCGTGCTTGACACCGTTATTATGGGTCATGCTGAACTGTGGGAAGTGAAGCAGGAGCGCGATCGTATCTACGGCCTGGCCGAGATGAGCGAAGAAGACGGCTATAAAGTGGCTGACCTCGAAGTTCAGTATGGCGAAATGGACGGCTACTCTGCGGAAGCGCGTGCGGGTGAACTGCTGCTGGGCGTAGGCATTCCGGTAGAACAGCATTACGGCCCGATGAGCGAAGTCGCGCCCGGCTGGAAGCTGCGTGTGCTTCTGGCGCAGGCGCTGTTCTCTAACCCGGACATTCTGCTGCTCGACGAACCAACGAACAACCTGGATATCGACACTATCCGCTGGCTGGAGCAGACGCTGAACGAGCGTGACAGCACCATGATCATCATTTCGCACGACCGTCACTTCCTGAACATGGTCTGTACGCACATGGCGGATCTGGACTACGGCGAACTGCGTGTTTATCCGGGTAACTACGACGAATACATGACGGCGGCAACCCAGGCGCGTGAACGTCTGCTGGCCGATAACGCCAAGAAGAAAGCACAGATTGCCGATCTGCAATCCTTCGTCAGCCGCTTTAGCGCCAACGCGTCAAAATCTCGACAGGCGACTTCTCGTGCGCGTCAGATTGATAAGATTAAGCTCGACGAAGTGAAAGCGTCCAGCCGTCAGAACCCGTTTATCCGCTTCGAACAGGATAAGAAACTGTTCCGTAACGCGCTGGAAGTGGAAGCGCTGGCGAAAGGTTTTGATGAAGGCCCGCTGTTTAAAAACTTCAACCTGCTGCTGGAAGTAGGGGAGAAGGTTGCCATCATTGGTGCCAACGGCGTGGGTAAATCCACTATGCTGAAAACGTTGGTTGGCGACTTGCAGCCGGACAACGGTACCGTTAAGTGGTCTGAAAACGCCCAGGTCGGTTACTACGCGCAGGATCATGAATACGAGTTCGAAAACGATCTGACTGTTTTCGAATGGATGAGCCAGTGGAAACAAGAAGGCGATGATGAGCAGGTAGTACGTAGCTTCCTTGGTCGTCTGCTGTTTAGCCAGGACGATATCAAGAAACCTGCGAAAGTGCTCTCCGGTGGTGAAAAAGGACGCATGCTGTTCGGTAAACTGATGATGCAGAAACCGAATATCCTGGTTATGGATGAACCGACCAACCACCTGGATATGGAATCTATCGAGTCGCTGAACATGGCGCTGGAAATGTACCAGGGCACGCTGATCTTCGTTTCTCACGACCGTGAGTTCGTCAGCTCGCTGGCAACCCGCGTGATTGAAATTACGCCAGAACGTGTAATTGACTTCACCGGTAACTACGAAGATTACCTGCGTAGCAAAGGCGTCGAATAATTATCCCGTCGTTCTCGTGTTACAGGTGTGATGGTTGCACCTGTAACACGGGATACTTAGGGATAAGGGTATATAAAATTAAACAATCCCCAGCGCGCGTTTACCGTGTATATTCAAATCCTCCAGCGTGAAGCGTCCTTCCCAGTTAGTTTCATAATCCTCCCGTGGAAAATCACCCGGCGACGCACCCTTTTCCAGCGCGACCTTCACTTTGTGGGCGTAGGCCAGATTCTTTTCGCACATCGGTGCGGCAGGAATGTACATCACGTTACCCCAACCCTGCTGATTTTCCACCGGTGCGACGGAGTGAATCACATCACAATGCCACCAGACGGAGTCTCCGGCGTCCAGTTGTGGAATGCTGGTTAACGCTTCAATCAGCAGCGGATGCCATTGCGTGGAAATCGGCAGCACCCGGCCGGGCGCGACGCCGCAAAGTTCATCTTCTGGCACATCGTCAAGCAATGGGCGTAACAGTACATACGCCATCGCTTCAGGGATCGGGACCACATGCAACAATCCCTGACCTGGCAGCATATCGGACAGTGCAGTCCAGCCCTGGAAGGTACGGAATACCGAACATTTGGTGGTGTTATCCACCGTGTACTCTTCTACCTCGGTGCGATGCGCCGCCTGCCACGGATCGTAATCTTCCAGCTTGCCATTGAATACATGAGCAAAGACCTGCTGATATGCCGGAAGAAGCCAGCGTTCCAGCGCGCCGGAATCCGTATGCGCGCCCAGCCCTTTGGACGTGGTTCCCGGCGGTCGACGGCGAATGCGGTCAGGGTAAATAACGCTGACATCCGGGTTAAACCATTGTTTACCTTCGCTTGTAAAGGTCCACAAACGATTGAGAAACGACTGTGCATTGGCCATTTCTTCACTCTGGCGGGCCTGCATCTGCGCCTGGGACCAGTAGATGGGGTAGATTTCAGGTCGTGATGCGCTCAGGGTACCGAAGAAATTATCGCCTGGTCCTTTATAGACGTCGTCAAAGTGGTTGCGGTCCAGATAGTCCAGCATTGAGCTGTCCCAGCCGAGAGCCTGTTCGCGAGGGAAATGACCTTTAATAACCGCGCATCCGCGACGCTTAATTTCTTCACGCTGCTCTGCATTTACGTGGCCAGCTTTGATATCTGCATAAGATATCACTGGCCACACCGGGGCTCCCTGTGCTTTGAGGGCGTTGATTTCTGCCACGCGGGCGGCGATAGCGTCGCTCAACTGATTGAAGATCAACTGAACATCCCCAAGCTGTGCCCGCAGTTGCCGTTTCATCTGCCGGATTGCCGCTTTGTGATCGGCGGGCAGCGTGTCGCTGGTAAAAGTAAAAGCCATATCCACCTCGCATTAACTTTCATTCGAAACAAAAATAACTTACAGATGATAATATAAGTTAAAATTTAGTTAACGCAAGTTTAAAACTTGATGGAGTGAGCAAAATGGAAAAAGAGTGAAAACCGGGATGAGGGATACCCCGGTTGGCAGGATTAGACGTTAAAAGGGGAGGTGTTATCCAGCACTGCCTGAATTACGTTCAGCGCGCCCTGATGGTTGTTGTCGTCGGTCTGATAGCGAGCAATCGCTTTAATACTCTCTGCCGCGTTGGCCATGGCGAAAGAGTGGTGCGCCATTTTCAGCATTTCCGCGTCGTTGCCGCTATCGCCAATGGCGACTACGTTTTGCGGTGACAGGTTCCAGCGTTTAAGCAGGCGGCTGATCCCGTTGGCTTTATGTAGGCCCGGAATGATCAGATCGATAAACCCGAAGCCGCTGGTGACGGGCTTCATGATGCCGTCCAGCGCAGCATGCAGGTGATCGATAACCAATGGGATTTGTTGGTCCGGTAAATTTAGCGAGAACTTGAACAGCACATCGTCGATATCCTGATAATCTTTTACAGGTTTCAGGCGATGGTAGTGTTTTGACATCAATGCGACAAAGGACTCCGGCGCATTTTCGCTAACGTAAGCGCTTTGCAGCCCACAAGCCACAAAGTTGAGCTGCTTATCTTTTAGCAGTTCACCAATGACAATACGGGACTCGTGGCGGGTTAGCTCGCCGTGAAATAGCTGTTTGCCATGTTCAAAAACTAACGCCCCGTTCTCGGCGACAAAGGAAATTTCCTCTTTGAGCTCCGGGAAAAAGGAGATCAGCTGGTAATACTGGTTGCCGCTGGCCACGACAAATTCAATATTTCGTTTTTTTAGTTCCTGATACTGCGCCATAAAACGTGCACGATCGTATTTCTTGGCGTCGTCGAGAAAAGTTCCGTCCATATCGGTGACGATAACTTTGATGGTCATAAAGATAGGCTCCTGGCGATTACTGCAACCAGAAACATTCTAATAACAATGTGACCTGTAGCACAAATTTAATTTCGAATGAAAGTAAAAAGCCGGGTGGTAGCTTCGCCTTACCCGGCTACGGGGAGAATCGTTGTAGGCCGGATAAGCGTCAGCGCATCCGGCAATGGGGAGGGTAGCGTGCCGGATGGTGGTGCGGAATCTCATCCGGCCGACAATATTGTTTACAGCATATGTTCAGTACGCGCGATGATGTCGTCTTGCGCATCCGGAGAAAGTGCAGTGAAGAAGGCGGAATAACCTGCTACACGGACCACCAGGTCACGATATTGATCCGGGTGTTTTTTGGCTTCCAGCAGCGTTTCACGGGAGACAATGTTGTACTGAATATGCCAGCCTTTGTGCTCTTCGAAGAAGGTGCGCAGCAGGATCATCAGCTTTTGCTTATCGGATTCATTTTCCAGCGTGGCCGGGTTGAGCTTCTGATTTAACAGCACGCCGCCAAGAATCGAACCGGTCGGCAGTTTACCCACCGAACCAATTACCGCCGTTGGGCCGAGATGGTCCGTACCGGAAGCCGGACTGGCGCCTTCTGCCAGTGGAGTGTGTGCTTTACGGCCATCCGGCGTTGCCATCGTTGCTGCGCCAAAAGGCACGTTTGCAGAAATAGACGAGGTCCCGGCGTAGTAATTGCCGCCAACCGGGCCACGTCCGTAACGCGGATTATGATACTGTTTCAGTTCATCGATATAGGTCTGATAAGCGCGGGCCAGCAGCGTATCAACGCTATCGTCATCGTTACCGTATTTCGGCGCGCCGTTGATCAGTCGTTGGCGTAACTGCTCATGGGTCAGACCGTCAAAATCATCGGCCAGCGCGGCGGCCAGCTGTTGTTGACCGATAGCGCCCTGTTCAAAGACCAGTTTCTTCACTGCAGCCAGGCTGTTACCGAGGTTGGCAATACCCACCTGCAAACCCGATACCCAGTCATACTTCGCGCCGCCTTGCTTAATGCTTTTCGCCCGCTCAATGCAGTCGTCTACCAGCGCGGAGCACAGAATATCGTGCACGTTCTCTTCCAGCATGGTATCGACGACATACTCAATTTCGATGGATTTACGCGTGTAGTAGCGGATCTGTGTATCCCAGGCGTCCATCACTTCGTCGAAATTGTTGAAGTTACCGGCTGAGAGCGCTTTTTCCTGTGGCAGAAAGACTTTGCCACTGGTGGCATCGCGCCCACCTTCCAGTGCCGCCAGCATCACGCGGGCAAAGTTAATAAAGCTCATGCCGGTGCAACGATAGCCCCATTTCCCGCCAACAGCAGTTTCGATACATCCAATAGCCGCATAGTCATAGGCGTCCTGCGGTTCAATGCCCAGTTTAATGAATTCCGGTATGACGATTTCATCGTTGTTAAAGGCGGGCATCCCGAAGCCGCAGCGGATCACCTGCACGCAGGCATCGAGGAAGTCATTACTCATCCCCGCGTGATAACGCACGCTCAGGTTTGGCTGCGTAGAACGCAGGCGGCCGCAGGACTCCAGAATGGCGTAGGAGAGCGGGTTGACGGCATCCATCGGCTGACCGTTGACCAGGTTTTGACCACCAATGGTCACGTTCTGATACAGCGGACTGCCCGCCGAGGCTTTCGAATGGGAGCCGGAACGGATTTTGTTCACTTCCAGCAGTTTCAACCAGCAGCTGTGCAACAGTTCAATAGCGTGCTCACGATCAAGGCTCTGGTTCAGTTCGACGTCGCGACGATAGAATGGGTAGAGGTATTGATCCATACGACCAAACGACACCGAGTGACCGTTAGATTCAATTTGCAGGATCAACTGGATGAAATAGCACAGCTGCAGCGCCTGCCAGAATGTTTTTGGCGGCTCATGGGCGATAACATCACAGTTTTCCGCCATGGTCAGCAGTTCATCTCGACGACTGGCGCGAGTTTCTGTGGATGCCATTTTACGTGCTAGCGCGGCAAAGCGCTCAATGTGCAGGCTGACGGCCTCCAGCACGATATCTATCGCTTTCAGGAACTGATCGCCATGGAGGTCTTCCAGACATGTCAGATTGATGCGGGAGCGACGTTCATCGACTTTGTGACGCAGGCCGTCGAGACCTTTTTCCAGCAGCAGCGGGAAGTTTACCGCCAGGTGCGCGTCGCCGGAGGTCATGTTACCTTCGGCTTTGATAATGCCGGTTTCCAGCAGCCCTTTCTGCTCATCAGTGAACATCCCGTAGCAGCGATCCTGCACGGTTTGACCACGCCACCATGGGCACACCTCATGCAATACACGTTTGTTCTCTTCGCTTACCGCAAATCCTGCACCCGGTCTGTCGGCGAGGTCGTCGATCTCTTTTTCAATCCAGGAGACGGTGTATTCTGGGAAAATAGGCGCGGCACGCACTTCGCTTGCCTGGTTACCAATGATCAGTTCGTCATGTTTGATCCAGATGGTGCGTTCCGCCAGATGATGGGCTAGTGCCAGTGCGCGACGTACCGGGATAGGCTTATCCAGGTGTTGCTGATACATCTCGGTATAGTGCTGGGCGCGCTCGGTACAAACCGGTGGTTTCACGATGTGGATCAGGGCCGTTTTATGCGCTTTGATACGGTCGCTGAGTGTGTCCAGTTTCAGAGTGGTCATGGCGATTATCCTCGTAGGGTCGCGGTTAAACCTTTAAGGCTGGCGTACTGCTGGGCAAATTCGAGCAGTGCTGGCGCATCAAGCGGTTTATCCGGTGCGTTGTAGGGTTGACTGAGTAAGTGGTATTTGTTGATGCCAAGGGTGTGGTAGGGCAAAAAATGAATCTCACCGACGTGAAGCTCATCGGCGGCAAAATCGGTAATGGCCTGAATAGCGGCTTCGTCAGCGTTGAATCCCTGAATCAGCGGCACACGGATGATCATTTTTTTACCGGCAGCGGCCAGTTTTTTTAGATTTTCCAGCACACGAGAGGCGCTGCCATCGGTCCACTGTTTAAACGGTGCATCGGCTACGTGTTTTAGATCGGCCAGAAACAGATCGACGTCAGGTAATGATGGTTCAATATACTTCCACGGGACATGCAGACAGGTTTCCACTGCGGTATGAATGCCTGCGTCGTGGCTGGCTTTGAGTAACGCTGCCGCCAGCTCTGGCTGCATAAACGGTTCGCCGCCGGACAGGGTGAGGCCCCCTCCACTGCGGTCGTAAAACGGTTTATCACGCAATACGGTCGCCATGATTTCGTCCACGCTTTTTACCTCTCCACAGACGGTTAGCGCCTGCGTTGGACAGCAGTGGGTCAGCGCTGCGAGGACGTCATCGGTCAGTTTTTCACGATGAATCAGTAATCCGTTCAGCGCCCGTTCAATCACCGCAGGTGCTGCCTGAGCACAGAGATCGCAACCGTCGAGGCACAAACGCGCGTCATAAAGCAGATCCTGTGTGCGGGCTCGACTTTCCGGATTCTGGCACCACCGACAGCCCAGGGAGCATCCCTTAAGGAACACCACAGTACGGATCCCGGGACCATCATGCGTGGAATAGCGCTGGATATTGAAAATCATAAGCGACCTCTTTTCTTTCGTATAAAGATTAAATTACTTTCGAATGAAAGTTATATTGACATGCGTCAACTAACCGTGAGGTTTCGCTGTGCTACCTTTTATTCATGCTAATTATTCGTTTGAGGAAAGCTTATGGAACTCTATTTAGATACGTCTGATGTTGATGCGGTAAAAGCTCTGGCGCGCATTTTCCCGCTGGCAGGGGTGACCACTAACCCGAGCATTGTGGCGGCAGGGAACCAGACGCTGGAAGTACTACTGCCGCAACTGCAGGAGGCGACGGGAGGGCAAGGGCGTCTGTTTGCTCAGGTGATGGCGACCACCGCCGAAGGGATGGTCAGCGATGCGCGTAAGCTGCGGGCAATCATTTCTAATATTGTGGTCAAAGTGCCGGTGACAGCAGAAGGTCTGGCGGCTATAAAATTGCTGAAAGAAGAAGGGATCCCGACGTTGGGTACTGCGGTATACGGTGCAGCTCAAGGGTTATTGGCTGCTCTGGCGGGTGCGGAATACGTTGCGCCATACGTTAACCGCGTGGATGCGCAAGGAGGGGATGGCATCCAGACGGTGACCGACCTGCAGACGTTACTGAAAATGCATGCCCCGCACGCCAAAGTACTGGCAGCCAGTTTTAAAACGCCGCGTCAGGCGCTGGATTGTCTGCTGGCGGGCTGCGAGTCCATCACGCTACCGCTGGATGTTGCTCAGCAGATGATTAGCTCTCCGGCAGTTGATGCTGCCGTCGCGAAGTTTGAGCATGACTGGCAGAGCGCATTTGGACGCACGTCGATCTGATGCTGTTACCGGATGGCGCTAACGCTTACCCGGCCTACGTTGGAGCCGTTGTAGGTCGGGTAAGGCGAAGCCGCCACCCGACTTTTTTACTGCCCGCAAACCTCACACCCCGGGTTGCGCATTAGCTTCATTTCGCGAAACTGGCAGGTCATGGCGTCGTACATGACGATTTTTCCAGACGCCGGTTTACCATAGTTTGCCAGCAACTTAATGGCCTCCATCGCCTGTAACGAGCCAATCACGCCGATCAGCGGGGCCATCACTCCTGCCTCGACGCAGGTCAGGGCGTTTTCACCGAACAGACGACTCAGGCAACGGTAGCATGGCTCTCCTTCCTGATACGTAAAGACGGTAATTTGTCCTTCCATGCGAATTGCCGCCCCAGAAACCAACGGAACCCTGGCGGCGAAGCATCCGGCATTCAGCTGATTGCGGATGCTGACGTTATCCGTACAGTCCAGCACCAAATCGTGCTCGGCGATCAGCGCGTGAATCTGGTTTTCTTCCAGCAGCGCATTCACTGGCGTAATGGCGATGTAAGGGTTAATCCGCGCCAGTGCGTCGCGGGCGGAGAGCACTTTGGGCTGTCCAACGGTCGCATCGCTGTGCAGCGTCTGGCGTTGGAGGTTTGACACTGAGACCGTGTCAAAGTCGAGCAGGGTTAAATGCCCGACGCCAGCGCCCGCAAGGTACTGGGTTGCTGCGCATCCCAGCCCCCCCAGACCAACGACCAGTACCCGCGCATCTTTGAGCGCTTCCTGACCTTCGAAATCGAAGCCGCGCAGAATGATTTGCCGGTTATAGCGCATCATCTCCTGGTCGCTGAGTTCTGCCATTACAGGCCTCCAAACAGTGCGTTAAACGGCTCGACCTCAACCCATTCTCCGGCCTCAACGTTACCGCGATCGCGCTCCAGCACGATAAAGCAGTTGCCCTGGCTAAAGGAGCTAAAAATATGCGAGCCCTGGTGTCCGGTGGTGGTGACTTCCAGTTCGCCTTCCGCAGTACGCTGCAATACACCACGTTGAAAATCCAGACGCCCTGGCGTTTTCTTCAGGCGTGAGGCGGTGCGCACGCGCTGGCGCGGAGGTAACCCACAGGCGGTGTTTCCGCTGAGTTTCGCCAGCAGCGGTTGCACCAGCTGATAAAAGGTGAGGGCCGCAGACACCGGGTTACCCGGCAGGCCGCAAAACCAGCTGTTGCTCAGTTTACCAAACGCGAACGGTTTACCCGGTTTGATGGCAAGCTTCCAGAAGGCAATTTCTCCCAGCTCTTCCAGAATGGTTTTGGTGTAATCCGCTTCGCCTACCGAAACGCCGCCAGAGCTGATGACGACGTCGGCCTGGCTGTCGGCTTCGATAAATGCGGCTCGCAGCGCGTTGGGATCGTCGCGAATAATTCCTAAGTTGATCACTTCGCAGCCCAACTGCTGCAGCATCAGGTGAACGGTCAGACGGTTTGTGTCATAAATCTGCCCGTCGCCCAGCGGTTGACCCGGCAGTTGCAGCTCATCACCGGTGGAGAACAACGCCACGCGAACTTTGCGAACGACCGGTACTTCGGCAATGCCGAGTGAGGCCAGAACCGGAAGCTCGGCGGTTGTCAGACGAGTTCCGGTGGGGAATACCACCGCGCCGTTTGCGATATCTTCACCGCGCAGACGAATATTTTGTCCGCTGCGGACCTCGGCGGTAAAACGCACACCGTCGTCAGTTTGTTCCGTTTGCTCCTGCATCACCACCGCTTCACAACCGGCAGGCACCGGGGCACCGGTCATAATGCGGATGCAGGTTCCCGCAGGCCACTCGCCGTGGAATGGTTGACCAGCAAAGGCTTTGCCAGCCACCGCAAGAGGCTGGTCTGATTGTAAATCGGCTAATCGCACCGCATAGCCATCCATTGCCGAGTTATCGAATCCCGGCACATCAATCGGGGAGATGACGTCGGTGGCCAGAATGCGGCCAAAGCATTGAACCAGCGGCAGCGTTTCGACGGCGGTGAGTGGGGTAATACGCGAAAGCATCTGAGAGAGAGCCGTTTCAAGCGGCATCAGTCCGGCGGTAAATTCCATGAGAAGACTCCTGCGGGGCAAAATCGAATCTGCTCATTATGTCAGAAAATGGACGCGGACAGTATGCTACCTCAGGCTTAGGATCCGATCTGAGACAGGTTTTCTGCCAGAGAATAGCGCTACAGGAAAAATGCAGTATAGACTCATTATTTCTGCTTTTTTCCAGGAGGCTAAATGGCTGCGATTATCCCGAATTCAATTCGACAACAGGTGAATGCCGCCAGTGCACTGATTGCGCGGATTATCGAGGGCGACCTGGTTGCTGTTCATTTGTATGGCTCTGCTGTTGAAGGTGGCTTAAAGCCCCAAAGCGATATCGATTTACTGGTTACCATTAGGCAGCCACTGAATACCCGGCAAAGAAAAGATCTGATGCAGGGTTTTCTGGAAATATCAGCACCGCCTGGCAGCGTTGATAACTATCGGGCGCTGGAAGTGACCATCGTGGTCTATTCACAACTTGTGCCGTGGCGATTCCCTCCGGCGAGAGAGATGCAGTTTGGCGAATGGTTGCGTGATGATATCTGCGCTGGCGTGTATGAACCGGCGCAGGTGGATCCTGATCTTTCCATCCTGCTGACCCAGGCCCGGCGCGCCAGCGTAGCGTTGTTCGGTGAACCCGCTGAGACGTTATTCAACGTCATCCCTTTTAGCGATGTCGTGCAAATATTACGGCATATCCTTGATATGTGGCAGAAACCGGGCGATTTAGAAGGTGACGAGCGAAATATCATCCTTACTCTGGCGCGTATTTGGTACAGCGTAGTTACGGGCAATATTGTCGCTAAAGATGAAGCCGCCTCCTGGCTTATACCGCAATTACCCGATGAGTATGCGGATACGCTGCAAGCTGCACGTGCGGAATACCTGGGGTTAACCAAAAAGAACTGGACTGCGTCTATGCCGTCTGTTGAACGCTTTGTGTTTTATGCAAAAAAACAGATTGCCGATCGGCTTGAATAATATATTCAACGATGTTGGAAGATACACTTTCTGTTTAACTCATTTAAATAACCTGATGGGATGGGGCGTGAGGTACGGGCCTTTACCTTTACATGACGTCTGCATCTTTCTATATTCAAAAATCGAATCAATAAGTCACAGAAATTCTGATATTTATAACCCCGGTACCTGCCACCTAATGGACGAAAAAAATGGGTAAAGCAGTCATTGCAATTCACGGCGGCGCAGGGGCTATCACCCGTTCGCAGCTGAGTCAGGAGCAAGAGTTGCGTTATATTCAGGCGCTGTCGGATATCGTTGAAACCGGCCAGCGGATGCTAGAGGACGGTCGTAGCGCACTGGATGTGGTGACCGAAGCCGTGCGCTTACTGGAAGAGTGTCCGTTGTTTAATGCCGGAATTGGCGCGGTATATACCCGTGATGAAACCCATGAACTGGATGCCTGCGTGATGGACGGTAACACGCTTAATGCGGGAGCCGTTGCCGGAGTCAGCCATTTACGCAATCCGATTCTCGCGGCGCGCCTGGTAATGGAACATAGCCCACACGTCATGATGATAGGTGAAGGGGCTGAGAACTTTGCCATTGCGCAGGGTATGGAACGCGTATCAGCGGATATTTTCTCTACGCCAGAACGCTATGCTCAACTGCTGGCGGCGCGAACAGCGGGTGAAACGGTGCTGGACCATAGCGCGAGCCCGCTGGATGAAAACAACAAAATGGGTACCGTGGGGGCGGTCGCGTTAGATATGTTTGGCAATCTGGCGGCCGCAACATCGACCGGTGGAATGACCAACAAATTACCGGGGCGGGTGGGTGACAGTCCGTTGGTCGGCGCAGGCTGTTATGCCAATAACGCAAGTGTGGCAGTCTCCTGCACCGGAACCGGGGAAGTCTTTATTCGTGCGCTGGCGGCCTATGACATTGCGGCGTTGATGGACTATGGCGGTCTGAGTTTATCGGAGGCGTGTGAACGCGTAGTAATGGAAAAATTACCGGCGCTCGGTGGCAGCGGCGGTTTAATTGCTATCGATCATGAGGGCAATGTCGCCTTGCCGTTTAATAGCGAAGGCATGTACCGCGCCTGGGGATACGCAGGCGATACGCCAACCACCGGTATTTATCGGGAAAAAGGAGATAGCGTTGCCACACAGTGATGAGCTTGATGCCAGCGACGTGCTGGCAGTCAACAATCTGAATATTGCCTTTGAACAGGAGCAGCAGCGCGTCAGTGCGGTGCGCAATCTGTCATTTCGCCTGAAGCGTGGCGAAACGCTGGCGATCGTGGGCGAATCCGGTTCAGGAAAATCGGTAACAGCCTTGTCGCTGATGCGTCTGATTGAACAGGCAGGCGGCGAAGTCAGCTGCGATGAAATGCTGCTACGACGCCGTAACCGACAGGTTATTGAGCTGGGTGAACAGAGCGCATCACAAATGCGTCACGTGCGCGGTGCGGATATCGCGATGATCTTCCAGGAGCCTATGACATCGCTCAATCCGGTGTTTACCGTGGGCGAGCAGATTGCAGAGTCTATACGCTTGCACCAGGGCGCCAGCCATGAAGAGGCGATGGTAGAAGCGAAGCGAATGCTCGATCAGGTGCGTATCCCCGAGGCGAAGGCGATTTTATCGCGATATCCACACCAGCTTTCCGGCGGTATGCGCCAGCGGGTGATGATCGCCATGGCACTGTCGTGTCGCCCTGCGGTTTTAATTGCCGATGAGCCGACGACCGCGCTGGATGTCACCATTCAGGCGCAGATCCTGCAACTGATAAAAGTGTTGCAGCAGGATATGTCGATGGGAGTGATCTTCATTACCCACGATATGGGCGTTGTGGCGGATATTGCTGACCGCGTGCTGGTGATGTATCAGGGCGAGGCGGTAGAAACCGGCAGCGTTGAACAAATTTTTCACGCTCCCCAGCATCCCTATACCAAAGCGCTGTTGGCAGCCGTGCCGCAGCTTGGGGCGATGAACGGGCATGAGCTTCCGCGCCGTTTCCCGCTCATTTCATTGCACGATCCCAGTCATGTAGAACCGCAGACCGAGCAGGACACCGTGGTTGAAGGCGAGCCTATTCTGCGGGTACGTAATTTGGTGACGCGTTTTCCTCTACGCAGCGGCATTCTAAATCGCGTGACTCGCGAGGTGCATGCAGTGGAAAACGTCAGCTTTGACCTGTGGCCGGGAGAAACGCTCTCACTGGTGGGGGAGTCGGGCTGCGGGAAATCCACCACCGGGCGGGCGCTGCTGCGCCTGGTTGAGTCTCAGCGTGGGGAAATCATTTTCAACGGACAGCGTATTGATACCCTTGCTGCCAGCAAGTTGCAGCCGCTGCGTCGGGATATTCAGTTTATCTTCCAGGATCCGTATGCCTCGCTCGATCCGCGCCAGACTGTGGGATATTCCATTCTGGAGCCGCTACGGGTACATGGATTATTGCAGGGCGATGCGGGGTCAAAACGGGTTGCATGGTTGTTGGAACGTGTAGGCTTGCTACCTGAGCATGCCTGGCGCTATCCGCATGAGTTTTCCGGCGGTCAGCGTCAGCGTATCTGTATTGCACGGGCATTGGCGCTCAATCCCAAAGTGATTATTGCCGATGAATCTGTCTCGGCGCTGGATGTTTCAATTCGTGGGCAAATCATCAACCTGATGCTCGACCTGCAGCGAGAATTGGGTATCGCATATCTGTTTATTTCCCACGATATGGCGGTAGTGGAACGGATCAGTCACCGTGTGGCGGTGATGTATCTGGGGCAGATCGTTGAGATAGGCACCCGGCGGGCGGTGTTTGAAAATCCGCAACATCCGTACACTCGCAAGCTGATGGCGGCAGTTCCGGTCGCCGATCCATCCCATCACCGTCCCCAGCGCGTGCTGTTGTCGGACGATATCCCCAGCAATATTCGCAAACGTGGCGAAGAGATTTCCCCCGTTTCGCTCCAGTTAGTTGGTCCGGGGCATTATGTTGCGCGTGGGCAACCAGAAAATGCGCTTTCGCGTTTATAACAGGCAGGCAGGGTTTAAGGAGAATAACATGACAAAAATTGTTGCTCGAAAATGGCTGGTTGCTGTGGGAGTGGTCTCTGCACTGGCCGCATCGCCTGGCTGGGCCGCCAAAGATGTGGTGGTGGCGGTGGGATCCAATTTCACGACGCTCGACCCCTATGACGCGAATGACACGTTGTCGCAGGCGGTAGCGAAGTCGTTTTATCAGGGGTTGTTTGGCCTTGATAAAGAGATGAAACTGAAAAATGTGCTCGCGGAGAGTTATACGGTTTCTGATGATGGGCTGACCTATACCCTTAAGCTGCGTCAGGGGGTGAAGTTTCAGGATGGCACCGACTTCAACGCCGATGCGGTTAAAGCTAACCTCGATCGGGCCAGTAACCCGGAAAACCATCTGAAACGTTACAACCTGTATAAGAATATCGATAAAACCGAAGTCGTCGATCCGTCGACGGTGAAGATTACGCTGAAACAGCCGTTCTCTGCCTTTATCAATATTCTGGCGCACCCGGCAACGGTGATGATTTCTCCCGCCGCGCTGGAGAAATACGGTAAGGAGATCGGTTTCCATCCTGTGGGGACCGGGCCGTACCAGCTTGATACCTGGAATCAGACGGATTTTGTGAAGGTTAAGAAGTTCGCGGGCTACTGGCAGCAAGGGCTGCCAAAGCTGGATACGATTACCTGGCGTCCGGTGACCGACAACAACACGCGTGCAGCCATGCTACAAACTGGGGAAGCGCAGTTTGCCTTCCCAATCCCTTACGAGCAGGCGGCGTTACTGGCGAAGAACAAAAACCTGGAACTGGTGGCCAGTCCGTCTATTATGCAGCGTTATATCAGCATGAACGTCACGCAAAAACCGTTCGACAACCCAAAAGTGCGTGAAGCGCTGAACTATGCCATCAACCGCCAGGCGCTGGTGAAAGTGGCTTTTGCTGGTTACGCGACGCCGGCAACCGGCGTTCTCCCCCCGTCGATAGCCTATGCGCAAAGCTATACGCCGTGGCCCTACGACCCGGCGAAAGCGCGCGAACTGCTGAAAGAAGCAGGTTATCCGAACGGTTTTACCACTACGCTATGGTCTTCGCATAACCACAGTACCGCGCAGAAAGTGCTGCAATTTACCCAGCAGCAGCTGGCGCAGGTGGGCATTAAGGCTCAGGTTACAGCGATGGATGCTGGTCAGCGCGCCGCGGAAGTGGAAGGGAAAGCGCAGAAAGAGAGCGGGGTACGGATGTTCTACACCGGCTGGTCGGCGTCTACGGGTGAAGCTGACTGGGCGCTGTCACCGCTGTTTGCATCACAAAACTGGCCGCCAACTCTGTTTAACACGGCGTTCTACAGCAATAAGCAGGTGGACAGTGATTTATCGGCAGCGTTGCAAACTAACGATCCGGCGCAGAAAGCGAAGCTGTACAAAGACGCGCAGGATATTATCTGGAAAGAGTCGCCGTGGATCCCGCTGGTAGTGGAAAAACTGATTTCGGCGCACAGCACCAGGTTGACCGGATTCTGGATCATGCCGGATACCGGATTTAGCTTTGATGATGCGGATTTAAAATAAGCTATTCATTCGGCCCCGCAGCCCAGGGGCCGGCGAAGGGAGCGTGATGCTTAACTATGTTTTCAAGCGCCTGCTGGGGTTGATTCCAACTCTGTTGATTGTTGCGGTGCTGGTATTTTTATTTGTTCATCTGCTACCCGGCGATCCGGCCCGGCTGATTGCCGGACCGGAAGCTGACGCCGAGGTGATTGAATTGGTGCGTAAGCAGCTGGGTCTGGACCAGCCGCTGCATGTTCAGTTCTGGCATTACATGACCAACGTGTTGCAGGGCGATTTTGGCACGTCGATGGTTTCTCGTCGCCCGGTTTCTGAAGAGATAGCCAGTCGTTTTATGCCATCACTATGGCTGACTATTGCCAGTATGGCGTGGGCGGTATTGTTTGGTATGACGGCGGGGATCATTGCTGCCGTATGGCGAAATCGTTGGCCGGACAGATTAAGCATGACGCTGGCGGTCACCGGGATCTCGTTCCCGGCGTTTGCGCTTGGCATGCTGCTGATGCAGATATTCTCCGTTGAGCTCGGTTGGTTACCCACCGTTGGCGCTGACACCTGGATGCACTATATCCTCCCGTCTATTACGCTGGGCGCGGCGGTGGCTGCGGTGTTAGCCCGATTTACTCGCGCCTCGTTTGTTGATGTGCTCAGCGAAGATTATATGCGTACCGCGCGCGCTAAAGGGGTGAGTGAAACCTGGGTGGTGTTAAAACATGGTCTGCGTAATGCGATGATCCCGGTGGTCACCATGATGGGACTACAGTTTGGCTTTTTGCTTGGTGGATCAATCGTGGTTGAGAAGGTGTTCAACTGGCCAGGGCTTGGGCGACTGTTGGTGGACTCCGTCGAAATGCGCGACTACCCGGTGATTCAGGCCGAGGTACTGTTGTTTTCTCTGGAATTTATTCTTATTAACTTAGTGGTGGATGTGCTCTACGCTGCCATTAATCCGGCTATCAGGTACAAGTAAGGATGCGATTTTTTAACTGGCGCCGACAGGCGATTTTAAATGCGATGCCCCTTGTTAAGCCAGAGCAGATACGCACACCGTGGCATGAGTTCTGGCGTCGGTTCCGTCGACAGCACATGGCGATGGTCGCTGGGCTGTTTGTATTGCTCCTGATCATGGTGGCGATTTTTGCCCGCTGGCTGACGCCATTTGATGCCGAGAATTACTTCGATTATGACCGTTTGAATGATGGGCCGTCGATGCTGCATTGGTTTGGCGTTGACTCACTGGGACGGGATATTTTTAGCCGCGTGCTGGTTGGCGCGCAAATCTCGCTGGCGGCAGGAGTCTTTGCCGTGTTTATTGGCGCGGCGATTGGTACGGTACTGGGGCTGCTGGCGGGATACTACGAAGGCTGGTGGGATCGACTGATCATGCGAATCTGCGATGTGCTGTTCGCCTTTCCGGGGATATTGCTGGCGATAGCCGTGGTCGCCGTGCTGGGCAGCGGAATTGCTAATGTGATCATTGCCGTGGCCATTTTCTCCATTCCAGCCTTCGCGCGCCTGGTGCGCGGGAATACGCTGGTGCTGAAGCAACAGACGTTTATTGAGTCTGCGCGCAGTATTGGTGCCAGCGATGCGACCATCATCTTCAACCATATTCTGCCTGGAACGGTCTCATCGATCGTGGTCTTCTTTACCATGCGAATTGGTACGTCGATTATCTCTGCCGCGAGCTTGTCATTCCTGGGATTAGGCGCACAGCCGCCGACGCCGGAGTGGGGGGCAATGCTTAATGAAGCGCGCGCTGATATGGTGATCGCGCCGCACGTGGCGATTTTCCCGGCGGTAGCGATATTCCTGACGGTGCTGGCGTTTAACTTACTGGGAGATGGTCTGCGCGACGCGCTGGACCCGAAAATTAAAGGGTAAACCGTAGGCCTGATAAGACGCTTCAGCGTCGCCATCAGGCATTGCCGGATGCGGCATAAATGCCTTATCCGGCCTACGTTGGGTTACGCTAATTAAACGCGGGTGCCCCACAGATCGTATTCATCTGCGTTTTCGACCTTCACGCGGATGATATCGCCAGGTTTCACCTTGGTTTCACCATTCAGGTATACCGCGCCGTCGATTTCTGGAGCATCAGCCATGCTACGACCAATTGCGCCTTCTTCGTCAACTTCATCAACGATAACCAGAATCTCGCGGCCCACTTTCTCCTGCAAACGTTCAGCAGAGATCTGCTGCTGCAATTGCATAAAGCGGTTCCAGCGTTCTTCTTTCACCTCTTCCGGGATTTGATCCGGCAGGTCATTAGCGCCAGCGCCTTCTACCGGGCTGTATTTAAAGCAGCCCACGCGATCCAGACGCGCTTCCTTCAGGAAGTCGAGCAACATCTGGAAGTCTTCTTCCGTTTCACCCGGGAAACCAACAATGAAGGTGGAGCGCAGCGTCAGTTCAGGGCAGATTTCACGCCACTGCTTGATGCGCGCCAGCTGTCTGTCCACGGAGCCCGGGCGTTTCATCAGTTTAAGAATACGAGGGCTGGCATGCTGTAACGGGATGTCCAGATACGGCAGGATTTTGCCTTCCGCCATCAGCGGGATAACATCATCAACGTGCGGGTAAGGGTAGACGTAATGGAGGCGCGTCCAGATCCCCAGTTTTGATAACTGTTCGCACAGATCCACCATGCTGGTTTTGACCGGCTCGCCGTTATGGAAACCGGTACGATGCTTCACATCTACACCGTAAGCAGAGGTATCCTGGGAGATTACCAGAATCTCTTTCACGCCCGCATCGACCAGACGCTTGGCTTCGCTGAGGACGTCGCCAATCGGACGGCTCACCAGATCGCCGCGCATGGATGGAATAATGCAGAACGTGCAGCGGTGGTTACAGCCTTCAGAAATCTTCAGATAGGCATAATGGCGAGGAGTCAGCTTGACGCCCTGCTCAGGAACCAGACTCTGGAACGGGTTGTGTTTTGGTTTTGGCACATAGTGGTGAACGTGCTCCAGAACCTGTTCATAGCTATGCGGCCCGGTGATTTCCAGCACCTTCGGGTGGACTTCACGGATCTGATCA
This sequence comes from Citrobacter sp. Cpo221, assembly GCF_030332345.1. Taxonomy (NCBI): domain Bacteria; kingdom Pseudomonadati; phylum Pseudomonadota; class Gammaproteobacteria; order Enterobacterales; family Enterobacteriaceae; genus Citrobacter; species Citrobacter sp. Cpo221. The sequence continues at coordinate 564,397 of NZ_JAOWIA010000029.1, forward strand.
ACTTTCGCGCCCAGACAGCCGGTGACGATCACCTTACCGTTCTCGTTCAGCGCTTCGCCAATTGCTTCCAGGGACTCCTGAACCGCACTGTCGATAAAGCCGCAGGTATTAACGATAACCATATCCGCGTCGTCGTAGCTTGGCACAACATCATAGCCTTCGGTACGAAGTTCGGTCAGGATGCGCTCAGAATCGACGAGGTTTTTCGGACAACCTAGTGATATAAAACCAATTTTTGCCATTTTCTTATACTGTACATTGCTCGTAATCGGGGGATTATACAGATGCCTTCACGGTACATCTATATCTGATCAGCATAAGACGGAGAGAATAAAGAGCGATACCTATAAAGAGTAGATCGGTCAGTGAAAGGTGTTTAGTGAGTCTAATTCCGGCTTTAAGTGCCGCTTCTTGGCTATAGACACTCATTATCGTAAATTTTATCTCGTCGAGCGTTACTAATGAGGTTTAATTTGAAAGATATTGTTTTGAAGTCGAAACTTGAAATGGCTAAAACTCTTTATGCTAATGGTGTGAGTTTATATTATATCTCACTTGCCACAGGCTTAAGTTGGCGTGTATTAATGACAGAATTAACGTTCATCGCCAGTCATGAAAATATTCGACAAAAAGCTAACGCTCACGTACCCAAACTTTAAATAATTCACCTGTCTATTACCATCCTACAAAATTTGAAAGGTAACGTTAATATGTATATTTCGCCACTTCCGGTCGCCACGGACTCTGATGTTGATAAACTTAGAGATGATATTGCTAATAAACTTTTATTCACTATTGGCAAAGATCCCGCAATCGCCACGAAACGGGAGTGGCTTAATGCGACGTTATATGCGGTACGCGATCGGATGGTCGAGTGCTGGCACCGTTCTAATCGGGCGCAATTCTCTCAGGATGCGCGCCAGGTATATTATCTGTCGATGGAATTTTTAATTGGTCGTACGCTATCCAATGCATTGCTCTCTTTAGGTATTTATGACGAAGTCAGAAGCGCGCTGGAGGCAATGGGGCTTGAACTGGAAGAACTGATTGATGAAGAAAACGATCCCGGGTTAGGTAATGGTGGTCTCGGTCGTCTGGCGGCCTGCTTCCTTGATTCACTGGCGACGCTTGGGTTGCCGGGATGTGGATACGGTATTCGTTATAACTACGGTATGTTCAAACAAAATATCGTTAACGGTGTACAAAAAGAGTCGCTGGATTATTGGCTGGAATACGGTAATCCCTGGGAGTTCAAACGTCATAATACGCATTATAAAGTACGTTTTGGCGGGCGTGTTCAACAGGAGGGGAATAAAACCCGCTGGCTTGAAACTGAGGATATTCTGGCCGTGGCGCATGATCAAATTATTCCAGGTTATGCGACGGACACGACTAATACGTTACGCTTGTGGAACGTGCAGGTGAATAGCGAAGTTAATGCGGGCAAACTGAATCAGCAGGCCGACTTTGCTACTGTAGTGGAAAACAAATACCACTTCGATCGTATCTCGCGGGTTTTGTACCCGGATGATTCCACCGATGCGGGGCGTGAATTGCGTTTACGCCAGGCCTATTTCCTGGCCTCGGCGACGATTCAGGATATTCTGAATCGTCATTATCAGTTGCACAAAACATACGACAATCTGGCCGATAAAATTGCGATTCACCTTAATGATACGCATCCGGTACTGGCGATCCCTGAGTTGATGCGTTTATTGATTGATCATCATCAGTTTAGTTGGGATAACGCGTTTGACGTGACCTGTCAGATTTTTTCTTATACCAACCATACGTTGATGAGTGAGGCGCTGGAGACCTGGCCAGTAGAAATGCTAAGTCGAATTTTGCCGCGCCATTTGCAGATTATTTTTGAGATTAACGATCGTTTTCTGAAGACCTTACAGGAACGTTATCGTAATGACAGCGATCTACTGAAACGTGTGTCGTTAATTGATGAATCCAATGGTCGCGTCGTTCGTATGGCCTGGCTGGCAGTAGTTGTCAGTCATAAGGTTAACGGCGTGTCGGCATTGCATTCAAAACTGATGACCGAATCACTGTTTGCAGATTTTGCGAATATTTTTCCCCTGCGTTTCACCAACGTAACCAATGGTGTGACTGCGCGTCGTTGGCTGGCGCTGGCGAATCCACCGCTTGCCAAAGTGCTGGACGAAAATATCGGTGACAGCTGGCGGACTAAATTAATGCAGTTGGGCGAGCTGAAGCAGTTTATAGATTATCCGTCGGTGAATGAGGCTGTGCATCGTGCGAAACGTGAAAATAAGCAGCGGCTGGCGCACCATATTGCCACTCACTACGGCGTGGTGGTGAATCCTGATGCGCTGTTTGATGTGCAGGTGAAACGCATCCACGAGTACAAGCGGCAACTCATGAATGTGCTCCACGTTATTACACGTTATAACCGGATCAAAGCCGCGCCGGATGCCAACTGGGTACCGCGAGTGAATATCTTTGCCGGAAAAGCAGCCTCCTCTTATCACATGGCAAAACAAATTATTCGCTTGATTAACGATGTGGCGCAGTTAGTCAATAACGATCCGCAGATTGGCGGCAAACTGAAAGTAGTATTTATTCCGGATTACAGCGTCAGTCTTGCTCAGCTAATTATTCCGGCAGCCGATCTGTCAGAGCAAATTTCCCTGGCCGGGACGGAAGCCTCCGGGACCAGTAATATGAAATTCGGTATGAATGGTGCGCTGACTATCGGTACGCTTGACGGTGCGAATATCGAAATGCGCGAATACGTTGGGGAAGATAACATCTTTATCTTTGGCAATACGGCGAATCAGGTTGAAACTCTGCGACGTGATGGCTATGACCCGAGGCACATCTTTGAAAAGGATGAGGAACTTCATCAGGTGCTGACGCAAATCGGTACGGGGGTGTTCAGTCCGCAGGAGCCAGGGCGTTATAGAGAGGTGTTGGATTCATTGATTAACTTCGGCGACTACTATCAGGTGTTGGCCGATTATCGCAGCTATGTAGATTGCCAGGATTCGGTGGACGAGTTGTATCGTACTCCCCGGGAGTGGACGACAAAAACCATGCACAATATTGCTAACATGGGGTATTTCTCGTCGGACAGAACGGTTCAGGAATATGCCGACCATATCTGGCGCATAGCAAAAATTCGCGTGTAATCAGTTTTTCTAACGCTCAGCCTCTCTGGTTTTCATCACAGGGAGGCTGTTTGCAAATCAGCCAGAATAGGTGAGAGGATTTTGTGGGTATTGCTTTCTTTGCGCGATGAGGCAAACACGCTAAATTGTGGCAAGGGAAACGGAGTGTTTATTTTTTTTAGTCCATACAGCTGAGCGTGTGTTTCAAATACCTTTTCCGGGATCACCCCTAAACAATGGGTATTGGACACAATCGTCAGAATCGCCGTAAACGATGAGGTAAGCAGGCAGCGTTCTCCGGTTCTGAATTTTTTATCCACAATACTGCGATGATAAATGATTTTCTCATTCTTAGTATTGTAGCCGACCAGGTTAGCATTTCTGAATTGCGCTTCACTGATGGTGTTACCATATAAAGAATTATTCTGCGAGGCCGCCAGCACCAGGCGCATATCGCATATTTTCTGGCATGAAAGACTTGCTGACTCTACAGAAAAGGTAGAAAAAACGACATCTGCCTGACGCATATTCAGCAGTTCAATAATACTCTGTTCATTCAGGTCGGCGGTAAGGTGCAGGAGGCTGATATCGGCGTCAGTCTCGATTATTCTGGCGGTGACATCTGGAATAACGATAGGGGAAATAAAAGATTCCGTATAAAGCGTTAACCTTTTCTTGGCGGCAGGCGTGGAAAGCGGCATCAGCGTTGACAGCTTATCGATAATTGGGATTGTATTATCATACAGTTCATCAGAATAGACCGTCGGTAACAGTGCATTCCCGCTACGGACAAAAAGATTATCACCCATCATTTCGCGCAGTTTTCTTAATGACTGGCTGACGGCGGAAGGTGATATGTTCAGCATGTCAGCAACTCTGGAAATGCTACCCACGCTATAGATCAAACAGAAAATGGTCAGCAGATTGAGATCTATTTTTGATAGTGTGCGTATTTTTTCTGCATCATTTGCTTTCGACATAGACCCCTCATCATCAACACCATGGCAGTAACCACATCAGGTATAGCAAAAAAAGTCAGGCGAGTCAGACACTGGGCGCCTTCGATAAGCGTACAGAATGAAGTTGTAACATTGTAAATTATGTTAATCAATTGGGCTTTATTGATGTAGGACATCTATTTGTTCAAAAAACAACCATACTATTAAGTTGCACCATAGTTGGAAAGAGGAGGAACAAAGTATGGTTGTTGACAGACTGAGAACCGATCTTCTCAACAAATTGATAAACGCCCGTATCGAACTTGCCGCTTATCTGCAGTTGAGAAAAGCGAAAGGCTACATGTCAGTTAGCGAGAGCGATCGCCTGCGTGATGTTTTTTTTGCACTGAATCGCGAATTGCACGAGCAATCACAGCTTCACGGTATGCATCTTGATCAGGAAGAGTGGAATGCCCTTCATCGTGCTGAAGGGGCGTTAGCCGCCGCCGCTGTTTGTCTTATGAGTGGACATCACGATTGTCCAACGTTTATCGCCGTTAACGCAGAGAAACTGGAAAACTGCCTGACAACGCTGACGCTGAGTATCCAGAGTTTGCAATCTTACCCAACGCTGGAACACGTCTGAATCAGGGGGAGGGCGCTCCCCCTTTTCGTCAAGATTATGTAAATGTAGCGGGATAATTCCCCTTGCTGGCTACGCTTTAAGCAGAGCCATTAAGGAGGTGTTATGCGTCGACTCTTTCTCTGTGCTGCCTCATTCGCGTTACTTTCATCTTATGCCGCTGCGGTAAAGGTAGAAGTCCTGCAAACTAAACTCGATCACCCATGGTCACTGGCTTTTTTACCCGATAACCGCGGTATGCTCATTACGCTCAAAGGTGGACAACTTCGACTCTGGCAGCCTGATAAAGGGCTTTCCGACCCGCTGACCGGCGTACCAAAAGTCTGGGCGAATGGTCAGGGCGGACTGCTTGATGTGGTGTTAGCACCGGATTTTGCACAATCTCGCCGGGTATGGCTAAGCTTCGCTGAAGCTGACCGCGAAGGCAAAGCGGGCACCGCGGTAGGCTACGGGCGATTGAGTGACGATCTCAAACATCTGCAAGGATTTCAGACCGTTTTTCGCCAACAGCCAAAGCTTTCCACCGGAAACCATTTTGGTGGACGTCTGGTATTTGATGGTAACGGTTATCTGTTTATTGGCCTGGGGGAGAATAATCAACGCGCTACCGCCCAGGATCTGGATAAATTGCAGGGTAAATTAGTCCGACTGACCGATGAGGGTAAAATTCCGCCGGATAATCCTTTTGTGAACAAGGCGGGAGCGCGGGCAGAGATTTGGTCGTATGGCATCCGCAACCCGCAGGGTATGGCGATGAATCCGTGGAGTGATGTGTTGTGGCTCAATGAGCATGGTCCACGCGGAGGCGATGAAATCAATATCCCCGAGAAAGGGAAAAACTACGGCTGGCCTATCGCGACCTGGGGCGTTAACTACAGTGGTTTGAAAATTCCCGAAGCAAAAGGTCAAATTGTTGCTGGCACGGAACAACCCATCTTTTACTGGGAAAAGTCGCCGGCGGTAAGTGGAATGGCTTTTTACAATAGCGATACCTTCCCACAGTGGCGGCAGAAGTTGTTCATCGGCGCGTTGAAAGATAAAGAAGTGATCGTGCTGAGCGTTAAAGGGAATACGGTTACTGAGGATGGTCGTCTGTTGCAGGACAGGGGGCAGCGGATCCGTGATGTGCGCGTCGGACCAGACGGTTATTTGTACGTGTTAACCGACGAGTCCGACGGGGAATTACTTAAAGTGAGTCCCTGATTTGGTTAGCTGACCGGGATCATCACGATTTTTTGAAACGCCGGGCGCTCGGTCAGTTGTTGATACCAGCGTTCCAGATGCGGGCGCGGGGTCCAGCTCAGGCCAACGTTGAACAGGTTATAGATGAACGGTGCCACAGCGATATCCGCGGTGCCAAATTCAGCCCCGGAGAACCATGGCTGGTCTGTCAGCGCGTTATCCAGAATGGCAAACAGGTTATCGCAAACTTGCTTACTTGCCTCAATGGCCGCCATATCGCGCTGATCGGCAGGTGTTCTGACCAAACCAAATAAGATAACCCGATGCGCAGGGCTTAGCGTCTGATTTGCCCAGTCCATCCATTTTTCACCGACAGCGCGCGCGGCCGGGGCGTCAATCCACAAACGTTTTTGTCCGTACTGAGCGGCCAGATAGCGGACAATGGTATTGGATTCCCACAGAACAACGTCCGTTTCATCATCGCGTAGTAGCGGGACCAGTCCGTTCGGGTTCAGTGCCAGATAGTCGGCATCGCGGTTACCGCCATGCTGCCCGCCCGCCAGAATTTGGTTATACGGCAGTTCCAGTTCCTCGAGCGTCCACAATACTTTTTTTACGTTGGTCGAGTTATTGCGACCCCACAGTGTAATCATAGTAACCCCGCAAATTAATTGAGCAGCTTTATGGCTGCAGATGCCATCTGACTAGCTCACATGGTGGGGTAAACCTAATATTTACGCAACAAAGTCTAAAAAAATCGTGCCAGGAGCAGCGCAGCGCGGCGTTATTGCATAAACTTTAAAAACTTTACCAACTTACGGTTTCTTTAAGCTCGTTAGTGCGTTATTACTCACCGCACTTATTTTACACGTCATCCATCAGACTTTTTCTGCATGGGTTGGTCGAGGTCGCTTGGCCGGTTTTGTGTAAACACGGTGTGGTATGACGTGGTTTTTTGGAATGGATACTCGGGTGGCATTTATGACGCAATACTTCTCTTCACTTCGTAGCTTTGCTGCAGGTTCTGCACTCTTAATCCTTTTGGTGCCGACCGTACAGGCGGCGGAGCAACCGACGGCCCCGCCGAGCGTGGACGCGCGCGCGTGGATTCTGATGGATTACGCCAGTGGTAAGGTGCTGGCGGAAGGTAATGCTGATGAGAAACTGGATCCTGCCAGTCTGACCAAAATCATGACCAGCTATGTGGTTGGGCAGGCGCTGAAGGCCGGAAAAATTAACCTCAACGACATGGTCACCGTGGGCAAAGACGCCTGGGCGACCGGTAATCCAGCCCTGCGCGGTTCGTCGGTCATGTTCCTCAAGCCCGGCGATCAGGTTGCGGTGTCCGATCTGAATAAAGGCGTTATCATTCAGTCAGGTAACGATGCCTGTATTGCACTCGCTGATTACGTTGCTGGCAGCCAGGAATCCTTTATTGGTCTGATGAACGGCTATGCGAAAAAACTGGGGCTGACTAACACGACTTTCCAGACGGTACACGGCCTGGATGCGGCAGGACAGTTCAGTACCGCACGTGATATGGCGTTGCTCGGGAAGGCGTTAATCCACGATGTGCCGGAAGAGTACGCTATTCACAAAGAGAAAGAATTTACCTTCAATAAAATACGTCAACCGAACCGCAACCGTCTGTTGTGGAGCACCAACCTGAACGTGGATGGTATGAAAACCGGGACCACTGCCGGGGCGGGATACAACCTGGTGGCCTCCGCGACCCAGGGCGATATGCGCCTGATCTCCGTGGTGCTGGGAGCAAAAACCGACCGCATTCGTTTTAATGAGTCAGAAAAGCTGCTGACCTGGGGCTTCCGCTTTTTTGAAACCGTTACGCCGATCAAGCCGGATGCGACTTTCGTGACCCAGCGCGTCTGGTTTGGCGATAAGAGTGAAGTGAATTTGGGCGCCGGAGAAGGGGGTTCTGTGACCATTCCGCGTGGCCAGCTCAAAAACCTGAAGGCCAGCTTTACCCTGACTGAACCACAGCTAACAGCACCGCTGAAGAAAGGTCAGGTTGTGGGCACTATCGACTTCCAGTTGAACGGAAAATCCATTGAGCAGCGTCCGTTGATGGTGATGGAAGATGTGGAAGAGGGTGGTTTCTTTAGCCGCATGTGGGACTTTGTGATGATGAAATTCCACCAGTGGTTTGGTGGTTGGTTCTCTTAATCTTATCTATTGCCGGATGGCGCAATCGCCGTCCGGCAGTATCTGTTAGTACTTCAGCGTGATACGTTGCGCTTTAGCGTACTCAACAAACGCATCGTCAGGGCGGTTATCACTGATGATGGTATCAAAGCGTTTTAATTCCCCCATCCTTGCAGGTCGCACCTTACCAAACTTGCTGTGATCGACCACCAAAACGTGATGCTGCGCCATCGACATTGCCCAGTGCTTCACCGGCAGTTCTTCCAGATTAAAGCAGGTCGCGCCTTTTTCGATGTGAACACCTGCTGCGGAATAAAAGGCGATATCCGGACAGAGGTTGTTCAGCGTTTCCTGGAAATCGAGCGGTTTAAAAATCGCGTTACTGGCATGGAATTCACCACCACACAGAATGACGCGGCACTGCGGTTTTTCCTGCAGTACCAGAAACGTATTCAACGAGTAGCAGATTGCGGTGAAGGGCAGTTCATTGTCGATCGCTTCAATGATCCACGGCGTGGTCGTACCGCAATCGAAAAAGATGGTCTGATGCGCCTGCACGAGACTCGCCGCCTGCTGGGCAGCGCGACGCTTTTCATCAACCAGACGGGATTTTTGATCGCTGATTAAATAGTGGTTAGCGCTGCGGGGTTCCAGAACAATATAGCCCCCGAGCAGCACGACGGGAGCATCATGATTATTCAGGTCGCGACGAATGGTCATCTCAGATACGCCCAGCAACGTCGCGGCTTCTTTGAGGTGTAATTTATCGCTGCGTTTCAGCGCCTGCAGTAATTGACCAATACGCTCGTCGCGTCGAGTTTCCATAGTTCCCCTGGAGAATAGATTAAGTGCTCAGTTTCGCGCTTAATACTACTCTTTTTACCGCGGGTTAGTCACGTACCCAACCTTTACGGATGGGGAGAGCGAAGCAGGTGCGATAGCACGTCTGCAAGCCGAGGTACAAGGTTGTGCCGAACCGTTGCCAGATCATCTGGGCGCTCAGGCAACCGATCAACCCGGCCAGTAATCCGCCCAGCATATCCAGCGGCCAGTGAACGCCAAGGTAAACACGTGACCAGGCAATCGCCACGGCGACAACCATCAGCAGAGCACCCGTCCACAAGCGATGCCAGAACAGAAAGGCCAGAGCAAAGGTAAAGATAACCGTACCGTGGTCGCTCGGGAAAGAGTCATCTGCCGCATGGTGCAGGAAGTTATAGCCGATGTGGTTAACGAACGGACGATCGTGGGGGAAAAGATGCCCCATCAGCCAGGAAATCGTCAGACCGACTACTAACGCAATGGCCATTTTGATGACCAACTGGCGCTGGAGCGTAACCTGACCACGAGGTCCCCAAAGCCAGAGCACAACGGCTAACAGCGGCACAATGCTGATCAGATCTTTGGCAATGAAAATGGCGAGCGAAATTGCCCATTGCGCAGAGTCGGGTGTTGCATTGATCAAGTAAAAAAGAGAATTGTTCAGATTTTCCAGCATAACGTCCAGACTCAGTGTAATCGTTAAAAAGGCCCATAGGGGGAAGAGCATAAAATTGCTTTCACGGGATAAAAAGCGGTCTTGTCTTATTTGCCTGTTAAATGACGATTTTTAAGACAATTTATGAGGCTTATTGAGCATGATAGCGGTCTCAACTTAAATTAACCTTAAAGCAAAATGTTCTTGAGCAAATGAGTGTAAAAATGTGCGCATTTTGCTTTCAAATCACATAATTCACTATCACCAGTACGGCGCATTTATTACACTTTGCGCGATTTTTCTATAGTTAAGAGATTGCATGCAGAACCGTTTATCTTCAGGCGTCCGTTTGGGGCGTCAGGCATTACTTTTCCCGCTCTGTCTGGTGCTTTACGAATTCTCCACTTATATCGGCAACGATATGATCCAGCCCGGAATGTTGGCGGTGGTGGCGCAATATAACGCCGGATTAGATTGGGTACCTACGTCTATGACCGCCTATCTGGCAGGCGGCATGTTTTTGCAGTGGTTGTTAGGACCGCTGTCGGACCGTATTGGTCGTCGTCCGGTAATGTTAACCGGCGTGATCTGGTTCATCGTTACCTGCCTTGCAACCCTGCTTGCACAGAATATTGAGCAATTTACCTTCCTGCGTTTTTTGCAGGGGATAAGCCTGTGCTTTATTGGTGCGGTGGGTTACGCCGCCATTCAGGAATCTTTTGAAGAAGCGGTCTGCATAAAAATTACCGCGCTGATGGCAAACGTGGCGCTGATTGCGCCACTGCTGGGTCCGTTGGTAGGCGCAGCCTGGGTACATGTTCTGCCGTGGGAAGGGATGTTTATCCTGTTTGCTGCTCTGGCGGCCATCTCCTTTTTTGGTCTGCAACGCGCGATGCCGGAAACGGCAACCCGGCTTGGTGAAAAGCTGTCCATTAAAGAGTTGGGCAAGGATTATAAGCTGGTGCTGAGGAACGTGCGCTTCGTTGCAGGCGCACTGGCGTTGGGTTTTGTCAGCCTGCCGTTACTGGCGTGGATTGCGCAGTCCCCGATTATTATCATCAGCGGTGAACATCTCAGCAGCTACGAATATGGTCTGTTGCAGGTGCCGATTTTTGGCGCGTTGATTGCTGGTAACCTGGTGCTGGCGCGTCTGACTTCGCGAAAAACCGTGCGTTCGCTAATTATCATGGGCGGCTGGCCAATCGCCGTTGGCCTGATTATTGCCGCTGCGGCCACGGTGGTGTCATCCCATGCATATCTATGGATGACGGCGGGTTTGAGTATCTATGCGTTTGGCATTGGCGTGGCGAATGCGGGGCTGGTGCGCCTGACGCTGTTTGCCAGCGAAATGAGTAAGGGTACCGTTTCTGCCGCAATGGGTATGCTGCAGATGCTGATTTTTACTGTTGGTATTGAGCTGAGTAAACACGCGTATCTGCTGGGAGGGAACGGCTTGTTCAGCTTGTTCAATCTGGCAAGCGGCGTACTGTGGCTGATTCTGATGGTTATCTTCCTGAAAGATAAACGGGTAGGGAATTCCCGGGAAGGTTAAGGACCGGATTTCCGCAATCCAGCGCATATGAGCATAATGACGCCGATAAATTCATCATTATGTTGATAAGAGAATCACGCTGTAGGCCGGATAAGCGAAGCGCCATCCGGCGGCCTGTAGCAAATTGCCGGATGGCGGCGTAAACGCCTTATCCGGCCTACCGCTCACCAAAGATCTTAACTGACCAGTATTACGGTTGTCCGGGCCTGGCGACAACTTAGTGGTGGTCGTCAATCTGATGTTCGATAACCATCCCTTCACCGACGCTTGCCACATGTCGCGCATAAGGATGTGCGCGATAGACAGGGGCCGGAGCAGGCGCTGGAGCAACATATACCGTTTGTGGTGCGGTCGTTACGCTGACCGCCTGGGGCACGCTGACGGAAGAGGGTACTACCACCACTTTATAACCGCTGGGGACATCAACGGTAACGCTTTGTGCAAATGTTGTCCCCGCAAAGCCCAGCAACAATGTCGCCATCAGTACACTTTTCTTCATGATCCGCTCGCCTGAAATATTCACTGGAAGTAATAATCCAGCGGGTTAATTTGAGGCGGATTATGAATAGATCATGCCATCATTTTGTTGCCGTCTGTGCTGAGCCGTTAATGCGTAAACGGTGCTTCATTCTTTAACACGCGGTCGATAATATCCAGAACGCCCTCTTCGTTGTTCGAGCCTGCGCGATATTTTGCCGCCTCGATCACCGGCTCATGGGCGTTGGCCATTGCAAAACTAAATCCTGCCTGACGCAGCATCTCAATATCATTTCCGCCATCGCCAAACACAACAACTTCATTGTCGTTAATATTCCAGCGTTGTTGCAGCAGGCGCAGACCGTTAGCCTTATGCACGCCGGGAATTATTAAGTCGATGCTGCCGTAGCCGGTATGAACCGGTACCATAATATCGCCAATCGCCTCGTGGAGATCGGCCTGTACCTGTGGAATTCGGTCGTCGGAAATATTCAGCCCGAACTTGAAGAAAACGTCGCTGAGGTTGTCAAAATTATCTACAAATTCAAGACGATGATAATACATGGCGGAAACGATCTTATGCTCATCGCTGTACTGTTTCAATGTATAGGCGCTGTTTTTACCACAGGCAATAATGTCGATATCGGCGCGGGTCAGCAGATGCTCTACGATGGCATGGAAATCGTCTTTAGCCAGTTCGCCGTTAAAGACATCTTCTCCTTCACTGACCACCCAACCACCGTTTTCGGCGACAAATGAGATCTCATTGGCCAGTTCGGGGAAAAAGGAAATCAACTGATAATATTGGTTGCCGCTGGCGACCACAAAGCGGATCCCTTGTTCTTTCATCTGGCGGTATTGCGCCATAAAGCGCTCACGGTTATAGGTTTTTTGGTCGCTTAAAAATGTGCCGTCCATGTCGACTGCAATTAATTTGATACTCATTAGCTGTTCTCCATCACCGTAGTATTTTTGAGATCCGGTTTCGCTACCGCTTTCGCGACGACGGCGGCGACAAGCACCAGCGCCAGCACCACTAACATAGCGCTGCGCAGGCCATAGTGTTCACCCAGATAGCCCAGCAGCGGCGGTCCAACAAGGAACGCCAGGTAACCGGTGGTCGCCACAACGCTGACGCGGGTTGGGGCATCGGGACCGGTGTCGCTGGCAGCTGAAATGGTCAGCGGGAAGCCGAGCGATGCGCCGAGTCCCCACAGAATAACGGACACACCGGCCACCCAAGAGCTGTCGACAAAAATAATCAGGCTAATCCCGAGAGCGCCCATCAGTGCACTGGCGCGCACCACCGCAACGCGGCTGTAACGGTCGATGAACCAGCCACCGGTAAATCGCCCAACGGTCATACCCAGCGTAAAACCGGCATAAATCAGCGAGCCTGATGTCGGGCTAAATCCATGTCCGTCCACCATTAACAGTGGAAGCCAGTCGTTGGCGGAACCTTCAGCAAATGCCATCGCCAGCACTACAACGCCGATCAGCAATAGCTGGATATCACGATAAAAAGGCAGTCCTTTTTCACCGGAGTGAGAACCGTCAGCGGCATTTTTGCCCGTGCCGTCAGGAATAGCTTTGATGGCGATGAAAATAGGTGTGATAGCAACCATTGCAGCCAAAAGAATATGCGCGGTAGCCGGGACGCTGAAGGCGGTAAGCATCATTCCAACTCCAGCCCCTGCCAACGTTCCCAGGCTGTAAAAACCGTGCATCATCGGCAGCACGGTTTTGTTCATTTCGCGCTCAACTGCCGCACCTTCGACGTTGATGGCAACTTCTGCCGCGCCAAAGCTGGCGCCAAATACGCCCAGGCCAAACGCGAAAAGCCATGCGGAATGCAGCCAGAGCGCTACGCTGAGGATCGCCATTCCGAGAACGGCACAAGACATGGTGGTGCGGATCACCTTACGCGTGCCAAATCGTTTCACCAGCCAGGCCGAACAAAGTATGCCACTCATCGAACCAATAGAGAGCCCAAACAACACCGCGCCCATTTCGGCAGTGGAGATGGAGAGGATATCTCTGATGGCAGGGGTACGCGTTGCCCAGGAGGCCATTAATAATCCTGGTAAAAAGAAGAACGTGAACAGCGCCCAGGTGCGACGTCTTAAGGCTTTGCGTGATGAGATGCCAGTCATGAATTCGGGCCAAAGAAAAGAGGGAAGGAGACAACATTAGCAAGACTGTGTACATTTGTACACAAATGCAATAAGAGGAAATGTAGTGCGACGTGCAAACGATCCGCAGCGGCGGGAAAAAATAGTTCAGGCGACTCTGGATGCAGTAATAGCCCATGGTATTCATGGGGTTACACACCGTAAAATCGCTATGATTGCCGAGGTGCCACTGGGTTCTATGACCTATTACTTTTCGGGAATTGATGAGCTTTTGATGGAGGCATTTGGCCGTTTTACTGACAGGATGATGCTGCAGTATCAGGACTTTTTTGCCGATGTTAAGGATGCGTCGCAGGCTTGCCATGCCATTACCGATATGATTTACGGCTCTCAGGTCACAACGCCTGATAATATGGAGCTCATGTATCAGCTGTATGCTTTTGCCAGCCGTAAACCAGCGTTGAAAACGGTGATGCAGAACTGGATGCTACGCAGCCAACAAACGCTGGAGCAGTGGTTTGACCCGGTTACGGCGCGGGCGCTGGATGCGTTTATTGAAGGAATGACGCTGCATTTTGTCACGGACAAAAAACCGCTGCAGCGAGAAGATATCTTGCTGATGGTGGAGCGTATTGCAGGGATACCCGCGACAGTCAGCTGTGCGTAGCGCCTCCGGTAATATTCACCACCGTCGCGGTCATGGCGCTGGCATGGTCTGAAGCAAGAAAGGTCATGACCTCAGCGATTTGTGCAAGCGTAGGCAGGCGCGCGAGCATGGTACTTTGCGCCGCACCCCCTAACCATTGATCGACGGTTAAACCCATTGACTGTGCTTTAGCGGAGAAAATTTCTCCGGTATAGGAGCCAGCTGCAACAGCATCCACAATCGCATGCGAGCGCACGCCGACGACCCGGATATTTGCCGGTCCTACCTCGCTGGCGAGCGCTTTAATAAAAGCCTCTGTTCCTGCACAACCAACAATATGACCCAGATGACCAGGCATCGCCATCGGGGCCGCGGGGGCAACAACGCTGAGAATGACGCCCGCACGATTGCCGCCCATGTGCGGCGTTACGGCTTTTGCGATATTGAACTGCGCCGAGAGGAAAGGGGTTATACCGCTCATAAACTCAGAGAGGGATAATGCGTTAATGCGTTTGCCCTGTTCGTGCATAAATCCCGTTGCGTTAACCACCACATCTATTCCACCGGTTTGCTCTACAAGGCGGGTAACTTCCTTCGATGCGTTGTGCTCGTCGAGTACATCGGTGATAAAGGTTTCGACTGTACCTCCTGTCATTCGGATAATACTGGCCGTCCGATCAAGCTTTTCCTGGCTGCGAGCACCCAAACACACATGGGCTCCTTCGCGCGCCATGGCCTGCGCAACCGTACTACCAATAGCCCCGCTGCCACCAAAAATTACTGCGACTTTGCCAGTAAGCAACATGACTAACCCCCATCCCCGATAAAGCACCGTTTTAAAGTATGTGCCATAACCGGCATGCTGCAAATTTGGGAGGTGTTTCAGAGATGGAAGGTGATGAACGCAAATTTCAGGCAACAAAAAACCCATCAACCTTGAACCAAAACGGCGGGGTTGATGGGCTCCACAAATTGGGGACATCAAAGAAAAGCAGTGGCAATAGTTATGACTGACGCCTTGAAGAAAAGTTCTGCTTACCTGCAAAAAATTTTTCAATTAAGGGAAAATTTCAGTGCTAACCAAGACCAGGCCATACGATGACGATGAGTGTCCCCGCTAATGTCAGCAGAACGTTGGCAATCGCGTAGGTCCCTGCATAACCTAACGCAGGGATGTTGCTGCGTGCGGTGTCGCTGATGATTTCCATTGCCGGAGCACAGGTACGTGCGCCCATCATGGCACCAAACAGCAGGGCGCGGTTCATGCGTAATACGTAAGCACCAAACAAGAAACAGATGACAACTGGAACCAGGCTGACTACCAGACCGGCAATCAACATTTGACCACCGACGGCACCCAGGCCATTACCAATGCCGCTGCCTGCGCTTAAACCGACGCCTGCCATGAATACCATCAGGCCAAACTCTTTCACCATATTCAGCGCACCCTGTGGGATATAGCCAAATGTGGGGTGGTTGGCTCGCAGGAATCCCAGCATGATCCCAGCGAACAGCAGTCCAGCCGCATTCCCGATGCCGAAGCTGAAATTACTGAACTGGAATGTGATCATCCCGATCATCAGACCGATGATAAAGAAGGCGCAGAAGGCAAGCAGATCGGTCACCTGACTGTGAATTGAAATGAAGCCGATACGATCGGCAATGGTTTTCACGCGACGAGCATCACCGCTGACCTGCAACACGTCGCCTTTATTGAGTACGACGTTGTCATCAATAGGCATTTCAATCTGGCTACGGATCACGCGGTTCAGGAAACAACCATGGTCGGTTAGTTTCAACTGGGCCAGGCGACGACCAACGGCATTGTGGTTTTTCACCACAATTTCTTCAGTGACGATGCGCATATCGAGCAGATCGCGATCGAACACCTCTTTACCGTTACGGAAGCTGGGATCGAGGCGAGCATGGGCGTCCGGATAACCCACCAGGGCTATCTCATCGCCCATTTGCAATACCGCATCACCATCCGGGTTGGCCAGAATGCCGTTGCGACGGATGCGTTCAATGTAACAACCGGTCTGGCGATAAATACCGAGTTCGCGCAGATTTTTACCATCGGCCCATGCCACCAGTTCAGGGCCAACGCGATAGGCGCGGATCACCGGGAGGTACACTTTACGATTGGCGTCGGTGTCCAGACCTCGTTCACGCGCGATTTGTTGGGCGCTGGTTTGCAGGTCCTGATGCTGGAGTTTCGGCAAATAGCGCGCACCAACAATCAGACTGACCAGACCAATCAAATAGGTGAGGGCGTAACCCAGGCTCAGGTTATCGAGAGCGCTTGAAAGTTGTGTCCCTGTCATTCCTGAATGGCGCAAGGTATCACCCGCGCCGACCAGCACCGGCGTTGAGGTCATCGAGCCAGCCAGCATACCCGCCGTCAGGCCGATATCCCAGCCAAATAGCTTACCCAGCCCCAGCGCGATCAGCATTGCGCTACCGACCATCACCAGGGCAAGCATTAGATAATTTTTCCCATCGCGAAAAAAAATCGAAAAAAAGTTGGGACCGGCTTCGACGCCGACGCAAAAAATAAACAGCATAAAGCCGAGATTTAATGCATCGGTGTTAATACTAAAGTGCTGCTGACCTAATAATAGGGAGACCACTAAAACGCCAATGGAATTACCGAGTTGGACTGAACCCAGACGTAATTTGCCCAGACACAGGCCCAGAGCCAGGACCACAAATAATAACAGGATGTAATTCCCATTTAACAAATCTGCGACGTTTATATTCACGGAGACTAACTTCTTGTTTACTAGTAAGCTATTGAAAGAAATGGCAATTTACGCTAATGTTTTTGCCAGAAATTAAGGGGCGATAGCATCGTACACAGCCCCGAATAATGCAGCATAACAATATATGCGGTTAGTTTAATCTCATTACGTATCAACGGCTATAAGAATCGTGTGGGTGTGTTTTTGGCATGGAATGCCGAGTTACTTTATCTGACTGGACGCCTGCGGGCGAAAAGAGTGTTCGATAGAGAATGTGTCAGGAGGAACGATTGAAACATAAGCAAAGTTGGGCGAGTGCGGTCTGCTGCTTTGTGCTCTTTATTGTGGTGTGTCTTTCATTAACGCTGAACGTGAAAGGGGCATTCAGAGCGGCAGGGCATCCTGAGGTCGGATTGTTGTTTTTTATCTTACCTGGTGCTGCAGCAAGCTTTTTTTCCCATCGTCGGGAAGTGCTCAAACCCCTGCTTGGTGCAATGTTGGCGGCGCCGTGCTGCCTGTTACTGATGCGGTTCGTTTTTATGCCGACGCGTTCATTGTGGCAAGAGCTGGCGTGGTTGTTTAGTGCGGTGTTTTGGTGCGCGCTTGGCGCATTATGTTTTTTATTTATCAGTAGCTTATTCAATCAGCATCAACGGCGGAAAAAGAACTGATGACGCCCTCAAGGTGAGGGCGTAGAAACCGCTATCAGGCGAACAGATTCATGTTCTCTTTTGCCCAAGCTTCAAAATCCGTGCAGCCGCCGATGTGTTTTTGATCGACAAAAATCTGCGGAACGGTTTCAACTGGCTTACCTACCGTCTTTTCCAGATCTGCTTTGGTAATTCCTTCAGCATGGATATCAATGTAACGGAAGTTAAAATCGTCATGCTCACTGCTTAATTTTTCTGCTAATTCTTTTGCGCGCACGCAATACGGGCACCCTGGGCGACCAAAAATAACGGCAAACATCTCTTTCTCCTCGAACTTATCAGGCCGGATGGCGATACTGGTTATGATGCCGCGATTTGTGACGGATGGAAAGCAGGTTCAGCCTGTTGCTTTGATATCCTCAAGCTATATCTGTTAAACACGGCAAGCCGGAACGTTTTATAATGGAAGCCATTTCGCCGGGAGGCCGCGTATGCGCACAATTGGTGTATTACCCAAAAGCGTATTGATGCTGGAAATAATTGGGATGGTTTTGTTATCGCTGGCACTGATATCGCTTAACGATTACCTCACCTTGCCCGCACCGCTTAACAGCCCGTTAGCCTGCGTGGTGATGATATTTCTGGGCGTACTGCTGATGCTCCCTGCTGCGGTGGCGTTGATGTGGCGTGTTGCTCAACTGCTGGCACCGCAACTGATGTCTCGCACACCCGGTGATTCAACTGATTCAGACAGAGACAAAAGAGATGACTCCAACCATTGATTTACTCCGCAGCCACCGTTCCATTCGCCATTTTACTGATGATGCCATTTCGGATGCACAGCGTGAGGCGATTATTGCCGCCGCTCAGGGAACGTCAAGCTCCAGTTTTCTACAGTGCACGACGATCATTCGCATAACGGATAAATCTCTGCGCGAATCGCTGGCTACCTTATCTGGCGGCCAAAAGCATGTGGCACAGGCCGCTGAGTTCTGGGTGTTTTGCGCTGATTTTAATCGTCATTTGCAGATTTGCCCTGATGCGCAACTTGGGCTGGCGGAACAGCTGCTGCTGGGCGTGGTTGATACCGCAATGATGGCGCAAAATGCGTTGACGGCGGCAGAGTCGCTGGGACTTGGCGGCGTGTTTATTGGTGGCCTGCGTAACAATATTGAGCCGGTCACCGAACTGCTGAAGCTTCCGCAACATGTTCTTCCGCTCTTTGGTTTGTGCCTCGGCTGGCCTGCGGATAACCCGGATATCAAGCCGCGGCTGCCCGCGTCGCTTGTGGTGCACGAAAATCAATATCAGCCACTCAACAGCGATGTGTTGGCGCAATATGATGAGCAGCTCGCGCAGTACTATCTGACCCGAGGCAGCAATACCCGCCGCGACACCTGGAGCGATCATATTCGCCGTACCATCATTAAAGAAAGTCGCCCCTTTATCCTGGAATATTTGCATAAACAGGGATGGGCCACGCGCTAAAGATTTTAACCCAGTGTATGATACGCCAGCTTTTACCAGGTCATTCAGAGAGGTGCAGGGTGAAAATTGCCATTTTGTCCCGGGACGGAACGCTCTATTCTTGTAAACGCCTGCGTGAAGCGGCGATGCAGCGCGGTCACCTGGTTGAAGTTATCGATCCCCTTTCTTGCTATATGAACATCAGCCCAGCGGCATCCTCTATTCATTACAAGGGCCGTCAGCTTCCTCATTTCGATGCGGTGATCCCGCGGATTGGTTCCGCGATTACCTTTTATGGGACGGCGGCGCTGCGCCAGTTTGAGATGCTGGGTAGCTATCCGTTGAATGAATCGGTAGCGATTACGCGAGCGCGCGATAAGCTGCGTTCTCTACAGCTGCTGGCGCGTCAGGGAATTGATTTACCCATCACCGGAATTGCTCACTCTCCGGACGATACCAGCGACATGATTGACATGGTTGGCGGTGCGCCGTTGGTGGTGAAACTGGTTGAAGGCACCCAGGGTATTGGCGTGGTGCTGGCGGAAACGCGGCAGGCTGCAGAAAGTGTGGTAGATGCGTTTCGTGGGGTGAATGCCCATATTCTGGTTCAGGAATATATCAAAGAAGCGAAGGGGCGCGATATTCGCTGTTTCGTGGTGGGCGATGAAGTAGTGGCCGCCATTGAACGACGGGCTAAAGAGGGCGATTTTCGTTCTAATCTCCATCGCGGTGGTGTGGCGACTATTGCGAGTATCACGCCGCGCGAAAGAGAAATTGCGCTCAAAGCCGCCCGGACTATGGGCCTGGACGTTGCAGGCGTTGATATTCTGCGCGCTGATCGAGGGCCACTGGTCATGGAGGTCAACGCGTCTCCGGGGCTGGAAGGCGTAGAGAAAACTACCGGGATAGACATTGCCGCGAAAATGATCCAGTGGATCGAGCGCCATGCTACTCCTGAATTTTGTCTTAAAATCGGCGGCTAAGCGCAATATCGATTGCGATCGTGGTATGACACGCTCTTTTTGCGTAAGCTGTGCCGGTATTTTTTTCATCAATAGAGGTCGCACATTATTATGACATCACTGGTCGTTCCCACTCTGGATACGTTGCGTCAATGGCTCGACGACCTGGGCATGAGTTTTTTTGAATGCGATACCTGTCAGGCGCTGCACTTGCCACACATGCAGAATTTTGACGGCATCTTTGATGCAAAAGTTGATTTGGTCGATAACGTCATTCTGTTTTCTGCGATGGCGGAAGTCAGACCTTCTGCACTGCTGCCACTGGCAGCCGATTTGTCCGCGATAAATGCCAGTTCACTGACGGTGAAAGCTTTTCTGGATATGCAGGATGATAATCTGCCAAAACTGGTGGTTTGCCAGTCTTTATCCGTTACGCCGGGCGTGACGTTTGAGCAGTTTGAATGTTTTGTTCGCCAGAGCGAAGAGCAGATATCGATGGTGATCCTTGAAGCCGGTGCGCATCAGCTGTTATTTAATGCTGAAGAAGATGCGCAAAACAGCACCGCTGAAATTCATTTCCTCCATTAATTCTTCCTGAATCTGGACATATATTGCGCAGCCGCTGCCAGAGCGGTTGCGTATTGCACGTTTTTATTCTGTGTTTAACCTTTCATTAAAGAATTATTCACCTCGATTCAGCGCCTTCCGCTTTATGTCATAGACAATTCCTGCATAAAAAATTGATAAAAGACGTTTTTTAATCTGGGCTATATCCACAATTCCTGGCTAAAGTTATTCTTGCGAAGCTTACCAACGTCATCATTTAAACAGCCCCTTGTGACCTGACCTGTGGCCACAATGTGTGTTGAATGCATAGGCGGATGCCAGCGAGCAACAGCGGCATGAGGAGAGGTCTCTCTTTTCATCGGTGCTGCATGAAAGAATATGCACGTTTCTTGCATATCATTAGAGTGTGACATTTTTGTTCGTTTGTTAACGAACTTTCAGAAGGAAAGAGATTATGACCGCCTTAAATAAAAAATGGTTATCAGGCCTGGTTGCGGGTGCTCTGATGGCCATCTCTGCTGGCACGCTCGCTGCTGAACAAAAAACGCTGCATATTTATAACTGGTCTGATTATATTGCCCCGGATACGGTGGCTAATTTTGAAAAAGAGACCGGAATTAAAGTTATCTATGACGTATTTGATTCCAATGAAGTGCTGGAAGGTAAGCTCATGGCTGGCAGTACCGGCTTTGACCTTGTCGTTCCTTCTGCCAGCTTCCTTGAGCGTCAACTGACTGCGGGCGTATTCCAGCCGCTGGATAAGAGCAAATTGCCGGGCTGGAAAAATCTTGATCCTGAACTGCTGAAGCTGGTGGGTAAACACGATCCGGACAACAAGTTCGCGATGCCGTATATGTGGGCTACGACCGGTATTGGCTACAACGTGGATAAAGTCAAAGCGGTGCTTGGGCCGGATGCGCCGGTTAACAGCTGGGATTTGATCCTCAAACCGGAAAATCTGGAAAAACTCAAAAGCTGCGGCGTCTCTTTCCTCGATGCGCCAGAAGAGGTATTTGCCACGGTGCTGAACTATTTGGGTAAAGACCCAAACAGTACCAAAGCGGATGATTACACCGGGCCAGCAACCGATCTGCTGTTGAAGCTGCGTCCAAATATTCGCTACTTCCACTCCTCGCAATATATTAACGACCTGGCAAACGGTGATACCTGCGTCGCGATTGGCTGGGCAGGGGACGTATGGCAGGCGGCAAACCGTGCGAAAGAAGCGAAAAATGGCGTCAATATCTCCTTCTCAATTCCTAAAGAAGGTGCAATGGCGTTCTTTGACGTATTCGCGATGCCTGCCGATGCGAAAAACAAAGATGAAGCCTATCAGTTCCTCAATTACCTGCTGCGCCCTGATGTGATTGCGCATATCTCCGACCACGTGTTTTATGCCAATGCCAACAAAGAAGCGACGGCTCTGGTCAGCCCTGAGGTTCGTGACAACCCGGGTATCTACCCGCCTGCGGATGTTCGCGCCAAGCTGTTCACACTGAAAGTACAGGATCCGAAGATCGATCGTGTACGTACCCGCGCATGGACGAAGGTAAAAAGCGGGAAATAAACCGATGTTTGGGACATGACCCGGCAGGATTTTTGCCTGCCGGGCAGTGTTGAGCCCGGACACATATAACCCGGCAATACGCACCGTTATGGTGCGTTATTTGCACCGTTTCTTTGTTTTATGCCGGAGAGCACCTGAGTGAATGATGCAACCCCACGCCCACAAGCGAAAATCCGCAAGGCGCTGACCCCGCTGCTTGAAATTCGCAATCTGACCAAGTCATTTGACGGTCAGCACGCCGTTGATGACGTCAATCTTACTATCTACAAAGGTGAAATATTTGCTCTGCTCGGCGCGTCCGGCTGTGGCAAATCGACTCTGCTGCGCATGTTAGCGGGATTTGAACTGCCGACTACCGGGCAAATCATGCTTGATGGCGTCGATTTAGCGCATGTCCCGCCTTATCTGCGTCCGATTAATATGATGTTTCAGTCCTATGCCCTGTTTCCGCACATGACGGTGGAGCAGAACATTGCCTTTGGCCTCAAGCAGGACAAACTGCCGAAGGCTGAAATCGCCAGTCGGGTGAATGAGATGTTGGGACTCGTGCATATGCAGGAGTTCGCCAAACGCAAGCCACATCAGCTTTCTGGCGGCCAGCGTCAGCGCGTGGCATTGGCGCGCAGCCTGGCAAAACGTCCAAAACTGCTGCTGCTGGATGAGCCAATGGGGGCGCTGGATAAAAAACTCCGAGACCGCATGCAACTGGAAGTGGTGGATATCCTTGAACGCGTCGGCGTGACCTGCGTGATGGTGACACACGATCAGGAAGAAGCCATGACGATGGCGGGCCGTATTGCGATCATGAACCGTGGCAAATTTGTCCAGATTGGCGAGCCGGAAGAGATCTATGAGCATCCGACTACGCGTTACAGCGCAGAGTTTATCGGTTCGGTAAACGTTTTTGAGGGACTGCTAAAAGAACGCCAGGAAGATGGTCTGGTGATTGAGTCTCCTGGTCTGGTACATCCGCTGAAAGTGGACGCCGATGCTTCTGTTGTCGATAACGTCCCTGTGTATGTTGCGCTGCGTCCGGAAAAAATCATGCTCTGCGAAGCCCCTCCGCCAGAGGGTTATAACTTCGCGGTAGGCGAAGTGGTGCACATTGCCTATCTGGGTGATTTGTCGGTGTACCACGTACGTTTGAAAAGCGGCCAGATGTTGAGCGCCCAGCTACAAAATGAGCATCGTTATCGCAAGGGATTACCAACCTGGGGTGACGAAGTCCGTTTATGTTGGGATGCGGACAGCTGTGTGGTGTTGACGGTTTAAGGAGCGAAGATGAGTACACTTGAACCTCCGGCACGCGTGGATAAAGCAGGGCGATTCACGCTGTTTATGTCGCGGCTGCAAATGAAGCACGGGCGAAAGCTGGTGATCGCGCTGCCGTATGTGTGGCTGCTGCTCCTGTTTCTGCTGCCTTTTCTGATCGTCTTCAAAATCAGTTTGGCTGAAATGGCGCGCGCTATTCCTCCCTATACGGACCTCGTTTCATGGGCTGATGATCAGCTATCCATCACACTCAACTTAGCCAACTTCCTGCAGTTAACGGACGATCCGCTCTATTTCGATGCCTACCTGCAATCGTTACAGGTGGCGGGAATTTCGACAATCTGTTGCCTGCTGCTGGGATACCCACTGGCATGGGCCGTCGCGCACAGTAAACCCTCAACGCGTAATATTCTGCTGTTGCTGGTGATCCTGCCGTCCTGGACCTCGTTTTTAATTCGCGTATATGCCTGGATGGGGATCCTGAAAAACAACGGCGTGCTCAACAACTTCCTGATGTGGCTGGGCGTCATCGACCAACCGTTGACGATTTTGCACACCAATCTGGCGGTCTACATCGGTATTGTTTACGCCTATTTGCCCTTTATGGTGCTGCCGATTTATACCGCGCTGACCCGTATCGATTACTCGCTGGTGGAAGCGGCACTGGATTTAGGTGCCCGACCGCTGAAGACCTTCTTTAGTGTGATTGTACCGTTGACCAAGGGCGGGATTATCGCCGGGTCAATGCTGGTGTTTATTCCGGCTGTTGGCGAGTTTGTGATCCCTGAGTTGCTGGGCGGCCCGGACAGCATCATGATTGGCCGTGTGCTTTGGCAGGAGTTTTTCAATAACCGCGACTGGCCGGTGGCTTCTGCTGTCGCCATTATTATGCTGCTGTTACTGATTGTGCCGATCATGTGGTTCCACAAATATCAGCAAAAAAGCGTGGGGGAACACGGATGAATAACTTACCGGTCGTTCGCTCGCCGTGGCGTATTTTTATCCTGGTAGTGGGCTTTACCTTCCTGTACGCACCGATGCTGATGTTGGTTATCTATTCGTTTAACAGTTCCAAGCTGGTGACGGTCTGGGCGGGGTGGTCAACACGTTGGTATGGCGAGCTTTTTCACGATAGCGCGATGATTAGCGCTGTCGGCATGAGCTTAACGATTGCCGCGGGTGCTGCGACGATGGCGGCAATCCTCGGCACTATAGCGGCCGTGGTTATGGTGCGTTTTGGTCGTTTTCGTGGTTCGAATGGTTTCGCTTTTATGATCACCGCGCCGCTGGTTATGCCGGATGTCATTACCGGTTTGTCGCTGCTGCTGCTGTTTGTAGCGTTGGCTCACGCCATCGGCTGGCCGGCGGATCGCGGTATGCTGACCATCTGGCTGGCGCACGTCACCTTCTGTACGGCATATGTGGCGGTGGTGATTTCTTCACGTTTGCGCGAACTGGATCATTCCATTGAGGAAGCGGCGATGGATCTTGGCGCCACGCCGCTGAAGGTCTTTTTCGTCATCACGCTGCCGATGATTATGCCTGCGGTGATCTCCGGTTGGCTATTAGCCTTCACGCTGTCACTCGATGATTTGGTTATTGCCAGCTTTGTCTCTGGTCCTGGTGCCACAACGTTACCGATGCTGGTGTTCTCCAGCGTACGTATGGGGGTGAACCCGGAGATCAACGCGCTGGCGACGCTGATCCTTGGTGTGGTAGGAATTATCGGATTTATCGCGTGGTATCTGATGGCGCGAACAGAAAAACAACGGATCCGCGATATCCAACGTGCAAGACGCGGCTGAAAAAACTAAAATCTGCCAACCTGTCTATACGGCGCAGCTGTGGTGGTTGCGCCGTTTTCATGGAAGACGACGCGTTGGGATTTTTTAAGAAATCATCCACATCACATGCTCGCTTAAACGTCCCTGCTTTGGTGCAGGTGGCGGCGCTGGCTATTATCATGATCCGCTGTCTCGATCTGTTGATGATTTTTAATACGCTTGGGTTTCGTGGAACCAGTGAGTTTATTCATCGCAGTGTGCAGACCTGGAATTTGACGCTGGTGTTTCTGGGCAGTCTGGTGCTGCTATTTATCGAAATTTACTGCGCATTTTCGCTGGTAAAAGGACGGAACTGGGCACGCTGGATCTATCTGTTGACCCAGATTATCGCCAGCGTCTATCTGTGGGCTGCTTCGCTGGGCTACGGATACCCAGAACTATTCAGTATTGCGGGGGAGTCCAGACGCGAAATCCTGCATACGCTGGTGATGCAAAAACTGCCGGATATGCTGGTATTGCTGTTACTGTTTGTTCCTGCGTCCAGCAGGCGGTTCTTCCGTTTGCAATAACGTGTATAATATTGGCCCCCTGTTAATTTATAGGTTTTTGTATGCAGTGCGCACTATATGACGCCGAGCGCTGCCGCTCCTGTCAGTGGATAACTCAGCCTGTCGCCGATCAACTCTTCGCTAAAACAGCCGATCTGCAGAATCTGCTTGCCGAGCATCCGGTCGGAGAATGGTGCGCGCCGATCAGTGGTCCGGAAAGCGCGTTTCGTAATAAAGCTAAAATGGTGGTCAGCGGCAGCGTGGAAAAACCTCTGCTGGGAATGCTGCATCGTGACGGTACGCCTGAGGATTTGTGCGACTGTCCGCTCTATCCTGAGTCTTTTGCGCCCGTATTTGCCGCGCTTAAGCCGTTTATCGCTCGGGCGGGGCTGACGCCCTATAACGTGGCGCGCAAACGCGGGGAACTGAAATATCTGCTGTTAACGGAAAGCCGGTACGACGGCGGTATGATGCTGCGTTTTGTCCTGCGTTCTGACGCAAAACTGGCACAACTGCGCGCGGCGCTACCCTGGTTGCAGGCACAACTCCCACAGTTAAAAGTAATTACTGCCAATATTCAGCCGGTGCATATGGCGATTATGGAAGGGGAGACCGAAATCTTCCTGACTGAACAACAGGCACTGGCGGAACGCTTTAACGATGTGCCGTTGTGGATCCGCCCGCAGAGTTTCTTCCAGACCAACCCGGTGGTGGCGGGGCAGTTATATGCCACGGCGCGCGACTGGGTGCGTCAGCTTCCGGTTAATCACATGTGGGATCTCTTTTGCGGTGTTGGGGGTTTTGGTCTGCACTGTGCTACACCGCAAATGAAACTGACGGGGATTGAAATCGCGCCAGAAGCGATTACCTGCGCGAAGCAGTCAGCGCAGGAGCTTGGATTGCAGAATCTGCATTTTCAGGCGCTGGATTCAACCCAGTTTGCTACCGCTCAGGGCGAAGTACCTGACCTGGTGCTGGTGAACCCGCCGCGTCGCGGGATTGGAAAGCCGCTGTGCGATTTTCTCACCCGCATGGCACCGCGTTTTATCATTTATTCCAGCTGTAATGCGCAAACCATGGCGAAGGATATTTGTGAGTTGCCCGGGTATCGCATTGAACGCGTCCAACTTTTCGATATGTTCCCACACACCGCGCACTATGAAGTGTTAACGCTGCTCAGCCGACAATAACTGCCATGCCTGATGGCGCTTCGCTTATCAGGCCTACGGAGATATTCAGGGCTGTAGCAATGTAGGCCGGATAAGGTGCTTGCGCCGCATCCGGCAAATGCAACATGCGAAAAAAAAGCCCGTACTTTCGTACGAGCTCTTCTTAAAATATGGCGGTGAGGCGGGGATTCGAACCCCGGATACGTTGCCGTATACACACTTTCCAGGCGTGCTCCTTCAGCCACTCGGACACCTCACCATATTGTATTGCTGCCTGACCGCTTGGGGGGCAACGGGGCGTTACTATAGGGAGTTGCGCTAAAACGGTCAAGCAGAATTTACGTGTTAACTCTCGTTTGGTTACGCATTATACATATTCCTCCGCCCAGGCAGGCGCAGAGGATTGGATTAGCGCTGAGAGTCCAGTTTTTCGCCGCTGGTCACGACTTCCTGGGCTTTGCTGTAGCTTTCGATCAGCAACTGATAAGCCGGGAAGACTTTGGTATACACTTCAGCCCATTCGGCGGCGTCTTCACGGTTCCATGTGCCCTGAATTTCAGAAGCGACGGCGGCGGTATCCATCGGCACAACGCCAGCCTGAACAACTCGAGCCAGGGTGATTTCCTGCGCCATTTTGCTGTAAGTACCGGAAGCGTCGATCACAGCGAAAACCTTATAGCCTTCCGCAACCGCGCTGATAGCCGGGAAAGCCATGCACACGCTGGTAATCGTACCGGCGATAATCAGCGTTTTACGACCAGTTGCTTTGACCGCTTTCACGAAATCTTCGTTATCCCAGGCGTTGATTTCGCCTTTACGCGCCACGTATTGGGCATGCGGCGCATTGGCGTGGATCTCAGGGATCAGCGGGCCGTTAGGTCCCTGCGGTACGGATGCCGTGGTAATCACCGGCATCTTCGCCAGAGTCGCCATTTTAGCCAGCGCGGCGGCACGCGCACGCAGTTCTGGCATTGGCATGTCGCCGACGGTCTGGAACAGCCCGCTCTGATGATCGATAAGCAGCATGACGGAATCATTCACATCGATGACTGGACGTGAACCATTAAAGTTTGCAGGACTGGACATATTCTTCTCCTTCGATTCAGATTTGGCCAAAGCGGCCGGAGTTAAAATCGCGTACGGCTTCAGCGATTTCTTGTTTCGTGTTCATTACAAACGGACCGTAACCTACAATCGGCTCGTTCAACGGTTCTCCAGAAAGCAGCAGCACGCTGGCGTCGCTGGAGGCTTCAATATGCAGCGTTTTCCCCTGCTGGCTCAGCACCACCAGTTGTGCTTCGCTGGCAGACGTAGTGCCGTTTACGGTGATATTCCCTTTCAATACCACCAGGGCAGTGCTCCATCCTTCCGGCTGGGACAACGTGAGCTGATGATTACGTTGCAAACGCATATCCCAGACGTTCAGCGGCGAGAAGGTATGTGCCGGGCCTTTTGTATCCTGATAGCTGCCCGCAATCACACGAACGCTCCCTGCTTCATCAGGCAGGGCGACAGTGGGGATCACATCGCTGCTGATGCCCTGGTAACCCGGAACGGCCATTTTGTCTTTTGCTGGCAGATTGACCCACAGCTGTACCATTTCCAATTCGCCACCCTGACGGGTAAATTCAGGTGAATGGAACTCTTCGTGTAATATTCCTGCTCCTGCGGTCATCCACTGCACGTCGCCGGGGCCGATAATGCCGCCGCGACCGGTTGAATCACGGTGTTCAACTTCGCCGCTGTACACGATGGTCACCGTCTCAAAACCACGGTGAGGGTGTTCGCCTACGCCGCGTTTTTCGTTACCCGGCGTAAACGTATGTGGACCGGCGTAATCCAGCAGCAGGAACGGACTTAGCTGTTCAGCATGAGACTGGTAAGAAAACATCGAGCGAACCGGAAATCCATCGCCAACCCAGTGCGGGCGAGGTGCGGTGTAGACGCCTGTTACTTGTTTCATATGTGTCTCCTCAGTAGCGTTGTCTTGATGTGAATAAGCTTATATTCATGACAGCGAGCTGAGTAGTAGCTAAAATAGTCCTCACTGTCTCATAAATAGGACAATTGGATGACGAAGCCAGATCTCAATGATTTTGCATGGTTTGTGCATGTTGTAGAGGAAGGGGGATTCGCGGCGGCGGGTCGGGCGCTTGATGAACCAAAATCAAAACTGAGCCGACGGATAGCGCAGCTGGAAGAGAGGCTGGGAGTTCGACTGATTCAGCGAACCACCCGCCAGTTTAACGTGACGGAAGTTGGGCAAACCTTTTACGAACACTGTAAGGCGATGCTGGTGGAAGCGCAGGCAGCGCAGGATGCGATTGCCGCGTTACAGGTTGAACCGCGTGGCGTGGTGAAGTTGACGTGTCCGGTCACGCTGCTGCATGTGCATATCGGGCCGATGCTTGCCCGTTTTATGGCGCGTTATCCTGACGTATCAGTGCAACTGGAGGCTACTAACCGCCGCGTGGACGTTGTTGGAGAGGGCTTGGACGTGGCGATTCGCGTCAGGCCCCGACCATTTGAGGATAGCGACCTGGTGATGCGTGTGCTGGCGGACAGGGGGCATCGTTTGTATGCCAGCCCGCAGTTAATCGAGCAAATGGGAACGCTACATTCTCCGGCGGAGCTGACGCGTTGGCCGGGCCTGAGTCTGGCGACGGGTAAACATGTGCATCGTTGGGAGTTATTCGGGCCGCAGGGCGCACGTGCGGAGGTGCATTTCACGCCGCGTATGATCACCACCGATATGCTGGCGTTACGTGAAGCCGCAGTTGCCGGTGTGGGGGTAGTTCAACTTCCACAGCTGATGGTAAAAGATCAAGTAGCTGCGGGTGAACTGGTGGCATTGCTCGACGGCTGGGAACCGAAGCGAGAAATAATTCACGCAGTCTTTCCATCACGCAGGGGATTATTGCCGTCAGTACGCACATTAGTGGATTTCTTAACGGAAGAATATGCGCGGATGATTGAGGATTAAATACCTGACCTTGGCCCACAAAAAAGGCCGGTTAAACCGACCTTTTATTATCTGGACGCCATTCGGGCGTTAAAAACAATCAGCGACTACGGAAGACAATGCGGCCTTTGCTCAGGTCGTACGGGGTCAGCTCAACAGTCACTTTGTCGCCCGTCAGGATGCGGATATAGTTTTTACGCATTTTACCGGAGATGTGTGCAGTAACCACGTGACCGTTTTCTAACTCTACGCGGAACATGGTATTAGGTAACGTATCGAGAACGGTACCCTGCATTTCAATATTGTCTTCTTTGGCCATCTAATCCTCTGGGGTATCACTACCGTAATTTGAACCGGCAAGATAATGCCGAAGTTCTTTTAATAAGTAAAGATTTGTGCGTTTAAAACACAGCAAATCGGGTTTGGCGCATTACTCTAACCACACACGGCAAAGCCGCACTTAAAGCGCAACGTGTAAGGGAACGAGGAGATAAACGATAGGCGTTGCCTGACGCGAACTGTTCCTTAACGGCGGCGGGGTAATGGGCTAAACCAACTCTGCGCGACAATTATAACACCCCGACAAAAAATGTGCCGAAAACATTCACCCCTGAGGCGAAAATAACGTCCTGGGAACCCAGAAATGGCTCGGTAGCCGCTGCTGGCGCAGTCTGCTCAGGTGTTCAAGGTACTCCCGACGTGGGGTTTCGACGGCGCCCAGCGAAGCTGTATGGCTATTTAATACCTGGCAGTCGATTAATTTTCCGCCCTGACGGATAAATTCAGTGCAAAAAACAAGCAGTGCGGTTTTGGACGCATTTTCCTGACGGCTGAACATTGATTCGCCACAAAATAGCGTACCTTGCGCCACGCCATACATACCGCCCACTAACTCATTTTGTCGCCATACTTCAATGGAGTGCGCATGGCCCAGCTCGTGCAGGCGATGGTAGGCGTCGACTACATCATGCGTTATCCAGGTGCCTTCTTCCCGGTTGTTCGCGCAGCCTTCAATCACCTGACCGAACGCGTAATTGAGCGTCACGCGATAAGGCGAGTTTTTATGAAAACGTTTCATGCTGCGGCTGAGATGAAATTTCTCGGGCCAAAGAATGGCGCGTGGATCGGGCGACCACCAAAGAATGGGGTCGCCAGGTGAAAACCACGGGAAAATTCCGCGCTGGTAGGCCATTAACAGTCGGGCTGGACTGAGATCGCCGCCAAGCGCCAACAAACCGTTAGGCTCGCGTAAAGCGCCTTCCGGTGAAGGGAAGGCTATAGAATGGCGGGACAATTGCACCAGGCGCATGACAGCGAAACTCCACTACGCGAGTTTGATCGTTCAATAATAGCTTACAGACGTTGCTTAAACTGGTAATAACGCCCCTGCCGGGCTAACAAATCTGCGTGATTACCTTGCTCAATAATGTGTCCGTTGTCCATCACTATTATTTGATCAAAACGTGACAAGCCGCGCAGACGATGTGTCACCATCAGTACGGTTTTATCGCGCATGACATCGCCAATTAATTCAAGCATTTGGCTTTCTGTTGTGGCATCAAGCCCTTCGGTCGGTTCATCCAGCAGCATCAGTGGGGCATCGTGCAATAAGGCGCGGGCGATAGCCAGACGACGGAGTTCGCCGCCAGAAAGCTGACGACCGCCTTCGCCTAACCAGGCATTGAGTCCATCACCCTCTAGCAGTTTGTTCAGACCGACGCGGCACAGCATTGCGGATAATGTGTCATCACTGGCGTGCGGTGCTGCCAGCAGCAGGTTATCACGCAGCGTCGCGCTGAACAGGTGCACGCGCTGTGGCACGACGCTGATGCTCTGGCGCAGCATGGCTTCACTGAGGGCTGAAATCGGCTGCTCATTAATCAGAATTTCGCCGTGCTGCGGATCCCATGCGCGGGTCAGCAATTGTAGTAACGTTGACTTACCGCAGCCGGTGCGACCGAGAATCGCAATGTGTTCACCGGGCTGAGCCTGCAGCGAAAGGGTGTCGAGCGCTTTTTGTGCTTGCCCCGGATAGCTGAATGAAACATCGCGTAGCGTGAGAGTGACCTGCTCAGAAACTGGAGAACTGGCATCCGGGAAGGTGACTTCTGGCTGCTGTTCGGTCAGTTCGGTGATGCGCAGCGCAGAGGCAATAACCTGTCCGAGATGCTGAAACGCGCCGGTGACGGGTGCTAATGCTTCAAACGCGGCCAGCGCACAGAAGACAAACAGCGCGATCAGCGCGCCAGGCTGGGTATTGCCACCCACGCCGCCGGAGGCCATCCATAACATCACAACCACTGCCAGTGCGCCGACTAACAGCATGACCGCCTGTGATAGCGCCGTTAATTCAGACTGACGTCGTTGGGCTTCATGCCACTGCAACTCGGTGGCTTCCATTTGGGCGCGGTAACGTTCACTGGCGCCAAAGATGGTCAGTTCAGCCTGGCCCTGCAGCCAGGATGTTAACTGCTGGCGATACTGCCCACGTAAATGCGTCAAGCTTTGCCCGGTGCTTTTACCTGCCTGATAAAAGAGTGGGGGCAGGATAAATAAGGTCAGCAGCATAATACCGCCGAGAGTGATAGCCAGCGTGAAATCGAGAACGCTTAGCCCCAGCGTGACCACCATGATGACGACAAAAGCGCCCACAAGCGGGGAGAGCACGCGCAAATAAAGATGATCGAGCGTGTCGACATCTGCCACTACGCGGTTAAGCAATTCACCTTGTCCATAACGGGACAGGCCAGCAGGGGAGAGCGGCAGCAGTTTGCTGAAGGTATAAATACGCAAATGTTGCAGCACGCGGAACGTCGCATCGTGGCTGACCAGCCGCTCGAAATAGCGGCCCGCGGTTCGGGTGATTGCCGCACCGCGTACCCCGGCAGCAGGGAGCATATAGTTAAAACTGTAAATTCCGGTGACACCCACCACAGCAGAAGCCGACAGGAACCAGCCGGAAAGCGTCAGCAAACCAATACTTGCCAGCAGTGTGACGATCGCCAGAACGATCCCCAGGGTTAACATCCATTT
The DNA here is from genome assembly GCF_030332345.1 of Citrobacter sp. Cpo221. NCBI lineage: Bacteria > Pseudomonadati > Pseudomonadota > Gammaproteobacteria > Enterobacterales > Enterobacteriaceae > Citrobacter > Citrobacter sp. Cpo221. Next base: position 597,469 of record NZ_JAOWIA010000029.1, read on the forward strand.
GTGACGTTTATACAGCGTCAGATAAGGTAGCAAAGCGCGCATTTAGATGTCCTCCTGACGATGAGCCAGTAATGTCGCAAACGCCCCGTTGGCTGCGCTAAGTTCGGCATAAGAGCCTTGTTCAACGATCTGTCCGTCCTGCATCACCCAGATAACGTCCCAGTCGGCAAGATCTTCAAGTTGGTGTGTCACCATCAGCGTGGTCTGGCGGCGTGACGCTGCTTTCAACGCCTGCATCACGCGTTGTTCGCTGTGTGCATCAAGGCTGGCGGCGGGCTCGTCAAGCAGCAACAACTGACATGGATTGAGTAAGGCGCGAGCCACGGCAACGCGCTGCGCTTGTCCGACAGAAAGTCGAGCAGCCTGATCGCCTACTGGTGTATCCACACCCTGTGGCAGAAGTGGTAAAAACTCACTGACCCAGGCGCTGTCGAGTGCGGCCTGCAGCTGTTCTTCGCTGGCATCGGGGCGAGCGAGCAGCACGTTATCGCGTAACGTGGCGGCAGGGAGCTGCGGATTTTGTCCAACCCAGGACAGCTGTTTGCGCCAGCAATCAGGCGACAGGTCGCGCAGCTCAAAGCCGTTAATCCGCAGCGAACCCTGATAAGAGAGAAAACCGGACAGGACATTGAGCAACGAACTTTTGCCGGAACCGCTGCGGCCAACCAGCACCGCGCGTTGGCCCGCTGGCAGGGTAAAGTTGAGCGGACCTGCAAGCACTTTACCTTCCGGCGAGGTGATGACCAGATCTTCTGCTTCAATTGAAACTGCGTCTTTTGTTGTCAGCTCAATATCGCCACGCTCAGGATGTGCAAGCGGGGTTTCCATGAAGGTTTTCAGACTATCCGCGGCACCAACGGCTTGCGCTTTGGCGTGATAAAACGTGCCCAGATCGCGCAGGGGCTGGAAAAATTCCGGCGCCAGAATGAGCGCGAGGAAGCCAGCAGCCAATGTGACGCCTGTCCCGTAGTGGCCAAAATCGAGTTCACCGAGGTAGGAAAAACCGAAGTAAACCGCGACCAGTGCGATGGACAGGGAGGTAAAGAACTCAAGGACACCGGATGACAGAAACGCCAGGCGCAGGACTTCCATGGTGCGCTGGCGGAAATCTTGTGACGCTGCGCGGATGCTTTCTGTTTCAGCTTCACCGCGACCAAAGATTCTTAGCGTCTCCATACCCCGCAGGCGATCGAGAAAATGGCCACTGAGGCGAGCAAGAGCCTGAAAATTGCGGCGGTTAGCGTCGGCTGCACCCATACCAACCATCGCCATAAACAACGGGATCAGCGGGGCAGTTCCAAGCAGAATAAGGGCGGCTACCCAGTTTGACGGGAATACCGCTGCCACGATCAATAAGGGGACGCATACGGCCAGCGCCATTTGCGGCAGATAACGTGCATAGTAATCATGCATGTCATCAATCTGTTCCAGGATTAGCGTAGCCCAGCTCCCGGCTGGTTTGCCTTGTATCCAGGCGGGACCTGCTTGTTGCAGACGGTCAAGCACCTGGCGGCGAATCTCAAAGCGGATATGTTGGCCAGCATGAAACCCGACGCGTTCGCGTAACCAGACGACCCATGCTCGCAGGATGAAAATCAATACCAGCACAATGAAAGGGAGCAGAAGCGCCTCTCTGGGGATATTGTCCATGATCATATGGTCGAGAATTCGGGCCATGAGCCAGGCCTGAGCGACAATTAACAGGCCGCTCACGAACCCCAACAGGCGTGAAATGTTCAGCCATCGTTGGGAAATTACACTTTGCTGTTTTAACCAGCGGGTCAGCTCTTTTTGACGGGTTTTATTCATTGCACGCTTAGCAGGTGAGTTATTGGAATTTTTGGGCAGGACAATGTTACAACGAGGCAAAAATAAAGGCGACTTATAGTCGCCTTTTTTACTTTTGTTACTGATTTGTAAAACTTATTTGCAAGCGTCTGCCAGACCGTCGAGATAACGCTCTGCGTCAAGCGCAGCCATGCAACCGGTGCCTGCTGAAGTGATCGCCTGGCGATAAATATGGTCCATCACGTCACCGGCGGCGAATACACCCGGAATGCTGGTTTGGGTGGCGTTACCATGAATACCGGACTGAACTTTGATGTAGCCATTTTCCAGTTCTAGCTGACCGTCGAAAATGGCGGTATTCGGGCTGTGACCGATAGCGACAAACAGCCCTGCAACGTCAAGTGACTCGACGTTGTCAGTGTTTTGCGTATCGCGCAGGCGCAGTCCGGTTACGCCCATTTGATCGCCGGTCACTTCTTCCAGTGTGCGGTGGGTATGCAGCACGATGTTGCCGTTTTCGACTTTATCCATCAAACGCTTGATCAGGATTTTCTCGGCGCGGAAGCTGTCGCGACGGTGAATCAAATGCACTTCAGATGCGATATTCGCCAGGTACAGCGCTTCTTCAACAGCAGTGTTGCCGCCGCCGATCACCGCAACTTTTTGATTACGGTAGAAGAAACCGTCGCAGGTCGCGCAGGCGGAAACGCCACGGCCTTTGAAGGCTTCTTCTGAAGGCAGACCCAGGTAGCGTGCTGACGCACCGGTGGCGATGATCAGTGCGTCACAGGTGTATTCACCGCTGTCGCCGGTCAGACGGAAAGGGCGGTTTTGCAGATCAACTTTGCTGATATGATCAAAAATAATTTCAGTTTCAAATTTGGTCGCATGTTCGTGCATGCGTTCCATCAGCAATGGGCCTGTGAGATCGTGCGGATCGCCAGGCCAGTTCTCCACTTCTGTTGTTGTGGTCAACTGACCACCTTTTTCCATACCGGTAATCAGTACCGGTTGCAGGTTCGCGCGTGCAGCGTAGACCGCAGCGGTATACCCCGCAGGGCCAGAGCCCAGAATAAGAAGTTTACTGTGTTTGGTTGCGCCCATGAGATCCCCATAGTTGTTAGCAGGCAATGAGCAGGATTGTAGGGAATTTACAGGCGTAAAAAAAGAGTATGGCGATTTTGTTAACAATATGTGTAATAGCGGGAACCGATGAACGGCAGAATTAGTCGTAATACTATAACGATTTCTACTTAAAATCGGTCAGTTATAAGGTGATAAAATGACGATTTTCCATCACTGCGAATGAATAACTGGCATGTTGTACTAAAAATCGATGTTTTGCTTTGACAATCCCCTGCTGTTTTGCGAAAACATTCAAGGAAGAAAAAAACTGTGTCATGTATGTGCTGCATAATCATGCATGTAGATACCATGTTTACCGTGTTAGCGAAATCTACGCATGGTGTGGACAGATGCCATTCGTGATGTCGATAGCCGCCGACAGGCAACGGTCTTCTCACCATAAACCCAGACATTGCGAACCGAAAATCCCTCTGGGTTGCGGTTTATCTTGATGGGTAGCGACTCTGAACAGTGATGTTGGTAGAGTCAGGCAGGAGTAGGGAAGGAATACAGAGAGACAATAATAATGGTAGATAGTAAGAAGCGCCCTGGCAAAGATCTCGACCGTATCGATCGTAACATTCTTAATGAGCTGCAAAAGGATGGGCGTATTTCTAACGTCGAGCTTTCTAAACGTGTGGGACTTTCACCAACGCCCTGCCTTGAGCGTGTGCGTCGGTTGGAAAGACAGGGTTTTATTCAGGGCTATACAGCGCTGTTAAACCCGCATTATCTGGATGCATCACTTCTGGTTTTTGTTGAGATTACTCTGAATCGTGGCGCCCCGGATGTGTTTGAACAATTTAACTCTGCAGTACAAAAACTTGAAGAAATTCAAGAGTGTCATTTGGTTTCCGGTGATTTCGACTATTTGCTGAAAACACGCGTACCGGATATGTCAGCATACCGTAAGCTGTTGGGGGAAACCCTGCTGCGTCTGCCTGGCGTGAATGACACACGTACTTATGTAGTAATGGAAGAAGTCAAACAGAGCAATCGTCTGGTAATTAAGACGCGCTAACACGGAACAGGTGCAAAATCGACGCAGTTTGATTACACTCCTGTTAATCCATACAGCAACAGTGCCGGGGCAACCCGGTGCTGTTGTCCGTTTTAGCATCGGGCAGGAAAAGCCCGAAACCTGGAGAGCCGTTTTTGAGCCAGGAATACACTGAAGACAAAGACGTCACATTGACGAAGTTAAGCAGCGGGCGCCGACTTCTGGAAGCGCTACTGATCCTTATTGCCCTTTTTGCCGTCTGGTTGATGGCTGCCTTACTCAGCTTTAACCCTTCGGATCCCAGTTGGTCGCAAACCGCGTGGCATGAGCCTATCCATAATCTGGGCGGAATACCTGGAGCATGGCTGGCGGACACGCTGTTCTTTATTTTTGGCGTCATGGCCTACACTATCCCCGTCATCATTGTCGGTGGCTGCTGGTTTGCCTGGCGACATCAGGCCAGCGACGAATACGTCGATTATTTTGCCGTCTCGCTGCGCATTATTGGCGTTCTGGCGCTGATTCTCACTTCCTGCGGCCTGGCCGCAATTAACGCCGATGACATCTGGTATTTCGCCTCTGGCGGCGTGATCGGCAGTCTGCTCAGCACCACGCTACAACCCTTGCTGCACAGCAGCGGCGGCACGCTGACGTTGTTGTGCATTTGGGCTGCGGGATTAACGCTGTTCACCGGTTGGTCATGGGTGAGCATTGCGGAAAAACTGGGCGGCTGGTTACTCAATATCCTGACGTTTGCCAGCAACCGTACCCGCCGCGACGATACTTGGGTCGATGACGAAGAATATGAAGACGAAGAAGAGTCTGTCGACGCCGCTGATGGCAAACCCCATGAATCGCGCCGAGCTCGTATCCTGCGTGGTGCGTTAGCGCGCCGTAAACGTCTGGCTGAGAAATTTACCAACCCGCTTGGTCGTCATACCGATGCGGCGCTGTTCTCCGGCAAACGCATGGATGATGAAGACGAAATTGAATACAGCGCCCGTGGCGTGGTTGCCGATCCTAATGATGTGCTGTTTTCCGGTAATCGCGCGACGCTGCCTGAATATGACGAACTTGATCCGCTCCTTAACGGCCACTCGGTGACCGAGCCTGTAGCTGCAGCAGCTGCAGCTACAACGGCCGCTCAGGCCTGGAGCGCACCGGTTGATCCGTTGCTGCAAACGTCTCCCGTGACCAACACTGTTATGGAGCAACCGGTCCCAACTGTGGCCTGGCAACCCGTGCCTGGCCCGCAAACCGGTGATGCCGCGATTGCACCAGCGCCTGAAGGTTATCCGCAGCCAGCCCAGTACGCGCAACCTCCGGTGCAGCAGCCGTATGAGCCATGGCAACAGCCGGTTGTGGAGCAGAGTCCGCAGCCGCAATATTACGCACAGCAGCCCGTTGAACCTGTTTATATGCAGCCTGTCGAGCCGCAGCCGGAACCTGTTTATCAGCCGGAGCCCGTGCTGCAACCTGTCTATCAACAGGATCCGACCTCTCAACACAACGCCGTATTCCAGCAGCCTGCTTATCAGCCGGAGCCTGTGCAGCAACCTGTTTATCAGCAGGATCCAACTTTTCAACAGAGCAACCCGTTCCAGCAGCCTGTGGTTGAACAACCGCCGGTGGTGGAACCTGAGCCCGTGGTTGAAGAAGTTAAACCGACTCGTCCGCCGCTTTATTACTTTGAAGAAGTCGAAGAGAAACGTGCGCGTGAGCGTGAGCAACTGGCCGCATGGTATCAGCCGATTCCAGAACCTGCTCAGGAGCCTGAGCGTGTTAAGCCGTCTACGCCATCAATGCCGACGACTACATCCATACCACCCGTTGAGTCTGTTGCTGCCGTTGCACCGCTGGCCGCTGGCGTAAAAAGCGCCGCGTTAGGGGCAGGTGCCGCTGCCGCAGCTCCTGTCTTTAGCCTTGCAGGCAGTGGTACGCCGCGTCCGCAGGTGAAAGAGGGCATTGGCCCGCAGTTGCCGCGTCCGAATCGTGTGCGCGTGCCTACTCGTCGTGAGCTGGCGTCATATGGCATAAAACTGCCGTCACAGCGTATGGCTGAAGAGAAAGCGCGCGAAGAGCAGCTTGATACAGATGCGTACAGTGACGATGAAATGGATGCAATGCAGCAGGACGAGCTGGCACGTCAGTTCGCTCAGTCGCAGCAGCATCGTTATGGCGAAGAGTATCAGGACGATACCCACCAGACTGATGACGAAGATTCAGCCGCAGAAGCGGAGCTTGCTCGCCAGTTTGCTTCTTCTCAGCAGCAGCGTTATTCCGGTGAACAGCCTGCCGGAGCGAATCCGTTCTCCCTCGATGACTTTGAATTTTCGCCAATGAAAACACTGGTGGATGAGGGGCCGCATGAGCCGCTGTTTACGCCTGGCGTAATGCCGGAGCCCGCGCCGCAGTACCAGGAACCAGTTGCGCAGCAGCAGCATTATCAGCAGCCGGCGCAGCCAGTTGCACCGCAGCTGCACTATCAGCAACCGGCACAGCCAGTTGCACCACAGCAGCACTATCAGCAACCGGCACAGCCAGTTGCACCACAGCAGCATTATCAGCAACCGGCACAGCCAGTTGCACCACAGCAGCATTATCAGCAACCAGCGCAGCCTGTTACACCGCCACCGCAGGATAGTCTGATCCATCCGCTGCTGATGCGTAATGGGGATAGTCGTCCGGCGCACCGTCCAAGCACGCCGCTGCCATCGTTAGATCTGCTCACGCCGCCGCCGAGCGAAGTTGAGCCGATAGATACGTTCGCACTAGAACAAATGGCACGTCTGGTGGAAGCGCGTCTGGCGGATTTCCGCATTAAAGCCGATGTGGTGAACTACTCTCCTGGCCCGGTGATTACCCGCTTTGAGCTTAATCTGGCTCCAGGGGTTAAAGCGGCGCGTATTTCTAACCTGTCACGAGATCTGGCGCGTTCATTGTCGACCGCGGCGGTACGTGTGGTCGAGGTTATTCCAGGCAAACCGTATGTTGGACTGGAGTTACCGAACAAAAAACGTCAAACCGTTTATCTGCGTGAAGTACTGGATAACGCTAAATTCCGTGATAACTCATCTCCGCTGACTGTGGTGCTGGGCAAAGATATTGCAGGCGAACCGGTGGTGGCCGATCTGGCTAAAATGCCGCACCTGCTGGTGGCAGGGACAACCGGTTCCGGTAAGTCTGTTGGGGTGAACGCCATGATCCTCAGCATGCTGTACAAAGCGCAGCCGGAAGACGTTCGCTTTATCATGATTGACCCGAAAATGCTGGAACTTTCTGTTTATGAAGGTATTCCACATCTGCTGACTGAAGTTGTGACCGACATGAAAGATGCCGCCAATGCCTTGCGTTGGAGCGTCAATGAAATGGAACGTCGCTACAAACTGATGTCGGCGCTTGGCGTGCGTAACCTTGCCGGTTATAACGATAAGATTGCTGAAGCCGCCCGTATGGGACGTCCGATTCCAGACCCATACTGGAAGCCGGGCGACAGCATGGATGTTCAGCATCCGGTGCTGGAAAAACTGCCGTATATCGTGGTGTTGGTGGATGAATTCGCTGACCTGATGATGACCGTTGGCAAAAAGGTGGAAGAACTGATCGCTCGTCTGGCGCAAAAAGCGCGTGCGGCGGGGATCCATCTGGTGCTGGCCACCCAGCGGCCATCAGTTGACGTTATCACCGGTCTGATTAAAGCGAACATCCCGACGCGTATCGCCTTTACAGTGTCCAGTAAAATTGACTCGCGTACCATCCTTGACCAGGGCGGCGCGGAATCGCTGTTGGGTATGGGTGACATGCTTTATTCTGCACCAAACTCGACGATCCCTGTACGTGTACACGGCGCCTTTGTACGCGATGAAGAAGTTCACGCGGTAGTTCAGGACTGGAAAGCGCGCGGCCGTCCACAATACGTTGATGGCATTACCTCTGACAGCGAAAGCGAAGGCGGCGGTGGCGGCTTTGATGGTGGCGAAGAACTGGATCCGCTGTTCGATCAGGCGGTGAACTTTGTTACTCAGAAACGCAAAGCCTCAATCTCCGGCGTCCAGCGTCAGTTCCGTATCGGTTACAACCGAGCGGCGCGCATCATCGAACAGATGGAAGCGCAGGGAATAGTCAGCGAACAAGGGCATAATGGTAATCGTGAAGTGCTGGCTCCGCCGCCCTTCGAATGATTGCAAAGTTAAGTAATTCAGTATCTTCTACTTTCCTCATGCTGATTTTTGGCCTGAAATGGATAGCAGAGGGATCTCCCCGTTGGGAGTGACGTATTTTGAGGAATAACGATGAAAAGAATCGCAATCACCTGTGCATTACTGTCTAGCTTTGTGGTGAGCAGCGTCTGGGCTGACGCTGCCAGCGACCTGAAAAGCCGTCTGGATAAAGTCAGTAGCTTCCATGCCAGCTTTACTCAGAAGGTCACGGACGGTAGCGGCGCGGCGGTGCAGGAAGGTCAGGGCGACTTATGGGTTAAACGCCCTAATCTGTTTAACTGGCATATGACGCAGCCTGACGAGAGCATCCTGGTTTCCGATGGTAAAACGCTGTGGTTCTTTAACCCGTTTGTTGAGCAGGCGACTGCGACCTGGCTGAAAGACGCCACGGGCAACACGCCGTTCATGCTGATTGCGCGTAACCAGGCCAGCGACTGGCAGCAGTACAACATTAAGCAAAACGGCGACGACTTCGTGCTGACGCCAAAAACCAGCAGCGGTAACCTGAAGCAGTTTACTATCAATGTTGGGCGGGACGGGACGATCCACCAGTTTAGCGCCGTTGAGCAAGACGATCAGCGCAGCAGTTATCAGCTGAAATCTCAGCAGAATGGTGCGATTGAACCTTCGAAATTCACCTTTACTCCGCCGCAAGGTGTAACGGTTGACGATCAACGTAAGTAGAGGCGTGTGAGTGAGCAATCTGTCGCTCGACTTTTCTGATAATACCTTTCAGCCACTGGCCGCACGCATGCGGCCAGAAAATTTAGCACAGTATATCGGCCAGCAGCATCTGCTGGCTGCGGGTAAACCCTTGCCGCGCGCCATCGAGGCCGGGCACCTGCACTCTATGATTTTATGGGGGCCGCCGGGGACGGGGAAAACCACGCTAGCCGAAGTTATTGCCCGTTACGCCAACGCCGATGTTGAACGAATTTCGGCGGTTACCTCTGGCGTAAAAGAAATTCGTGAAGCAATTGAGCGGGCGCGTCAGAATCGTAACGCGGGTCGACGTACGATCCTGTTCGTGGACGAAGTTCACCGTTTTAATAAAAGCCAGCAGGATGCGTTTTTACCGCATATTGAAGACGGTACCATCACGTTTATTGGCGCCACCACAGAAAACCCCTCGTTTGAACTGAACTCGGCACTGCTGTCGCGTGCGCGTGTTTATTTACTGAAGTCGTTAACCACCGACGATATTGAACAGGTGCTGGACCAGGCGATGTCAGACAAAGCCCGTGGTTACGGCGGCCAGGATATCGTACTGCCGCCAGAGACGCGTCGGGCGATTGCCGAACTGGTTAATGGCGACGCGCGGCGAGCGCTGAATACGCTGGAAATGATGGCCGATATGGCCGAAGTTGATGATTCCGGCAAGCGTGTATTGAAACCAGAATTGCTCACTGAAATTGCCGGTGAACGCAGCGCGCGTTTCGATAATAAAGGCGATCGTTTTTACGATCTCATCTCCGCATTACATAAGTCGGTTCGCGGCAGTGCTCCGGATGCAGCGCTTTATTGGTATGCGCGCATCATTAGCGCAGGCGGTGACCCGCTATATGTTGCCCGTCGCTGTCTGGCGATTGCCTCTGAAGATGTGGGCAATGCCGATCCTCGCGCTATGCAGGTGGCAATTTCCGCATGGGACTGCTTTACCCGCGTGGGACCCGCGGAAGGTGAACGAGCGATTGCTCAGGCGATTGTTTATCTGGCCTGCGCGCCGAAAAGTAATGCGGTTTACACCGCCTTCAAAGCCGCGCTGGCTGATGCCCGCGAACGTCCGGATTACGACGTGCCGGTCCATCTGCGCAATGCGCCAACTAAGCTGATGAAAGAAATGGGCTATGGTCAGGAGTATCGTTACGCCCATGATGAACCAAATGCCTATGCCGCCGGAGAAGAGTACTTCCCGCAGGAAATGGCACAAACGCGCTATTATCACCCCACAAACAGAGGTCTTGAAGGCAAGATTGGCGAAAAGCTCGCCTGGCTCGCCGGACAGGATCAAAATAGCCCTATAAAACGCTACCGTTAGTGTTATCGTTGCGGTAATGTTGTCTCTGTATCCCTGTGACCGCAGGCTGTGGTCACTTTCTCCTATTTTAATTCGATAAGCACAGGATAAGCATGCTCGATCCCAATCTGCTGCGTAATGAGCCAGACGCAGTCGCAGAAAAACTGGCAAGCCGGGGCTTTAAGCTGGATGTAGATAAGCTGCGCGCTCTTGAAGAGCGTCGTAAAGTTCTGCAGGTACAAACTGAAAACCTGCAGGCAGAGCGTAACTCTCGATCGAAATCCATCGGCCAGGCAAAAGCGCGCGGGGAAGATATCGAGTCTTTACGTCTGGAAGTGAACAAACTGGGCGAAGAGCTGGATGCCGCGAAAGCTGAACTTGATACCTTACAGGCCGAGATCCGCGACATTGCGCTGACCATTCCTAACCTGCCAGCGGACGACGTTCCGGTGGGTAAAGATGAAAATGACAACGTTGAAGTCAGCCGTTGGGGTACTCCGCGTGAGTTTGATTTCGAAGTGCGCGATCACGTTACCTTGGGTGAAATGCACACGGGTCTTGATTTTGCCGCTGCGGTTAAGCTGACCGGCTCTCGTTTCGTCGTGATGAAAGGGCAGATCGCGCGCATGCACCGTGCGCTGTCTCAGTTCATGCTGGATCTGCATACCGAGCAGCATGGTTACAGCGAAAACTACGTTCCGTATCTGGTTAACCATGACACGTTGTACGGAACAGGGCAACTGCCGAAATTTGCTGGCGATCTGTTCCACACCCGTCCGCTGGATGAAGAAGCTGACAGCAGCAACTATGCGCTGATCCCAACGGCAGAAGTTCCGCTGACCAACCTGGTTCGCGACGAAATCATTGACGAAGATGCGCTGCCGATCAAAATGACCGCGCATACGCCGTGCTTCCGTTCTGAAGCAGGTTCTTACGGTCGTGATACCCGTGGTCTGATCCGTATGCACCAGTTCGATAAAGTTGAAATGGTGCAGATCGTTCGCCCGGAAGACTCTATGGACGCGCTGGAAGAGATGACCGGCCATGCCGAGAAGGTTCTTCAGCTGCTGGGCCTGCCGTACCGTAAGATCATCCTGTGCACAGGCGACATGGGCTTCGGCGCATGCAAAACGTACGATCTGGAAGTGTGGATCCCGGCGCAGAACACCTATCGCGAAATCTCCTCTTGCTCCAACGTGTGGGATTTCCAGGCTCGCCGTATGCAGGCGCGTTGCCGCAGCAAATCCGACAAAAAGACCCGTTTAGTACATACGCTGAACGGTTCCGGTCTGGCGGTTGGACGTACGCTGGTTGCGGTGATGGAAAACTATCAGCAGGCTGATGGCCGTATTCAGGTTCCGGAAGTGTTACGCCCGTACATGAATGGCCTGGAATTTATCGGCTAAGCTACCTTTCTTTGCTAAAAAAGCGCCTTAGGGCGCTTTTTTTATGCCCGTTTGACGTCGGACAATAACGCCTACCTCCATAGGAGTAATACTGCCTTCGAATGAAAGTCAGTATTTATCTCTGTCTTTTCGCAAATTCGGTATCTACCAGACTGTATATCGACATATACGCTATATAAAAATCTACATAACGAGTATTTCTCTTTTGTTTATTGTGAGCAGCAGAGTGAGCCACTATGAAAACTAAGATCCCCGATGCCATGCTGGCAGCTGAGGTTAGTCGCCGAGGTTTGGTGAAAACGACGGCGATAGGCGGACTGGCGGTGGCCAGTAGCGCGTTTACCCTGCCATTTACCCGTATTGCAAATGCTGCAGAAGCCCTTAATCCGACACAGGCCAATGAGAAAGTCATATGGAGCGCGTGTACGGTGAACTGTGGTAGCCGCTGTCCTCTGCGTATGCACGTGGTAGACGGTGAAATAAAGTATGTTGAAACCGACAACACCGGTGATGACAACTATGACGGCTTGCACCAGGTACGCGCCTGTCTGCGTGGTCGCTCCATGCGTCGTCGCGTTTATAATCCCGACCGTCTGAAATACCCGATGAAACGCGTCGGTAAACGTGGCGAAGGGAAATTTGAGCGCATCAGCTGGGATGAAGCCTACGACATCATTGCCAGCAATATGCAGCGTCTTATCAAAGACTACGGCAACGAGTCTATCTACCTGAACTACGGCACAGGTACGCTGGGCGGCACCCTGACACGCTCCTGGCCGCCAGGCAAAACGCTGGTAGCACGTCTGATGAACTGCTGTGGCGGCTACCTGAACCACTACGGTGACTACTCTTCAGCGCAAATCGCTGCCGGGTTGAACTACACCTACGGCGGCTGGGCAGACGGTAACAGCCCGTCCGACATTGAAAACAGCAAGCTGGTGGTTCTGTTCGGGAATAACCCAGGTGAAACCCGTATGAGCGGGGGTGGGGTAACCTATTACCTTGAACAGGCGCGACAGAAATCCAATGCCCGCATGATCATTATCGATCCTCGCTACACGGATACCGGCGCGGGTCGTGAAGATGAGTGGATCCCGATCCGCCCAGGTACCGATGCGGCATTGGTGAATGGTCTGGCGTATGTGCTGATCACCGAAAACATGGTTGATCAACCGTTCCTTGATAAATACTGCGTGGGTTACGACGAGAAAACCTTACCGGCCGACGCACCGAAAAACGGTCACTATAAGGCGTATATTCTTGGGCAGGGCAAAGACGGTATCGCCAAGACCCCGGAATGGGCAGCGCAAATTACCGGTATTCCTGCTGAACGAATCGTCAAACTGGCCCGTGAAATCGGTAGCGCTAAACCGGCATATATCAGTCAGGGGTGGGGACCGCAGCGCCATGCTAACGGTGAAATAGCGACCCGTGCCATTTCTATGCTGGCAATCCTTACCGGTAACGTTGGGATTAACGGCGGCAACAGTGGGGCGCGTGAGGGCTCATACAGTTTGCCGTTTGAACGTATGCCTACGCTGGAAAACCCAGTCGAAACCAGCATCTCTATGTTTATGTGGACGGACGCCATTGAGCGAGGTCCGGAGATGACGGCGCTGCGTGACGGTGTTCGTGGTAAAGATAAACTCGATGTTCCGATTAAGATGATCTGGAACTATGCCGGTAACTGTCTGATTAACCAGCACTCTGATATCAACCGCACACATGAAATCCTACAGGATGATAAGAAGTGCGAGATGATCGTTGTCATCGACTGTCATATGACCTCCTCGGCGAAATACGCGGATATTTTGCTGCCGGACTGCACCGCTTCGGAGCAGATGGACTTCGCACTGGATGCCTCCTGCGGAAATATGTCGTATGTGATTTTCACCGATCAGGCGATCAAACCACGCTTCGAATGCAAGACTATCTACCAGATGACCAGTGAGCTGGCGAAACGCCTTGGTGTTGAGCAGCAGTTTACAGAAGGTCGTACTCAGGAAGAGTGGATGCGTCATCTGTACGAGCAGTCGCGAAAAGCCATTCCTGAACTGCCAACGTTTGAAGAATTCCGCAAGCAGGGGATCTTTAAACAGCGCGACCCACAGGGACATCACGTGGCCTACAAGGCGTTCCGTGAGGATCCTAACGCCAATCCGCTGACCACGCCGTCAGGTAAGATCGAAATTTATTCGCAGCAGCTTGCCGAGATCGCGTCAACCTGGGAACTGCCGGAAGGTGATGTGATTGATCCACTGCCGATTTATACCCCAGGCTTTGAGAGCTTAGACGATCCGCTGGTGGAGAAATTCCCTCTGCAGTTGACCGGCTTCCACTATAAGTCTCGCGTCCACTCGACCTATGGCAACGTGGATGTTCTGAAAGCATCCTGCCGTCAGGAAATGTGGATCAACCCGATGGATGCACAGCGACGCGGCATTAACAACGGCGACAAGGTGCGCATCTTTAACGATCGTGGTGAAGTGCACATCGAGGCGAAAGTAACGCCGCGTATGATGCCTGGCGTGGTGGCATTGGGCGAAGGGGCGTGGTATGACCCGGACGCAAAACGCGTGGACCAGGGCGGTTGTATTAACGTCCTGACGACCCAGCGTCCGTCTCCTCTCGCGAAGGGGAACCCATCACACACGAACCTTGTTCAGGTTGAAAAGGTGTAAGGAGTAACCGATGACAACCCAGTATGGATTTTTTATTGATTCCAGCCGTTGCACCGGTTGCAAAACCTGCGAACTGGCGTGCAAAGATTTCAAAAATTTAACCCCTGAAGTCAGCTTTCGCCGCATTTATGAGTACGCGGGCGGTGACTGGCAGGAAGACAACGGCGTCTGGCATCAGAACGTCTTTGCCTATTACCTCTCCATTGCGTGTAACCACTGTGAAGACCCGGCCTGTACCAAAGTGTGTCCGAGCGGTGCGATGCACAAACGTGAAGATGGCTTTGTCGTTGTCGATGAAGATGTGTGCATCGGCTGTCGCTATTGCCACATGGCCTGTCCTTACGGCGCACCACAGTATAATGCTGACAAAGGACATATGACCAAATGCGATGGTTGCCATGAGCGCGTCGCTGAAGGTAAGAAACCTATTTGCGTCGAGTCCTGTCCACTGCGTGCGCTGGATTTTGGCCCAATTGATGAACTGCGCAAAAAACACGGTACTTTGGCTGCGGTTGCGCCATTGCCGGGCGCGCACTTTACCAAACCGAGCATTGTTATCAAACCTAACGCCAATAGCCGCCCGACCGGCGATACCACAGGTTATCTGGCTAATCCGAAGGAGGTGTAAGATGGGAAGTGGATGGCATGAATGGCCGCTGATGATCTTCACGGTCTTCGGGCAGTGTGTGGTTGGCGGTTTTATCGTTCTGGCGCTGGCGTTGATGAAAGGGGGCTTACGCCCAGAATCGCAGCAACGCGTAATTACCTGCATGTTTGGGCTGTGGATATTAATGGGCATTGGATTTATTGCTTCCATGCTCCATTTGGGCTCACCGATGCGCGCCTTTAACTCACTCAATCGCGTTGGGTCATCTGCGTTGAGTAA
The DNA here is from genome assembly GCF_030332345.1 of Citrobacter sp. Cpo221. Taxonomy (NCBI): domain Bacteria; kingdom Pseudomonadati; phylum Pseudomonadota; class Gammaproteobacteria; order Enterobacterales; family Enterobacteriaceae; genus Citrobacter; species Citrobacter sp. Cpo221. Next base: position 612,592 of record NZ_JAOWIA010000029.1, read on the forward strand.
CGAAATTGCCAGCGGCTCACTCTTCTTTGCCGTTGGCGGTATCGGCTGGCTGCTGGCTATGTTGAAGAAAATGTCGCCCGCATTACGCAATCTGTGGTTAGTTGTCACCATGGTGCTGGGTGTGGTTTTTGTCTGGATGATGGTGCGCGTGTATAACACCATCGATACCGTACCGACCTGGTACAGCGTCTGGACACCGCTGGGCTTCTTCCTGACGATGTTTATGGGCGGTCCGCTGCTGGGATATCTGTTACTGAGAATTGCTGGCGTGGATGGTTGGGCGATGCGTCTGCTGCCGGCTATATCAGTGCTTGCTCTGGTCGTGAGCGCCATCATGTCGGTAATGCAGGGGACTGAATTGGCGACAATCCACAGTTCGATTCAACAGGCCTCTGCGCTGGTTCCGGATTACGGTTCGCTGATGGCGTGGCGGATTGTGGCACTGGCCTTAGCGCTATGCTGCTGGATAGTACCGCAAGTGAAGGGTTACCAGCCTGCCGTTCCGTTGCTTTCTGTCGCGTTTATTCTGCTGTTAGTCGGCGAGCTGATTGGTCGTGGCGTGTTCTACGGGCTGCATATGACCGTCGGTATGGCGGTGGCGAGTTAATCCATAATATGCCGGATGGCGGCTCGTGCTTTATCAAGCCTACAATATCCGTAGGCCTTAAAGCTGCGCGCTATCCGGCTACATGTCAGGTCAGGGTTTTGCCCCAGTCTTTACTTCTGCTTAGTTAACGTGTCATAGCTGGTCATCAGATTGCGATAATCCGGAATGTGATTAGAGAACAACGTCGCCAGACCTTCGATATCGTTGCGCCAGTCGCGGTGCAGTTCGCATGCTACTCCGAACCATGTCATCAATTGAGCGCCTGCTTGAGACATCCGATCCCATGCTGAATTGCGGGTAATTTCATTAAACGTGCCTGAAGCATCGGTGACAACAAAGACGTCAAAACCTTCTTCAATAGCCGAGAGCGCTGGGAAAGCGACGCAAACTTCCGTCACGACACCAGCGATAATCAGCTGCTTTTTGCCGGTCGCTTTTACTGCTTTCACGAAATCTTCGTTATCCCATGCGTTAATGTTTCCTGGGCGAGCAATGTAGGGCGCATCGGGAAATTGAGCTTTCAGTTCCGGTACCAGCGGTCCGTTTGGTCCTGTCTCAAAACTGGTTGTCAGAATGGTTGGGAGGTTGAAGTATTTTGCTAAGTCACCGAGCGCAAGCACGTTGTTTTTAAATTTATCGGGATCGATATCCCGAACCAGAGAGAGCAGGCCAGCCTGATGGTCGACCAGCAGTACTGCCGCATTGTCTTTATCAAGTCTTACGTAAGGTTTAGTCATGGTATTTCTCCTGTTCAGTATCAGTGGGGGAAATTTGATGAGTTTAAGTCTACGAAAAGAACGATATTTGGATTAGATAGATAAATAGGAACTCACTGTTCTATTTTGAAGACAATGCAGCTCAGCATCCCGCATAGAGTTTAGTAAGAAATAAAAGTAAGGGGAGTCCATGAAATTTTTCGACTGAACGTAACGAGAGATTTTTGTTTTAGATCAATAAAAACAAGCAGATGTGTTTTTGTATTTTTTATCTATTCACATTAAGAATCAGTAATGCAAATCGAACGACCAGAAAGCGCCTCAGCCCTCTGATTCCGCCGATTGACAATGTTTTTAGCAGTGGCATGATGCGCATGAAATTTGAACTTCCTCACGGTTTTTATTCATGTCCACCTATACCCGTCCCGTCATGCTATTGCTGTGCGGGCTACTTCTGTTGACCCTGGCGATCGCCGTGTTAAACACGCTCGTCCCGCTTTGGCTCGCCCATGAAAATCTGCCCACCTGGCAGGTAGGCGTGGTGAGCTCGTCTTACTTTACCGGTAATCTGGTAGGGACGTTGCTGACAGGTTATTTAATAAAACACCTTGGTTTTAATCGCAGCTATTACATCGCCTCGCTTATTTTCGCCGCGGGCTGTGTCGGGCTGGGGATTATGGTGGGATTCTGGAGCTGGATGACATGGCGTTTTATCGCCGGTGTTGGCTGCGCCATGATCTGGGTGGTCGTGGAAAGCGCGCTGATGTGCAGCGGGACGTCCCGTAATCGCGGACGGTTACTTGCCGCCTATATGATGATCTATTATGTGGGAACGTTTTTAGGCCAACTGCTGGTTAGTAAAGTATCAACAGAATTGATGAACGTCCTGCCGTGGGTGACGGGTACTATCCTGGCGGGTGTTTTGCCACTGCTCTTTACGCGCATTGCTAATCAGCAGGGCGATGAACAGCAGTCTACGCCTATTGTCTCCATGCTGAGGTTGCGTCAGGCGCGCCTGGGCGTTAATGGCTGCATTATTTCCGGGATCGTGCTGGGGTCTTTGTATGGCCTGATGCCGCTGTATCTCAACCATCAGGGGGTGAGCAACGCCAGCATTGGTTTCTGGATGGCGGTCCTGGTAAGTGCCGGTATTCTGGGTCAATGGCCGATTGGCCGTCTGGCGGACAAGCTGGGACGTCTGCTGGTTTTACGCGTCCAGGTCTTCGTGGTGATCGTCGGGAGTATCGCCATCCTGAACCAGGCGGCGATGGCGCCCGCGTTGTTTATGTTGGGTGCGGCAGGCTTTACCCTCTACCCGGTCGCGATGGCCTGGGCCTGTGAAAAGGTGGAACATCATCAGCTGGTCGCCATGAATCAGGCATTGTTATTGAGCTATACCGTGGGCAGCCTGCTGGGACCTTCATTTACTGCGATGCTGATGCAGAATTATTCAGATAGCTTGCTGTTTATCATGATCGCTAGCGTATCGTTTATTTATTTACTGATGCTGTTGCGTAAGACGGGCCATACGCCTAATTCTATTGCGCACATTTGACCTGATTTAACAGAATATGAACAGGTTCCCATACATACTGTTTATGTATGCTTTATGGGAACCTGCATTATTTAATTGCACACGTCTGTCCTGAAAATAAAGTGTGCAGAAGGTTATAGTTTTACATCCTGCCGTTTCCGCTCGCTCATTTTACCGCGCATAATCCCACGCCTCATATATTGATAATCAAAAAGCTTCCACAAAGGATTGCGTATGGCTGGTGTGCAGGAAAAACAATTGCGATGGTACAACATTGCATTGATGTCATTTATTACCGTCTGGGGTTTTGGTAACGTCGTCAACAACTATGCTAATCAGGGATTGGTTGTTGTCTCCTCCTGGATATTTATTTTCGCGCTCTATTTTATTCCTTATGCGTTGATCGTCGGGCAGCTTGGCTCAACCTTTAAAGAGGGTAAAGGCGGCGTCAGTACCTGGATTAAACATACCATGGGGCCAGGGTTGGCCTATCTTGCTGCCTGGACCTATTGGGTTGTGCATATACCTTATCTGGCGCAAAAACCGCAGGCTATTCTGATTGCGCTGGGATGGGCGCTGAAGGGCGATGGTTCGTTGATTAAAGAGTACACCGTCGTGGCGTTGCAGGGACTGACGCTGGCGCTGTTTGTCTTTTTCATGTGGGTTGCGTCCCGTGGCATGAAGTCACTGAAAATTGTTGGGTCAGTTGCTGGCATCGCGATGTTTGTGATGTCCATTTTGTATGTCGTGATGGCGGTAACCGCGCCTGCAATTACGGATGTGCAAATAGCGACAACCAATATCACCTGGGAATCGTTTATCCCGCACATCGATTTTACCTACATTACTACGATCTCCATGCTGGTCTTTGCCGTGGGCGGTGCGGAGAAAATTTCGCCATACGTTAATCAGACACGTAATCCGGGCAAAGAATTTCCAAAAGGGATGCTCGTTCTGGCTGTTATGGTAGCGGTATGCGCGATTCTCGGGTCGCTGGCTATGGGAATGATGTTTGACTCCCGGCATATTCCAGATGACCTGATGACGAATGGTCAATATTACGCCTTCCAGAAATTGGGTGAGTATTATGGTATGGGTAATTCGCTGATGGTTATTTACGCGATTGCCAATACGCTGGGACAGATTGCGGCATTGGTATTTTCTATTGATGCACCGCTTAAAGTTCTTCTGGGTGATGCTGATCGTAAATATATTCCCGAGAGCCTGTGTAAAACCAACGCTTCCGGTACGCCAGTCAATGGTTATATTCTGACGCTGGTGCTGGTGGCGATTCTGATTATGTTGCCAACACTGGGAATTGGCGACATGAACAACCTGTATAAATGGCTATTGAATCTTAACTCTGTCGTGATGCCATTGCGTTATTTATGGGTGTTTGTGGCGTTCATTGCCGTTATTCGCCTGGCGCAAAAATATAAATCGGAATATGTCTTTATTCGCAACCGCTCGCTTGCGATGACCGTGGGGATCTGGTGCTTTGCCTTTACCGCATTTGCCTGTCTGACCGGGATCTTCCCGAAAATGGAAGCCTTTACCCCTGAGTGGACATTCCAGCTCACGCTGAATATCGTGACGCCATTTGTGCTGGTTGGACTGGGATTGATTTTCCCGCTACTGGCGAGAAGAGGGCGCTAAAGACGAGGGCAGGAGATAGCGTCGCTTTCTCCTGTTAACCGCGCCTTCGACTCAAATATTGTCGCTTAGATAGCAAAACGGCTGCCGTTCAGGGCAGCCGTTTGGTGGTGGCTAAAACTCAATACATCACTTTATGTCCATATTGCTCGAGAATGCCCTTCACGCGCTCCATGGTCTCTTTCTTCGGTGGTTTGACGCCATCCAGTTTGTACTCTTCGCCCATTGCCACCCATTTGTGTTTGCCCAGCTCGTGGTAAGGCAGCAGCTCGATTTTTTCAACGTTACCCATATCGCGGGTAAATTCGCCGAGGCGGTGTGCGGAGTCATCGTCATCAGACCAGCCAGGTACGACAACATAGCGGATCCACACTTTGATGTCTTTGTTTGACAGGTAACGCGCGAACTCCAGCGTGCGATGGTTAGATACGCCGACCAGATTCTGATGGATTTCATCGTTCATCTGTTTGAGATCGAGCATGACCAGGTCGGTGACTTCCAGCAACTCATCGATCACCGGATCGTAGCGGCGAACAAAACCGTTGGTATCCAGACAGGTATGAATACCTTCTTTTTTACAAGCGCGGAACCAGTCACGTACGAATTCAGCTTGCAGGATAGCTTCGCCGCCAGACGCCGTCACGCCGCCGCCGGATGCGTTCATAAAGTGGCGATAGGTCACCACCTCTTTCATTAATTCGTCGACGGTGACTTCTTTACCGCCGTGTGTATCCCACGTGTCACGGTTATGGCAATACAGGCAGCGCATCAGGCAGCCCTGAAAGAAGGTAATAAAGCGGATGCCCGGGCCATCAACAGTGCCACAGGATTCAAAGGAGTGAATGCGACCAATAACTGACATTGCGGTGTTTCTCCAGGTGTGGCCCATCCGGGGCCAGTGTTAGTGCACAGTTATTAACTGTGTCGAGTCTGTTTTGGCTGCTATCCATACTTTTCGTCTTTCAAGCTGCATCTTTGTTAGCTTCCTTCGCTCACCCCAGTCACCTACTTCTGTACGCTCCAGGGGATTCACTCCGTTGCCGCCTCAATGCACCTCGAAATCCATCGAGTATATAAGTATAGATAGCTGACAAAGCAGGCTATTAAAAAGGCCCCACTTACGTGGAGCCTTTATTGTACGCTTTTTAAAGTACGATTTCAGTCAAAACCAATTACATGGTCTGAGTGAAGGTACGAGTAATAACGTCCTGCTGCTGTTCTTTAGTCAGGGAGTTAAAACGTACTGCGTAGCCAGAAACACGGATGGTCAGCTGCGGATATTTTTCCGGATGTTCCATCGCATCCAGCAGCATTTCGCGGTTCATGACGTTCACGTTCAGGTGCTGACCACCTTCGATGGACGCTTCGTGATGGAAGTAACCATCCATCAGACCAGCCAGGTTGGTCTTACGAACTTCGTCGTCTTTACCCAGAGCGTTCGGAACGATAGAGAAGGTGTAAGAAATACCATCTTTAGCGTAAGCAAACGGCAGTTTAGCAACGGAGGTCAGAGAGGCAACAGCACCTTTCTGGTCACGACCGTGCATTGGGTTAGCACCCGGTCCGAACGGCGCGCCAGCACGACGACCATCTGGGGTATTACCAGTTTTCTTACCATAAACCACGTTAGAGGTGATGGTCAGAACAGACTGAGTCGGGATAGCGTTACGATAAGTAGTCAGTTTCTGAATTTTCTTCATGAAACGTTCTACCAGGTCAACCGCCATGTCATCAACGCGAGAGTCGTTGTTACCAAACTGCGGGTATTCGCCTTCGATTTCGAAGTCGATAGCCAGACCGTCTTCGTCACGAATCGGTTTAACTTTCGCATATTTGATTGCAGACAGGGAGTCAGCAGCAACGGACAGACCAGCGATACCACACGCCATGGTGCGGATAACGTCACGGTCGTGCAGCGCCATCAGAGAGGCTTCGTAGCTGTACTTGTCGTGCATGTAGTGGATAACGTTCAGCGCGGTGACGTACTGTTTAGCCAGCCAATCCATGAAGTGATCCATGCGGTCCATAACTTCGTCGAAGTTCAGAACGTCGCCTTTGATCGGTTCAGATTTAGGACCAACCTGCATTTTCAGTTTTTCATCAACGCCACCGTTGATTGCGTACAGCATGGTTTTCGCCAGGTTTGCACGCGCACCGAAGAACTGCATTTGTTTACCAACAACCATCGGGCTTACGCAGCAAGCGATAGCGTAGTCGTCGTTGTTGAAGTCCGGACGCATCAGGTCATCGTTCTCGTACTGCAGAGAAGAGGTGTCGATGGACACTTTAGCGGCGAATTTCTTGAAGTTCAGAGGCAGTTTTTCAGACCACAGAACAGTGATGTTCGGCTCCGGAGAAGGACCCATGGTGTACAGGGTGTTCAGGAAGCGGAAGCTGTTTTTGGTAACCAGAGTACGGCCATCAACGCCCATACCACCGATTGATTCAGTTGCCCAAATCGGGTCACCGGAGAACAGTTCATCATATTCAGGAGTACGCAGGAAGCGAACCATACGCAGTTTCATGACCAGGTGGTCGATCATTTCCTGTGCGTCTTGCTCGGTGATTTTGCCTGCTTTCAGGTCACGTTCGATGTAAGCATCCAGGAAGGTGGATACGCGACCGAAGGACATTGCTGCACCGTTCTGAGATTTAACTGCGGCCAGGTAGCCGAAGTAAGTCCACTGGATAGCTTCCTGAGCGTTGGTAGCCGGACCAGAGATATCGCAGCCATATTTAGCAGCCATTTCTTTGATCTGACCCAGAGCGCGGTGCTGTTCAGCGATTTCTTCACGCAGACGGATAGTTGCTTCCAGGTTTACGCCGTTTTCCAGATCGGACTGCAGAGAGACGAACTGAGCGTATTTGTCTTTCATCAGGTAGTCGATACCGTACAGCGCAACGCGACGGTAGTCACCGATGATACGGCCACGGCCATACGCATCTGGCAGACCAGTCAGAACACCGGATTTACGGCAGTTCAGAATGTCTTTGGTGTAAACATCGAATACGCCCTGGTTGTGGGTTTTGCGGTATTCGGTGAAGATTTTTTTCAGCATCGGGTCCAGTTCGCGATTGTACGCTTTGCAGGAACCTTCAACCATTTTGATGCCGCCAAACGGAATGATCGCACGTTTCAGCGGAGCTTCAGTCTGCAGACCAACAATCTTCTCGAGCGCTTTGTTGATGTAGCCAGCGTCGTGAGAAGTGATGGTAGAAGCAACGGAGGTGTCAAAGTCAACAGGCGCGTGAGTGCGGTTTTCCTGTTTAACGCCTTCCATCACGCTGTCCCACAGTGCAGTGGTCGCATCAGTTGCGCCAGCCAGGAAGGACTCGTCACCCTCATACGGAGTGTAGTTTTTCTGAATGAAGTCACGTACGTTTACTTCATTCTGCCAATCACCTTTGGTAAAACCTTCCCAGGCTGTGGCTAACTTTTCATTAAGCTCGGACATGTAACACCTACCTTCTTAAGTGGATTTTTTATTTACTGCGTGTAATGGGCATCAACAGATTAATGATGATCGTTACCACGCAGATAAATGACCCAGTATGTCAACCCGACCAACAAACCGCCGCCGATAATGTTACCGATCGTAACCGGAATCAGGTTATCGGTGATGAAATTCATCACGGTCAGGTGAGAAAAATTCTCCGGAGAAGACCCAACTGCGGTCCAGAATTCCGGGGTGGCGAAATCGCGTATTACAATACCCATAGGGATCATAAACATGTTTGCGATACTGTGCTCAAAACCGCTGGCAACAAACATTGCGACCGGTAATACCATGATAAACGCTTTGTCCATCAGGCTGCGGCCCGAGTAGCTCATCCATACGGCCAGACACACCATCAGGTTAGCCAGGATACCAAGGCTCACTGCCTCAACAAAAGTATGGTGCACTTTGTGGTCGGCTGTTTGCAGAACGTTGAGCCCCCATGCGCCGTTGGCGGTCATATACTCGCCAGAAAGCCACATGAGTAACACAAAGATCAGGGCGCCAATCAGGTTGCCGACATAAACGTTAAGCCAGTTTTTCGCTAACTGACCCCAGGTAATACGACCACTGGCTTTAGCAACGACGATCAGTACGGTTGAAGTGAAGAGGTCTGCACCGCAGACAACACAAAGGATCAGCCCCAGGGAAAAGCAGATACCACCTACTAATTTCGCCATGCCGAAAGGCATAGTACCAGTGCCGGTTGTGGCGGTGATATAGAAAACAAAGGCAATTGAAATGAATACACCGGCAGTAATTGCCAGATAGAACGTCTTAAGCGGATGTTTCGTTGCTTTATAGACGCCTGCTTCTTCGGCAACTTTGGCCATTGCAGCAGGTAGAATAAGATCAAAAGGGTTGTCAGCTTTCACACTAACTCTCTCTTTATTAAGTCGGCGACGAGATACTAACAAAGCATTATAGATGAGAATTTGATATAGATCATATCTCGCCTGGCTTATAGGCCCGTAAGACGCATGGTTTTTATGCGATTACGGTGTAACATGTTGATTATCCATATAAAAATAAATTTTAAAAATTATAAAGTGAGTTGAATTTTTTCTTTCAGCCTCCTATGGGACGGTTAATTAAAATGGAGTAATTGAGATAAAAAACCACATTAATAAGCTAATTTTTATAATATCAACTACTAATATTTAACCTTGTCTTTACATTTATTTTTTGGTTTGACCAAAATAAAAAACGGGGCGCTTTAAGCGCCCCGTAATATAGCTCAGACAATACATTTAGCCTACTCGAGGCAAGTTGTTTGTCACTATTTTGACCAGTGTGCCGCTTTCGCGCGTTGCAATTTCTCATAGGCTTTCAGCAGAGACTGATGTGCCGGGAATGCGTGCAGATCGCTGTCTACTGGCTGAAGTCCATAAAACGGCGCTTCACCACTCAGTGCCGCACTTGCCGCTTCAACCGCCTCAGCGCCGTACATGCGGACGAATGCGTTCAGATACTGCAGCGGCTGACGGTCTTCTTCCTGAGACAGCAGCAACAATGTTTGCAGGCAGCGATAGTAGTTTGCACGTTCCGCGCTAAAGACGGAGGCGTTAAATTCCATCGTCCATTCGGTCCACACTAGGGCTTGCTCCAGATCGCCACCGGCCAGCGCCAGCATCACTTTAAGCTCGCCAATACGCAGGGTGTACCAACCGTTATCCGCACCGGTCGCCAGACCGAGCAGCTCGCGCACGCGGGTGAAGTCGTCAAAACCTTCTTCATCCAACTGTTCAATCAGATTGAGGTAGTCTTCTTTATCCCACTCACTGCCTGGCAGCGAGAGAATGGTGTCACGCAGATGGGTGCCCATAGCGTTGTTGGCTAACCACAGATCTTCTGCCGGATAGATGTCAGACATTCCCGGAACAATAATGCGGCACGCGTAAACGCCCAGGTGCTCATAGTCAGCGATATACACTTCTTTATCTTCAGCATTGAAGATGGCCATCAGGGTGGCGAACTCTTCTTCCGTGGTGCCAGAGAAATTCCAGTCAACGAACGGATAGTCGGCATCCTGCTTGAACAGATCCCAGGAGATCAGACCGCTGGAATCGATGAAGTGAGTTTCAAGGTTGGTATGTTCTGCCACTTCCTCATCGTCGAAGGTCGGTGGGGTGAAGACATCAAGATCCTTCAGACCACGGCCCTGCAGCAGTTCAGTCACGGTACGCTCCAGCGCAACGCCGAAATCCGGGTGTGCGCCGAAGGAGGCAAAGCAGGTACCGTTGGCCGGGTTGAACAGGACAACGCAAATCACCGGATACTTGCCGCCCAGCGAGCCATCGTAGGCAAAAATTGGGAAACCTTCCGCTTCAAGTGTGGCGATGGACTCCACCACTGCCGGATAGCGCGCCATCACCTCGGCCGGGATTTCCGGCAGGCTGATGCTTTCGGCGATAATACGGTTCTTCACATGGCGCTCAAAGACTTCAGACAGGCCCTGAACGCGAGCTTCGTTAGGTGTGTTACCCGCAGACATGCCGTTAGAAACATACAGGTTGCCGATAATATTCATCGGAATGTAGACGGTCTGGTTATCAGATTGGCGGGTAAACGGCAGGCCGCAGACGCCACGTTCTTCATTACCAGACTGTAGATCGATAAGCATGCTGCCGGTCAGTTCGTTATCTGGATCGTAAAACGCACGCAGACGCGCATCCAGTAAACCTTCTGGAACATCGTCTTCTTCAGTCAGCGGGAACCATTTTTCGTTCGGATAATGCACGAACGGGCCATTGGCGATAGTTTCGCCCAGCCAGAAATCTGCAAAGAAGTAGTTAGTCGACAGACGCTCAAAGTATTCACCCAGCGCAGAAGCCAGCGCCGCTTTTTTTGTCGCGCCTTTACCGTTGGTGAAGCACAGCGCGCATTCTTTGTCGCGAATATGTACAGACCAGACGTTAGGGACGGGATTCAGCCACGAAGCTTCTTCAATTTGAAAACCGAGGTCGAGCAATTTTTGCTGGAAGCGAGCGATGGAGTCTTCCAGAGCGGCATCTTTGCCGGGGATAAATGTTTGCGTCATGAAAATCACTTTTGTCGTACGGAAAGCGCGCAATGATACGGGTTTTCAATGAACGGCGCTATCGTCGCCGGAGCCCATGCGTAAATAAAAGCATTGGCTATGCTTTCTTACAGCCAATCACGTTTAGAGCATATTAATGAAAGCTTTCGATTTACACCGTATGGCGCTTGATAAGGTGCCCATGGATTTTCTGGGGGAAGTTGCGCTACGCAGCCTTTACACCTTTATATTGGTTTTTCTGTTTTTAAAAATCACCGGACGTCGTGGCGTACGCCAGATGTCGCTTTTTGAAGTCCTTATCATCCTTACGCTGGGTTCCGCCGCGGGAGACGTGGCGTTTTATGACGATGTTCCGATGCTGCCGGTGCTGGTGGTCTTTATTACTCTTGCTGTGCTGTATCGGCTGGTAATGTGGCTAATGGCACATAGTGAAAAAATGGAGGACCTGCTGGAGGGCAAACCCGTCGTGATCATTGAAGACGGCGAGCTGGCATGGTCAAAGCTCAATTGCGCCAATATGACGGAATTTGAATTCTTTATGGAACTGCGTTTGAACGGCGTGGAGCAATTGGGACAAGTGAAACTGGCTATTCTGGAGACGAATGGGCAAATCAGCGTCTACTTCTTTGCTGATGAAGACGTAAAGCCGGGGCTCAGTATTCTGCCTAAACGTTTTACGCAACGATTTAAAGTAATACCTGAAGCAGGGGACTATGCCTGCATACGTTGCAGCGAAGTGGTGCAAATGAGCGCCGGAGATCATCAATTATGTCCGCGCTGTGCAAATCCAGAATGGTCGAAGGCCAGTCGGGCAAAACGGGTTACCTGACAGCAAAAATCTCGGTTTTTACCCGTCAATCCGATAGATTCTGTTGTGTGACCGATGACACATTTTTACCCTTGCCAGTTTTACCCATTGCGGCGCGTGTCACTGAATGATAAAACCGATATCCACAGGAATAACTTATACCAATGTCTGTCACCGGATTATCGTCAATGACAGGATGTTGATTGGACAACAACACAACGTGGTGAGGGGAAATGGCTCAGGTCTTCAATTTTAGTTCAGGTCCGGCAATGTTACCGGCAGAAGTACTTAAACTGGCTCAACAGGATCTTTGTGACTGGAACGGTCTTGGCACGTCAGTGATGGAAATTAGCCACCGTGGCAAAGAGTTCATCCAGGTCGCAGAGGAAGCGGAGCAGGATTTTCGCGATCTTCTCAGCATCCCCTCCAACTATAAAGTGTTGTTCTGCCATGGTGGTGGTCGTGGGCAATTCGCGGGTATACCGTTAAATATTCTGGGCGATAAAACCACCGCGGATTACGTCGATGCCGGTTATTGGGCCGCCAGCGCAATTAAAGAAGCGAAAAAATACTGCACGCCAAACGTTATTGATGCCAAAGTCACCGTGGACGGCCTGCGTGCTGTTAAGCCGATGAGTGAATGGCAACTTTCTGATAACGCGGCATACCTGCACTATTGCCCGAACGAAACCATCGATGGCATTGCGATCGATGAAACGCCGAATTTTGCCAGCAACGTTGTGGTCACGGCGGATCTGTCCTCTACCATTCTTTCCGCACCGCTTGACGTTAGCCGTTATGGCGTAATTTATGCTGGGGCACAGAAAAATATCGGCCCGGCCGGCCTGACGATTGTCATCGTCCGTGAAGATTTGCTGGGTAAAGCTCATGTCTCATGCCCGTCAATCCTCGACTATACCGTGCTGAATGACAACGATTCCATGTTCAATACGCCGCCAACCTTTGCCTGGTATCTGTCTGGCCTGGTCTTTAAATGGCTGAAAAAGCAGGGCGGTGTTAATGCGATGGATAAAATTAACCAGCAAAAAGCGGAATTGCTCTACGGCGTAATCGATAACAGCGATTTCTACCGTAACGATGTGGCGAAATCCAACCGTTCACGCATGAACGTACCGTTCCAGCTGGCTGACAGCGCATTGGATAAACTGTTCCTGGAAGAGTCTTTTGCTGCGGGCCTGCACGCGCTGAAAGGGCATCGTGTAGTCGGCGGTATGCGTGCGTCCATCTACAATGCCATGCCGCTTGAAGGTGTTAAAGCACTGACCGATTTCATGGTCGATTTCGAACGCCGCCGCGGCTAATCTGCTGTACTTTTCATCCCCACAGCTCGTCTGTGGGGTTTTTATGTCTGTTTTTGAGAGTCGAGTTTCATGGAATCCCTGACGTTACAACCCATTGCGCGGGTGGATGGCACCATCAATCTGCCTGGATCCAAAAGTGTTTCTAACCGCGCTTTGCTGCTGGCTGCATTAGCCAATGGCACCACTGTCCTGACCAATCTGCTGGACAGCGATGATGTTCGCCATATGCTCAATGCTCTGAATGCGTTAGGGATTAGCTATACCCTTTCTGCCGATCGCACCCGCTGCGAGATTATTGGCAATGGCGGTGCGTTGCACGCAGAAGGTGCAGTTGAGCTGTTCCTTGGCAATGCCGGAACCGCAATGCGCCCGCTGGCTGCAGCGCTATGTCTGGGTAGCAATGACATCGTGCTGACGGGCGAACCGCGCATGAAAGAGCGCCCGATCGGCCATCTGGTTGATGCGCTGCGCCAGGGCGGAGCCCAAATTGACTATCTGGAGCAGGAAAACTACCCACCTTTACGTCTGCGCGGTGGCTTTACCGGAGGCCAGGTTGAGGTAGACGGTAGCGTTTCCAGCCAGTTCCTCACTGCGCTGCTGATGACTGCGCCGCTGGCGCCGCAGGATACGACGATCGCAATTAAAGGTGACCTGGTATCCAAACCCTACATTGATATCACACTGAACCTGATGAAAACGTTTGGTGTTGAAATTGAAAATCAAAACTACCAGCGCTTTGTTGTGAAGGGGCAGCAGCAGTATCAGTCACCGGGTGCATACCTGGTTGAAGGCGATGCTTCTTCCGCTTCCTATTTCCTCGCGGCGGGTGCTATTAAAGGCGGTACAGTAAAAGTTACCGGGATTGGCCGCAACAGCATGCAGGGTGATATTCGTTTTGCCGATGTACTGGAAAAAATGGGTGCGACCATTACATGGGGCGACGATTTTATTGCCTGTACTCACGGCGAGTTGAACGCAGTGGATATGGATATGAACCATATTCCTGACGCGGCGATGACCATTGCAACGGCGGCGCTGTTTGCGAAAGGCACCACGACTTTACGTAACATCTATAACTGGCGTGTCAAAGAGACCGATCGCCTGTTCGCGATGGCGACGGAGTTACGCAAAGTGGGCGCGGAAGTGGAAGAGGGGCATGACTTTATCCGCATCACCCCGCCTGCAACATTGCAATTTGCGGACATCGCGACCTACAACGATCACCGCATGGCGATGTGTTTCTCGCTGGTGGCGCTGTCTGACACGCCGGTGACCATTCTTGACCCAAAATGTACCGCCAAAACCTTCCCGGATTATTTCGAACAGCTGGCTCGTATTAGTACATCTGCCTGATTTTATTGCCGCACTTTCGGGTGCGGCACATTCTGACATCTCCGGTTGCCTATTTATTCTACACTCAGCTTCAATGATTCTGCATTTTTCACACAAAGATAACGATCGTTGGCGTTGGCGCGTATAATGCGCGGCGTTCACGTTAATGTACGCCCTTTTAAGGAGAAAAAGATGACGGCAATTGCCCCGGTTATTACCATTGATGGCCCAAGTGGTGCAGGTAAAGGCACCTTGTGCAAGGCAATGGCGGAAGCATTGCAGTGGCATCTGTTAGATTCAGGCGCGATCTACCGCGTACTGGCGCTCGCAGCGTTACATCACCATGTTGATGTCACATCTGAAGATGCTCTGGTACCGCTTGCCTCACACCTTGATGTGCGTTTTATCTCAACAGACGGCAACCTGGAAGTCATTCTTGAAGGTGAAGATGTCAGCGGTGAAATACGTACTCAGGAAGTAGCGAATGCCGCCTCTCAGGTTGCGGCGTTTCCCCGCGTGCGTGAAGCGTTATTACGTCGTCAACGCGCATTTCGCGAATCCCCAGGTCTGATTGCTGATGGACGTGATATGGGCACCGTGGTGTTCCCGGATGCGCCGGTGAAAATTTTTCTGGACGCCTCCTCGCAAGAACGTGCGCATAGACGTATGCTACAGTTGCAGGAGAAGGGCTTTAGTGTTAACTTTGAACGCCTTTTGGCCGAGATCGAAGAACGCGATTATCGCGATCGTAATCGTGCTGTAGCGCCGCTGGTTCCCGCTGCTGATGCTTTAGTTTTGGATTCAACCCGATTAAGCATTGAGCAAGTGATTGAAAAAGCGTTACAATACGCGCGCCAAAAACTGGCTCTCGCTTAAGTGCGACCGAATTTGCAGTACCCCCGTTGCAATGGATTGACAGCGGGTATGTTAAACAACCCCATCCGGCATGGAGCCAGGTGGACGTTAAATATGAAACCTGAAGATTAAACATGACTGAATCTTTTGCTCAACTGTTTGAAGAATCCTTAAAAGAAATCGAAACCCGTCCGGGTTCCATCGTTCGTGGTGTTGTTGTTGCTATCGACAAAGACGTAGTACTGGTTGACGCTGGTCTGAAATCTGAGTCCGCCATTCCGGCAGAGCAGTTCAAAAACGCCCAGGGCGAGCTGGAAATCCAGGTTGGTGACGAAGTTGACGTTGCTCTGGATGCAGTAGAAGACGGCTTCGGTGAAACCCTGCTGTCCCGTGAAAAAGCTAAACGTCACGAAGCTTGGATCACGCTGGAAAAAGCTTACGAAGAAGCTGCAACCGTTACTGGTGTTATCAATGGCAAAGTCAAGGGTGGCTTCACTGTTGAGCTGAATGGTATTCGCGCGTTCCTGCCGGGTTCCCTGGTAGACGTTCGTCCGGTCCGCGACACGCTGCACCTGGAAGGCAAAGAGCTTGAATTCAAAGTAATCAAGCTGGATCAGAAGCGTAACAACGTTGTTGTTTCCCGTCGTGCCGTTATCGAATCCGAAAACAGCGCAGAACGCGATCAGCTGCTGGAAAACCTGCAGGAAGGCATGGAAGTTAAAGGTATCGTTAAGAACCTCACTGACTACGGTGCATTCGTTGATCTGGGTGGCGTTGACGGCCTGCTGCACATCACCGACATGGCATGGAAACGCGTTAAGCATCCGAGCGAAATCGTAAACGTTGGCGACGAAATCACTGTTAAAGTGCTGAAGTTCGACCGCGAGCGTACTCGTGTATCTCTGGGCCTGAAACAGCTGGGCGAAGATCCATGGGTAGCTATCGCTAAGCGTTATCCGGAAGGTACCAAACTGACTGGTCGCGTGACCAACCTGACCGACTACGGCTGCTTCGTTGAAATCGAAGAAGGCGTTGAAGGCCTGGTTCACGTTTCCGAAATGGATTGGACCAACAAAAACATCCACCCGTCCAAAGTTGTTAACGTTGGCGATGTAGTGGAAGTTATGGTTCTGGATATCGACGAAGAACGTCGTCGTATCTCCCTGGGTCTGAAGCAGTGCAAAAACAACCCATGGCAGCAGTTCGCGGAAACCCACAACAAGGGTGACCGTGTTGAAGGTAAAATCAAGTCTATCACTGACTTCGGTATCTTCATCGGCCTGGACGGCGGCATCGACGGCCTGGTTCACCTGTCTGACATCTCCTGGAACGTTGCAGGCGAAGAAGCAGTTCGTGAATACAAAAAAGGCGACGAAATCGCAGCAGTTGTTCTGCAGGTTGACGCAGAGCGTGAGCGTATCTCTCTGGGCGTTAAACAGCTCGCAGAAGATCCGTTCAACAACTGGGTTGCACTGAACAAGAAAGGCGCAATCGTAAACGGTAAAGTCACTGCAGTTGACGCTAAAGGCGCAACCGTAGAACTGGCTGACGGCGTTGAAGGTTACCTGCGCGCTTCTGAAGCTTCACGTGACCGCGTTGAAGATGCAACTCTGGTTCTGAGCGTAGGCGACGACGTTGAAGCTAAATTCACCGGCGTTGATCGTAAGAACCGTGCAATCAGCCTGTCTGTTCGTGCTAAAGACGAAGCTGATGAGAAAGATGCAATCGCAACTGTTAACAAACAGGAAGATGCTAACTTCTCTAACAACGCAATGGCTGAAGCTTTCAAAGCAGCTAAAGGCGAGTAATATCGAGTGCTCTAAATCCTTTGTGCTGTTAACGGCACAAAGGGTGACGAGTAGCTTGACAGATTACAGGATTCGTCCTGTAATCAATGACAAAGGGCGGCTACGGCCGCCCTTAATCAATGCAGCAGCTAATTATGCCTTTAAGGAACCGGAGGAATCATGACCAAGTCAGAATTGATTGAAAGACTTGCAACCCAGCAACCTCATATTCCCGCGAAAGCGGTTGAAGATGCAGTTAAAGAGATGCTGGAACATATGGCCTCGACTCTTGCGCAGGGCGAGCGTATTGAAATCCGCGGTTTCGGCAGCTTCTCTTTGCATTACCGCGCACCACGTACCGGACGTAATCCGAAGACCGGCGATAAAGTGGATCTGGAAGGGAAATACGTTCCGCACTTTAAACCAGGTAAAGAATTGCGCGATCGCGCCAATATTTACGGTTAAGTTTTTAGCGAGACTTAACGCCGAGAAAAGCACCCAAATGGGTGCTTTTTTCATTTCTGTCCACCTATCCTGGAATCCTCATCCCAGTTAATTTGTACGTTACAACCATCACTAAATGTCTGCGGAACTCAGGCCGTATAACGATAAATTGATGCCAGACAACCGTCGAAGAGTACTGCACACTCCCTGTAACAGGGAGGTGATTGATGAAAATAACAACGGTGAGTACCTGCGCATTACTCGGTATCCTCCCACTCATGCTATTACCCATGCTGCCAGGCATGTTGTGTATCGGCATTGTATTTTGTCTGGCATGTCTGCTCTGTTTTCTCCCCTACAAATATATGCGTTCCGCCGGACTAACCCTGCTGTTTTTTCTTTGGGGAATCCTGGCCGCGGAAGAGGCTATGTGGGCAGGTAATACGCTGCCTGCGAAAACCCAGCAAGCCATTGTGCGGATAACCGGAACTGACAATATGACAACGCACTACGGCCAGATCACTCACCTTCAGGGGAAACGAATCTTTCCTGCGCAAGGAATCGTCTTGTACGGGCAGTATTTACCCGGTGATGTTTGTGCGGGTCAGACATGGGCGATGACGTTGAAAGTCCGCGCTGTACACGGTCAATTAAACGAAGGCGGATTTGATAGCCAGCGTTACGCATTGGCGCAGCATCAACCGCTGACGGGACGATTCTTGCAGGCTTCGGTTATCACACCACAATGCAGTTTGCGTTCGCGGTATCTCGCCTCGCTTAAAACGGCACTCGGTGACTATCCCTGGCAGCAGGTCATACTGGGTCTGGGAATGGGGGAGCGCTTGTCCGTGTCACAAGAGGTGAAAACGATTATGCGTGATACCGGCACGGCTCATTTGATGGCTATCTCCGGGCTGCATATTGCGTTTGCTGCACTTCTGGCTGCCGGAATAATTCGTGCGGGACAATTTTTTATGCCTGCCAGATGGATTTACTGGCAGGTTCCATTAGTGGGTGGGATTGTCTGCGCCACATTTTATGCCTGGCTGACGGGGCTGCAACCCCCTGCATTACGAACGGTTGTTGCGCTGCTAGTCTGGGGGGCGCTAAGACTTAGCGGCAGGCAGTGGAGTGGATGGTCGGTCTGGATCTGCTGTCTGGCAGCCATTCTGGTGGTGGATCCGGTTGCCGTTCTTTCGCAAAGCCTATGGTTGTCTGCATCCGCCGTTGCGGCACTGCTGTTCTGGTACCAATGGGTACCGCTCCCGGACTGGCCGCTGTCGCGTGCTGGACGTCAATTTCTGGCGCTGACTCATCTGCAATTGGGTATTACGCTTCTGCTTCTTCCCGTGCAAATCGCAATGTTTCACGGTTTTAGTCTGACCTCGTTTCTGGCTAATTTGTTTGCCGTCCCTTTGGTCACGTTTGTTTCCGTACCCTTGATATTAGCAGGCATGATCATGCATTTAGCCGGGACGGTGATGGTTGAATCAAGCCTGTGGTATCTGGCGGATCGTTCTCTGGCGCTGCTATTTTGGGGGCTCAGAAGTCTGCCTGAAGGGTGGATCAATATTGATGCACGCTGGCAATGGCTCGCATTTTTACCCGGAATGATGATTATCGCATGGCGACTAAATATCTTGCGTACGCTACCGGTGGTCTGTTTCTCTGTGCTCCTTTTGCTGAGTGGGCCGCTTTGGCGTGCACCGCGTACTGATGTGTGGCAAGTGCATATGCTGGATGTCGGGCAGGGGCTGGCGATGGTGATTGCGCGAAATGGGAAAGCGCTGCTTTACGATACCGGTCTGGCATGGCCTGAAGGCGATAGCGCACAACATCTGATTATTCCCTGGTTGCGTTGGCATAATCTGGAGCCAGAAGGAATTATTTTAAGCCATGAGCACATGGATCACCGCGGCGGGTTGCACTCCTTACAACAAGCCTGGCCGTCGCTATGGGTAAGAAGTCCGCTGAGCTGGAAAGGTCATCTCCCGTGTTTTCGCGGAGAGCATTGGCAATGGCAAGGGTTAACCTTCAGTGCGCACTGGCCTGTGCGTGGAAATACAGACCAGGGGAATAACCACTCCTGTGTGGTTAAGGTCGATGACGGATATCAGAGTATTCTGCTGACCGGCGATATCGAATCTCCTGCTGAACAAAAAATGCTAAGTCACTATTGGCAGCACCTTCAGTCGACGGTGATGCAGGTTCCACATCATGGCAGCAATACTTCATCATCACTGGCACTCATTCAGCGGGTTGACGGGCAGGTCGCACTCGCCTCTGCATCCCGTTACAACGCCTGGCGTCTGCCGTCCTGGAAAGTGAAGCAACGTTATCGGCAACAAAATTATCAATGGCTGGATACCCCCCATCAGGGACAGATTACGCTGGATTTTTATCAAAAAAACTGGCGCATACGCAGCATGCGGGATCAGATTTTACCTCGTTGGTATCATCAGTGGTTTGGCGTGTCGGAGGATAACGGGTAGAATATGCGGCTATTCTAACAAATGCTGGTTTTTTGAATGCATAACGATAAAGATCTCTCTACGTGGCAGACGTTTCGCCGACTATGGCCAACCATAGCGCCTTTTAAATCGGGTCTGATCGTGGCGGGTATAGCGTTAGTCCTTAACGCGGCCAGCGATACCTTCATGTTATCGCTCCTTAAACCATTACTGGATGATGGTTTTGGTAAAACGGATCGCTCGGTGCTGCTGTGGATGCCGCTGGTGGTCATTGGGCTGATGATAGTTCGTGGCTTAACCAGCTATGTCTCCAGCTACTGTATCTCATGGGTGTCAGGCAAAGTGGTCATGACCATGCGCCGCCGCCTGTTTGGTCATATGATGGGCATGCCCGTCTCCTTTTTTGATAAACAGTCTACAGGGACATTGTTATCACGTATTACCTATGATTCAGAACAGGTTGCGTCATCGTCTTCCGGCGCGCTGATCACCGTGGTACGTGAAGGGGCCTCAATCATTGGCCTGTTTATCATGATGTTCTATTACAGCTGGCAGCTGTCGCTGATCCTGATTGTACTGGCGCCAATTGTGTCAGTGGCAATCCGTGTGGTTTCCAAGCGCTTTCGTAGCATCAGTAAAAACATGCAAAACACTATGGGGCAGGTTACGACCAGTGCGGAGCAGATGCTGAAAGGCCATAAAGAAGTTCTGATTTTTGGTGGTCAGGAAGTTGAAACCAAGCGCTTTGATAATGTCAGCAACAAGATGCGTTTGCAGGGCATGAAGATGGTTTCTGCTTCTTCTATCTCCGACCCTATCATCCAGCTGATTGCGTCTTTGGCACTGGCCTTCGTGTTGTATGCGGCCAGCTTCCCAAGCGTAATGGAAAACCTGACAGCAGGTACAATTACGGTTGTCTTCTCCTCAATGATCGCATTAATGCGTCCGTTGAAATCTCTGACCAACGTCAACGCGCAGTTCCAGCGCGGTATGGCGGCATGCCAGACCTTATTTACGATTCTGGATAGCGAACAGGAGAAAGATGAAGGTAAACGTGTGATCGATCGTGCTACCGGCGATCTCGAGTTCCGCAACGTGACTTTCACTTATCCGGGACGTGAAGTACCGGCTCTGCGTAACATCAACCTGAATATTCCAGCGGGTAAAACCGTTGCTCTGGTTGGCCGTTCGGGCTCAGGGAAATCCACTCTCGCCAGCCTGATTACGCGCTTCTACGATGTTGATGAAGGGCAGATTCTGATGGACGGACACGATCTGCGCGAATATACCCTGGCATCACTGCGCGATCAGGTTGCGTTGGTTTCGCAGAATGTGCACTTGTTTAACGATACGGTTGCCAACAATATCGCCTACGCGCGTACCGATATGTACAGCCGTGAGCAGATCGAAAAAGCGGCACAGATGGCCTACGCTATGGATTTCATCAACAAGATGGACAATGGCCTGGATACGGTGATTGGTGAAAACGGCGTCCTGCTTTCCGGCGGACAACGTCAGCGTATCGCTATTGCCCGTGCCTTGTTGCGTGACAGCCCAATACTGATCCTTGATGAAGCAACATCGGCTCTTGATACTGAATCTGAACGCGCGATTCAGTCTGCGCTGGATGAGCTACAGAAAAACCGTACTTCTCTGGTCATTGCTCACCGTCTTTCAACCATTGAACAAGCCGACGAAATCATCGTGGTGGAGGATGGTCTGATTGTCGAACGCGGGACCCATAGCGAGCTGATTGAGCAGCGCGGGGTGTATGCACAATTACACAAAATGCAATTTGGTCAATGATCGCACGTATCTGGTCTGGTGAATCTCCGCTGTGGCGATTGTTACTTCCACTCTCCTGGCTGTATGGCCTGGTGAGTGGCGCGATCCGCTTATGCTACAAGTTGGGGCTTAAACGCGCATGGCGCGCGCCAGTCCCGGTTGTGGTGGTCGGAAACCTTACCGCGGGCGGAAACGGTAAAACGCCGGTGGTGATTTGGTTGGTTGAACAACTGCGACAACGCGGGATCCGCGTGGGTGTGGTGTCGCGTGGTTATGGTGGGAAAGCGACTGCTTACCCGCTGTTGCTAACCGCTGATACTACTACCGCAGAAGCGGGCGATGAACCTGTGCTGATCGCCCAACGTACCGGCGTGCCGGTAGCGGTATCCCCGGTAAGATCGGATGCGGTAAAAGCCATTTTGGCCCAACACGATGTGCAGATTATTGTGACGGACGATGGACTACAGCACTATCGTCTGGCGCGAGATGTTGAAATCGTGGTCATTGACGGCGAACGTCGGTTTGGCAACGGTTGGTGGCTTCCCGCTGGTCCAATGCGGGAACGTGCAGGTCGCCTTAAATCGGTGGATGCGACTATTGTTAACGGTGGCGTTGCGCAGCCAGGGGAAATCCCTATGCGACTTGAACCGGGGCTGGCCGTTAATTTACGTACCGGTGAACGCCGTGATGTGGCGCAATTGTCCAATATTGTCGCCATGGCGGGCATTGGTCATCCACCGCGTTTTTTTGCCACGCTGAAAGCATGTGGTGCCAGCGTGCAAAAAACTATAGCGCTGGCAGACCATCAGTCTCTGACCTACAGTGACGTCAGTGCGTTTGTAGACGCCGGGCAAACGCTGGTAATGACGGAAAAAGATGCGGTTAAGTGCCGGGCATTTGCCGATGAAAACTGGTGGTATTTACCTGTTGATGCACATTTGTCAGGCGATCGGCCTGATGTATTGCTGAATAGCTTAATCTCGCTGACTCGCTAACTGATTCACGCTGCGGCAGCGAATCATTTATGAGGCCATAAATGTCGTTGCCGCGCCTTTCTCTGATGGATGCCCGTCATCTTCACCTTGCTGCTCAAGGTCTGCTGAAAAAAACACGCCGCCGGGCAACCCCGGCAGATATTCTCGCGACCATTTCGCGCATGTCGTTACTGCAAATCGACACCATCAATATTGTGGCGCGCAGCCCTTACCTGGTGCTGTTTAGTCGTTTAGGCGATTATTCCCCCCAATGGCTGGACGACTCGTTACAGCAGGGCGAACTGATGGAATACTGGGCGCACGAGGCCTGTTTTTTGCCGCGCAGCGATTTTATGCTGATACGTCACCGCATGCTGGCCCCGGAGAATATGGGCTGGAAATATAAAGTGGCGTGGATGAAAGAACATGCGCATGAGATTGAGCAACTGCTCCAGCACATCCAGCATAATGGGCCGGTACGCTCAGCTGATTTTGAGCATCCACGCAAAGGGACCAGCGGCTGGTGGGAATGGAAACCGCAGAAGCGTCATCTTGAAGGGTTGTTCACTGCCGGGAAAGTGATGGTCGTTGAACGGCGTAATTTCCAGCGAGTGTATGATTTAACCCATCGCGTCATGCCGCACTGGGACGATGAACGCGACCCACTTTCGCAGGAAGATGCTGAAAGCGTCATGCTGGATAACAGCGCCCGCAGCCTGGGGATTTTCCGCGAACAGTGGCTGGCAGACTACTACCGCCTGAAGCGCCCGGCGCTAAAAAACTGGTGCAACGAACGGGCGGAACAGCAACAGATTATTCCTGTCGACGTTGAGGGGCTGGGAGCCTTGTGGCTGCATAGCCACCTTCAGCCGCTACTCGAACAGGCGCTGGTGGGTAAATTAACGGCGACCCACAGCGCAGTATTATCGCCTTTTGATCCGGTGGTCTGGGATCGTAAACGGGCAGAGCAGCTATTCGATTTTAGCTACCGGCTGGAGTGTTACACGCCAGCACCAAAACGTCAGTACGGTTATTTCGTCTTGCCGTTGCTGCACCGCGGGCAGTTGGTTGGGCGAATGGATGCCAAAATGCACCGTAAAACGGGCGTGCTGGACGTGATTTCGCTGTGGTTACAGGATGGGGTTAAGCCTGGAGTGACGTTGCAAAAAGGATTGTTCCAGGCGATTGACGATTTTGCCCGCTGGCAGCAGGCAACACGCGTAACGCTGGGACGTTATCCGGAAGGTTTATTTGCTGATGCTCGCCATGGTTGGGAAATAGACCCAGCCCTTTAAACGATTATGTTAATATTTACGGATTCACAATCCGGTCCATCTGGAGGAACTATGGATCATCGTCTGCTTGAAATCATTGCCTGCCCGGTATGCAATGGCAAACTCTGGTTTAACCAGGAAAAACAGGAACTGATTTGTAAATTGGATAACCTTGCTTTCCCACTGCGTGATGGCATTCCCGTTTTACTGGAAACCGAAGCCCGTGTTCTGACTGCTGATGAGAGTAAATCATGAGTTTTGTGGTCATTATTCCTGCGCGTTATGCGTCCACACGTCTGCCGGGTAAGCCGTTGCTGGATATCAACGGTAAGCCGATGATCGTGCATGTACTGGAGCGTGCGCGTGAATCTGGCGCTGAACGTATCATCGTGGCCACCGATCACGAGGATGTCGCTCGCGCGGTAGAAGCGGTGGGGGGGGAAGTGTGCATGACCCGCGCCGATCACCAGTCCGGTACTGAGCGTCTGGCAGAAGTCGTCGAGAAATGTGGTTTTAGCGACGATACCGTTATTGTGAACGTACAGGGTGATGAGCCGATGATTCCGGCGGTCATTATTCGCCAGGTGGCTGAGAATCTGGCACAGCGTCAGGTCGGTATGGCGACTCTTGCGGCTCCGATTCACAGTGCGGAAGAGGCATTTAATCCGAATGCGGTAAAAGTCGTTTTAGATGCCGAAGGTTATGCGCTCTATTTTTCACGCGCGACCATCCCATGGGATCGCGATCGTTTCGCCAAAAGTCTGGAAACGGTGGGGGACACCTTCCTGCGCCATCTGGGCATTTACGGCTATCGCGCTGGTTTTATTCGCCGCTATGTTAACTGGCAGCCAAGCCCGCTTGAGCATATCGAAATGCTGGAGCAGCTGCGAGTGCTGTGGTACGGCGAAAAAATTCACGTTGCCGTCGCAAAAGAAGTCCCGGGTACCGGCGTAGACACTGCCGAAGATCTTGAGCGCGTTCGCGCCGAAATGCATTAGTTTTTCTCACGGCACTCCCCCCATATTGAGGCGTATTTTTGGGAGGAGTGTCGTATCGTTGCGCTTTCCCTCCACTTTTCTTTTCATCAATTGATCTCATCCGGGTGACATCTGTCTGCACGACGCTCATTATGAAAGCAGTAGCATTTATGAGGGCAATCTGAAATGGAACAGTTGCGTGCCGAACTCAGCCACCTGCTGGGCGAAAAACTCAGTCGCATAGAATGCGTGAATGAAAAAGTGGATACGGCCCTGTGGTCACTGTACGACAGCCAGGGAAATCCGATGCCGCTGATGGCGAGAAGTTTCACCACGCCAGGTATGGCGCAGCAGCTGGCTTGGAAAACCTCCATGTTGGCGCGCAGCGGTACGGTGCGTATGCCCGTCATTTACGGGGTCTTAACCCACGAAGAGCATCCCGGTCCTGATGTGTTACTGCTTGAGCGTTTACGTGGCGTGCCGGTGGAAGCGCCAGCCCGAACGCCCGAACGCTGGGAACATTTAAAAGATCAGATCGTAGAAGGTCTGCTGTCATGGCATCGACAGGATAGCCGTGGCTGTGTGGGAATGGTGGATAACACGCAAGAGAATATCTGGCCATCCTGGTATCGCCAACGTGTTGAAGTGTTGTGGACCACGTTAAATCAGTTCAACAATACCGGGCTGACGATGCAGGATAAGCGGATCCTGTTTCGCACCCGTGAGTGTTTGCCCGCTTTATTTGAAGGATTCAATGATAACTGCGTGCTAATCCACGGTAATTTTAGTTTACGTAGCATGCTCAAAGACGCCCGTAGCGATCAGCTTCTGGCGATGGTCGGACCGGGTTTGATGCTGTGGGCACCCAGAGAGTATGAATTGTTCCGTTTAATGGATAACGCGCTGGCGGAAAGCCTGCTTTGGCAATACCTGCAACGCGCGCCAGTGGCTGAGTCCTTCATCTGGCGGCGCTGGCTGTATGTGTTATGGGATGAGGTGGCGCAACTGGTCAACACCGGACGTTTTAATCGATCTAACTTTGACCTGGCCACGAAATCACTGCTGCCGTGGCTCGCCTGATGAACATGTGAACGCCTTATCCGGCCTACAATTCTGCGCTGAACACGTAGGCCTGATAAGACGCGTTAGTGTCGCCATCAGGCAACATTACTGTCAATGTTCCGATCCCTTTAGCCACTGCCAGATTCGCCCCAACGTTTCGTAACCAACACGATCGCTATGCATCAACCAGACGGGAGAGGGGATCGCTCGCTCCCACGGATTAAGCGGTGAGTCAATTGCTAACTGGTTGGCTGGTGCGGGCAACGGATGTAGTCCGGCCTGTTGGAAGAAAATCATTGCTCGTGGTAAGTGCGATGCGGAGGTCACCAGCAGGAACGGCGCGCTGCCGATGGCCTGCTTCACCGCTGCGGCTTCTTCTTCGGTGTCTTTGGGTTTATCCAGCGTGATGATATCACCGGGCGGCACACCCAGTGACTGTGCTACGCGGGCGCCCGCTTCTGCAGTACTGACGTTATTGCTCTTTGCCGCAGCACCGGTAAAGATAAGCTTCGATCCCGGGTTAGCACGCCAAAGGCGAATACCTTCATTCAGACGCGGAAGACTGTTGCTGATCAGGTTTGAACTTGGCGCCCACTGAGGATTCCAGGTATACCCTCCGCCCAGCACCACAATGTATTCCACTTTTTGTGTATCCTGCCAGGTTGGATAGCTATCCTCAATCGGTTTCAGCAGACTGTCGGCGACGGGCTGCAAGCTTAGAAGTAACAGTGCCAGCCAACTCAGGCTAATGCACATTTTCCCTGTTTTTTGAAAGCGGCTAAACCAGAGCAGCGCCAGGCCTATACCCATGATAATGAGCATTAGCGGAAGTGGCAGCATCATACCGCCAATCACTTTCTTCAGCGTAAAAAGCATCCTTTTTGGTTCCTTTTTTAACCATACAGCAGGGGATCAGCAGGGATATTACACCAGGAAGGTTCATTCTCGGCGTGGGTGTGACAAAATAGCGGTTTTACTTAGTCACCCTAAAGCCAGCATGTGGAGAGCCCGATGCGGGATCGCAATTTTGATGACATTGCAGAGAAGTTTTCCCGTAACATTTACGGCACCACCAAAGGTCAGCTTCGTCAGACGATCCTCTGGCAGGATCTGGACAAACTTCTTGCCGACTATGCGGGCCAAACTTTGCGTGTGCTTGATGCGGGTGGCGGAGAAGGGCAGACAGCCATTCTGATGGCGCAGCGGGGCCATCACGTCACCTTGTGCGATCTTTCTGCTGAGATGGTGGCGCGAGCGCAACGGGCGGCAGAAGAGCAAGGTGTGAGCGACAACATGCATTTTATACATTGTGCCGCTCAGGACATCCCACAGCATTTGGATTCTCAGGTTGATCTGATATTGTTTCATGCTGTGCTGGAATGGGTGGCCGATCCGCAAGCCGTCTTAAAAACATTGTGGTCGATGTTACGCCCGGGCGGTGCTTTATCGCTGATGTTCTACAATGCAAACGGTCTGTTGATGCGTAATGTGTTGGTCGGTAATTTCGGCTATGTACAGCAGGGAATGTATAAAAAGAAACGGCGCACGTTGTCTCCCGATTTTCCGCGCGACCCTCAGCAGGTCTATGGCTGGCTGGAGGAGATTGGCTGGGAGATAACCGGAAAAACGGGCGTGAGGGTGTTTCATGATTATCTGCGTGATAAACAAAAACAGCATGACTGTTTTGATGCTTTAACAGAAATAGAAACACGTTATTGCCGCCAGGAACCGTATATCAGCCTTGGGCGCTATATTCATGTCACCGCGATTAAACGTCCGGCCCGAGCCGCAGATGCAAGGATAACCTATGAGTGAATTTTCCCAGACAGTCCCCGAACTGGTTGCCTGGGCCAGAAAAAATGACTTCTCCATCTCTCTGCCGGTAGACAGACTTTCGTTCCTGCTGGCGGTCGCCACATTGAACGGTGAGCGACTTGACGGTGAGATGAGTGAAGGTGAACTGGTGGATGCGTTCCGCCATGTGAGTGATGCGTTTGAGCAAACCAGCGAAACCATCGGCGTCCGCGCCAACAACGCGATCAACGATATGGTGCGTCAACGTCTGCTGAACCGCTTTACCAGCGAGCAGGCTGAAGGCAACGCCATTTACCGTTTAACGCCGCTCGGGATTGGCATCACAGATTACTATATTCGTCAGCGCGAATTCTCTACGCTGCGTCTTTCGATGCAACTGTCGATTGTTGCAGGCGAACTGAAGCGCGCGGCGGATGCGGCAGCGGAAGGTGGCGATGAGTTCCACTGGCATCGCAACGTCTATGCGCCATTAAAATACTCGGTGGCGGAGATTTTCGACAGTATCGATCTGACCCAGCGCATCATGGATGAACAGCAGCAGCAGGTAAAAGACGACATCGCACAGTTGTTGAACAAAGACTGGCGGGCGGCGATTTCCAGCTGTGAAATGCTGCTGTCAGAAACATCTGGTACGCTGCGTGAGCTGCAAGATACGCTGGAAGCGGCAGGGGATAAGCTGCAGGCTAACCTGTTACGCATCCAGGACGCCACGATGACGCATGACGATTTGCATTTTGTCGATCGGCTGGTGTTTGATTTACAAAGCAAGCTCGACCGCATTATTAGCTGGGGTCAGCAGTCCATTGACTTGTGGATCGGCTACGATCGTCACGTTCATAAATTTATCCGTACCGCGATCGATATGGATAAAAACCGCGTCTTCGCCCAGCGTCTGCGTCAGTCCGTGCAGACCTACTTTGACGACCCATGGGCGCTGACCTATGCCAACGCCGATCGTCTGCTGGATATGCGTGACGAGGAGATGGTGCTGCGTGACGAAGAGGTCACCGGTGAACTTCCGGAAGATCTGGAATATGAAGAATTTAACGAGATCCGTGAGCAGCTGGCGGCGATCATCGAAGAACAGCTGGCTATCTACAAATCCAGACAAACACCACTGGATCTCGGTTTGGTAGTGCGCGAGTATCTGGCGCAATACCCACGTGCGCGTCATTTCGACGTCGCGCGTATTGTTATCGATCAGGCGGTACGCCTTGGCGTAGCGCAAGCAGACTTCACCGGACTGCCAGCCAAATGGCAGCCGATTAATGATTACGGAGCCAAGGTACAGGCGCATGTCATTGACAAATATTGAACAAGTGATGCCGGTAAAGCTGGCGCAGGCGCTGGCGAATCCGTTATTTCCGGCGCTGGATAGCGCCTTACGTTCGGGCCGCCATATCGGTCTGGATGAACTGGATAATCATGCCTTCCTGATGGATTTTCAGGAATATTTTGAAGAGTTTTACAGCCGCTATAACGTGGAATTGATCCGTGCGCCGGAAGGGTTCTTCTACCTTCGTCCGCGTTCAACGACGCTCATTCCGCGTTCGGTCCTGTCTGAACTGGACATGATGGTGGGTAAAATTCTTTGCTATCTCTATCTCAGCCCGGAACGCCTGGCGAACGAAGGGATTTTTACCCAGCAAGAGCTGTACGACGAGCTGCTAACGCTGGCAGACGAAGCGAAGTTACTGAAGCTGGTGAACAACCGTTCAACCGGTTCTGACGTTGACCGCCAGAAGCTACAGGAAAAAGTGCGTTCTTCGCTCAACCGCTTGCGCCGCTTAGGCATGGTGTGGTTTCTGGGCCACGACAGCAGCAAATTCCGTATTACGGAATCTGTCTTCCGCTTTGGCGCGGATGTGCGTAGCGGCGACGATCCGCGTGAAGCACAGCGTCGCTTAATTCGTGATGGTGAAGCGATGGCGGTCGAGAACCGTCTGCAGCTTAACGATGAGCCCGAAGAGAATCAGCCGGACAGTGGAGAAGAAGAATAATGATTGAACGCGGTAAATTTCGCTCACTTACGCTGATTAACTGGAATGGTTTTTTTGCCCGTACGTTTGATCTCGATGAGCTGGTCACCACGCTGTCCGGTGGTAACGGTGCGGGTAAATCCACCACCATGGCAGCATTTGTTACGGCGCTCATTCCGGACTTAACCCTGCTGCATTTCCGTAACACCACCGAAGCCGGTGCAACCAGCGGTTCACGTGATAAAGGCCTGCACGGTAAGCTGAAAGCAGGGGTTTGTTATTCAATGCTCGACGTCCTCAACTCGCGTCATCAGCGCGTGGTCGTGGGTGTGCGTCTGCAACAGGTTGCTGGTCGCGATCGCAAAGTGGATATCAAACCGTTTGCCATTCAGGGGCTGCCGATGTCGGTACAGCCAACCCAACTGGTGACGGAAACGCTGAACGAACGCCAGGCGCGCGTACTGTCTCTACCTGAGCTGAAAGAGAAGCTTGATGAGATGGAAGGCGTGCAGTTTAAGCAGTTCAACTCAATAACCGATTATCACTCGTTGATGTTCGATCTGGGCATCATTGCCCGTCGTCTGCGCTCCGCGTCCGATCGTAGTAAATTCTACCGTCTGATTGAAGCCTCGCTGTACGGTGGGATCTCCAGCGCCATTACCCGTTCACTGCGTGACTACCTGCTGCCGGAAAACAGCGGCGTACGTAAAGCGTTCCAGGATATGGAAGCCGCGCTGCGTGAAAACCGTATGACGCTGGAAGCGATTCGCGTAACCCAGTCTGACCGCGACCTGTTTAAGCATTTAATCAGTGAAGCGACCAACTATGTGGCCGCAGATTATATGCGCCACGCCAATGAACGTCGTATCCATCTGGATAAAGCACTGGAATATCGTCGTGAACTGTATACCTCGCGCAAGCAGCTGGCGGCAGAGCAGTACAAACACGTGGATATGGCACGTGAATTGGGTGAGCACAACGGTGCGGAAGGCGATCTGGAAGCTGATTACCAGGCCGCGAGCGATCACCTGAATCTGGTGCAAACCGCGCTGCGTCAACAGGAAAAAATTGAACGCTATGAGGCGGATCTCGAAGAACTGCAGGTCCGTCTGGAAGAACAAAACGAGGTGGTCGCGGAAGCCGTTGACCGCCAGGATGAAAACGAAGCCCGTGCGGAAGCCGCTGAGCTGGAAGTGGATGAGCTGAAAAGCCAGCTTGCCGATTACCAGCAAGCGCTGGACGTCCAGCAGACGCGAGCCATCCAGTATACCCAGGCGATCCAGGCCCTAAACCGGGCGAAAGAGCTCTGCCACTTACCGGACCTGACAGCCGACAGCGCCGCCGAATGGCTGGAGACTTTCCAGGCCAAAGAGCAGGAAGCCACTGAAAAGCTGCTGACGCTAGAACAAAAAATGAGCGTGGCGCAAACCGCGCATAGCCAGTTCGAACAGGCTTATCAGCTGGTGGCGGCTATCAACGGCCCGCTGGCGCGCGGTGAAGCCTGGAGCGTGGCGCGTGAACTGCTGCGCGAAGGCGTGGAACAGCGCCACCTGGCAGAACAGGTTCAGCCGTTGCGTATGCGACTGAGCGAACTGGAGCAGCGTCTGCGCGAACAGCAGGACGCCGAGCGTCTGCTGGCCGAATTCTGCAAGCGACAGGGTAAACAGTTCGATATCGAGGAGCTGGAAGCACTGCACCAGGAGCTGGAAGCGCGCATCGCCGCCTTGTCGGACAGCGTCTCGTCTGCCAGCGAACAGCGTATGACGCTGCGTCAGGAGCAGGAACAGCTACAATCCCGTATTCAGCATTTGATGAAACGGGCACCCGTCTGGCTGGCTGCGCAAAATAGCCTGAACCAGCTTAGCGAGCAGTGTGGCGAAGAGTTTACCTCCAGCCAGGATGTGACCGAGTATCTGCAACAATTGCTGGAGCGCGAGCGTGAGGCCATTGTTGAGCGTGATGAAGTCGGTGCACGTAAAAATGCGGTTGATGAAGAGATTGAACGTTTAAGTCAGCCGGGCGGGGCGGAAGATCAGCGTCTGAACGCGCTAGCGGAACGCTTTGGCGGCGTG
Organism: Citrobacter sp. Cpo221; assembly: GCF_030332345.1. Lineage (NCBI taxonomy): Bacteria > Pseudomonadati > Pseudomonadota > Gammaproteobacteria > Enterobacterales > Enterobacteriaceae > Citrobacter > Citrobacter sp. Cpo221. The sequence goes on from NZ_JAOWIA010000029.1 coordinate 644,596, forward strand.
CTGCTGTCAGAAATTTATGATGACGTTAGCCTTGAAGATGCACCGTACTTCTCTGCGCTGTACGGTCCTTCGCGCCATGCCATCGTGGTACCGGATCTGTCGCTGATTACCGAACAGCTTGAAGGGCTGACGGATTGCCCGGAAGATCTCTATTTCATCGAAGGGGATCCGCAGTCGTTTGATGACAGCGTCTTCAGCGTTGATGAGCTGGAAAATGCGGTGGTGGTGAAAACCGCCGAGCGTCAGTGGCGTTATTCCCGCTTCCCTACGGTGCCTATTTTTGGGCGTGCAGCACGTGAAAGCCGTATCGAAACCCTGCATGCCGAGCGTGAAGGGCTGTCTGAACGTTTCGCCACGCTCTCCTTTGACGTCCAGAAAACCCAACGTCTGCATCAGGCGTTCAGTCGCTTTATCGGCAGCCATCTGTCGGTGGCGTTTGAAGCCGATCCAGAAGCGGAAATTCGCCAGCTGAATAGCCGTCGCGTTGAACTGGAACGTGCGCTGACCAATCATGAAAATGATAACCAGCAAAGCCGTATGCAGTTTGAACAGGCGAAAGAGGGCGTCTCTGCGCTGAACCGCCTGCTGCCGCGCTTGAATCTGCTGGCAGATGATACGCTGGCCGATCGCGTTGACGAAATTCGCGAGCGTCTGGATGAAGCTCAGGAAGCCGCGCGTTTTGTACAGCAACATGGCAATCAGTTGGCGAAACTGGAACCTATCGTTTCGGTTCTGCAAAATGACCCTGAGCAGTTTGAACAGCTGAAGGAAGACTATGCGTATTCGCAGCAGATGCAGCGCGACGCACGTCAGCAGGCTTTTGCGCTGACCGAAGTTGTACAGCGCCGGGCGCACTTTAGTTATTCCGACTCAGCCGAAATGCTCAGCGGCAACAGCGATCTGAACGAAAAATTGCGTGAACGCCTGGAACAGGCGGAAGCCGAACGTACCCGCGCTCGTGAAGCGCTGCGCAGTCATGCTGCACAGTTAAGCCAGTACAACCAGGTCATGGCATCGCTAAAAAGCTCTTATGACACCAAAAAAGAGCTGCTGAACGATTTACAACGTGAACTGCAGGATATTGGCGTTCGTGCGGACAGCGGTGCCGAAGAGCGCGCGCGTATCCGTCGTGACGAACTGCATGCGCAGCTCAGCAACAACCGTGCACGCCGCAACCAACTTGAGAAAGCGCTGACCTTCTGCGAAGCGGAGATGGAAAACCTGACCCGCAGACTGCGCAAGCTGGAACGTGATTATCATGAAATGCGCGAGCAAGTAGTCACCGCTAAAGCCGGCTGGTGTGCAGTCATGCGGATGGTGAAAGATAACGGTGTGGAACGTCGTCTGCACCGTCGCGAGTTGGCCTATCTTTCCGGTGACGAACTGCGTTCGATGTCGGATAAGGCGCTCGGTGCGCTACGTCTGGCGGTTGCAGATAACGAGCACCTGCGCGATGTGTTGCGTCTGTCTGAAGATCCAAAACGTCCAGAGCGTAAAATTCAGTTCTTCGTCGCGGTTTACCAGCATCTGCGCGAACGTATTCGCCAGGATATTATTCGTACCGACGATCCGGTTGAAGCCATTGAACAGATGGAGATTGAGCTGAGCCGTCTGACGGAAGAGTTAACCTCACGCGAACAGAAGCTGGCGATCAGCTCACGCAGCGTGGCGAACATTATTCGTAAGACTATTCAGCGTGAACAGAACCGTATTCGCATGCTGAACCAGGGGCTGCAAAGCGTGTCGTTTGGCCAGGTCAACAGCGTTCGCCTGAACGTCAATGTGCGTGAAACACATGCTACTTTGCTGGACGTACTTTCAGAGCAGCATGAACAGCATCAGGATCTGTTTAACAGCAATCGCCTGACCTTCTCAGAAGCGCTGGCGAAGCTGTATCAGCGTCTGAATCCGCAGATAGACATGGGGCAACGTACGCCGCAAACCATTGGTGAAGAGCTGCTGGATTATCGTAACTATCTGGAAATGGAAGTTGAGGTTAACCGTGGCTCTGACGGCTGGCTGCGAGCTGAATCTGGCGCGCTGTCAACGGGGGAAGCGATCGGGACCGGGATGTCTATTCTGGTGATGGTTGTACAAAGCTGGGAAGATGAAGGTCGCAGATTGCGCGGGAAAGATATCTCTCCTTGCCGCCTGCTGTTCCTTGATGAAGCAGCACGACTCGATGCGCGTTCAATTGCGACCTTGTTTGAGCTGTGTGAGCGTTTGCAGATGCAGCTGATTATCGCTGCGCCGGAAAACATCAGCCCAGAGAAAGGCACCACCTACAAACTGGTGCGTAAAGTCTTCCAGAACACTGAACACGTTCACGTGGTGGGGCTGCGCGGATTTGCGCCTCAGTTACCGGAACCGCTGCCGGGGACTGAAGATGCCTCCTCGCAGGCAAGCTAAGTAATAAGTAAAAAGGCGGCTACATGGCCGCCTTATCTTTTTCCGAAAAGACTTCATGCCTGGTGTAATTTCTTTAGACTTCTTTACATTAGGTTAGGCAAAAAGTTTTTGATGTTTATATACTAAAGGTGAGCCTAACGCGTCACAGGCTTGCTCGTCATACTTCAGTTTGTATTGGCGTTTTACAGGTCCGACCCTCGTCAAAATAAAGGGGAATACAGACGGCCTGGCTATTCAGAGTATGATAAAGAAAACAGGGGGCAAGGGATGTTGCTTAATAAAATGTGTGGTCGTCGGCTGTCGGCAATCAGTTTGTGCCTGGCCGTAACATTCGCTCCACTGTTCAATGCGCAGGCCGATGAGCCTGAAATGATCCCTGGCGATAGCTCTGCGACCGTCAGTGAACAGCCAACAGCGTTATCGCAGCCGCAGGTTCAATCTTCTGCGACGGCTATCATGGCGGGTATTCAACCGCTGCCAGAAGGCGTGTCTGTCGATAAAGCCCGCGCCGAAATACACTCTCAACTGCCAGCAGGTTATACGCCGGTTTACATGAGCCAGTTGGAACTGCTGTATGCCGCACGCGAAATGAAGCCGATGTGGGAAAATCGTGATGCGGTAAAGGCATTTCAGCAACAGTTAGCCGAGATCGCAATTGCCGGCTTTCAGCCGCAGTTCACTACCTGGGTTGCACTTCTGACTGACCCGGCAGTAACCGGTCAGGCGAGAGACGTCGTGCTCTCTGATGCGATGATGGGGTATTTGCACTTTATCGCTAACATCCCTGTCAAAGGTAATCGCTGGCTTTACAGCGATAAGCCCTATGCGCTAACGACGCCGCCGATTTCCGTCATCAACCAGTGGCAGGTCGCACTGGATAACGGTCAACTGACTTCATTTGTGGCCAGCCTTTCGCCTCAACATCCGCAGTATGCAGCCATGCATGAATCACTGCTCAAGCTGGTGGGCGATTCACGTCCCTGGCCGCAACTCACCAGTACAGCAACGCTGCGTCCGGGGGAGTGGAGTAATGACATCCCCGCGCTGCGTGAAATTTTGCGTCGAACCGGGATGCTGGAGCCTGCCGTCAGTACGTCTGGCAAAGAAGGGCGTGGTACCTACGATCGTGAATTGGTTGATGCGGTAAAGCGTTTTCAGACGTGGCAGGGACTTGGCGCAGATGGCGCGATTGGCCCAGCCACACGTGACTGGCTGAACGTGACGCCTGCTCAGCGTGCGGGCGTGCTAGCGTTAAATATTCAGCGCTTGCGCCTGCTGCCGAGTGAGCTGTCTACCGGTATCATGGTGAACATTCCTGCCTATTCGCTGGTTTATTATCAGAATGGCAATCAGGTGCTGGCCTCGCGCGTTATTGTCGGGCGCCCCGATCGTAAAACGCCAATGATGAGCAGTGCGCTGAATAACGTGGTCGTTAACCCACCGTGGAACGTTCCGCCGACGCTGGCACGTAAAGATATTCTGCCTAAGTTATGGAATGATCCGGGGTATCTTGAGCGTCACGGTTATACCGTGATGCGCGGCTGGAACAGTAAAGAGACGATAGATCCGTGGCAGGTTGACTGGGCGACCATCACTGCGTCCAATCTGCCGTTCCGCTTTCAGCAGGCTCCGGGTGCACGTAACTCGCTCGGACGCTATAAATTCAATATGCCGAGTTCGGACGCTATTTATCTGCACGACACGCCGAACCACAATCTGTTCCAGAAGGATACGCGGGCATTAAGCTCCGGCTGCGTGCGGGTGAATAAGGCCTCTGAGCTGGCAAATATGCTGCTACAGGATGCGGGCTGGAATGATACGCGCATCTCGGATGCACTGAAGCAAGGGGATACGCGGTACGTGAATATTCGCCAGAATATCCCGGTCAACCTCTACTATCTGACCGCATTTGTCGGCCCTGATGGGCGCACGCAGTATCGTACAGATATTTACAATTACGATCTGACAGCGCGATCCAGCGCACAAATTGTGTCAAAAGCCGAGCAATTAATCAGATAAATGAAGCAGTTCGAGGAAAATGATTGTCGTAAGTTATGCTGGAAACGGGGCAAAATGGCTGTGAGCCCCGTATTTCCTGGGGTTGGGAGCCTTGACGTGGACTACTTAGCCAGATAAGGTTTCCCGCGTGCGCTAGAGCATACATACGATAACATTGACCTTGTAGACCTTAATACCATGGACAAATTTGACGCTAATCGCCGCAAACTGCTGGCGCTTGGTGGTATTGCCCTCGGCGCTGCCATCTTGCCTACGCCTGCGTTTGCAATACTCTCTACCCCACGTCCGCGTATATTGACTCTGAATAACCTGCATACCGGTGAGTCAATAAAAGCAGAGTTTTTTGATGGCAGGGGCTATATTCAGGACGAATTAGCAAAACTTAACCACTTTTTCCGTGATTTTCGGGCCAATAAAGTGAAATCCATTGACCCGGGACTGTTTGATCAACTCTTCCGTCTGCAGGGCCTGCTGGGCACGCGTAAACCCGTACAGCTGATTTCAGGCTATCGCTCTATCGATACCAATAATGAACTCCGTGCACGTAGCCGCGGTGTGGCCAAGAAAAGCTACCACACTAAAGGTCAGGCCATGGATTTCCATATTGAAGGCATCGCATTAAGTAATATTCGCAAAGCTGCGTTATCTATGCGCGCAGGTGGTGTAGGATACTACCCCAGCAGTAACTTTGTGCATATTGACACCGGCCCTGCACGGCACTGGTGATCCATAAGCTTAATGAAACAGGAGCTGTATGAACTATCGTATTATTCCGGTCACTGCATTCGCCCAGAACTGCTCGCTAATCTGGTGTGAGCAGACTCGTCTGGCCGCGCTGGTCGATCCCGGCGGCGATGCCGAGAAAATCAAACAGGAAGTGGATGCCAGCGGTCTGACGCTAATGCAGATCCTGCTTACTCACGGTCATCTTGACCATGTTGGAGCGGCGGCTGAACTGGCACAACATTATGGTGTACCGGTTATTGGTCCGGATAAAGAAGATGAGTTCTGGTTACAGGGACTCCCTGCTCAGAGCCGCATGTTTGGCCTGGGAGATTGTGAGCCGCTGACGCCCGATCGCTGGTTGAATGAAGGTGACCGGATAAGCGTTGGCAACGTGACGTTACAGGTTCTGCATTGTCCGGGTCATACACCGGGACATGTGGTCTTCTTTGATGAGCAATCAAAGTTACTGATTTCTGGTGACGTGATTTTCAAAGGTGGCGTAGGGCGCAGCGATTTCCCGCGCGGTGATCACAGCCAACTAATCGATTCGATTAAACGTAAACTATTGCCGTTAGGCGATGACGTAACGTTTATTCCGGGTCACGGCCCACTCTCTACGCTGGGTAATGAACGCTTACATAACCCGTTCCTGCAAGATGAAATGCCTGTCTGGTAATTCGTTTAATAAATAAAAAGGCCGCTATTGCGGCCTTTTTTGTGCGCGATAGATTACAGTACTGCGACAATCGCTTCGCACAGTGGCGCCATGTTGTCTGGCGTCATTCCTGCCACGTTTACGCGTCCGGAAGCGACAGCGTAGACACCAAACTCTTCACGCAGACGCAGAACCTGCTCTTTGGTCAGGCCGCTAAACGAGAACATGCCGTTCTGTTTGATGATAAAGCTGAAATCGCGGTTTGCACCTTTCTCTTGCAACGTATTCACAAACAGTAAACGCATGCGCTGAATGCGCTGGCGCATATCAGTCAGTTCCTGTTCCCAGATGGCACGCAGCGCGTCGTTGCTCAGAATCGTGGCCACTACGGATGCACCGTGTGCTGGTGGGTTGGAATAGTTAGCGCGAATGGCTGATTTCATCTGGCTGAACGCACGGTCAACGGTTTCAGCATCCGCAGCAACCAGCGTACAGGCGCCTACACGCTCATTGTACAGTCCAAAGTTCTTGGAGTAGGAGCTGGCAACGATCAGCTCTTTGTGCAGAGCCGCAAATGCGCGCAGACCTTCTGCATCTTCTTCCAGACCACGGGCAAAGCCCTGGTATGCGAAGTCAAACAGCGGTAACCAACCTTTTTCGACAGACATCTGAGCCAGCGTTTGCCACTGTTCCAGCGTAGGATCGATACCGGTAGGGTTATGGCAGCAGCCGTGGAATAGCACCACGTCGCCAGCCTGCGCTTCGCTGAGGCTTGCCAGCAGCGCATCAAAATCTAACGAGTGGTTTGCTGCATCGTAATAGTTGTATTCACAAACTTCCAGGCCTGCAGAGTTAAAGACGCTCTTATGGTTCGGCCAGCTTGGATTGCTCACCCATACGCGTTTAGCCGACGTATTTTTTGCCAGGAAATCAGCTGCCACACGCAGTGCACCAGTGCCGCCAGGGGTTTGTGCGGTACGTGCACGCTTATCGTTGATCAGCGAACTTTCTTTACCAAACAGTAATTCCTGAGTGCAGCGACCAAACTCTGGAATACCGTCAATGCCAAGGTAATTTTTGGTGGTTTCATTTTCTAGTATATATTGCTCGGCTTTTTTAACGCTGGTCAGTACCGGCGTTTTGCCTGTCTCATCTTTATATACACCGATCCCCAGGTTTATTTTTCCAGGGCGGTCATCGGCACGAAACAAATCAGCCAGACCCAAAATGGGGTCGGCAGGAGCGGCAGTAATGTTCTCAAACATGACGAGGTTCCATAGTGATTACAGAAGGGAAGTCCGCTATCAGGTTAACGGTAGATTTACAAAATGCCAACCGTTACTGACGAAAAGCTGAGGTGTTTTTTTAAGACGCAAGAATCCGCTAGCAGATATAAAAAAACAGGACCGAAGTCCTGTTTTTTAGGCATTTAACAAAGAGGTCTGCTATTAGAACTGGTAAACGATACCCACTGCAACGGTGTCGTCAGAGCCTACGCCCAGTTTGTTGTCAGAATCGATCTGGTTGATGATGTAATCAACATAGGTGGACATGTTTTTGTTGAAGTAGTAAGTCGCACCTACTTCGAAGTAGTTCACCAGATCTACGTCGCCGATTCCTTCGATGTCCTTACCTTTAGATTTGGTATAGGCGAGGGACGGACGCAGGCCGAAGTCGAACTGGTACTGAGCAACCAACAGTACGTCTTCAGTTTTGTTAGCGTAACCGTTAGAGATACGGGTTGCGTTACGGGTTTCGCTGTAGTTCGCCGCCAGGTAGATGTTGTTCGCATCGTATTTCACACCAGCAGCCCACTGCTCAGCTTTTGCACCGCGACCGTAGGTCAGCGTTTCTTGCGCGTTGGTACGGTCAGCTGCGCCGTAAGCACCGACGATACCGAAGCCATCCATTTCGTAGCTTACGGAACCGCCAACGCCGTCGCCGTTAGAACGGGTTGGGCTGCTAGAGCGTTCGTTTTTACCCAGGTACTGTACAGCGAAGTTCAGGCCTTCAACCAGACCGAAGAAGTTAGAGTTACGGTAGGTTGCGAGACCGCCGTTACGCTGGGAGAAGAACTGGTCAGAAGCAGCGGTATCACCACCGAATTCTGGCAGCATATCGGTGTAACCCAGAGCATCGTATACAACGCCGTAGTTACGACCGTAATCGAAGGAGCCTGCGTCACCAAATTTCAAACCAGCAAACGCCAGACGGGTTTTGTTGCCTTTCTGGGCATCGTCACCGCCTTCTGCGTTATTGCCGCTGAACTGGTATTCCCACTGGCCGTAACCGGTCAGTTGGTCGTTAATCTGAGTTTCCCCTTTGAAACCAAGACGGGCATATGTCTGATCGCCGTTAGCAGCGTAGGCGTTATCACCGTTGTGCTTGGAAAAATAATGCAGACCAACGGCTTTACCGTATACGTCTACTTTGTTGCCATCTTTGTTATAAACTTCTGCAGCGTTAGCTGCCCCGGCTACCAGCAGAGCAGGGATAACCACTGCCAGAATATTGCGCTTCATCATTATTTATTACCCTCATCGGTTTTTATATGACACCTGCCACTGCCGCCAATAAATTCCGTCAATCAAAATTTACGGAACTATTGATGAGAGTTTGGTGTCTTTATGTGTCTGACAGGCATCTTTCCATTCAAACTACCGTTTCGCTACCGTCAAAGTGCTACAAATATAAAGATTTGGTTTCAAAAAGAAAAAATGTGTAACAAAATGTTATTTTTGTGCAACTTTGTGAACAGCGTCAAACTTCGGATGCTCCTGCGCTTAAAATTCTCGTTTTTATTTCTATTTATATGATTTTCTTATGTTTAATTTTGCTAAGGTCATTTTTTCTCCGTTCTGCCGGAAAGTTCGGATTTTACAGGTAACGATTTTTGGACGTCTGGAGTGCCGTGCGAGAGGCTGTAAAATGTACTATTTAATCAGAAAATGCTAATCCACAATAAAATTGCTGATTATTTTTTGTGCAAATGTATTGCGATGAAATATTACGTAACAGGTGGAGGAGATTGAAAGGTTGCGTTTAACGTGAGATGGGTATCCAGATAACACGAAAAGGGTATAAAAAAGGCCAGCAATGCTGGCCTTCAAAACAATAACGCACGTTTAGAAGGTGGCGTTACGTGGAGTACGCGGGAACGGAATAACATCACGGACGTTCTGTACGCCGGTGACGTAAGCGATCAGACGCTCGAAGCCCAATCCGAAGCCGGAATGCGGAACGGTACCGTAGCGACGCAGGTCGCGATACCACCAGTAATCCTCTTTGTTCAGACCCATTTCCAGCATACGGGCATCCAGCACGTCCAGGCGCTCTTCACGCTGAGAACCACCGATGATTTCACCGATTCCCGGGGCCAGTACGTCCATTGCAGCAACGGTTTTACCGTCTTCGTTAAGGCGCATATAAAACGCTTTGATATCTTTCGGGTAGTTTTTCACTACCACCGGCGCTTTAAAGTGCTCTTCAGCAAGGTAACGTTCATGCTCAGAAGACAGATCCACACCCCAGTAAACTGGGTTTTCGAACTGTTTACCGCATTTTTCCAGAATGCTTACCGCGTCGGTGTAATCCACCTGCGCGAAGTCAGCGTCAATGAAACGTTCCAGGCGTGAAATCGCGTCCTTGTCGACACGTTCAGCGAAGAATTTCATATCATCCGCACGCTCTGCGAGTACGGCTTTAAACGCGTACTTCAGCATCGCTTCAGCCAGGCCTGCAACATCGTTCAGGTCAGCAAAAGCCACTTCTGGTTCCAGCATCCAGAACTCTGCCAGGTGACGACTGGTGTTAGAGTTTTCTGCACGGAACGTCGGGCCAAAAGTATAAATTTTAGACAGGGCGCAGGCGTAGGTTTCACCGTTCAGCTGACCGGAAACGGTCAGGAAGGCCTCTTTACCAAAGAAGTCTTTGTCGAAATCGACTTTACCCTGATCGTTACGCGGCAGGTTTTCCAGATCCAGCGTAGAAACACGGAACATTTCACCGGCACCTTCCGTATCGGAAGCGGTGATCAACGGAGTCGATACCCAAAAGAAACCCTGCTCGTGGAAGAAACGATGCAGAGCCTGCGCCAGCGTATGACGTACACGCGCTACCGCACCAATCATGTTGGTACGCGGACGCATGTGCGCCACTTCACGCAGATACTCAATGCTGTGACGCTTAGCTGCCATTGGGTAAGTGTCAGGATCTTCAACCCAGCCCGTTACTTCAACCTCAGTGGCCTGAATTTCAAAGCTCTGTCCTTGTCCAGGAGACGCAACGACTTTACCCGTTACGATAACTGAACAACCCGTCGTCAGGCGCAGTACGTCCTGATTGTAATTGGGCAGAGAATTATTGATGACGGCCTGTACAGGATCAAAGCAGGAACCGTCATAAACGGCGAGGAAGGAGATGCCAGCTTTTGAATCTCGGCGGGTACGCACCCATCCGCGCACGGTGACTTCGCTGTCAACGGCTACGCGGCCCTGGAGTACGTCGGCTACAGGCACAACGCTCATAATATTCTCTCTGTTAATAGTCGGATATATAAACACATGTCCACCCGTAATGGGGGGATACCTATGTTACCTGGCATCTGCAATCAGACAAGCAGAATTCGTAGCTGGAGTGAAAGATTTCGGAAATAAACGCGAAAAAGGGAGCCAAAATGGCTCCCTGGAAGGCTTAACTGGCTTTTTTGATATGCGGGAGATCGAAGGCTTTGCGCAGTGCACGAACAAATGCTTTATCGTGGCAGATGGTTTTACCCGGGCTGTCAGATAACTTCGCCACCGGTTTGCCGTTACATTCCACCAGCTTGATCACAATATTGAGTGGCTTAACCTGCGGAATGTCGCATGTTAGCCGTGTCCCAATACCAAAACTCAACTGTACGCGGGAAGAGAAGTGGCGGTAGAGTTCAATCGCTTTTTTCAGATCGAGATTATCTGAGAAGACCAGCGTTTTGCTCAGCGGATCAATCCCCAGTTTTTCATAATGGGCGATGGCTTTTTCACCCCATTCCACCGGATCGCCTGAGTCATGGCGTAGACCCTGATAGCGGGTAGCAAACTCAACGCCAAAGTCGCGTAAAAATGCGTCCATGGTGATGCAATCGGTTAATGCAATGCCGAGTTGATCAGGGTATTCATTTAACCAGGCTGCCAGGGCTACGCGCTGGCTGGTGGCAAGTTCTGGACTGATTTGCTGATGAGCCTGGAACCACTCATGCGCCTGCGTACCCATTGGGGTTAATGACAGGCGGCGGGCCAGATCGTAGTTACTGGTGCCAACAAACCAGGGCTCTTGCTGCAGGCGTTTAACTATAGCCTGCTGTACTTCGCGCGAAAAACGACGACGCGTACCGAAATCCATCAAATGGAAGCGGGACATATCGACATCTTTCGTTAAAGCAGAGAATTCTACTAGTTTGCTTTCCAGCTCATCGAGTGCCTGCGGGACGCCTGATTCAGGTGAACGGTAACGGTGTACCAGTTCGCTAATCACCGCTAACAGCGGGACTTCCCACATGATCACTTCACGCCACGGACCGGTTAAGCGGATGTTTAGCTTGCCGTTATCATTGGTGACGCAAACCTGTTCCGGGTTATAGCGGAAATCACGTAACCAGGTAAGGTAATCAGCTTTAAAGAAAGGCAGGCCGGAGAGCCACTGGTACTCATCCTCCTGCAGTCGCAGGTGCTGCATAGCATTCACCTGCTCACGAATAGAATCGGCATAAATACCGAGCAGGTCATCGCCACGGCAACGAAATTCAGCCGCTACTTGTACATCGTAGTAGTGGTGAAAAACGGCTTGCTGCATATGCAACTTATAAGCGTCTGTATCCAGCAGCGAGTGCAGAACAGGAGAAGCGAATTGTGTCATAGGTGCGCAGTAGCATCCTCTCACGGGAGCGTTTAGTACAATAAACAACTAAGAAAACCGCTGGAGTATACCCTGTTTAGCGATTTATTGAACCCCGATCACACCATAAGCTCTCTTTCTGGTCGAGGGCAATTCGTGCCACGTGTTATGAAAATGTAGTAATAGTGCTACTAACATTATGATTTTCAATAATTCTACTGTGCTGCTAAAAGCTCATGGGGCATGGATGGGGCAAAATGCGAAAGCGCTTGGTTGAGCAACGACACCTGCTCAGCACTCTTCTCTGACATCCATTTACCGTAAACTTTGTACACCATCTGGGCATCGGCATGCCCCATCTGAGCTGCAATAAAATTTGGATTTGCCCCGGCTGACAATGACCAGCATGCATACGTATGCCTGGATTGGTAGGCGTTACGATAACGAATGCCTGCGCGCTTAACTATTGGGGCCCAAATTTTATTAATCGAATTAACCGCGTAGTGATATCCTGTCCGAGGTCCACGTTTTACGCATTGAGGGCTGAAAACGAAAGTGCATGGATGTATGACTGACTGGCCATATTCCCGCAATTTCACTTCAACCTCATACTGCCGGCCAAGGCGCGTAAGCTGGGCCTGATTCCTCAGGGCATCAATAGCTGGTTGAATGAGATAAATCACCCTGTCAGTGCCTGCGTCTGTTTTTGGCAGGGTGAACTCATCCGTCTGGGTAAGGTTGCGTTTTACAGTAATGGTACCGGCATGGAGATCGATATCTTCCCATGCCAGACCGCACAACTCCCCATGCCTCATTCCGGTATAGACTGCCAGTGACCAGAGATTTCTCATCTGCTGGTGGCCGCATGCCTGGATAAACCTGATGAACTCGTCTGACGTGAGTGGATCGGGTTCACCCTTAGCTTTCTTGAGGCGGTTAATTCCGCTAAACGGGTTTTCTTTTGCATAACCGTTATCAGTTCCGAACTGGAAGATCTCGGCCATTAGCATCATGTAATTATTGACTGTGGATGACTTCCGGCCTTTAACCTGTGTCCGGTGATCCTTTTTCATGACATGAAAACCTGTCAGCAACTCTTTCCTCACATACAGCAAATCCTCGGCGGTCACTGCAGAAACCATTTTGTTTTCGCCAATGCGTGGAAGCATGTTTTTTATGATGGATTCGTACCGACTCATGGTGTTTGAGCTGATTTCCATTCGCTTCAACTCTGACCATTTTTCAGCAAGTTCCAGCACAGTAATTTCCTTACTATCCTGACCGAACCGGACAAGATTCGGTGAGTTTGGGAATTTTTCTGCATAATCAAAATTCCCCATCCTTATCGCAAAACAAACAGAAGATCGAAGCTCGCCGGCTATCTTGCGATTCTTTGCAGTATCAGGGACACCGAGGTTTTCCCTGACTCTTTTGCCTTTATATAGAAACCAGATGCGGAGTGAACCGCCGTGGTTTTCGACGCCTATCGGGTACGATGCATTAGCCATTATTCCCTCCTGACGTCCAGGAGCACCGGCGAGTGTACTTCTTTTCATGTCCGATGCGCACCCGGTTGATTTTTTTTCTGAGCTTCGATCCACTGATCAACTGCTTTTCTGTTGTACATGCATTCGCTAGAAGGCTTGGGATTGCCGTCTGGTGAAATGTGCAGGTACTCGCGGCCCAGCATCCAGGATTCTTTTCTGGCGCGGGTGATGGTTCCGGGCTTGAGCCCGGTAACCGCGATAAGAACGCTTTCACAAACCCACTCGTTGGGGGCTAACTGGAAAATATTGCTCATGGTTATTTATCCATTACCCTGGCTGCACCCAGGGGAAATTAAAGCTCGCTGCTGGTGGTAGGAATCAATTTCTGCCAGATCGCGGACACGTATTTTGCCTGATGTCGCGCATCGGCCAGTGCGTTATGTGCAACCCCATCGAATGGCATATCTCGCTTTGGATCGAAACCCACAACTCTGCCTAATGTGACGATGGTTCTGACGTCGTGATCGTTCCAAAATTGCCACGGGCAAACCTGGCCGGCGCGTTCATATGCGCCGCGCAATATAACGTTGTCGAAAGTAGCTCCATTGCCCCAAACTTTTAAATATTTTGGGTTATCAGAATGCCGATTAATGAAATGGCTCAGTTCAGATAGGGCAGATGATATCGGCATCGCATCATCAACACAGATTGCTGATCGTGCTTCTGAGCTTTGTCTTAACCACCACAGAATAGTGTCACCATCTGGCACCGCTCCCTGCTCCATAGCGCTTTCAAGGTTAACGGCGCTGTAAAACTCCTGACCCAGTTCACCGCTTTGCGGATCGAAAAACACGGCACCAATGGAGACGATAGGGGCATTCGGTTTTTTGCCCATGGATTCAAGGTCGATCATTAAATTGTTCACGTTATACATTCTCCTGCTGAGGTGCTGCTGGCATTTCCCGCCAGTGCGTAATTGCGTGGGGATCTGGAATTGTGCATCCGTCATCCCAGAATTGACCACTCCACATTGCCGACCACATTTCACCATCAGCGTACATGACCATTACTGGGATGAGCTTGTCAGGCATCCGCTCGCTTACCGGAATCCAACCATCCGGAGTTACCGGAGAGTTGCCAGCCTGAAGCATGGCGGCGCGGCAGGCGTTCCAGCCCTCCCACATCCTAACGAAATCATGGGCTAACCATGCGGAATATGCCGTTACTGCATATCCGGTACCGCAGCGGGTGACATGCTTCGGCATTTTGAATGTTCGCTCGAATGCATCTCGCGGATCTTCATCCGGCACTACCGGCGCTCTCGGCTTGCCCTGGCTATCTGACGGCGCTAACGGAGCGTTTCTCAGTACAGTGGCCAGCATTTCAATATCTACTGGTGCAGGCTCAGCACCAAATGCCGCAATAGCCCCATCAATAACCTTCACAGCATCAGCCATTGCGTAGCCGAGATTCCCGCCGTCGCTTTGTGCTGCTGCTTTGCTGAGTATTTCGCTTATCTGGTGCAGGCGATTGAGTGATACAGGACCGTGCGCTGGGTGGTTGTTAGTTGTCATGGGTTAGTCCTCCTTAATCCCATTGCAAAACTGATGCGAAATATGCACCGCGACACGGCGA